>DATKQB010000080.1:0-5754 GCA_035523795.1 Verrucomicrobiia bacterium | reverse complement strand
AGACTTCTTACCCACAAGGCAAACATGTAATCAGGCTGCATCTCGAGTGCATGGTTTGCTCTTCGCTCCGCTTCCGCGTAACGCTCGGTGTTCAAAAAGATGGGCGTCGAGACGCAATGAATCACTGGTGACAGCGGATCGAGTTCGCAGGCCTTAACTCCATATGGGACAGCCTCCTCGCTTCGTCCGGAGGTTTCCAGAAAGAGTCCGTAATACACATTCGCCAAAGATGATCGGGGATTAATCGCCAGCGCTTGTTTGAAATGCGGCCCTGAATCGTGCCATGCGCGTTCGAAGTAAATGGAGTAAAAGCCGCGCGAAAATTGAACTTCCCACAGTTCCGGCGCCAGCCTGACGGCCTGCAACATTGCGTCACGAGCCGGCTTGCGGCCTTCCTCGGGAGGCATCCACCCGTAGAATTGGAGAATGCCATAAGAGTCGGCAAGACCAGAGTAAGCCAAAGCGTACTGGGGATCGAGCTGAATCGCGTCCTCGAAACTCTTGATAGCAGCCCGCAACGTCGCGGGCGATCGCTGATGCCACAAATGGCGCCCTTTGAGATAAAGCTCATAAGCCTCTACGCTCGTCGTCGAGCGCCGAGCGCTTCCGAAGGCCACCTTGAAACGTTCCGCGATCCCCCGAGCGATCTCGTCCTGAATTGCGAAAATGTCCTCCATCTGGCGATCATACCGTTCCGACCAAAGCTGGAAGCCATTTCTCAAGTCAACGAGCTGTACCGTAACCCGCACGCGGTTGCCGGAGCGGCGGACACTCCCCTGCAGTACGTTGGCCACGCGCAAACGGCTGGCGATCTCAGCCATTTCCGTAGTCTTGCCTTTGAAGTAAAAGGAGGACGCCCGAGCCGCTACGGTGAGTCCTTCCACTTGGCTCAGTGCGTTAAGAATTTCTTCAGCCAACCCATCGCTGAAGTATTCGCCCTCTGGATCCGGACTGAGATTCTGAAAGGGCATGACGGCGACGGAAGGTCCGGACCTGTCGGGCGCAGGCGCGACTATCTGTCGACGAACCTGTTCCAAGTCGCGCAATTCGTTAGCGACGTCGCGCGCCGTTTGCCAGCGATGCTGCGGATCTTCTTCGATGCAGCGGCGAATCAGACGCCCCAGTTCGGCAGGCAACTCCGGACGCACATCGGTCACAACCGGTGGAGTATCACGAAGGACCGCTGACACCAGTTCCGCCGAGGTCGTCGCCTGGAACGCGCGTCGTCCGGTCGCCATCTCATGCAACACCAGGCCGAGTGAGAAAATATCGGTCCGCACATCTACCGCCCGTCCAAGGACTTGCTCGGGAGACATGTAGGCCGGCGTTCCGACAATGCTCCCAACTTGCGTTTGGTCCACCGTGGCATCGTCTGGTTTTGTGCTGCCTGTCTCTTTCGCCAGGCCGAAGTCCAGGATCTTCACGCGACTTTCAGGCGTGAGCATGATGTTGGCCGGCTTGAGGTCACGATGAATAATGCCTTTTTCATGCGCCGCCACCAGCGCTTCCGCCAGGGCGCGCGCGATCTCGATCATTTGCGAGACTTGCAGTCCGCCCGGCGGAATGCGGCGGTCTAGCGACTCGCCGGGAACATACTCCATCGTCAAAAAGGGAACTCCATCAGATTCCTCCACGGAGTACAGGGTAACGATGTGCGGATGATTCAGCGATGCCACGGCTCTCGCTTCCCGCTGAAAGCGAGCAAGTCTCTCACTGTTGCAGACCATTTCGGCAGGCAGCACTTTGAGTGCTACGTCGCGACCCAGTTTCGTGTCGGTAGCGCGATACACCTCTCCCATCCCACCCACGCCAAGGGCCGAGAGGATTTTGTAAGGACCGAGTTTGGCACCAGCGGTCAGCGCCATAATTGGGTGCGCGCGTCATTATATAGTGCAAGGCAGTGCTGGACAGGCACTTCTCAGTGTGCGATGGGCTGGCTGGTGGTTGGTCGGCAACCCTTCCAGTGGGATTACTTCAGAGTAGCTCGTCATCCACCCTCAATCGCTATGAAGGCTTGCACCACGCCCTGTTCGGGGCCTCGTTTAGATTACTGCCGTTTGCCGACAATGCGGATTGAGTAGCAGGTCCGACTTGTAAGGTTTTCTGCCTCCCTGAGACTACCTGAATAGGGACGGCTGAGAATACGAAGCCCAAGTCCGAGCGTCGGATTCCATACTAGCGTTTCGATTTCTGGACGGCCGAACCATTCTTGATCCCGGAGTGAAGAAATGACGATCGCCGGTCAACTCAAATCCACTGAAAACTTGCCCTTAGTATCGACGGAAGTTTTCCCGCCAAGTCCTCACCTCACAGCCGGGTTGAAGCCAATTTTTGTCGCATCCCAGGGGCTCCGCGCGGGCTGGCGGCTGCTCATGTTCCTCTCCTTGTTTGCCCTTCTATTCGGAAGTTTCGTTCTCATTGAGGCAGGCGGCCCTCAAGGCTTTTTCGAGAAGTACAGGAACCAAGGCCACATCACAATCACTCCACTTGTAATGGGTGGGTCGGAAGCCATTACATTACTGTTTCTCCTCGGTGCTGCCTTGGCCATGGGTAAACTTGAGCATCGCAAATTCAGCGAATATGGTTTGCCCCTGCGCAAGGCCCTGGGGCGGAATTTCTGGATCGGCTCAGCCTGCGGCTTTCTGGCGATCAGCGGCACTCTACTAACGATGTTCTTGCTCCACGGGTTCCGTATTACCGGCATGGCTCTGCACGGGACGGCAATTTTGTCTTCGCTTCTCGGATGGGGCATCGCATGCCTCCTGGCTGGACTGGTTGAGGAATTCCTGTTCCGCGGTTACATCCAGTACACGCTCACGTCCGGAATCGGGTTCTGGCCGGCGGCATTTGTGATGTCGGGCTTGTTCGGCTTGGGCCACGCCTTCAATGCGAATGAAACCACTTATGGCTCCGCCACGGTTGTGCTTTTCGGACTTCTTCTCTGCCTGTTCTTGCGGCGGACGGGGAATCTCTGGTGTGCGGTCGGCTTTCATTTAGGCTACGACTGGGGACAAATGTTTTACGGCGTTCCTGACAGCGGCATCGTGCCCTATCACCATCTTCTCAGCTCCACTTTAAGTGGGCCGCGTTGGCTCACGGGCGGGATGGTTGGTCCTGAGGCCAGTTTTCTAACGCCGCTGGCATTACTAGTGGTGGCTATTATTTTCAGCCGTTATCATCGCGAGACTCGATATCAGGCTCCCGAGCCGCAGTCGAAGCCGGCGACACTCTCGCGATGGTAGCGCTGTTTCGAAGATCTTCGTATGCTCTGCTTTTACGTTCGGTACGCGAATGAACTATGCCGATTCAGTTACAGATCGATGCGTGGGACTGGTTCCAATGGTGAGCGAACACCGCCAGGTCTTGGAAACACAATTCACTCGCATTCTCCGTGAGTATGGCGGAGCCATGTCGCGGTTGGCGTTCAGCTACGAGGCGGTGGCCAGCGTGAGGGAGGAACTGGTACAGGACATCGCGCTGGCGATCTGGCAAGCATTGGCTCATTTTCGAGGGGACTGCTCGGAGAGGACATTCGTGTACCGCATCGCTCATAACCGCGGCCTTACCCACGTAGCCAGACGACGGCCGCCTTATCAGCCGCTGAATGAACTTGAAGAATCCGAACAGCCGGTGGATCCACGCCCCCATCTTGATGAGCAGGTGGCGCGAACCGATCAGCGGGCGCGGCTTATGTCGGCCATTCAGTCTCTGCCCCTGACCCACCGGCAGACGATCGTGCTCGCTCTCGAGGGCTTATCGCACGCGGAAATCGCGGAAGTGATGGGCATTACCGAAAACAATGTGGCCGTGCGTCTGACCCGGATTAGAAAGGCTCTGAAGGATGCCCTTGGGAGAGCGGCCACGACTGGAGAAGAGAATGACGAACGACAGCGAACTTGATGCCTGGCGCGAGCAATGGAGCAGCGTGGCGGAGCCGTCAGCCGAGTTCCAGAGCAAGGTCCAGCAGAAGATCAAGCGCCAGGACCGGCGCTTTGTGATCGGCAATATCCTGAGCGCAATCGCACTCCTGGGGCTTTTGATTTTCGCAGTGTACATACGGCATCAGTCGACTTGGATGGGACCAGGCTGGGCGACGGGTATCTGCGTCTTAGTTTTCGTGTCGACCGCATATCGCGTATTGATTATTAGGGGAACGTGGCGTCCTCAGACACAGTCAACCCGTGCCTTCGTAGAACTTTGGCACAAGAGAGCCACAGCTCGAATCCGGCTGCTTCGGATCTCGATCTATTTGTCACTCGGCTGGATTATTTTTTGTGCGGTACTTGCCGCTGCGAATTGGACAACCATCGGGCGAGACGTGATGGCCCATCCTAGGGCCTGGGCGGCGTTGCTGATTGCCTGCGTATTCATGCAATATCCGGTGATCTGGTACTCGGTGGCTTGGCTCCGGCGGCGCAAACTGGCGGAACTGAATGAAGTTACAAAAATCATGAATGAAATGGACGGAAAAAGCCTGCCGTGAAGCCTGCCTCGATTGAGCTGGTCCGATGACGGCAATCTGGAGGTTCGTCAGTCGATTAGTACGGGAAATGCTCTTCTCTTGACCGAACCGAATCAACTTCCGGATTGTCGGCAATTGAGAAGTTGACTTCTGGTTTGCCCCTCATCGGTCCAATACAGCCTTTGACCAAGAAAATGCGCAGGCCGAGGCTAAAATCACGGCAGTAAAAGCGGATCTCGTCACACCTGGTCCTGGCTTTTCTAAGCCAATCGTGAGCGCCGTCACAGCTTCCTGTGACTTCGATCATCGTTCTCCGGCGGATTACTAGGTATCCAAGAGCATCGCGCTCTGGTGCGCGACTCGTGTCCCGAGTAGGGCGTGTAACTTGTTCAAAGACGTTGAACACCTCATTCGGCTCGCGGTACTTATGGCGATCGCTCTGATCGCCTTCGTTACGCTACGAGCCCTCGTCGTCCCTCATAGTTTTGGCGAGTACGGACACTATCGCGGCGACGCCATTGCTGAGATCGCGGCCCGGCCCGCGGCCTTCGCCGGTCATGACGTTTGCGAGGCCTGCCATGCCGATGTGCTAGAGCAGAAAAAGCAGGGCAAGCATGTGGTGGTCCCTTGCGAAGCATGCCATGGAGCCCAGGCCAAGCATGCCGACGATCCTGCGTCGGTAAAGCCGGCAAAGCTTGACACCGCCGTTATCTGCGCCCGCTGCCACGAGGCCAATAGCGCCAAGCCCAAGGATTTCCCGCAGGTGGACACCGCCGATCACTCGGGAGGTTTAGCCTGCGGTACCTGCCACCAGCCTCACCGGCCCAAGATCGAAACCGCAGCTGTAACGAATTCGGCGACGGAGGGACCGAAATAATGGACATCACCCGCCGTCGTCTGCTTCTCCTATTGCCGGCAGCCGCGGTCGCCTGGAAATATGTCCAGGCGGGCACGCCCGAGGCCGCACCTAACTACAAGCTCACGGAGCACTGGTGGGGGATGCTGATCGACATCCCAAAGTGCATTGGCTGCGGCAGTTGTGTCCGTGCTTGCGCGGAAGAAAACGACGTCCCCGAAGGCTATTACCGCACCTGGATCGAGCGCTATCACGTCGCCGACTGGAAGATTGAGCGCCCCGACGTGGAATCTCCGAACGGCGGCAAGCAGGGCTTCCCGCCCAATGAAATCGGCGGCAAGAATTTCTTCGTCCCTAAGTTGTGCAACCACTGTGCCGACTCTCCCTGCACCCAGGTTTGCCCCGTGGGCGCGACCTTCGTCACGCCCGACGGCGT
>DATKQB010000079.1:0-6136 GCA_035523795.1 Verrucomicrobiia bacterium | reverse complement strand
TGGTCAACATGCACTTGAACTGCGGGACTAGCGCGGCAGCATCTCGCACTGCCTTGCAAGATAGACTAACTCAGATTCGAGGAAGATAGCCTCCATCTAGCGTTTTATTTGTCATGACTAAGTCGTTCGAGACCGCATCATTACTGATCATTCCTATATATTCCCTTGTGTTCTTATGGGTTCTTGAGCGTTCTTTGAGGGAGCGATAAGTAACGATGATTACAGTGCGATTCGACCTACGACTAATACGTCGCTTGCAGGCATCGAAGGCGGTCACTTCCCAATGCGAATTAAAACACTAACTACAGCGTGATGCGCGAGGTCTCATGGTCGTTTGATGCGCCTCATGACTGACGGTCACGAAGACTGCAAGAGAGTCGTATTACGACGGTGATTAGCTTTTCTTTGGCGAGAGGAATGGTGAGCCGATATAGAAGTATTTACTGCTTTGATGAGACCATTGAGAATGGAGCGGGCAAGAGACCGGATTTGGGCGAAGGGATGCGGATCTCTTGAACTGCCGGTTGCATCAGTCAATCCACTGCGATTCATCCCACGCTTTAGGTTCCTGATTGGAGCCGCGAACATCGGCCTTTCCGGGGAAGGTGCGCCGCCGTTCAGCCAGTCTCTTGGAATCAGCCTCCACACTGCGTTGTTGCCCCGTATCAGCTTGCTGAAAGCGCTCTGAACCTGCGGGCGAACCGCCGACGGCTGGTGGTTTCGAATCGCCGCTGGAAAGGCTGATTCGATCCCGGTTCGCAGCGATATAAAGGCTCGTTTGAAGCTTGGGATTGAGGGGTTTCGACGGCTTCTTCCCGATCCGCTTTTGGGGCTTCCCATCGGAGACCGATCCTGGTCATGATCCTGATCCGATTGGCCGGCGAATCAATGCGGTAATCGAGAGGCGATTGCGACTCCTCGAATGCCGCCCAAAGGTCTCTCCATTCTGCTCTCAATTCTTTTCGAACAAAGAATGCAGAAATGATCGAAGCCAACAGGAAAGCACCTGAGTAGAGCAACGGCTCCGCTGCGACCTGCCAGAATCCCCGACTCTGGTAGAAGTCATCTCGGAGGATGTCTTCCACCGCGGCGCAGTCATCCCATATCGGCGGACCTTTCTCGATCCCCATCCAGCCTCTCTCCAGAGCCGACTGCGAAAGCTGAAGGGGCAAGTTTTCGTCTCCACCCGAGACCACCTCGGACGCGAGAACTAGCTCGCGTTTCTTGCCGGGAGCAGCCTTGAAGAGCGGATCAATGCGGGTCCTTGCACCGGGGCGTCTTGCTGCCTCTTCGGTGGAATCGAAATAGGCGGTCAAGTAGTATCGTTCGAGAGGCCGAAGCTCCCACGCAAACCACGCCCACCAGCAGAGGCATTGAAGAGCGATGAAGCCCAAGAGAGCTGTGGTCCATCGGGGGAAAGCGCTGGCTAAGCGCCGCCATCTCACGGTCACTCCTCCTGGGTTCCCTGCCCTTTGCCGCGTGTTCGACCGAGAACTTCCTCAGCCTTCCTTTGCTTCACAGCATCGGCATATTCGGAGATTTTGCGCAGGTCTTCCTTACTCAACGGCCCTTCGGAAGCTTTGGCAAACAAGTTCAACATCAGCGCACGCATACCTACAATCTCCGCCAAGAGGATCGGATCCGTGTGCTCTTCCCCCTCGGCACGAGCCTGGGCAAGCGCCACATAGCGGAGCCATTCGGAAACCTTCTGTCCAGCCTTCGCTGCGGCTGATTCCACTTCTGCAAACTCTGCTTCCGTTACGCGTGTCGCGATGGATTTCGTGCGGTAGGTCTCGATTCCTGGCGCGACTGGAGGCGCGAGAGGGACTGCAGTGGACGACTTGGCGTCGGAAGAAGCCATTCGCTAGGGGGTCTGTCTGAACCTAGTACCGTCAGCTTATTTTATGCGACCTTTCGCTGGCGCGTTTTAGATGCACGCTACTGCCCAGAATGTTCACGCATGTAGACTTGAGGCCACTGGGAAACGGAGTATTTGCAGTCCTAAATGCTCCATGCTGGTCGCCAAGCCCGGAGGTGGGACCAACAACGCCGGAGAGACGCCGAACGACGCTCGAACAGCGGTGAAAAGTGATCGAGGGATGTCTGAGCTTCGTTCGAGGCCGGTTCGTGCCTGCCCATGTTCATCGAACATGAGAAGAAGACATTCTTCTCATAGGCGGCTGAGTCCCGCAGCAACGGCTGTCTAGGGCGCGCAGTACGTGCGTGTTCATCGGAGCGAAGCGCAGACCCTTGACGGCCGCCGCAGCGGAGGGCACGCATTTCGCCAACCTCGCCTCCGCCTTTTGCTTTCAATATGTTTACGGCGCAGCACTCAGAACGTTCCTTTTGTATGCGAACGCGAACGACTATTTGGTCAGACTGTTGATTTCCGGAATGTTCACATGCGTAAACGCCAGAGTGTTCCAAGGCGCTCTGCAGTTCCCTAGCTGGGGATGACGTGTCGCAGCGCCAACAGCCGGTGCGTAAGCACCGTGTTCTTCGTGCGGTGGACGCCCGTCGGATGGTGCCTTGACTCCCAACCAATCCTAAGGAGGACAGAACCTCTACGAGTTTGACCCGACGCAGGATACTATGTCTGACACTGTCATGTCATTACCCATGCGTAAGATGTGTTCGAAACTGTGAAACACCAGTGCGTTCCGCAGAGATTTTGTCTGGTCGCCTTGGGAAGCTTGTACTGCATGCACGTCGACACAGACTTAACCTAGAAGTTCTTCTCGAGCAGACTCCATCACTTCACTCACGGCGGGCGATTCTTTTCCGGCTTGTTTTTACGAGTGCCAGCGCGCGGGGAAGCGTCACGGTGCCCCTGAAGGCCGTGCGAAGACAGCGCAGTAAGCGGATCCTCGTCCCTCCTCTTTCTGCCACCTTCGGGCCAGCATGTAGAAGAGCCTCACCAAGGCACCCCTGACGTACCGGAAGTTTGTCACTGAGCGGGCCAGACTGTACCAGGCATGCCAACTTTGAATGTCACTGAACTCATCTGCAGTAGTGATACTCAGCGGCACGAGTCCTCGCGCCCGGCAAAGATTGATAAGCGATCGAATTGGAAACAGGTATAGGTGGCGTGGCGTGTCAAGATGCATCCATCTCGATTTGAGCACACTAAATTCGAAGCTGTCCGGATTGGGCATAGCGAGGAGAAGGATTCCGCCCGGGTTCAGCAAACGGGCCGCCTCCTGGATGACCAGCCAAGGGGTGGGCAGGTGCTCCATGGAATGCCAAGCGGCAATGACATCGAACCCTGAAGACATGGCGCGCATTGTTTGCAGCGGATTGCAGGACTGGATGGCGCTGACCCCCACCGTGTTACGAAGGAATTCCACGCATTGGCCGTCCATTTCGATTGCTGTCACCTCGAATCCCGCATCCTGCATAAGCGAGCAGAGAACTCCCCGCCAAGGTCCCAATTCGAGGAATTTTCCTTCATGTCGATGCTTTAGAATTGGCTCGGAGCGGAAGTGCTCACCACTCGCGATCAGGCGCAGCGCTTCCAGACTCTCGGGAATCGGATCGTACCCGCCACTGTAGTACGGTGCCATGTCATCCGGAGGTGAATCGATGAAAATCAAACCACACTCCATGCACGAGTAGTAATCGAAGCTCTCTCTGGTGGTCTTGCGATTCCTGTCGGTTGCGGAGAGGAGAAAATTAGCTGAACCTTCACACGCTGGACATTCGGTTTGGGGGGCGGAATTCCTGATCGTCATCGGCATTGTCGATACATATAGTATGGCAATTTCCAGGAACTCCAGCACCTTCGCTTGCCCACCCAAACAAGATTACTGCCGATCTTAGCTCTCTGGCCGAGGTCGTCGGGAGAGCGGGGAACAGCGTTCCAGAGAATTTGCCAGGCTGGGTGCTTGACCTTTACAGATTCGCAGGTTCGGGAAAAATTGCGTTGATTTCGACGCCGGTCTCCGGGCGCCGCACCGGCTCTATGGCGGTAGCTGATGCCTGGCGCCGAACAGGGCCCAGACGCTCCGTGGCCGATCAAAATGCCCCCTTTAGTGCCTGGTGGCCTGAAGCGCCGGATTCCGGCCATCAGTGCTCTGAGAGTACTTCGGCGTAAACCGCAATGGTTCTCTCCACCATTCGATCTGCTGTAAATTCCCGGAGAACTCGCTCCTTTGCGGCGCGGCCAAACTGCTCGCGGAGATCCGATCGACTGAGAAGCAATTGGATTGCTTCCGCAAGTGCGTACTCATCTCCAGGTGTCACCGTAAGCCCGGTCTTCCCGTCGAGCGAAACCTCCGGGACGCCAGAATCTATATCCGTATTGATCACAGGCAGTCCAGCAGCCATGGCTTCGATCTGAACGATGCCGAAGGCCTCCGCGCGTGTGACGGACGGCATCACGAAAGCCGAGGCGGCCTTGAAGTATGGTCTCAAATCATCAACTCGGCCCAGGAGTCTTATCCGCTTCTGCAGTCCCTTGGTATCAATCAGAGCTTGCAGCTGGGGCGCCTGCGGACCCGTCCCAATCAATGTCAGATTCGCATCGACGTGGTCCATGGCGCGGATGAGGACATCGAATCCCTTATAGGGAACGAGTCGGCCTATGGCCAGAATCGATGGGCGCTCGCCGGAATCTGTTGCTTCCTCTATCCTGTGCTCACCTTCGATCAATGGATCCACATTGATGCCCAAGGGAATTACGCGGCACTTCTCCCTGTAAGGAGCAAGCTCCGGAGACGAATCCAGATAGCGGTGCGAAGTGGCGATGATGACGGAGGCGCGTTCCATTGCCGCACGCACAAATCGATCACTCAGCCTTCGTAGTGTCTCCCGCCCCATTGTGTCTGCATGATGTGTAATGGCGAGCTTCCCACGATGTCCGCTGGAAAGAAACGAGAAAGCGGCACCTGGGTTTGGAACGTGCATGTGCACCAGATCCGCAGAGGATCGCCGAATCGCCTGGGTCAATCCTGGACAAATCGGCATGGAAGCGACCGTGCCCCAGCGGGCTACCCGTTTGACCTTGACCCCCTCCAGAATTGAGTGCTCATTGCGGCACACGGTGTTGGCGACAAGAACGTTTACATTTGCGTGGCGCGCCTCCTGCACGGCCAAATACCTGAGATGCGTTTCAATCCCGCCATTGTGCGGGGGATAGAATTTTCCCAGATGAAGCACCGTATACTGATTAGTTGTCGAATTATCTGCCATATACAATTCGGTGCCGGTGCAGTTTTCGTCTCCGGTGCCGCCCTTCCGGGCAACTGGCCACATCGTCCATGAGAAACGCGCGTTCAGCTTTTCGGTCCATCAGCGTCAATGGAAGATTCCTTTCGCAGGCGATCACTGGCGTTCAGCGATATGCGTTCGAGTTGCTAACCGCACTCGACCATTTGCTTTGCGCCGGGGCTGTGGAACAGATCCCCGTCACAGTTCTTGTTCCACCGAATGCTAGTGTATTTCCAGCCTGGCATTCAATCCAAATCAAGCAGGTAGGGCGATTTACCGGGCAAATTTGGGAGCAAATCGACCTTTCGATTCACGCCAGGGGCACTCTCCTGTTCACGCCCTGTGGCGGAGCTCCGGTTGTCCATCAGCCACATGTGATCACGATCCATGATGCTGGCCCCTTCAGTACCCCCGCAGCATATACGTTTGGATACAGAAATTATTACAGAATTCTTCAAAAGATTCTCAGTGAAACCGCCGCCCACGTCATCACTGTTTCGGAGTTTTCCAGGCAGGAACTGATGAAGGCTCTCAGAATTCCCAAGGAAAAAATTACTGCTATCTGGCTCTCGGGAGAGCACATCCTGCGCTGCGAAGGAGACGATTCCTTCCTCAGCAGGAACGCTCTCACTCCCGGTCGCTACACTCTCGCGGTCGGATCAAAGAACCCCAACAAGAATTTGCGCGGCGTAGTGGAGGCCGCCCATCATCTGCCCCCCGGATCAGGCGACTTCGTCGTCGCGGGAGGAGTCAACCGCAGCATTTTCGTGGGCAGGCAGGACACTGCTTCTGGGGTTAAAGAGCTGGGATTCGTCAACGATGATGAGTTGCGGAGCCTTTACGAAAACGCCGCCTGTTTCGTCTTCCCGTCTTTCTATGAAGGGTTCGGGTTGCCACCTCTCGAAGCGCTGTCGCTAGGCTGTCCAGT
>DATKQB010000078.1:0-3551 GCA_035523795.1 Verrucomicrobiia bacterium | reverse complement strand
ACGCCAGATCCCGGTCCGAATCCGAATTGCGCGATGTTCGATGGCGAATTGTTATACCTGCCAAACAGCGTGATCTTGTCGTTCAGCCGGTGGTCAATGCGCAGGCTGTAGGCATCGAGGGAACTTGGGTTCGAAAAGCTGGTGTTGAATTGAGCGACGCCATTGCCCAGATCGGGCTGCTTCGGGTCGAAAGGATAGGCATTGAGGAACTGCTGGATAGCGGGTATCGCATCCTGCCGTGCCTGAAGATCTGGGACCTGCGTCAGTTCCGTCTGTGGCAGCCGGAGCCGAAGGCCCTCGTACGAGAAGAAAAAGAACGTCCGGTCTTTGAGAATGGGCCCACCAAAAGTTCCGCCGAAATCGTTCTGTCGTTCTTCGGCCTTAGGGAGAGCAGGATCGTTTGTATAACCGTTGAACCAGTCGTTGGCATCTAAAACATCATTTCGGAAATAGTCGAATAGAGAACCATGAAACTGGTTCGTGCCCGAGCGTGTAACGATTGCAATCTGTCCCCCTGCTGTGAGGCCAGAGTCGGGCGCAGCAGTGGAAGTCTGAATCCGAAACTCCTCTAGCGCGTCCACGGAAACAAGACTGTTCGTTCCGCCCGACAAACTGGTGGCGCTGGCTTGTCCGCCAAGCCCTGCGCCAGGATTACCGATGTTCCCTCCGATTCCAAAATTGGCACTCACTCCGTCCACCGTCCAATAGTTCGACGTCTCACGCTGTCCATTGACGACGAAAGTATCCGTGTTGCCCTCTCCGCCAGTGGGAAGCACGCCCGGCGTCAGCTCAATCAAACTTTGAAAGCTTCTTCCATTCAGCGGAAGGTTATCGGCAAATTGGCGATCTACAACGGTACTCACCGTTGCGTCTGTCGTATTGATATTGAGAGATTCTGCGGTTACCGTGACGCTCTCGCTCGCCGATCCGACTTGAAGCACAAAATCGCGACTTACGTTGTCCTGCGCATTCAGAGAAAACTGTGTCACCGTTACCGTCTTGAAACCAGGCTTGCGCGCGGAAAGTTTGTAGTGGCCGGGGCGCAACGAAGGAAATGTATAGAGCCCATCTTGATTCGTCTTGACGGACGTGGACAGATTCGTATCCACGTTTCTGATTTCCACTTCTGTGTCCACGACTACAGCGCCGGATTGATCGGTCACGCGGCCAGAGACGCGGGCGAGTTCTGTCTGAGCAGCACCCCGAGTAGCAAAGGCCACACAAACCACCGCGAGTGTGGCGCACCACAGCGACGAACGGGACAAACTCGCCAGCGTACTGCGGAAGAACTTGGTCATATCTCCGCTCCTTTAGCGGAATGCACGCTGCTCATCAATTCAGTCCCAATCCCTCAAAGCAAGACACATCCCCACAGGAAAGGGCCGTCGTCACAACGCCGACTCGCTCGCAACGAGAGTTCGGTGAAAGACCAGAAGACAGAAGGATTTAGGCTTTAATCACTGGAAATAGCGATTGAGGGAGCGTGTGGGGGGACCACGCTGGAAGAAAGGAAAATGTACGTCGAAACTTAAACTGAAGGATTCTGGCCCCATTGACAGGATCGCGGACGGAGGAACGTACGTGCTCGTGCTTTTCCGTCTTACTTGTGCTTGCGCTACTGGAACTAGAGTCGCAACTGTTGAGCGGAAGGGGCAGCGAGATGGGATCGTGCGGAAAACGGGAGCCTTGTCATGGGAAGCCGTGATGCCGGACATTCCCGACATGCAGTGATGCTTGCCGTTGCGTCGGCAGCACGCAGGCACTGTGCTTTGCTGGAAACAAAGAGCCAACGGCGCCAATAAACTGGCGGTCACAATAACAAGCAGCGAGTTGGCGATCAGTCGTTTCAAAACTTGAACCTCAGTCGTAGGAGATTCTTCGTCTCGCGGATTCGTAACCCTCGCGCCGGTAGCGGCAGCCTACTCCCTTTTCGGCCTTCAGTTCGTTCACAGGCGAACTCATCTCACTCACCAACATGCATGATCACTTCGACACGACAACCGGCTTCACTTGCTCATATTCCGGGTTCTTCCAGAGCGTGCTTCTATACTCCAGCAGATCGGCCGTGCCTTGCGCTACATCATCCCCGTAGTACCTCGCAATCACGTGTAGTGCCAGATCGATGCCTGAGGTCAAGCCACCCGCGGTTGCGATTTTGCCATTCTCCACGTAGCGGGTTCCGCTGACGAAGTGCACAGCCGGATATTGCTTCTGCAGGCGCTGAAGAAAGTAATGATGCGTTGTCGCAGTTTGGCCGTCCAGCATCCCATAGTCCGCCAACACCGAAGCACCGGTGCACACGGACATGGTTTCATCGGCGGTGGCCGAATTAGCCAGCAGCCACGCCTTTTGAGCAGCGCTGCGTCCATTCTGCGCGGGGATCACGATAACCTGCGGCTTTGGCGCGTTGTCAAAAGTGTAGTTGGGTACGATGGTCAATCCATTTGCATCCACCGGCTTCAGCGAATCGGAAACGGTATACACGTTAATCGGCATCACCATGTCGTCCCAATCTGATTCATGCCATGGCTTGCCTTTGCTTGTAAGCATCGCGCCGTGGAGAGTTTCCCAGGGCCCGGCGATGTCCATGACGTCGGCACCCTCCGAGATCACGAACGCCACGTTAATCTTGCCCGATGCGGGCGGCTTCAGTGAGCCGGCAGGTTGTGTCGCAGATGGTGGTTGGTTGGGCGCTTGCCCGTGACTCGTGGGAACCATCAAGTCCAGAACTCCCACGATTACAGCGGCTATCCGGAGTACGTTACCTTTCCTTCGCATACACTCCTCCTCTGACCAATTTCGAATTCAAGCATGGCAGTAACGAGACAGCTCCGTCGGACGAGCCCGTTAGTGCCTAAGCGTGCTCATCGATTCCACTACCCAAATGAGAGCGATATCCCCACCCGGAAAAGGCTATTGTTCCAGTTCGATCTGGCACACCCACAAAGTGAGTTCAGATAAAAACAGCAAACAGGAACTTCAGTTTTTCGATTAGCTAGATTCAGAGCATTAAAGGGATTGGGAGGGAGGACCACGTTGGAAGAAGGGAAAGTGGGTCTGCGTGATTGTTGCCGAGATTTCTTGTCCGGAAGAGAGAATCGCGGACGGGAAAAAGTGAGAGGTTGTTCTTGTCCCTACTAGCTGTCCCACCGAACTCGGAGTCGCAAGAGTTGAGCGGAAAGGGCAGCACGAGGGGAGAGCGCGAAAAGCTGGAACTTTCTCACCCGAAACCATCATGCCGGACATTCCCGACATGCAGTGATGCTTGCCGTTTCGACGGCAGCAGGCTGGAGTTGAGTCTCCTGCAGAGGCGAGCGCCAGAGGCGCCACGCAAGTCCACGCAAACACACAAAGCACGAGACTGGCGATCAGCCGGCGCATAGATTTTAGGGACTCTAGCACATCACGCTCAGGTGTGACAAACCACGTCGATGGTCGCTCTGGCGTAAGAACGGATATTTAGAACCATCAACTGCGATCATTCTTGCATTCTCAGAAGTTGCAATAGGCATCTCGGCCCGTTTCGCGGGCTACGTGCGTATAACCAGAAA
>DATKQB010000077.1:0-20148 GCA_035523795.1 Verrucomicrobiia bacterium | reverse complement strand
GCCAGCACCAGATCGCCCGCGCTGAGCTTGTCCGCCGCGCTCAACACAAACCCTGAAGCATCAAGAGCCTTGAATCCCTTCGCCTCCACCTTGATCGTGTACGTGCCGGGATAAAGCCCGGGAGCGGCAAACTCGCCGGCGTCGGATGAGGTCACCGTTCGCGTGATGCCCGTCGAAGGATCCGAAATTGTCACGGTCGCGCCTTTGATCACGGCTCCGCTGGAATCCCTAACCGTCCCGAAGATGGTGCCAGACGTGACCTGAGCGAGGAGCGGCGCGCATAGCATGCACGCGAGCAGCCCAACGAGCGTGATGAGGATGACACGGTTCTGAGGCAGGCGGAACATAAACTTTCTCCTTGGCGGCAGATTCACGAAACGGGTTCCCATAACATTCTTTGGAAAGGTGCTTTCACCCGTCAGTGATCTAAATCACAATGGATGTAAATTAACCGCTTTAGTTCATAACAAAAGCGGTTTAGTATTAAGGGCCGTCCGACATTAGGCTCCCGGACCATGCCCGCTGTCAAGAGCTTTTCTGAAGCGCGGAACAAATATCGCAGGGAGCCGAACGTCGGCTGCTATTCTTGGACGCTCATCATTCTTGGACACCCATGAGAAATCCGGCAAATGGTACTGAATCCCGGAAAGCCACTCGAAAGACGGTCAGCCTGAAAATGTTGGCGGAATTCCTCCAACTGTCGCCTGCCACCGTGTCAGTCGTGATGAACGATTCTCCCGCTGCCAAGGCGATCCCTCTCCACACCAAGGAGCGAATCAAGAAGGCCGCCCGCAAACTGCACTACCGGCCAAATTTCTTTGCGCGCTCACTCAGCTTGAAACGTGGATTTATGGTTGGCGTGCTCGTGCCCGAGATCAGCGAAGGATACGCCGCCTCCATCATGAGCGGCATTGAGGATCACCTATTGCGCGAAGGCTACTTCTATTTCGTAGCCAGCCATCGTGGCCAGCCCGACTTGATCGAAGAATATCCGCGCATGCTGATTGACCGCGCCGTCGAGGGCGTCATCCTACTCAACACTCCAGTGCAGGAAGCGCTGTCGGTTCCCGCCGTATCGATCTCGGGCCACCAGAAGGTGCGCGGCGTGACGAATATCGCCGTCGACCATAAACTGGCAACCTTTGCGGCTCTTGAGCACCTCGTCAAACTGGGGCACACGGAAATCGCTTTTTTCAAGGGACACAAGGGCAGCGCGGATACTGAATACCGTTGGCGCGGAATTGTGCATGCCGCCGCGCACCTTGGCATTCAGGTTCGTCCCGAATTGACCGTGCAGTTGCAGAAAGGAGTGGCTCACCCCGCGCCTTCGCTTCCCGAGGAAGGCTACATCCACGGACAGCAACTGTTGTCCGCGGGGCGGCTCTTTACCGCGCTGTTCGCCTTCAACGATATCTCGGCGATTGGAGCGATGCGCGCATTCAAGGATGCCGGGCTGCGCGTGCCCGACGATATTTCCGTAGTCGGTTTCGACGACATCCAGGCATCTTCTTATCTGATGCCGCGGCTCACTACCGTCAAACAACCCTTGCGGCAAATGGGAGAGCTGGCCGCAAAGCAACTACTGGCACGGATTTCCGATGGCAATGGTCGTGCTCCTCAGAGAATCTCCCTCAAGCCGGAGTTAGTGGTGCGGGAATCCACCGGCCCGGTGCCCGCAAAACGGAGTGTCTGATTGAAAATGGTTGGGTGTCCGACGTTAGTTCTTCGGCGGTTCTTTGGTCTCTGGCCCCGATCTCTCGTACACGCGAACATAGTCAATCAACATATCTTTTGGGAAAACTGTCGTCGCGTCCGGATTGCCCGGCCAGTCTCCGCCGACGGCCAGATTCAGAATCAGAAAAAACGGTTTGTCGAAGACCCACGTCCACCCCGCGCGCATGTCAGCGGGAGTACGCTTCACGTACATTTCCTTGTCGACAAAAAACGCAACCGACACCGGAGTCCACTCGATCGCGAACAGATGGAAATCATCGGAGAAGCGATGGCCCGCGGGAAGGACGTAGGGGGCTTCAAGTCCAACGTTGCCTACATAGCCCGGTCCGTGGATCGAGCCGTGAACGATCGCGGGCTCTTTTCCGATGTTCTCCATGATGTCGATTTCGCCGCATGCTGGCCAGCCCACTTTGTCGATATCGTCGCCGAGCATCCAGAACGCAGGCCACATGCCTTGTCCGGCGGGCACTTTGATGCGGGCTTCAAAACGGCCATAGGTTTGAGTGAACTTCCCCAGCGTCTTCATGCGTGCCGATGTGTAATTGCGAGCGACGTGATCGGGACCGGTGTATTTTTCAGCCAGCGCGCGGATGACGAGATTGCCGTCCTGAAGAAAAGAATTCTGTCTCCGATCCGTGTACGATTCGAGTTCCTGATTCCCCCACCCCTCGCCGCCAGTTTCGATCACCCACTTGGAAGAATCGACCCCGGCGCCATTCGGGCCATTGAATTCGTCGCTCCAAACCAGTTTCCAAACGTTGTCTTTGGGAGGCGAAGAATTCTGCGCGCAACAGGGAACGGTGAGCGCGGCCAGCGCAAGGAAAGCAAACGCAAGCGCTGCCAATTTTGCGGCACGTACCGCGGAGTTCTTCAAAGAGCCAGCCATAACGATGGCAACATTATCACAAAGGAGTCGGCTAGATGTCCGAGAGTACGAGACGCAACTTTCTGAAATCGTCCGCGATGAGCTTGGTTGCGGCGACGGCCGTCGACGAGATATCGCGTGCAGACGCGCGATTCGAACCAACGCGGACGCCGGGCACCGGCTCACCTCATCCCTCCGGCGAGATCGCTTGCCGCGTCACTAATGGAGCCTCACGATTCGAGCTCAAGGCCCCCCTCCGCTGGGAGCCCGCCTCCGGCGCGCCTACCGGCTCTGCGATTGTTCTTGATCCGAACAAGAAATTTCAGGAAATTCTCGGGTTCGGTGGCGCTTTTACCGACGCCGCCTGCTTCGTTCTGAACCAACTCCCGACATCCCAACGCGACCAGCTATTTCATGAACTCTTTCACCCCTCCGAGATGGGACTGAGCGTATGCCGAACCTGCATTGGCGCGAGCGACTATTCGACGAACGTCTACGGCTTTGATGAAGGCGAGCCTGACCCCGAGTTGAAAAGGTTCTCGATCGATCATGATCGCGAATACATCCTACCCATTCTTCGCGAAGCTAGAAAGGCAAATCCCGGCTTGTTTCTCTTTTCCTCCGCGTGGAGTCCTCCGGGATGGATGAAGAGCGGCGCTTCAATGCTGGGCGGGGCGATGCGGCGTCGCTATCTCGGTGTGTATGCCGAATATCTCTCCAAGTTCCTGCAGGCGTATTCAGCGGAAGGCGTTCCGGTACAGGCCGTCACGGTGCAGAACGAGGTCGACACCGATCAGGATGCCCGCATGCCCGCCTGCATCTGGCCGCAGGAATATGAAATCGAGTTCGTCCGCGACCATCTTGGACCTCTCCTTGAGCACAGTGGCATTAACACAAAAATCTGGATTCTCGATCACAACTACAACCTCTGGGGCCGAGCGATCTGCGAACTTGACGATTCGGGCGTGCGCCGCTATTCGAATGCCGTGGCCTGGCACGGCTACGTGGGCACAGCTGAGATGATGAGCAAGGTCCATGATGCGCATCCCGACGCGGAGATGTATTGGACCGAAGGCGGCCCCGACATCACCAGCCCTGACTACCAGACCGATTGGGCCAAGTGGGGCAAGACCTTCATCGCGGCGCTCCGCAATTGGTGCCGCGCGATCACGGCCTGGAACTTGGCCCTCGACGAACGTGGGAATCCGAATATCGGCCCGTTTCCCTGTGGAGGAGTAGTTACCGTCAATTCGGCTACGAAGGAGATCACGCGCAGCGGACAGTATTGGGGTCTCGCGCACTTTTCCCGCTCCATCAAGCGAGGAGCGCGCCGTATTGGATCCGAAGGCACGCTCGCGGGAATCAGTCATGTCGCATTCGAAAATCAGGATGGAACAAAAGTTGCTGTTGTGACGAACATCGGTGCGGCGCGAAGAGCCACGCTACGAATGGCCTCCGTGAAGGCGGACGTCACTCTCGACGCGGACTCTCTCTCCACATTCGCATGGTCTTGAATATGGGCGTTTACCGAATGCCGCGTACCAACCGGTTGTGGATTCGCTTCACGTCCAGGGGGTCTCTTGGCATGCTTCTCGGCGCCATCGCCGCGTGCGGAGGTGCCGGGGGCAATTCCTCGTCCGGCTTCAACCCGACAGGCCCGACCACCCAAGTAGTCATGACCACCGGCGATCAATCGAAATTGCTCGCGACGCAGGCGCCCGCCGAATTTGGAACTGGAGGAACAGAGAATTCGGCGGTAATCACTGTGAACGAAGCCACTCAATATCAGCAGATCGATGGCTTCGGTGCTTCGCTGACGGATTCCGCTGCGTGGGTAATCTGGAATAATCTGGATTCTTCGCAACAATCCACGCTGATGCAGCAACTCTTCAGCCCGACTGCGGGAATCGGTTTGAGTTTTCTCCGCCAGCCCATGGGAGCTTCGGATTTTGCCGTGAACGGCAATTACAGTTACGACGATGTTCCCGCTGGGCAAATCGATCCGCAACTTCTGAACTTTTCGATTGCGCACGACACCGCTTACATCATTCCCCTATTGCAACAGGCGCTCACGCTCAACCCGAATGTCAAAGTTGTCGCACTTCCTTGGAGTCCGCCAGCCTGGATGAAAACCAGTGGAACGATGAACGGCGGCGACATGGACACAACCTACACCCCAAGCCTCGCCCAGTATTTTGTGTCGTTCGCTGAGGCCTACCGGAGTGCCGGCGTTCCCATTTACGCAATCTCAGCCCAGAACGAGCCGTTAAATTCCACCAGTTCCTATCCGAGCGAGAGCCTGTCGGCAAGTGACGAATCGGATTTCATCGCCAACGATCTTGGACCCGCACTCAGTGCGGCGGGCATGAACGATGTAAAGATTTTCGGCTACGAGCACAACTGGGACAACACCAGCTACCCGGAATCTGTTCTCGCCAGTTCCGCTGGTTCCTTTGTCGCAGGCTCTTCATTTCATTGTTATGCGGGAGATGTCGGTGCCCAATCGACAGTTGAAGCGGCATATCCGAATAAAGACATCTGGTTTACGGAATGTTCCGGCACAGTTGGGTCGACCTTTGCGGGTGATCTGGTATGGAACTCGCAGAATCTTCTCATCGGCGCCACTCGCAATTGGGCGCGCAGCATTTCGCTTTGGAATCTTGCGCTCGACCAGAACTCGGGTCCACAGAACGGCGGTTGCACGAATTGCCGCGGTGTGGTGACCATAGACAACAGCACCGCTCCCGCAACGATCACCTACAACGTCGAATATTACTCGCTCGGACAACTGAGCAAGTTCGTCGCGCCGGGGGCGCACCGGATTGACTCCAACACATTTGGAGCGGGGGGAATCGACGATGTTGCGTTTCAGAACCCGGATGGATCGATCGTACTGCTGGTGCTTAACGGAGCGGGCACATCCCAAAATTTCGCCGTGACCTGGAAGAACACATATTTCAACTACAGCCTGCCGGGTCAATCCGTCGCGACGTTTACCTGGAAGTAGCTAATCAATGTCAGTGGTCTCCGCGTCGGAACTGTTCCAGCATGTATTCGCTGGTGCGGAGAGTGAAAGCCAGGATAGAGAGCGTAGTTGTCTTGTCCGTACAGTTACCAAATACGCTAGCGTCGCACACGTAGAGATTAGCAACATCATGAGTCTGGCCAAAACGATTTGTAACAAACTTTTTCGGATCATTACCCATGCGGCAAGTACCCGTTTCGTGCAGACTGTAGCCAGGCATCTCCGGTTCGTCGGCCGCGTATTCCATAATGGCGCCCGTCGCATGGAACACTTCCGCAGAAATCTCCTTGGCGTGCCGGAACATCTTCAATTCGTTGTCGCCCCATTCGAAGTGAATGCGCGCCATTGGAATTCCGAACAAGTCTTTGCCCCCAGGGTCAATGTCCACGAAGTTTTTACCGGAGGGCAAGGTCGGAGCCTGCACTGTCAAACTGACAGGCGTGGGGTATCGACGTTTAATCTCGCGCTTGAATGACGAGCCGAAGCCTTCGATCCGATCATAGTATCCAGGAAACTCCGAACACCCGCCATCCGGATAAACGGAATACCCACGAATGAACTTTTCTTCGCGTGCGCTCTTCAAGTTCTGCCAGCGCGGCATCCATGCGATGGTGTTTGCGCCGACATTATCGGGAAAGCTGGGCTGTCCCAACAATTGTGGCAAGTAGCCCGAGGCGGTGGTCGCATAGAGATGGTCGCACAGATTGCGCCCTAACTGTCCGCTCGAATTCGCGATGCCGTTCGGAGAATACCGCGATTTCGAATTCAACATGATACGTGCGCTCTCGATGCAAGATGCCGCAACGATCACCGCTCGCCCGCGAACCGCGTATTCCTGCCGCGATTCGCGATCGACGTAGGCCACTCCCACCGCTTTACCGTTTTCGTCGGTCAGGATGTTCTTCGCAATTGCATTTGTCTTGAGCGTCAGGTTTCCGCTGGCCTCAGCTGAGGGGAGAAGGAACCATGGCGTAGAGAAGAATGCGCCAACCTCGCAACCGAAGGTGCAGTCTCCACAGTAGTGGCAGGCAGGATGGCCTTCATGCGCGACCGTTAGTTGCGCCAGTCGATCCGGCAAGTAAGGAACCCTGGCCTTCACGCATCCCTGCCCCAGAATCACGTCGAGACATCGGAAATTGAACGGCGGCAGGTAAACTCCGTCAGGATTGCTGGGTCGGTTCTGCACCGTGCTGGCGACACCCATTATTTTTTCGACGCGCGTGTAATACGGCGCGACCTCGTCATACGTGACCGGCCAATCGACGTCATATCCATCAAGGGTGGCCGCTTTGAAGTCAATATCTCCGAAGCGCGCTGAACTTCGCCCCCAGAAATTCGTTTTCCCGCCCACAGCCGAAGCTCGCGGCCACATCCATTTCGTGCCGGGGGCGGTCGTGAACGCGACATCGCGTTCCCATGCACCTTTGTTGTACTCCGAATCGAGAAAGCCCGGAGTGTCCTTCATGCGCGCCTTCGGATCATCGAAGCCGCGGTATTTCATCTCCCAGCTCGGGCGATGATTGCGGAAATCCTTTTCCGGATCGAGCCGCCGTCCGGAGTTCAACGCACACACCTTCAAGCCCGCGTCGCAGAGAGTCTTGATGGCCATGCCGCCGCCGGCGCCCGTCCCGATCACGATCACATCATAGAGCGGCTGAGCCATGCGAATGCTTATCCCCTCGGAGCCGCTAAATGAAGATGCTCGGGATCATCCCTGTGCGGACACGCGGGAGACTCCGCGTAGAACTTCAACCCCGGATAGTCCAATTCTTTTAGGCCAATCTCGCTGGTGTAGAAGCCCATCACCGTGTACTGGCGCATGAGAGAGAAAAACTCGCGGCCCAGTTCTTCGCCCGGCCGGTGCTTGTTTTCATACGCGAGCGATTCGAGAAGGGAGGTCTGCTGGCCAGGCGTCAGCTGCAAAAATGCCTTCCCGGATATTCTCTTGCCGCGCGCGTCGAGCCAATTGAGACCGGATCGAAAGCCGCGCTGCAAATACTCCTCGCGTGAAACCATCAAGTCGATGAATTCCGCGACTCCTGCCTGGCTCGCACCTGGGGTGTCGTCGGCGGGAATAATAATGTCGGCAAGGCGCTCTATAGCCGCGTATTCCGCGGCCGTAAAGTATAAGGGGTTGTATACGGCCGGCCGAATTTGGGCAACCACCCCATGCGAATGCCCGCAAGCAAACGTCCACCGACAAAAGCCGGGGGAGCAGGCCACACCCGCAGCCACCGCGAGCATGCGCAGGACTTCGCGACGTTCGATGCTTTGTCCCGCCATACGCTCTCAGTCGTTCCACCCGATAAACTGCGTTAGCTCTTGATCCGCCTCGACACCTCGTCCCACGTCACCGCAGCCTTGCGGAAATACGCTTCGTTCGCCATGTGGCAAGCGAGCGCCGCATGATGCCCGAAAACCGCGTCCTCGACGACGGGCTTGCGCGAACGCACCGCGTTGAAGAAATTCAAAAGATGCGGTCTCATGTCATCGTAGTCCGGTCCGCGAAAGGAGATCGTCTCCGGCATCGGCTCGTGTCCAAGTTTCGGATCGTTTTCCAGATGCCACTGTTTTTCGTAGGCACTGCGCATGGCGCGTGGAAAACTTGAATCGTAGTAGCTCGGGGCTGAGTCTTTGCCGCTTTGCGGCGTGAAACTGAGTCCAAACTCTCCCACCTCGAGCAAGCCCTTTGAGCCCTGGATGCGATACGTTTCCGGCATCTCCGTTCCCAGACTCAGCCGCATGTAGACGGGTAGGTCGCCATAATAATAGAGGCTGGCGTGAACGTCAGGCATGTTGCGTCCGTCTTTCCAACGCCGGATGCCGCCCATCGACATGACTTGCCTCGGAGCCTCATTAATGTCCAGCATGAACATCATGCCGCTGATCAGATGCACGAGGAGGTCGCCAGCCGGACCCGTGCCATACTCCTTCCAGCACCGCCAGCGCGCAAAGATGTAAGGATCGAACGCGCGCTTCGGAACGTCGCCCTGCCATGTATCCCAGTCCATCGTCTCTGGCGAAAGATCCGTCGGAATCGGGTATTGCCAGGCGCCTGTCGGATCGTTGCGGCCCAGCCATCCTTCGACCATCATCAGATCGCCCAATGCTCCCTGCGCGATCATCTCCTTCGCCTTCGCGCAAATCAGGGAACTCACTCGCTGCGCGCCGATCTGCACAATTCGTCCGGTTTTCGTCGCGGCATCGACCATTTCCACGCCCTCCGCCGCAGTATGTGACATGGGCTTTTCGCAGTAGATATCTTTTCCGGCCATGACCGAATCGACCACAATCTTCTTGTGCCAGTGATCAGGAACTGCCGTGATGATGCAATCAATATTCTTGTCGGCAAGCAGTTCCTGGTAGCGCCGCGTGACCGGGAGCTCGGGCAAGTTTGCATTTTCTCGCGCTACGGTGTGACGGCCATCGTACAGATCGCAGGCGGCCGCACATTCAATACCCGGCAGTTCGAGCGATTGCAACAACAGTTGGGAACCCTGCATTCCCACGCCAATGATGCCAAAACGAACCCGATCACTTGGCGCAACCGCCTGGTTTTGGCCAATGACCGGCTGTGCGTGAAGCAACGTGCTGTGAGTAGTAAGCGATACGCCCGCCGCGGCTGCACCGAGTTCCAAGAATTTGCGCCGCGAGAATCTCGTCATGGTAGTAGTCCCCCCGTTTGAATTTTCTTCGTGCTTCACTTCCCTTATTAAAGGTTTATGACGACACGTGCAGGTACGTGGAATATTGCTCCTCGCCAATTTCCGTGAACGGCAACATCTTCATTGAACCAGCCGTCGTGTTCACCTGCCAGGTGCGCCGATCGATTCTCCTGGCTCCCAGCAAGTCACCTTTCGTCAAAGCTGGTTGGTTGTCCACGAGCGCAAATAGCACAACGGGCCCAAAGAGTAACGCAACAGTTCGCGGATGCCAAGGATCGACCGGCTCAAGCCGCAACGCCATGGGAATGTCCAATTCAATGCGGTCGCCATTGTGCCACTTTCGTTCAATCGATGCGAAAGATCCCGGAGCTGCACTGATCTCCGGCCGCCGCCCGTTTACCGAGATCGAAGCACCCGCAGCCCATTCGGGGATTCGAAACTTCAAAGCAAACCGCCGCGACCTCGCTGTCTTGATCTCGAACTGCACCATGCTGTCATATGGGTACTGGCTCTTCTGCGTCAAGCAAATCTCCGCGCCATCCTCTACCCAACGCAACGTCGACGGAATATATAAGTTCACCCATACGCACCCCGCATCGCGAAAATAAATGTTGATTCGATAATCGGCCGCGACCTGTGGGAGAGTACCCGAACAGCACGCCCAATGCTGGTCCTGCGAGTACACTTTCCGCCCCTTGTAGTTGTAATCGGAGTAGTAAAACGTGCGCCCATCCGCCATCAAAGGCTTCGCGCCAAGCACAGTGTTGTACATGACCCGCTCCATGCTGTCGCCGTACCGCGACTCGCGGGTAACACGCAGCAAGTAACGAGTCAGCTTGAAGTGTGCGTAAGAGCCACATGGCGTCTCAAAACTGCAGTGTGTGTCGTTGAGGCTTTCATAAATGTCCGGGCTGTCCGGCGCGCGGAGCATCTCATCCGGCCCCCAGCCTCCGGTGACAAAACTCTGCCTCAAGAGCATGTCAAAGCCGTTCCGGGCGGCGCGCAGATGTTTCTCGCTCCCCAGAGTCAGGTAGGCCTGCATCGCCGAACTCAAAGAGTTCACGTAACTATAAGCATGGCGACCGGCCAGAACATTTCGACCTTCAGCTAGTGGACCATAGTAATCGTCGTCAAGGTATTGGATCGCCAGCTCCCGATACTGCTGGCTGGCACCGCGCTGATAGGCTAGGAATAAATTTTCAGAAATGGTATAGGACTCGTCCCACGTCCAAGTTTCGTCCTTGTTTACGCGCCACGGTTTTCCATGCTCGATGGCTCTTGGCGGAAAATGCGGCAACGCGGTTTTGGTCGTGTGGTCCAGAATCGAAAAGGCATCCGGGTCGCCGGCGTATTTGTGCGAGTCGATCAGCCCACAGACGATCTTGTCGTAGCAATATGTCGGAAAGCGATTCTTCTCGTAATAGTCGTCAGAGACAGTTTGCGCGTAGAGGCGGTTCAATCGCAGTACTTTGTCGCGTGTGGCCTGGTCCTTGCGAATCGCGTACATACGTGCCAGGGCTGAGACCCATTGGCCAAATGCACAACTTGGGGCGAACCCAATGCCATGGTTCTGTCCCGACTTGAATTCAGGATCGTAATGGTACCAGCCGCCAAGGTCCTCACCAGGAGCGGGCTGACCGCTCATTTCACGTAGTGGCTTCAGCAGGCTGTCGTCGCTCAGGCTCATGAGAAGAGCGTGGGTTTCCCCCAACTGCTTCTCATGGAGGTCGCTCGCCAGCGTTACATCGCCATACTCAAACTGCTCTAGCGGCGACGTCAGGATATTCGCACCCTGCGCCCGCGAGCACCATCCCGCGGAAATTGCACTCCCCGCCGCCGCCATGGAGACGGTTCGCATGAATTGCCTGCGCGAGCTCCGGCTTGAAACGGACATAGCCCTATACCATCACGTTTGAATTCGAACTTGCAACGCTATACTTCATCCGGCGGCGAACACAGTACGATTCCGCGCTTGCCGGCGTGCATTTTGCCGACAGCCGCCGCAAGACACTTGACTGTAGACTAAAGCGAACTGGAGGCAAAAAAAGTTATGAATGCTCGACGAATAGTCGTGCTCGCAATATTGGTCCTTATCTCTTCCTTGTCACTCCATTCCGCGGACAAAAACCCATCGACGCCTGCCTCGACGCAGCCATTCCTTGGCCGATGGGATCTAACACTGACCACTCCCGGTCACACCTATGGCATGTGGCTGGAAATCACCCAAGAAGACGGACAATACAAAGCAAGAATGGTGAGCCGCTGGGGGCACGCCCGGTTGCTGCCCAAACTAGAAATTTCCGGGGATCATCTCACCTTCGTTTCTCCTAAGGAAGAGGAGGACAGCAAAGAGGATTTGGTCTTCGTTGGCAAATTGTCCGGCAAAACGATCGAGGGCACGACCACGGGCCCCGATGGAACGACATGGCATTGGAACGGCGAGCGCGCACCAGATCTCACCATGGCCGGCGCTCCGAAATGGGGAATGCCAATACAACTGTTTAACGGCAGAGATCTGACCGGATGGCATCAAAGTGATACGAGCGCTCCCGTCGTCTGGAAGCTCGAGAATGGAACGCTGGTCAGTCCTGGCCATGGACCCGAGTTGATAACCGACGCCAAGTTCACCAACTTCAAACTTCACATCGAATTCAACTGCGCAAAAGGATCGAACAGCGGCGTCTACCTGCGCGGCCGATACGAGGTCCAGATCGAGGACGACCCCGAACCGGAGGGACCAACCATGAGGACAGGGGGCGTCTATGGCTACCTGGCGCCATCGCCGGAACAACCCCGCCGGCCTGGCGAGTGGCAAAGCTACGACATCACTCTTTTAGGGCGGTTCGTCACGGTCATTCAGAATGGCCAGACCATCATCAATAACGAGGAGATCCCGGGCATCACCGGCGGAGCCCTGGATAGCCACGAAGGCTCCCCCGGTCCGATCTACTTGCAAGGCAGCGAGGCCGGACATGTAGCTTTTCGAAATATTTCCATCACACCAGCCAAATGAGGAATGCTAAGGTCGCATTCTGACCTCTGGGGATAGCGACCCGCTACGGCAAAATGTCACTTCGTTCACATCTCGAATCTTCGCTGCAGCTTAACTTAGCATCAGCCATATCACACCTAGCCATAAACGGAAGGCGGACACCGCAGAGGTGGCTATTCGGCGTCCGCGTCTCTTACACTAGTTACTGACCGCTGCTATTTGATGGTTTCTGACACTCTGTGCGCGTCGAAGTATCTGCCGGTAGAGCGCCATCTCTGGATAGTTTCTCAAGCGCGGCTCGAATTCATGGAGTAGTTTCGCGGCCTCTGTGTTTTGGCCGACGGCGGCCACGGCGACACCCAGCGCGATCTCAGGCTCCGCAACCTGCCACGCAGTCAACGGGAAAGGTACGGCATGAATTTCGCTCACGGCCTGATGGAGCACAGGCTCCGCCTCTGAAGGCTTGCCTTCGTCAATCAGGACTTCTCCGAGGCGGGTTTCGACTGAGATGATCGCAGGATGTCCTGGGGACAATTCTTTCTTGCGAATATCGAGCGCTTGCCTCAGCAATGGTTCAGCGCTCTCGGGATCGTGTTGCAACGATCGAAGCAGCGCGACATTGACCAATGAAGATGCGAAGTCCGGGCTTTCATTTCCTCCCAGTTTCTGCCGCATCTCCATGGCCTGCCGCTCCAATCGCTCAGCCTCCGCGTAATCGCTCTCGTCGGCGCGCAGCAGTCCCAGATTAGCCAACATCTTCGCCAATCCCCAACTGCTCGGGCCCTTTTCCTTCCGGAAGATTGAAATCGCTTGCTGAAAGGCTTCGTCCGCGCCTTTATAGTCGCCCTTTTCCTGGAGCAGGCGCGCCCAGTTGTTGAGTGCAGCGGCGGCTCCAGCGCTTTTAGTTTCCGGCCAGCCGCGCACTGCAAGATTCTCTTTTAAGAACGGTTCAGCCGAAGCCCAATCGCCTTTCTCAAGAAAGATGAAGCCCAGGTTGTTGAGCGGATACCCAAGGTCAGGATGCCCCGGACCATTGATTTTGCGGCGAATCGCGAGCACCTCGCGGTCAATGGTCTCAGCGCCAGAAAGATCGCCCGCATCGATGAGCGTCCCTGCCAGATTGTGCAGGCTGTTCGCGTAGTTGGGACTGTCTGAGCCTTCAGCTTTTTGGGTGATCGCCACGGACTCGCGCAGCAACTGCGCGGCCTCGCCAAAGCTTCCTTTTCTCTGAAGCACCAGAGCTAAGTAATTTTCTGTGGTGCTGAGAACATTGTCTTCATGATGAGTACGCTCGATGCCGATCGCGTGACGCAACACGGTCTCCGCTTCCTGATTCTCATCCTCCAAGTACAAACACTCTCCGAGGCTCGACAGGCTCGCCGCGATCAGAGGATCTGCCGGATTGAGCTTCGCTTGACGAACTGCCAATGCTTTACGGAAGAGCGGGTCAGCTCGCTTGTAGTCCGCTTCGAGCCGGATCGTATCCGCTAGGGTAGCAAGAGTGTCGGCGGTATCGAGATTGGAATTGCCCAGAACCTTCTTTCGCAGGTCGTAGGCACGCTGCAATACACCCTCCGATTTTGCGTAAAGGCCCATACTCGAATACGCCCGCCCGATATTGTCGAGTAATCGCGCCTGCAATTCCGGCTCTCCCGACAACTCTGTGTCGACCCGCTTCACTCCCTGGTCCAGAAGGTCTGGTCCAGAGACTGATTTCCCACGCGCCTGTTCGGGAGTCGTCGCCTGGAAAATGCTGTTCAGGAACTGCGCTTCGCGCTCTGCCACCAGACGTTCTCGTTGCGCTTTGCGCGCCAGAAGTCCCATTCCGATGCCGAATGCCACAAGCGCCAGGGCGACAACTACCGCAGCCACAAAAGCCGCCTTGTGCCGCTGAATGAATTTGCCCGAGCGGTAACCCCACGCATCCGTCCGCGCACGTATTGGGTAGCCACCGAGGAGCGCGTGCACATCGTCCTTGAGCGCACCCACAGACACATAGCGACGCGCGGGTTCCTTGCGCATGGCCATCAGGACGATATTGTCGAGATCGCCGCTCAGTTTCCGCGCGGCATCTGGCGGGGCCGCCGCAGGGTTGGCCTTCCAGATCAGGCTGGGTGCGGTCGGCGTTTGCTCGCAGATCGCGCGTGCGGCGTCGATGGGGCTCGTGGTTTCAAGATGAAAAGGCTTCCGGCCCGAAAGCAATTCGTAGAGCAACACCCCGAGTGCATAGACATCTGTCGAGGTTGTGATGTTGTCGCCGCGTACCTGCTCGGGACTGGCGTATTCCGGCGTCATCATGCGATCGACGGTGCGCGTTTGGGCAAGCTCGGCTCCGTCCGGCGTTAAGAGTTTCGCAATCCCGAAATCGAGCAGCTTGGGCACTCCGTCTGTGCCGACGATTATGTTCCCGGGCTTGATGTCGCGGTGGACGACGAGGTTCTTGTGTGCATACTCAACGGCGCCGCACACTGTACAGAAGAGATGGAGTCGGGCATCGGTCCCAAGTCTTTTTCGTTTGCAGTAGTCGTCGATGAAAAGGCCGTCGACGTATTCCATCACCAGGTAAGGGAGACCGTTATCCACACCACCGTCAAGCAAACGCGCAATATTCGGATGGTTGAGATCGGCGAGGATCTGACGTTCCGCGCCGAAGCGCAGGAGCATGCGCTGGGTCTGAGCGAATCCGGCATGCAACAACTTGATGGCGACCTTCTGCCGGTAAACTGCGTCGGCACGCTCTGCCAGGTAGACACAGCCCATGCCGCCTTCGCCGATCATCCGCAACAATCGGAACGGGCCGATCTGGCGGCCGATGATCTCGCTTTTTTCGTCTTCATCGAGGGTATGCGCCGCGGCCTCGACTCGGTTCTTCAGAAAGCCCACTGTTTTGCCGGAGGCATCGAGAAGTGATTGAACTTCGCTCCTCAGAGCTTCATCGCCTCCGCAAGCCTGATTGACGTAGAGGTCGCGCTCAGATGGCGACTGTTCCAACGCGGCATAGAAAATTGCTTCGACCTGTTGCCAGCGGTTCCCCGCGGGAGCAGCCATGCGATTGCCTCTCTCTTCTATGCCATGCCTTGGCCGAGTTCGCGGTAAAGCCACGCTTTGGCGAGCGTAAGCTCGCGATGCACTGTGGCTGGAGAGATCTTCAGCGCCGCGGCGGCTTCGTCATATGTAAGCCCCCCGAAGAACAGCAGCTCGATCAGGTCGCTCTTGCGTTGGTCCTGGACAGCCAGGCGCTTCATCGCGTCGTCGAGTTCGATGATTCCCTTGTCGGCCTGAGGGCCGATCATGATGGCGTCATCCAACGGAATCTTGTCGAACTCCCCACCACGTTTCTGCCGGTTCTTACTTTTCGCGTGGTCGACAAGAATGCGCCGGAGCATGCGCGCGGAGACGGCGTAGAAATGAACACGGTCCTGAAAGGTAACGTCCGAGTCGACAAGGCGAAGATATGCTTCATGCACCAGAGCAGTCGCGCGTAGCGTGTGATCGGGACGCTCCGAGCGCAGGCAATTAGATGCGAGCTTGTGAAGTTGCTCGTAGACAATCGGCATCAACTCATCCAGCGCTTCCTTGCTCCCGCTACCCCACTGCTGCAGGAGCTCCGTCACTAGCTGGCGGTCTGGAACCATGTATGCGGTTTCTTTCGGTTGTACGGTTAGCAGCAGCTGAGATTACTGATCTTCACGCCAATAGCGTAGACCTTATGGGCAGACATTATAGCTGCGGCAAAAGGCTTTGCGGTAAAACTCGCGGCGGCGCCTGGCAACTCTTGCCTCAGGCAACCGGCAGAATCTGCCGCCTCTTCGACCGTGACGGCGACGCCACGGGTCGCAAAATCCCAGCATAGACACGCGTCCGCTGAGATGCCACGAATGGCGACGAACGTGCTTTATCGACTTCGTTCTGGCGAAGCCCGCAGTAGCAGTCGTCCCCAGATACACGAAGATGCGCGACCGCATGCGCGGTCAGGAGCGACGGCGAAGCGCGAGGCTATCCTCAGAAGAGAAGGATACCTATGTCCACGTCCGCAATTGGGAATGTTTTCAGCAACCTTCAATTGAGTAACCTGTCCTTTCAGCTTCAGAAATCACAATTCCAACAACTCGGACAGGATCTGACCTCCGGCAATCTCTCAGCGGCGCAGTCCGACTTTGCGACCTTGCAGCAAGCCGTCGGGCAGATTCCGACGGCGACGTCAACATCGTCCTCCAATCCAGTCGCGCAAGCTTTCCAACAGCTCTCTAGCGACCTTAAGTCTGGGAACTTGTCAGCGGCGCAGCAGGACTATTCCGCGATTCAGCAGAAGGCCAATAGCTTCGGCAGTTCAAGCCACACTCATCATCATCACGGCACTGGTGGCGCTTCACAGAACGATCTTCTGCAAGAGTTGAACCAGCTTGGACAGGAACTGTCGTCCTCGATACTCTCCGGAAACACGAGCGCCGCGCGGCAGGCTTATGGCGCGCCAATGCAGATGTTCGCGGAAATACCGCAAACAGATGGAAGTGGAGCGGCGGAGCCATCGATCATGGGAGCGGCCGCGAATGCCAGCGCTTTATCGTTGCTCGCGTAGAACTTGGGAGGAACAATGAAAGGCGCGGGAGAAATTCCCCGCGCCTTATTTACCTTTGATCGTTATCTTGCGTGAGCTGCCTCGATGCACTCGTGCAATTCGTGCTCGGCAGCGCGCAGATGCTCTTCGGCTTTCGCGCCGTGTCCAGCCATGTCGTAGTGGTTGGCGGCGCGGGCGCGATCCATCTCTTTCATCGCTTCTTGGACGTGATCGTGGGCTTTCCGCAGATCTTCCCAGTCATGCACTCTGTCGGCAACGGCTATGCCAGCGGCAAACGATAGGCATACAGACAGAATAGTAATCATCATTGTCTTCTTCATGCGATTGTCCTTTCGAAAGGCAGGTGGTTTTTCCCGAACACGCATCAATTTTCCCGGACAGCGTTTGCGAAGTCAAAGAAAACGCGCTGGCGAGTGACACATCAGGACAGTACCTTTTCAGGTCCTTAGGTTTGCGTAAATCTATTGCATTTTTGCTGGGCAAAGGAAGCGGAAACCTGATTTTGCAAATGTCTCGAAAGGCTTGAGCAGAGCGGCTTGTCGGCAATCCGATGACGTTCGATTCCCTACCATCATGAACAACTGCGCGTGCCACTTCACATGAGTCCTTGCTATGATGGACTTAATCTTCAAGTAAATCTTGTATTCCGGAGAATGATCCGAGGATCAATATGCCTGAAAAGCCCAATATCAAGCTGCCCGCTACGGTCGAGAAGATCATTAAACCGCCCGATCCGCGAATACCCGAAAAGGCTCAGATCAGCATCGAGCGCGGCGCTGATCCTCTTTACCAGGAAATTCGAATCGAGAACTCCCTGAAGGACTCGCATGGCAACGATGTAAAGCTCAAAGAGGGAGCGCATGTCGAGGTCACCGTCGAAGCGAGCGACTCAGGCGTAATCCGCAAAGAGGGCTGATTTATAACGCAAATCAAGTCCCGAAGAGTGACATCGGTAATTTCCCCCGAAGCTAACATTGCGATTTAATAGAGCTGCTTACCTGTAGGAATTGCGATGAATACTTTGGGCGTTTGCCTCCTGGTACAGATTTCTCTTGCGTTCGGCGTCGCTGGACTTTTGTGGCCAGAGAAATTAATGCCGCTTTTCGACGTTCTGATGTTTCCCTGGGCGGCTAGTTATCGTACCGTGCGCGCGAACTGCCTGGCTGCCATTGGCGTTTCGCTCATCGCTCTGGCGAAACTTGCTGTCGGATTTTGAAATCCAACCGCTCAAAAATTCTGACGCAGGTTTAAAATCTCGGCAGAGGACTTTTCATGCCGACGCCGGAAGAATCCAAACCCCAAGCCAGCGAGCCAACAGCAGCAGAACACGTGGCCGCAGCCAGCCAGTTGCTGAAAAGTCTGCAGGCCAAAATCGGCCACCACCCTGAGATTGCCGAAGCGGTCAACAAACTGGAAATGGCACTGGCCAGTCTCGGCGTGCAGACGGGCGGATTTCTCTAGAGCCGGCTTTCGTCCTTCGTCCTTGGTTTTTGGCTCTTCGCCCTTCGCTTCTCCTGGGTACCTATTGCTCTTATTCCCCGGTCAGCCATTTGTATTGCGCGTCGCTCAGCGGGACTACGCTTAGTCTTCCCTGCCGCACTAGCGGCGAATCGGCAAACAATTTTTGCGATTTGATGTCTGCCAGCGTCTTTGGCTGGGCGATCGCTTCGCCGACTTTGATTTTCACGAGCGGCGTTTTCGGATCGCCTGGGTCGACTGACACGACTGATGCCGTGCCGACCGCGCTTTTTTCGCCACCGGTGTGATAGACCACCAGGCGCTCGCCGGGCTTCATCTCGCGCAGATGCTTGACCGCTGCCGGGTTAGTCACCCCGTCCCAGATGGTGGACTTTTCGCGCTCAAGATTGGCGAAGGAATAGACAGTAGGCTCGGTTTTGAGTAGATAGTTCATGGGGTGAGATTGTACTTAAACTTCCACCCACGGAGGCGCAGAGAGAAACAGGTGCCGGACAAAAATCTTCGCATGGGGGCCCCCCTCCCCCTCCCTACCCCGGTCTAATGGAATCTTGCACTTAGAGTAAGTCTACCGGCAAAGTATTCACAAATATAGACTTAAACTTACTTCTTGCAAGTCCTTTGCTGAGCAGCAGTTAAACTCAAGTTTCGACAATTCTCCATTTTTTTCCTTTCAAAGTATTGATAAATAGCAACTTAGAGGCAAAATATTGAGCGCATTTGAGTTACGGGCTCCGCTCTGCTGCTTTCGATGAGATTTTCAAAGAACTTGTCTTGCTTCCGCCTGGGCGGGAGCGGCCATTGTCGGCCGTTTGCGGATCCGACCGCTGCTCTTTCTTCTGTGTGCCAATTTCAATTCTTGGAGGATGGGGTGCCTAAGTCAAGGGATTTGTCTGAGGCGGGCTCATTTCATGTAGGCGGGATTCCCATTGATGGAAAACTGGGACTAAAGTCGGCCTCTTGATATACGTACAATATTGTAATGATAACACGAATGACGCATGCAGTGGACCGACCAGCTCAGACTACAGGAAAACTGCCGTAAGGCCGATTCTACGCGTGGCTCGGGGTTAGGTCGATACAACTCGGCTGGCATGCTCGGAACATTACTTAAATCTCAATGGACAGGCGCGGGGGGGACAATAATCCGTTGAGAGAATTCCTCGCTTCGGTGTTGCCGGGATGAGAGTGTAGGGATCTGGCTCCCTCGACTGCCGCTCGCGATTTCGGCACGCGGCTTTGACGCCGCGTAACCGCCTCAAGTTCGACTACGCGCTGCTCGCTTTGCTTCACAGCGCTTCGCTCAGGATGACACGGGTTTGGAAGGCGCAGGGAACTGCGGATTCCTCACTTTCGTTCGGAATGACAATTCTTATTCAGACACGGGTATTCGTGTTCGAGAGATGCACGACGCCCGCGGATTGATGATTCGCAGTCGGCGCACTACCATATCTTTATGCCGGTCGAAACTGAAATTCCCAGCTCTGCTACTTCCAGTTCCTCCAAACCAAACATTCGCGCGCCGCGCGGCTCTGCGCTTTCCTGCAGGGGTTGGCAGCAGGAAGCGGCTATGCGGATGCTGATGAACAATCTTGATGAGGAGGTTGCGGAAAGGCCGCAGGATTTGGTGGTTTATGGCGGGACGGGAAAAGCTGCGCGGAATTGGGATTGCTATCACGCGATTGTGCGGGCGCTGAAGGCGCTCGAGAATGATGAGACTTTGCTGGTGCAGTCGGGCAAGCCGGTGGGCGTTTTTAAGACGCATGAGTATGCTCCGCGGGTGCTGATTGCTAATTCAAATCTGGTGGGTCA
>DATKQB010000076.1:0-13794 GCA_035523795.1 Verrucomicrobiia bacterium | reverse complement strand
CGGGCCAGCAGTTCGCGCGGATCGAGCATGCAATCGATCAGCACCTTGCGCCCATAGCGCTTTTCCACGAGCACCGCCATCTTGTAGCCGACCGTGTACCACGGCCCTTGCACTCCAAAAAATGTGTAAGCCTTCTCGTCGATCTTTTCCTTAGTCGCCAGGCTGCCGCTGATTACGTCTAGGAAAAATTCCTGCAGCGACTCGAGATCCTGATTGAAGTTCGCCATGTCGTGATTCCAGCGCGCCTGGTCTTTGGCGGAACTCGTCGCCTGCGGATCGACATCCGGGCCGCCCGCTGCCGCCAGCATGGCAAAGCCTTCTCCGAATGCGCCCATCCACTCGACGGCAGGTTGCACATTGGCCGGCAAATCTTTCAATCGCGCGTCTGCCAGCGAGCCGACGCTGGCAAAACCAATATGGTGCAACTCATGCGCGACCGTATTTTCGAACGCTGCCGCCGACTCCGCCGGATCGAGATATAGAAAGATCGTCGGATCCGTCTGAGTCTCGAATACAAAACTGTTCGTCTTGGGCTTGATCACCGGAAAGATCTTGGCCTTGATCACCGCTTGATCCGGCAGATAGCTCAAATCACGGCGCGCCGAAGCCACCAGATCCTTTTGCTTCCACGCCTCCAGCGTCTCGCGCAGTGCGGTTCGCTTGGCCAGTAGTTCTGCGGACAGCACAAAGTTCTTGAAATCATCGTCTGTGAAGTCGCGGTGCAGGCCCGCTTCACGTTTCTTCAGCCGAATGTAAGGCTCAGTGGCGAATAGTGTCTGCCAATCCTGGTCAGTCGGATTGCTGTTCGCCGAGCGCTTGTCGAGAATCGCCAGCACCGCCTCCGCTTCGCTGGTGTTGAGCTGTAACTGGATGCGGTTGGCATCATTCGTTTGCGTTTGCGCATGAAGCAAGGTCAGCCAGGATAAAAAAGGAACTGACACTGCAATAACGAGACGGGATCGAGACATAACGCCTCCCACAACGAGTTGGACGAGGCAAGGTGGGCGAACGTGAGCGAAAAGGAAGATGAGCTACTCAAGCCTGTCAGTCCTGAACATCACGAACTCTGCTTACCGCTCATCTCCCACGCCTTGGCATACTTCCACGAAACATATCCTGCGTGATACATGTGGAGCAGCAAGCCCTCGCGGCCGTCGAGAAATCCCAGGCGGATGAAATAGTTGTAAATGAAAGTCAGCAGCGGTCGCGCGATGATATCTGCCAGGCTGAAGCTGCGATGTCCTTTTTCTACCGCCAGCTTCGCGCCCAGCGACGAATAACGATTCATGTGCGCGAGATACAAGGTGAGATTCGGATAGGTGTAATGGACAATTGCGTTCTTAAACTGGCGCGTTGTTTGGGGAACTCCGGGCTGCAAATCGCAGCGGTCGTGCGGATCATGCCCCGCAACCACTCCCTGTCCGCGCCGAAACAGCCGCAGCTTGGGATCAGGATAAAATCCGCCATGCTTCATCCAACGACCGAGAAAAAGATTCTTGCGGGGAAGCCAATAGCCGCTGGCCGCGTTCGGATCAGCAATCGCCGCGCGAATCTCGTTTGCCAATTCGGGGCTGATCTCTTCATCCGCATCGAGCAGCAGCATCCAATCCATCGTGCATAGATCGAGCGCATATTGTTTCTGCGCGACGTATCCGCGCCAAGGCTCGACGACGACCCGCGCTTCGTAGCCGCGCGCAATCTCGCAGGTGCGGTCTTTTGAACCGGAATCGACCAGCACGATTTCATCGGCCCAGCGCACACTTTCGAGAGTGCGGCCGATGTTGGCCTCTTCATCCATCGCAACGATGGCCACGGAAAGAGTCATGAGCGTCGTGGTGAACGCGGTATTGTCTCATGCCAGCCGCGAGTCGCGACTCCCGAGATCGTGCTTTGAGCTGTGCGGACGGCGCAAATCCGGCTCACTGCTCATCGCTCATGGCTCGTAGCTGGTTTCCGCCATTGCACCTCAGACAGCAAAAACACAATCAAAATCAGCAATTCCGGCTCCATCGGATGGCGATATCGGGCATGCGGAAACACGAAGTAATAAACCGTCGGATACGTCAGCAGCAATCCCGCATAGAGCCACGCAGCCGGTTTTTTTCGCCGCACCGCCAGCACCGCTCCCCAGATCGCCAGCACAGACGTCGCCAGGAACGCCGAGCTGCGAAAATCGAAAACTGATGTGCTATTCGTCGGCCGCGGTACGCCATTCCAGAAATAAAAGAAACGTTTCAGGCTGATCACCGCAAATCGTCCCGGATGCTGCCGCACCCAGTCGAAGGCGAAACGCTTGCACTCTGCTGCGTAGCCGAGTTCGCCCAGATGCTGAAATTTCTCTAACTCCAGCTTGTTCAGATTCGGTTGGAAATAGGGCATCAGCATGCCATCGGCCGAGGGACCATTGCCCAGCCGGAACTGCAATCCAAAATCATTTCGAATAAAGACGAAGTGCCGAAATACTTCGTAGTTGCGAATCAGCCATGGCGAGAGCACCGCAAAAAATGTCAGCGAAGAGAGCACTACGCCAGCCAACGACGGCCAGCCGCGTCGGTAGCGCTGCCGCCACACCCATAATCCGCAGAAGGGAAGAAACATCAGCATCGTCGGATTGGCCAGCGCACCCACGCCGTAAAGCGCACCGAATGAAATCCATTTTCCGGTGTCAGAGTGCGATGCTTCGGACCGTCTTTCAAGGAGGCTGGGATTTTCCAGTTCCAGCGCAAGCCAGAACACGCACGCGAGGATCAGCGGAGTCAGCGTGGTGTCCCAGATCCAGTGAATCGACCAATACCAGACATAAGGACAGAACGCCCACACGTACGCCGACCAAGTTGCAACGCGTCCCCCGAATGTGCTGCGGGCAATAAAAAAAATGGGGATCGTGGTCAGCGTGGCCAAAAGCGAGTTGATGCTCAGCAGCACCCAGGCAGAGGTGACGGTATAGATTCCGAAGAGTTTGAACACTCCGCCAATCAGATACGGATAAATCGGTGGCTCCCAGGCCGACGGGCCGGTATTGCCTTCATACGGACTGCTGAAGCCATGGCCCTCTGCGATCGACCGCCCGATGCGCCCCATCTCGAAGCCGAAGCCAAAGTGATCGTCGCCTGCCCGCATGCGGTATTGGTGAGCGATTCCGATCGAAGCGATCTGTAACAAGAAAGAAAGCGGAAGCAGCCAGAAGAAAAATCTGGGAACAGCGGGACGCGCGGATCTCACCATTGCGCGTAGTGTATCAGGAGCGGTGCGCGGCCATGCCGATGAGCCCACCCTGCGCGGGCTCACCCGCCTGATCGATACTGCCGCTACTGGGGATTTGCCGTGTTCTGGGTTTTATTCTGCACTTTGGCCGCGCCCTGTTTCGTCTTGCCAGCAGCTTTGTTCGTGGTCTTCTTGGCCGTATGCCCAGCTTTCTTGGCTGTCTTCTTGGTTGCGTTGCCGGTATCCTTCGCTGCCTGTTTCGTATCGTGTCCAGCGTTTTTCATGTCCTGCTTCGCGCCGTTATCCTGGGCCACGGCAAACGTCATGCCAGCCATTGCAACTCCCAGCAACAGTGACAAAGCAAGTTTGTTGAGCTTCATTTTGCAATTCTCCTGAATGGGTGATTCGAACAGGATTCGAGGAATCCGAATCCAGCCAACGATGCATTCGAGACTAATTGCCGCTCGGAAGCCTGTCATTACCGCAAACGCGGTAATTGCCGCCTGCCGCCGATGTAACGGAACCATGTACCTACATTCGTCCGCTGGGAGGAGTTGCCGCCGCCCCTTGTGGCGAAGAGCTAGTAGGCGCCGGGTTTAGGTCTTGACGCGGCGCGACATAGGGCACTTCTGGTAGATGCGTCACCTGCCCGCGCGTAGCCTCTGCCACATCGATATGCGCATGATCGAGCAGCAATCCCGTGGCACGATCCAGTTCAATGCGCGATTTTTCATACGCCGCCTTGGCCGAAACCAGGTTCGATTCGTTGGTTGTCAGCGTCGCCGCATCCTGCAGGATCGTGACTTGCGTCGTCAATCCGACCCGCAGCTTTTGCTGGTCGGCGTCGAGCGTCTGCCGTGCCAGATCGACCGCCGACTGCGCGCTTTCTACCGCGGTCCGGTTCTGTTTCACGTCGAATTGCGCGTTGCGCACTTCAATCCGCACCTGATTTTCGAGTTGGTGCTCGCGCACCATGGCCTGCCGGTATTCCAGTTCCGCGCGTACCTGATTCGATTGCGCTAACCGGTTGCGGATGGGAATGTTCAAACTCAGCCCCACACCCTTATCGGGAGCCGTCGAATCGACCAACTGATTCAGCGTTCCTCCATAGCCCACGGAAGTTGCCGTTTGAAATGGCGGAGGAGCTGTGGATTGCTTGAAACACAAGCTATTGCTTGTGCTGGTGCAGGAGGGCACTGTGGGATTGATGTTCCCCCCCAATCCTGAACCGCCATAGTAGGCAAATGCGTCGAGGGTGGGCAGCAGCGCGTTACGGATTGCCTTGTTATTGATCTCACGCGAGTTCAAATCGATCCGGGATTCTGCCAGCTCGGCGCGGTGCTGCAGTGCATCGTTGATTAAATCCTGAATGGGCGTCACCGGCTCTTGCTGCGGCAGTTGCATCGTCGAGGTGGGGATCACGTCCGCCTCCGCCAGCACGGGATCTTCAATGCTGCGGCTGACGGCATTCTTCATCAACAGCTCCTCCAATTGCAGGTTGTTCTGTGCCACGATCAAGTTTTGCTGGTCGGTTGCCATCGTGCTCTGTGCACTCACAACCTGGATGGGCGGAGCGGTTCCGACTTTCGCCTGATGACGCGCGTCGTCGAGCGCCTTTTGCGCATACACCAGCGCTTCTTTCTGCACGCGGACATTCTCGAACGCATATACCAAATCCCAATACATGTTCTCGATCTGATCTACCGTCGTAATTACCTGCAGCCGGAAAGCCACATCCGTGATCTCGCGGTTATTGTTGGCAATCCGGACAAAGCGCGTGTTCGGCAGAAATCCAAAGCCTTGCAGCAGGTTTTGTGTGAACCGCGCCTGGAAGGTTGATCCCAGCTGCGGCGTCAGCAAGCTGGTCGGACTGTTGGTGGTGACATGCGTATTGTTAAAGCCGATGGAGAGATTGCCGCCCCACTGGAATCCCTGCGTGTACGCCAGATCGGCGGTATAAGTGTTCTGCGCTACCACGGGAATGAAATTGAACAAACTGTTGGATTCCGTATCGTTTTTATCAAGCTGCAGCGTTCCGGTGAGTGTCGGATCGAAAGGCACGATGGGCGCGCCCAAGCCGAGCGTGGAGCTCACTAACCCATTCGTTCCGGTGCCTATGCCACTGGCCGCGATCGTGGTGCCACCGGTTCCAGATCCGACTGTGCCTCCCAGGCCACCCACGCCGCCGCCGGGAGTGTTTTGCACAATTCCGGCATTCACACCCAGAATGCTGGCTCCCGATTTCGCGCGCAGCAGATCGGTTGCGGCAATGTTCAGGTTATAGCGCGCGAGATCGATGTCGAGGTTGTTCTCGAGGGCCAGGGCAACCGCGTCGTCGATCGAGAGATAGATTTTCCCGTCCTTCATCAACGTGTCCATGCGGGGAGAGTTGGCCAGATCCGGCGCCGCCAATTGGCGGGCCGTGTACGGCTTGAGCACGTTCGGAAAGGCCGATCGTGACTTCGAATAGTCCACCAGATTGACCGTTTGCGTGTGCGCCGGTTGCGGCGCCGATGGAGGCTCCGCTTGGGCCGCAGCCGCGGCCGAATTTTGTGCCAAAACCATTGCAGGCGCCAGGAAAACAGAAAGAAGTGCAAACACGAGCAGCCGCACATCAGCATTCAAACCCGGTAAAAGCATTGTTCTTCTCCTCGACACGTAAGGGATACACACGAGAGGGATTTTTCCGGCCCGCCTCTGGTGCTGAAAAATTGCGTTCCTTCATCTTAGCGGGAGACTTCGGGCGGGAGATTGTAAAGAATTGTGAGGCCAGCAAAGAGCGCAGCCCATGCTGCATGAAGGGCGGAAATCATGAGGCGCACAAAAAAGAGGCGCGAACCCCGCGGTCCGCGCCGTTCACCGTTATTGCTGAGCCGGTTGCGACGCTGGTGACAAATCCGTGCGGGGCGCCACATACGGAACCTGCGGCATGTGCGTTACTTGCCCGCTCACCGCGTCATCAATACTAATATGCGCATCGTCGAGCAGAGTCCCAGCGGAGCGATCGAGCTCTAGCCGGGATTTTTCGAAGGCGGCCATGGCTGAAAGCAGGGTCGATTCCGCTGTCGCCAGCGCGCTGCGAGTTTGCAAAACCGCCGTCGTCGTGGACGTGCCGAACTGATATTTTTTCTCTTCGGCGTCGAGCGATTGCTTTGCGTAGTCCACGGCGGCCTGCGCCGATGCGACGCTGGCCCGGTTCTGCTCCACTCCGAACTGCGCATTGCGAACTTCGATGCTGATGCGGTTTTCCTCCTGCTGCAAGGCCATCTGCAACTGGCGATATTCGAGCTCGGAACGGATTTGTGCTGCCTGCGCCGCGCGATTGCGGAGAGGAATATTCAGGTTCAGACCAAGGCCTTTGTCTGGGTTCGTCGAATTCACCAATTGGTTATAGGTGCTTCCGATCGGGGTGTTGGGGAATGGGTAACTGAAGCCCGTCGAACCGCCGCTCGAACTGGCGCAGCCAAAAATGTCTTGTATCGATGCATAGGTTTGCGAGCAGAGGCCAAGCGGATTCTGCGTGCCGCCAATTCCGGCGCCGCCATAGTACGCAAATAGGTTCAGCGTCGGCAGCAGGGCGCTGCGCACCGCTTTGTTGCTGATCTCCTGGCTATTCAATTGAATGCGCGACTCAACCAGTTCTGGCCGATGACGCAATGCGTCATTGACCAGGTCTTCGGTAGGTTGAACCTGCTCACCTTGTGGAACTTCCATGGTGGAAGTCGGAATCACTTCCGCTTCGGCCAGTACCGGATCATGCAGCGTCCGGCTGAGGGCGTTTTTCATCAGAAGTTGTTCCAGTTGAAGATTGGTTTTCGCTACGGTCAGAGCCTCCTGGTCGGCCGCAACTGTGCTTTGTGCGCGCACCGCTTCGATCGGTGCGAGACTGCCAATGTCCACTTGCTTCTTGGTGTCAGAAAGTGTCTTGTCGGAAAATGCCAGAGATTCTTGCTTCACCCGTACATTTTCATACGCGTAAACCAGATCCCAGTACATGTTTTCGATCTGGTCGACGGTGGTGATGACTTGCAACCGGAAAGCCACATCCGAAAGTTCGCGGTTGTTCTTAGCGATTCGGATGAAGCGCGTATTCGCCGGGAAGCCGAATCCTTGCAGAAGCGGCTGTGTAAGGGTTGCCTTAAAATTCGAGTTCAGCAGCGGGCTGGTGGCCGTAAAAAAACTGTTTGTAGTCTGCCGCTGGTTATTGAATCCAACCGACAGATTAGTGCCCCAATGAAAAGCCTGGTTGTAGGTGAAATTCACCGTGCCGGTGTTCTGAACGAGGTGACTTCCGGGAAATACTCCCTGGAAGAGGCTGACTGCTGTCTGTGATAAGTGATCTTCCTGAAGCGTGCCCGTGATGATCGGATCAAAGCTGTTGATAGTCGGTCCCAAACCGAGTGTCGACTGGACCAGCCCAGCCGCGCCGGCGCCTGCTCCGCCTGCTCCCAATGTAGTGCCTCCGGTTCCCGAACCAACCTCAGACCCAAGGCCCCCTACGCCGCCCCCGGGCGTGTTTTGCACGACGCCGGTATTGACGCCCAGAGTACTCGCCCCCGCCTTGGTGCGCAGGATGTCAGTATCGGCGATGTTCAGGTTGTAGCGCGCGATCGCGATGTCGAGATTGTTTTCCAGGGTCAGCGCAATGGCATCATTCAAGGACAAGTAAAGCTTGCCATCGTGCATCAATCCATCGATGCGGGCAGTGTTCGCCAGCTTCGGTGGAGGCAGATGCCGCGCTTCATAGGGACCGAGGGGATTGGGAAAATGCGACACCGGCTTGGCATAGTCCACCAGCGGCTTCGGATTCTGAGGAACCGGAGCCGCGGGCGTTGCGGAAGTCTGCGCCCAACCTGCCGCGGCCAGCACCGAAAGAAGGCCCGCGCCTAAAACCCTCACGCTCGGGCGACGTCGAAGCGAAGAAAAACGTGCGAATGGCATCCACTTATCTCCGTTGGTTTACACCAGTCCGTCTAACCTCTTCTGTTAAGACCGATGGAATAAGAACCTGCACCCATTGTCCTGGGTTACGTTTTAAGACAGAAATCCTTGCAACGTTCATTACGAAAAAAGCAGACGAAAGGTTCCTGAAACTCGGGGATGAGAACCTTTGCCTCTGTTTCGCTGGGAAACTGATCAGTATATCTGAGCCGAAGTTGTGCCAATCTTTGTCTTAAAAATGGGATGGTCGCGTTTGCAAAACGAAATCTATCGTCACCAGCAACTAATCCTAGGTGTTCCTTCCTGCCCGCCGTGGTTTAGATTATCTGTTCCACAAATCGCTTCATGCGCAATCTCAAATTGATCCTTTCTTATGACGGCGCGGAGTTCTCCGGCTGGCAGGTGCAGCCCGACGCGGTCACCGTTCAAGGCACACTCGCCTCAGCCATTGGACGCGTTAGCGGCGAAAAAGTCCTGCCCCAGGGCTCGGGACGAACCGACGCCGGAGTGCACGCCCTGGCACAAGTGGTGACATTTGTCACGGAGTCTTCCGTCCCAACCAAAAATTTTCTCAAAGCTCTGAATGACGTTTTGCCGACCTCCGTGCGCGTGCTCGACGTTGCCGAAGTTCCTGCTGACTTTCATGCGCGTCACTCGGCCAAGGCCAAGACCTACCGCTATCGCATCTACCGCGAGGCGATTTGCCCGCCATTCCTCGCGCGATACGTCTGGCATTTTCCGTATCCGCTCAATGAACTGGCGATGGCGCGTGCCGCTGCCTTGGTCATCGGCAAGCACGATTTCACCTCGTTTGCTGCGGTCGATCCCGAACGCGGGCGCGATCGTTCTCCGGAGCAAGTTTCCGAAGACGAGCCGCCTTCGAATGTAAGAGAAATATTCTCGTCGTCGTGGCAGCGTGATCGCGAAGAATTCATCTACACCGTTCGCGGCTCGGGATTTCTCCACCACATGGTCCTCAATCTGGTGGGGACGTTCATTCTGGTGGGGAAGGGGACACTGCAGATCGAAGACGTGACCCGCATTTTGCATGCGCGCAATCGTTCCGCTGCGGGCGCCACCGCACCCGCCTCCGGACTCTACTTAGTAAACGTCGAATACTGAACAATTTTGGACATCCACTGCGGAGACACGGAGTCACAGCGAAAACTATTTTCTTGTTCCTCCGTTCCTCCGTTCCTCCGTTCGTCCGCGCCTCCGTGGTGAACATGCTTCTGCCTGTGCGCTTGTCCCGGCATAGCGTTCTGCTTCGGGCGGGAATAAGATGGCGATTGTGAAAGGTGCTACGCAGGAATCGACCTGTCTGGTGTCGCGTGATCCCGCGACCGGTGCGATTCTCGGCGAACTCGAATGTGCCCATACTGCCGCCGTGTCTGCGGCGGTTTCTCGTGCACGTGCCGCGCAACCTGCGTGGGCTGCGCTCGGCGTTCGGCGACGCATCGCCATCCTGCGCAGGTTTCAGGCGGAACTCCACCGCCGGAAATCTGAAATTGCCGCAGCCATCACTCGCGAGGCGGGCAAGCCCGTCGCCGAAGCGCTGGTCACGGAAGTGCTCGTGGTGCTCGACGCTGCGCGATTCCTCATCGACAATGCTTACCGCCTTTTGCGCGACGAGCCCGTTCCGCACGGCAATTTCGCCACAAAACTCAAGCGCGGATCGTTGATTCGCGAACCCCATGGCGTTCTCGGTATCATTTCGCCGTGGAATTATCCCTTTTCCATTCCTGCCACGGAAACACTGGCCGCACTGGTTGCTGGAAATTCTGTGGTGCTGAAGCCGTCGGAATTCACTCCGCTGATCGCGCTCGAATTGGCTTTGCTGATGCACGGCGCAGGTGTTCCTGGAGACGTATTTCAGGTGCTCATCGGCGAAGGTCCCACCGGTGCTGCTTTCGTTAACTCTGATATTGACAAATTAGTATTTACAGGCAGCGTACCCACCGGCAAGCGGATCGCCGCTGCTGCCGCCGAGCGGCTTCTGCCCGTCGTGCTCGAATTGGGCGGAAAGGATCCCATGCTGGTCCTCGACGATGCTGATATTGACGTGGCCTCGTCCGCGGCGGTGTGGGGCGCATTCGTCAACGCCGGTCAGGCTTGTCTTTCCGTTGAGCGCTGCTACGTGCATCGCAGTCTGTATGAACAGTTCACGTCAGCGTGCGCCCGCAAAGCCAAACAACTGCGCGTCGGCAACGGCATGGATCCTTCGACTGATGTCGGTCCTATGATTCACGAGCGGCAACTGCAGACCGTCGAAGCTCACGTCGACGACGCCAAGTTCCAAGGCGCCCGCATCCTCGCTGGAGGCTCGCGTTTGCCGGATCTTGGCCCGAATTTCTACGCGCCGACTGTGCTCGCCGACGTGACTCACGAGATGCGCATCATGCGCGAAGAGACATTTGGTCCCGTGCTGCCGGTCATGCCGTTCGACGATGACGACGAAGCCGTACGCCTGGCGAACAACTCGGAATTTGGCCTCGCCGCCAGCATCTGGACGCGCAATTCCAGCCGCGGCGAGCGTCTGGCTGCACGTATTCGCGCCGGCACGGTCATGGTGAACGACGTGATCGCCTGCTTCGGAATTAGCGAGGCCCCGCACGGTGGCGTGGAGGCCAGCGGCCTGGGACGCACCCACGGCCGTTTCGGTCTCGATGAAATGGTGCGGCTGAAATACCTCGATATCGATCTGATGCCCACCATGAAAAAAGTCTGGTGGTATGGCTATGGCGAACGATTCCGCCGTCACATCGAAAGCGTTCTCGATTTGCAGTTCTCGCGAAATCTCACTAGGCGGCTGCGCGGAGCCGTGCAGGCTGCAGGCACGTTCCGGCGAAAGCAGTTGTAATTGTCTGACCCGCTAGATCACTCTTCGAACCGGTCCCCACGGCTCGGCGGTTGCGAGATCACGAGGAATCGTGCTGGCGTAGCCGACGGATTCCGCACCAGGTGCTTTCTCCCCGGCAGGACACGAATTCCGCTCCCGGCGCGTACGAGCGTCCTCTCGCCCTCCACTTCCATCATCAGTTCGCCGGCCAGCACATAGAAAAATTGCTGCGCCTTCCGATGTTGATGGCGAATCTCGGCTGCACCTGCCGGCATCAGTTCTTCGATCACGCTCAGATCGGTATCCTTCACCAGATGCCACCCATCGCAATCGTTTCCCCACTGGTAATGCTCTGCATTTTGACGGCTTACAGCGCCCGGATTGCCGGCGATCTGATTCATTCTTTTCGTCTCCCCGGAACCAGTGTAATCTTGTGCCCGAATGCAAGCGCAGACCACCGAGGATCAAATGACTGAGCCTTCTTCCGATCCCAAACGCGAATTGTTTCGCCACACGCTCGCCACACTTGCGTACCGCGCTGGAAAAGCGATTCGCAACGCGCCAGCAGGATTCGCCGAATTCAATCCCGGCCACGGCCTGCGCACACCGGGCGAAATTCTCGCGCACATCGGTGACTTGTTCGACTGGGCGTTGTCAATTGCCATGGGACAACAGAAATGGAATAACTCCGCGCCGTTGCCATGGGATCAGGAGTGTGCGCGATTTTTCGCCGCGTTGAAGAAATTTGATGATTATCTTGCGACGGGCGAATTGCACGCCGCTTTGGATGGATTGTTTCAGGGCCCGGTCGCCGATGCGCTGACGCATGTCGGCCAGATCGCCATGCTGCGCCGCATGGCCGGTGCGCCAATCAAAGGCGAAAACTATCACAAGGCGAAGATCGAACTCGGACGCGTCGGCGCCGATCAAGCCGTGGCAAAGCTCGAGTTTTAGCGATCGCGCATCACTTCGCACGATTCCGATATAAAGACTGATCCACCTGCGCGACCATCGCAGGCATTTCCAAGGCAATTCCAAGAAAGTCGCCGATCAGCCGCGTGATCTCCTCCGGTTTTCCGAGCACGTCTTTATACGGAACGCGCATCACTTTTGTATGACTTCTGCTCGCAAACCAAGCGTCCACTTCGCGCAGATGTTTCTCAAATGCCGCCGCTATGACCGCTGGATTCGCTCCTTCTTTAAACGTTCCGCGCCGCCGCATCATGGCATCTTGCGACGCCAGCACCTCCGGCAGCGGGCGCTGCATGAAAATCACGCGATATTCATGCCCCTCCGGCAGCGAAAGCAGTAGTCGCGAAATCACCTTCACCACTTTGTCTTCCGCTTCGGCGATGCAGCCGGGATCATTTGGCAGCGTCTTGATGCGCTCCCACTCGAGATATCCGCGCGGATTGTCATCATCTGCCTTGCGCTCGCCGTCGGCCAGCGGCGTCATCCCGCCGGAGACCAGCATCTGCATCATCAACGAAGTGCCTGAGCGGGGAAGTCCGGAAACAATCGTGATCATTTTTTATAAGCAGCGGAGCAGAGGAATGACGAATCAGAGTAGCAGATCAAATGCCGCCGAGCCCGAAGGACAAAACGGATGCAACAGCAAGCCCCAAAGAGCGCACGGCGCAGTCCCGGCCTGCCTTTAGATTTTGTCGTTTACAGGCGCACCAACAGCTTTACAATTGCGTGCAATTGGGGTTCGCTCTCAACTGACAATCTGGAGGAAAACCTATGGCTACCCAGGCAGCGCGGCTGGATGAGACCAAACTGAATGCATTCATGGAGAGAGCTGTCGGCGATATGGGCGCGGCCATGCATGCAGCGCTGATCGTGATCGGCGACAAGCTCGGATTCTATAAGGCAATGGCCGGAGCAGGGTGGATGACGTCGGGCGAACTGGCGGAGAAAACAAAGACAGCCGAGCGCTACGTCCGCGAATGGCTGAATGCGAATGCGGCCAGCGGATACGTTCACTACGATGCGGCAACCAAACGATATCAGTTGCCTGTGGAACAGGCGTTTGCTCTGACCACCCTCGACCTCCCCGGGGCGTTTCACATTATTTCGTCATGTTTCAAAGATGAGCCGAAAATTACTCAGGCGTTTCGCACCGGAGAGGGCGTGGGCTGGCACGAGCACGACGCCAACTTGTTCTTCGGTACGGAGCGATTTTTCCGGCCCAACTACGAGAACAATCTTCTGAGCGGCTGGTTGCCGGCGCTCGATGGAGTTATCGAGAAGCTCAAGGCTGGAGCAAAAGTAGCCGACGTTGGCTGCGGTCACGGCTCATCGACGCTCCTGATGGCGCGGGCGTTTCCGAAAACCAAGGTATACGGATTCGATTATCACAGTGGATCGATCGAGCATGCGCGCCATTTGGCCGGTCGTGATGGATTGCTGGACCAGATCACGTTTGAAGTGGCCAGTTCGAAGAGCTATCCGGCAAACGGCGGATATGATTTGGTGACGTTCTTCGATTGCTTGCACGACATGGGCGATCCGAAGGGAGCTGCGGAACACGTGCTGTCGACGTTAAGACCGGATGGAACCTGGATGATCGTAGAGCCTTTCGCGAACGATCGGCCGGAAGAGAATCACAACGCGGTGGGGCGAATTTTCTACTCGGCATCAACGATGATCTGCACTCCGGCGTCGCTGGCACAGGAAGTCGGCGCGGCGCTGGGGGCGCAGGCGGGAGAGGAACGCATTCGAAACGTGGTGACCTCGGCGGGATTCAAGCGCTTCCGGCGGGCAGCGCAGACGCCATTCAATCTAGTGTTCGAAGCCAGGCCGTGAGT
>DATKQB010000075.1:0-5922 GCA_035523795.1 Verrucomicrobiia bacterium | reverse complement strand
AAGCGCTCACAGCGGCAGCGGGAGTTCCTCCCTATTTGGTCTTGCTCCGTGTGGGGTTTGCCCTGCCCGCGGCATTACTGCCGCGGCGGTGCGCTCTTACCGCACCTTTTCACCCTTACCCCGCCCATTCCATAGGTCACGATGCATCGCAATCGCAACCGATCGAATGAGCGGGGCGGTATATTTTCTGTGGCACTTTCCGTCCGTTGGCCTTGAAGCCAACGTCCCGGACGTTATCCGGCACACTGCTCTGCGGAGTTCGGACTTTCCTCCCCGCCCATGCTCGCGACCCGAGCCGAATCTCTCCGTTACGTCGAACTTCCAAGAGAACAGGATCGCCAGAATGAGCGGGGCGGCCGTCCGGTCCGGCTGCCTACTCAGTCATTATATGGGATGTATTCCGAAAACAGACTAGATCGAGCATTCTGAAAGCAGACCAGATCGTGGGAACCTATTCCGCCTTTGTGGGTTTCTTCTTGGCCTCGAATTGGCTCACGATTTTAGCGATGTGGTGAAATTCTTCACTGTCCGTTTTTAGCTTAGAGAAATCCACGTCGGGATAGTTGTTTCTCAGCTCCACCATTAGATAGGAGCGCCTTGTGGTCTTATTGTCGTGACTGCTCCAGAACGGATTGATTGGGCCGTCTCCTTTCTTGGCCGAAAGTGCCTGCCATGATGCCGGCGCCTCGCGAATGTCATATCCGGCGGCAAGCATCCATTCCAGGCCCACGCGATCTGCTTGGTTTTCCAGCGACCTGACATATTGGTTCTTGACGCCATCTGCAGCCAGGTCGGCAACCCAGAAGCCGCCAAATGGGATAAGCGCCCCTCCAGCGCGAAGCGCGATCAACTCCTTCTGGTGGTAGTGGGCCGCCTGCCAGGTATGTTTTTCGACGGCGTGAGAAATTTCGTGAGCGAGCACAAAGGCCAGCTGCGCCTCGTTCTGCAGGATATCGAAAACTCCCGAATGCACGAGTACCACTCCATTTGGATACGAGACCGCATTAAAGCTTTTCGCCTTCACCAGGTAGAACCGAAATGGGATCTTCAGTGGATCGTCAGTAGGCAGCTCTTTTTGATGCGCCGGAATCAGGCTCTCTCCAATTCGCGCAATATAGTCCTGCGCTTCTTTGCTCGGAATGATCTGCTGCTCGCACCATTCATACACACAATTGTGCATCTTGAGCTCACCGGGTACGAGGCTGGAGTAATCGGGCGGCTTCACATCCGGATTGAGCTTCTTCCATAGCTTTGCCTCACCCGGCTCGAACTCCTCGTGCTCAAACTCGACCTTGGCTGCATCGACCTTTCCGTCCGTGTTGCGCGTCCCTTGGTAGCGCACGAATGTGTCCAGATTCAGCACGTCGACCGAATCAAGGGGCCGATCGGCAGCTTCGTCCTTGCTGCTCTTGCGCTCCGATCGATTGGACTTGATAGTAACTACGGTGGCAGGCAGCACGTGGATTCTCTCGCCGTCTGCACGAATCTCACCCTCCCAGCCTGAGCCACTCTTTGTCAAAGACGGGATCTGTTCAAGCAGTGCCGTACCTTTCACGGCGCGCGCATCTTCAAGGAAAACTTTGATCGACTTGGCCTTCAGTTCTCCGGACTTTTCATCGTAGTCGCCCTTGACCTCGAGTTCCGTACCAACGCGGATATCTTCGGCTCGAAATACAGGCGGCTGAACATGCTTGGCCTCATTCAATTCGATCGCCAAGGTGCCATCACGAGTGACCTTGTAGTCATCGATAGCAAAGCTTGTGGGAGACTTAACCTCAGTGACGAATCCGTGAATCGTTATTTCTTTTGCGAAGGCAGGCAGGGTCAAGCAGCATAGGGTGCTGACCAGTAGTAAACGTCGCACAGGCATACCTCGCCAAAACAGCGCGGAAATGGTAGCACAAAATATGTCGCCATCGCGGTGCGTACGGCCTTTGGACCCTCTTTGCGTTTTTCGGCACCAGTGGGGATTAGGCTGATAAACTCTACCGCTAGAAGCACGTACGTTTCTCCGGCAGCCGGTCTCCGGAGAGCGGAAGGCGGACGCCGGTTTTATGCACATTCGCGAATCCATTCGCATCGCGCTGCGTTCGCTGTGGGCGAACAAGTTGCGCTCGGTGCTGACGCTGCTGGGCGTGGTCATCGGCATTTCCTCGGTCATCGCGGTGGTCACGTTCGTATCCGGCATCAACGACTACGTCGCGAAGAAAATCTTCAATCTGGGTGCGGATGTTTTCATCATCGAGAAAATGTCCCAGGTCGAAACCAATCCCGAGCATTTTCTCGAAGCCGAGAAGCGCAAAAACCTCGATCTCGATGATTACCAGGCCGTGCTCGAAACTTGCCGACACTGCGATTACGTCGGCGCCATTGCGAGCACCAGCGGCAAAGTCAAGCAGGAAGAGCAATCCATCGAAGACACAACCATTCAGGGCCTCACGCCTTCCATGGCGGCCATTCTCGATACCGATCTGGCCCAGGGCCGCATGGTCAACGGCACAGACCTGAATAATCATCTGCAAGTCGCGGTGGTGGGCGCCGACATTGTGGAGCACGTGCTCGAAAACCGCGATCCGATCGGGCAGGAAATCCGAATCGACGGCTGGGACTATCAGGTGATCGGCGTCGGCAAGAAGAAGGGCAAGACGCTCGGCCAGAGTGCCGACAATTACGTGATGATCCCCATCACCGTTTATCTGAAGAAATACGGCGCGCACAACACGAGCATCGGGATTTGGGGAAAAGCCTCGGCTACTGGCGCGCCGCTCAATCAAGCGATGGATGAAGCCCGGGTCGCGCTGCGCACACATCGCCATGACCGCCCAGGCGCAGATGACAGCTTCGAAATCGAAACCAACGCCAGCCTGCTGGGCATCTGGGCAGGCTTGAGCGGCACCTTCTTCATGGCGACGATCGGCATCGCGGCGGTTTCGCTGATCGTGGGCGGAATCGTAATCATGAACATCATGCTGGTCTCGGTCACCGAGCGCACGCGCGAGATCGGCATTCGCAAGGCATTGGGCGCGCGGCGCGATGACGTCTTGCTGCAGTTCCTGATCGAGTCGCTGATTCTGGCTTTGACGGGTGGCGCAATCGGAGTTCTATCCGGAATCTTTTTCGCGGAAATCGTGACCGCCTTGATTGGCATGCCCTCGGCGATCAAGTTGTGGGCCGTGCTGGCGGGACTGTTCGTCGCCGCCTCGGTGGGAGTATTTTTCGGCGTGTATCCCGCGCGGAAAGCCGCGCGGCTCGATCCCATTGTGGCGTTGCGATTTGAGATGTAAGGGAATTTGTAAATTGGGCAATCGGGTGATTTTGTAATTTGAAACTTAGGCGACCTCAATCACCAAATTACAAAAATTGTTTTCGCATGATGCGCAAATCCGAATTCGCTGAAATCGTCCAGATGGCGGTGGATACGATCCGCAGCAACAAACTGCGTTCCGCGCTGACCGTGCTCGGTATCGTGATCGGTGTTGGCGTAGTCATTGGTGTGTCGTCCATCGGCCGCGGGCTCGATGATAACGTGCGCGACCGCTTCGCGACCGTTGGCCCCAACGTTATATTTGTGTTTCATGTGGAACCGTTCACCTTCGGGCGCATGTCGGAAGAGATGCGCACGCGCAAAGAACTGACGCTGGAGGACGCGGAAGCACTGAAGGATTTGCCTCACGTCGAGGCAGAAGCGGCAGCCCTTCGTTTATTTCGTCCCGAACTGGGGGTCGGCACCTACGCGGTCAAGTACCAGGACCGGAAAGCCAAGAACACCATCCTGGAGGGCGACACCGTCTCGATGAGGGATGTTATCGATCTGCCGATCGCCGCCGGCAGGTGGTTCAGTGAATTCGACGAGGATCATCATTCTCGCGTGGTTCTTCTTTGCCATGACACTGCCCACGAATTATTCGCGAACCAGGATCCGCTCGGGAAAGAGGTCAACATCGAAGGGCAATTGTTTCAGGTGATCGGCACCATCGCGAAAATCCCATCATTGTTCAATGCCGGGAATGATCCGGCGGACAACCGGGCCATCATGCCGATGACGACGTTCAGGACTCTTCATCCCGAGTTGAAACAGCACTGGGTTATGGCGAAGGCCACCTCTCATGACGATCTGCCGAAGGCCGAGGATGAGATTCGGGAGGTGCTGCGCCGCAGACGAAAGGTGGCCTTCGACAAGCCGGACAACTTTGCCATCTTCACGACCGATTCGTTGGTCGAAGTCTGGAATGAGATTACCGGTAGTTTGTTCGTCGGCATGTTCGCGATTTCGAGCGTTGGGTTGATCGTCGGCGGCGTCGGCGTGATGAACATCATGCTGGTGAGCGTCACCGAGCGGACGCGCGAAATTGGCGTGCGCAAGGCCATCGGTGCGCGCAAGCGCGACATCCTGCTGCAATTCACGCTGGAAGCCATCATGCTTACCGCGGTCGGCGGCATCATTGGCGTGCTGTTCGGGGCGATGGTCGTGGGGATCATTCCGTTGGTCTGGCCATCGCTGCCGGCGCGCATGTCGATGTTCTGGGTGACCTTTGGATTTTGTTCAGCCGCCGTCGTGGGGCTCGTGTTCGGGATTTATCCGGCGTGGAAGGCGGCGAATCTCGATCCCATCGAGTCGCTGCGCTACGAATGAACCGGGCTTTCCGTTATTCTTGACGGGATCATCGTGAGCCCGTGCGCTTCATGAATCACTCCGCCATTCATGTTTTTCAACTCGTCACCATTCTCGGATGCGCCGCCAGCTCTTTCTATTACCTGGTGTGCTTGTGGAGTGGAGCGTCATTTTTGCGTGAGCGGAGTGTCAGCCTCCATTCGCGAAACGCTAGCGGATTCTTGCCGCCGGTTTCCATTCTGAAGCCGCTGAAGGGCGTCGACCCTGAAATTTACGAGAGCTTCCGCAGCCACTGCGTGCAGGATTATCCCGAATTCGAAATTATTTTTGGAGTGAGCGATCTCGCTGATCCTGCCGTCGCGAATGTGGCACAGTTGCAAAAGGAATTTCCTCATCTGTCGATCAAGCTGATCGTCTGCGAAAAAATTCTCGGCACCAACGTGAAAGTCAGCAATCTTGCGCAGATGCTGCTCCACGCGCGCTACGAGAATCTCATCGTCAATGACAGCGATATTCGCGTGAATCCCGACTATCTCAGGCGTGTTATGGCGCCGCTTGCCGATCAACGCGTGGGGATGGTCACGTGCCTCTACCGTGGCATCGCTGCGGAAACACTCGGCTCCAAACTCGAATCGCTGGGGATCAGCACGGATTTCTCTCCGGGCGTGCTGGTCGCGCAGAAGCTCGAAGGCGCGCTTGGCTTTGGACTGGGATCAACTTTAGCTTTCCGACGCGCCGATCTCGCGCGCGTCGGCGGCTTCGAATCGATTCTCGACTATCTCGCCGACGACTACGAGCTCGGCCGCCGCGTCGCCGGCCTCGGGCTGCAGGTGAAGCTTTCTGATGTGGTGGTCGAAACTCATCTTCCTTCTTATAGTCTGCGCAGCTTTCTGTCGCATCAACTCCGCTGGGCGCGCGGCATTCGCGACGCCCGCGCTGGAGGCTACTTTGGCCTGATCGCAACTTTCGGCGTGATGTGGTCTCTGCTGAATGTCCTAGCGGCACGCGGAGCGGCGTGGTCGTGGGCTGTTCTCGCAGCAGTTTTCCTACTGCGCTTTGCCGTCGCGCTTGCGGTGGGCAGCTCAGCCTTGCGCGATCGGCAAGTCGTGCCCGATTTCTGGCTGTTGCCCTTGCGCGATCTGATTGCCGTTGCTGTGTGGCTCGTAAGCTTTTTCGGACACACTGTGACCTGGCGCGGCGATGCTTTCGTTTTGAAGAATGGAAAGCTGATCAGGAAATGAACTGATCGGAAGCAATCCCACCTAATTCGGCGTGAGCACGGAGCCGTCAGCGCGTTTCGCCACCAACCG
>DATKQB010000074.1:0-3958 GCA_035523795.1 Verrucomicrobiia bacterium | reverse complement strand
CGCGCCTTTACTTGTGGAGCAAACGCGAAATGTTGTTCCTGCAACCGAGACAAGGAGGCAAGAGATGTTCTTTCGCGGTGAAGCACGACCGATGTCTCATCGTCATCTGACATCTCCGCGCAGAGTGCAATCGCACTCTCTTCAGCAGTGCAAGAACATGGCCAAATGAAGCACCCGACAGCCCGATGCCCATCATGTAGCAATTTCAAGAGTGAGCGTTTTTCGGGGAGCTCAGTTGTATGGCGGAACTGAAGTCGCCGTGACGACCTAAAGACTCGACGGCGCTCCTGCGACACGGGCAGTTTGACTGAGGTTCGGATCCGCGCCAGTCCAAGTGCGAAGACCTCAAAGGTTTGTCAGCAAATAAAAGAGAGAATGTGGTGACCGACAAATGGAATCCTGCATGCAATCATCCCGTGATCGCCCCGAAGTACGCGAAGCAGACGCGTGATGGGAGGGTTCGACCGTTTCCGGATGTCAAGAGACCGACAAGAAGGCAACGAGATTAGATCATGACATTTCAAACATTGTGCATCCGCAGCTGGAAGGGTTTTCCAGTGACCATATTGACAGTTCTGTCGTTCTTAGCCTTTCCCTTGTTCGCGCAGGAATCGAGCGGTGCGGCGCAGGCCGTTCCCACGGATGTGATGAAACAAGTTGAAGCTTTGACCAAGAGAGTGGAACAACTCGAACAGCAATTGAGGGAACATGAGTCAGCCCTGCAGCCTATCACAGTGGTGCCGAGTGCCAAGGCGACGGCACCGGCTCAGAGATACACGGCACCGGTAGAGGCAGCCGTGCCCCCTGCCCAAAGTCAGTCGTTGATCGTCCAGCCAACCAAGCCAGAAAAGATTGCGCCCTTTTCTGATTGGGATTGGACCTGGCTGAACGGCAACCCCCGTAACAAAGATACGGCCTTCGACTCGAAGTTCTTCACACCGGAAATTCGCGCCGATGTTACATACAACTACGACTTCAACAAGCCGATTGATAATACCATCGGCGGATCGAGCGAGATCTTTCGCGCGAACGAGATACAGCTCGAGCAACTTGGTGTAGGCGGCGATTTTCATTATGACAATGTTCGGGCCCGGTTGATGACGCAGTTCGGCATGTACTCGGCCACGACGCCCCGCAACGATCCTAGCCCGGCCAAGGGTCAATGGGACCTCGACACTGCCTATCGCTATCTGGCCGAGGCCTATGGCGGATACCACATCAATGCATTGGACGGGATCAACATTGACGGGGGGATCTTCCTGTCATACATCGGACTGTTCAGTTACTACAACTTCGACAATTGGGCTTATCAGCCGTCGTACGTTTCCTCGAACACGCCCTGGTTCTTCGAAGGCCTGCGGGTCCAGATTTTCCCGAATCCACATTTGAAAATCGAGCCGTGGCTCATTAATGGCTGGCAATCCTACGGTTCTGCCAATTCCAGAAAAGGTCTGGGCGGGCAAATCAGGTGGACCCCGCGGCCATGGATCAATGTGATCTCCAATAACTACGGCTTAGGGCACGACGATTTGTACGCCTCGAACCGCGGGCGGATCCATACTGACGACAGCGTCGAGATCAAATATTACGACAAGCCGGGACAATTCCTCGACAAGATGGCGTTCTCGTTCACGGGCGACTTGGGCTGCGAGTTTGGCCCCAGCCAAACCCCCGCGAGCGGCCTGTATGTGCAAGGCGTGGGTTGTCACGGTAATACCAAGGACCCGAAATCCCTAGGCGGAGACTATTTTGGGGCTGGAATTAACCCCAAGCAGAGCTTTATCGGCTACATGCTCTACAACCGCTTGTGGTTTAAGAAAGATACTTACGGCCTCACCATCGGCGGCGGGAGGATCAACAATCCGGGACGCTACCTTGTCCTGATCCCGCCCATCAATGGTGAAACCGCGGCATCTGGGTCAATCAACTCGCCCTATTTCACCGAAAATCCGTCGGACCCTTTCAAGGCTTGGGACAGTTCGATCACGTTTGATTACATGCCGAGGCAGTGGATCACGTTCCGATGGGAGTACGACTATCGCCATGCGAGTGTCCCCTATTGGACCGGACATGGAGGAATTACGCCTCCTGGTCCGGGTGGCGTTCCTTACACCAACAACGGATATCCCGAATACTACGCGTGCAACAACGGAAATTCGTCGATGCAGTTGACTTTAAGCGGAGCCCAGAGCACTTGCGGAGCACAAAGCAGCAGCGTTTGGTTTCCGGACTTACGCAGAAGCGAAGCGCTGGTCGACATCGACATTATGGTCAAATTTTGAACACGGAATTGTTCGCCTACACACCGAGAATGCAGTTTTCAAGTGGCTCGATACGAAGGAAAGCTTGATGTCGGATATGAGGGGAGCGCCCCACACTCTAGTGTGCTATGAGGTATGGGGTGGAAATCGCAAGATTGTTCGCGCCGTGCAGCTACCAAGCGTAAGGGCATGGGTGGCTTCGGTTCCGCTAGACGAGGGTGAAGGAGGCGGGGATCTTTACTACATGTCTGTCTGCGACCATGATTTGATTTCGCGGGTAGCCTTGGCTGATGTCAGCGGGCATGGCAGCATGGTGAATGCGATGACCGAGACCTTGAAAAGGCTTATGCGCGAAAACATTGACGCGTGGGATCAATCGGATTTCATGCGGGGGCTCAATGACGAATTCGCACTCAGCGGCCAGAATAAATACGCGACTGCTATCATCCTCAGCTTCCATCGGATCACTGGCCAGCTGGCGTTCAGCAACGCTGGACACTTGCCCCCGCTTTGGTATCACGCTCGCCCCAAAACATGGGGATGGCTCAACGAAGAATATGATCCTCAGGCGAGCAACAGGTTGGGGTTACCCATCGGCTTGATTCCTGGCACCGACTATCGGCAGACAGTCGTCAAGTTGGACCAATCTGATCTTCTGGTTCTATACACGGACGGTGTAACCGAGGCCGAAAACGATGCCGGTCAGAGTCTGGACCGAGAACAACTGCTGACATGGGCGCAACAGGCTCCAATTGATTCACCGGAAGTATTGGGACGAGCGTTGCTACAAAGGCTGGAATCCTTTCAGGGCAGATGTCGTAACGACGATGAAACATTGGTGGTGCTTCAACGCGAAAAAACATCTTTTGTCTCCTTGCTTCTCAAGGTTGCCAAGCGCAACATTCTGCGTATGCTGCACAAGCAGGATGAGCCGGAACAGCCGCCGCCAGAATCGCCAGATCATTTTCACGTCCAGCGGGACTTCTAGTGGCAATCGACGTGCATTGCTTCAGGAGAACCTTTTCTCGAACACCATAAATCGAATGGTGGTGACATCGACTCACCAGAAGGGCTGCGATTATGCCGAATCTCAAGGACCGCCTGGAAGAGTTTAAAAGGGCGTTCGAATCTGGGGCTCCCCCCTACAATGCAACTCCAGAAGCCGTCACCGCGATGCATCGTGCGACGGCCGAGCTTAAGGCATCAGGAATTGAAGCTGGTGCTCTCACAATTGGCGACCGTGCCCCGGATTTCGCGCTATCTAATCAGGACCATGTCGAAGTATCGTCGAAAGATCTGCGGCGACAGGGCCCGCTGGTCATAAGTTTCTTTCGGGGGCACTGGTGACCCTACTGCAATATGGAGCTGGAGGCTCTAAAAGAAATTGATTCCGAAGTGCGAGCGCTGGGAGCGCGAATCGTGGTTCTGACTCCGGAACTGGAGCGCTACACGCGCGCTCTGTACAAGAAGCTGAACCTGCCCTACGACATCCTAACGGATCTTCATCTGAAGACCGCTGAGGAGTACCGGCTTGTCTTCACGCTGCCGGATTACTTGCTCGACCTTTACAGGTCTTTTGGAAGTACGTTGGACAGATTCAACGATGAACCGGAATACCGTTTGCCGATGCCCGCACGGTACGTGATCGATAAGCAAGGCATCATTCGTGCAGCCGATGTGAACGCGGATTACACAAT
>DATKQB010000073.1:0-5944 GCA_035523795.1 Verrucomicrobiia bacterium | reverse complement strand
GGCCACAGAAAGCTGAAAGGTGTCACCAATATTGTGCTCGATCACGATCGGGCTGCCGTTCTCGCCTTGACGCATTTGAAGGGCCTGAATCACGAGCACATTGCATTCATGAGAGGAAGTCCCTTGAGTTCTGACTCCGAGGAGCGTTGGGCCAGTATCTGTCGGGTTGCGGCGCAGACCGAGATCAAAATCGATCCGCAATTAACCATGCAGATCGATAGGGAAGACGCCACTCCCATGCTCGGATATCCTTTCGTCAAGCAGTTACTGGCGCGCAAAATTCCGTTCACAGCATTATTCGCTTACAACGATATCGCGGCGATTGGTGCGATCCGCGCCTTGCAGGAAGAAGGACTCCGCGTTCCGCAGGATGTATCGGTGATGGGGTTCGACGACATTCCGGGAGCCGCGTTTCATATGCCGAGTCTGACGACCGTGCGGCAGCCGTTGGGTCGCATGGGCGAGGTCGCGGCGCAGAGCCTGCTTGAACGCATCGAAGACAACAGTGAATTTCCGGCGGAAATTGCCGTCGAACCTGAACTCGTCGTTCGCGAATCAACCGGACCAGCTCCAGCCTAGTGGGTTGAGCAGTAATTTTTCTCGCCTGGTCGCTCCATGCTTTCTTCGGAAACCGCACCGAATTCCTCGTCCTCCTCAGCGAGGAATTTAACTCTGGCGGCGAACGCGTCCTTCGTGCCGATAGGCATCGTGACCGTGCTTCTGAGTCCGCTGCTGCCGACGCTCTCGTCACGGTGGTCGCTCGACTACGCCCAGGCTGGGGCATTGTTTACGGCACAATTTCTAGCCTCGACCGTCGCGGTGAGCCTGTCGGGCCTAGTCGTGGCGCGCTTTGGCTACCGGTTCGCGATCAATGCCGGCCTGCTGGTGATTGCCGCGAGTACGGCGGCTTTGCTGGCCGGGCCGCGAATCTTGGGCATTGTTTGCATCGCGGGTTACGGCGCGGGTTCCGGGCTGGCCGTACCGGCGGCCAATCTTCTGGTTGCAGAACTGAATCCGAGCAGGCGAAGCTCTGCGCTGAATGTCCTCAATTTCGCCTGGAGTGCTGGGGCAGTCGCGTGTCCGTTTCTGATCGCTGCGGCCGAGAAAGGACACCATCTGCTTCTGCTGTTGGAGTGTGTCGCCGGATTTGCTCTTCTTGTGATGATCTGGATTGCGAGCATGCCGTCGCAAATTGCCGATGAGAGAGAAATTGCCGGCGCAAAGAAATCCAAGGTGAATTGGCGGCAGCGTTCCGTGCCCGTTTTGCTGGCGCTGTTCTTTCTTTATGTTGGCGCCGAAAATGCATTCGGCGGGTGGCTTGCCTCCTACGCGAACAGCCTGAAGACCATGTCGACGACGATTGCGGTGATGACTCCTTCATTTTTTTACGGATCACTGACGTTCGGAAGGCTCTTCGCACCTGCTCTCTTGCGGAAATTGGATGAAGTACACGTGGTCAAACTCGGCCTGCTGGTTGCGTGTGCAGGAATGGCCGGGTTAATGCGATCGCATCAGTTAACCGGGATCGCGATAAGTACCAGCATCGCCGGATTGGGGTTGTCGAGTGTGTATCCGATTACGATTTCATTCCTTTCCCGCGAATTCGGTGCTGCCGCCTCGCGGGTCGCGTCGGTTGCTTTCATGATGTCGAATCTCGGAGGCGCATTTCTGCCATGGTTTGTCGGGATTGTTTCCACGCGGTTTGGTGCCATTCGCGGTGGCCTGGCTATTCCGTTATGCGCAAGCGCGGCCATGTATGTTCTGTATCTCACAAGATGGCAATCGGCGTTAGCAGAGACGACCTAGGCCGGTCGCCCGGGGCGAAGGAAAATGCGCCCCACCAATCTGGAAAGCCGGACAACGCGATACAGCGGGAACAACGACGCAGGAAGCCGCACCGCTTTCCATTCGCCCGGTCCCGGAGTGAAGGCGAGCCGAGTCAGGAAACGCAGCCGATCCGTTGTCCGCTCGCGTAAACGCAGCATCAGACGAAAATATCCCAAGGCCTCGACGTTGACAGCGGATTCGCTCAAGATATGCTGCTGAACAGCTGAAACGAGTTCCTCATCGATTTTTCTCCTGGGAATGCGGTCCCGAGCAGGTTCTGGAATCGCTTCGCCGAGCAGCCGATTGGCTAACAGCATTGAGATGGTTACGATCCGCAGCAGCCCCAAATCTTTCGCCTGCGATGCGATCCACTCCCAATCGAGCGAGGGCAGGGTCATTAGTCGAGCCAGGTCGGAAATCCAGATCAAGCGTGCCCACGCATGTTTGGCGGCATGAACGGCCAGAATGAGAAACAAATCCGCGGGAGATGGCGTCTTCATCTCTTGACCGGCAACCGCCACGGTGACGGCGCGGTCGAACACGCAATCCATGTCGAAATCGACCGTATAAAATCGCGGCTCAACGGCCCACTGCACTTCGAGAACATTCCGGCCAGCGGGTCCGTCAAATACGCATTCGTAGCCAGATTTCAAGTAAGCAGATTGCTCGGCATGGGAAAAACTCATCTGGGGTTCATAGCCAAGTTTCGCCAGCGCAGCTTGCGCGCGCGAGAACTGCGGCAGGCGAACCAGCAGATCGATGTCGCCCGACTGCCGAAGCGCGATATCGCCGTAAAGAAACTCCGCCAGTGCCGGCCCTTTGTAAGGCATGACATCGAGGCCGGACTCACGCAGATGACGAACAATCCGAATCAGTTCGCGCGACAGAAGCAGCGCTTTATGAAGATTCGTCTGATGACTCTGTTCTAGCGCACGCCAGTGCTCGGCGGGAATCAGGTCTCGAACTCCATCGAGGCTCTGATGGAGCAGAGGCTGAACTCCGTGCTGATCGGCGAGGGCGAAGAGGCGTTGCCAGTGCACGCGCGACTCCAGAAGATATCGGAGGCGAAGCTGTTTCTCATCTGGGGCAAGCCTGGAACATGCGGTCAACAGGACGGACCATTCAGGCTTAAGTCCGGCAGGAATGGTGGGCATGATTTCAGCCGTGGAATTCCGCAGATTATGCCGAAGCCTGAGCCATCGCGGGTAGCGCACGAATCTGCACAAGTCTTTGCGATGCTTGATCGAGCGACGCCTGGTTCGGCGATGCTCGCCGCTTCGCCAGCATGTTGGCCGAAGGAACTCCGGTCCGCGCAAATGATTTTTCGCAATCCTGCGACGACGGACCGCGCATGTTTCCTTCCATGAAGGCCAGCCCGGGACAACGGGAGCACGCCGAGACGTGCGTGCAATGGCTGCACGTGGGAAGATCTTTGAGCCGGATCGAACGAACATCATTCATCTGGTCGGAATGCCGCCAGATGTCAATGAAACGTTGTTGCCGTATATTGCCGGTCGGGAGGGGGAATTGCACGCACGGATACAGATCCCCGTAGGGCGAAACATAACAGGCGGTGTGCCCGGCGCTGCACGGCGTGGCCTCTAATTCGTCTTGTCCGGCTTGGGCCGGAATGGCGCAAAATTCCTCAGCATTTCCCACCAGGGCTTCATCGCGAAAGACCTGCTGCAAACTGCTGCCCGAAAGCCCAAGGCTTAACGGGGCACGGTTCCCGTCCATCATGGGAGTGATGGTCGGATCGATCGTGCACTCGACGCCCAACTCGGCGGCCAGAGCACGCACTCCGGGGTAGTCCGCCACCGTCTGCTTCATCAGCACATTGGCCATGATGACTTTCAGACCCTGTGACTTCAGAAAGCGGATGGCGTCGAGAGATCGCTTGAGCGATCCCGGCAACAGAGTGATGGCGTCGTGAACCTCTGGCCGATGGGAATAAATGCTGATTTGAATGGACTCGATGGCCAATTCCTTCAATCGCTTCGCTTCACGCTCGCGAATCAGCACCGCGTTGGTCTTAAGCTTGACACAGAACATGAGCTTGCGAGCATACGCAAGGATTTCAAAAAAATCCCTGCGCACAAAAATCTCGCCGCCGCTGAGGGTAAGGATGAAGACTCCGGCCTCGGCCATTTCGTCGAGCAGACGCTTGATTTCGGTTGTAGTCATCTCGCCGTGATCATCATGATCGAGATAACAATGCACGCAACGCTCGTTGCAGCGGTAGGTGAGATCGAGCTGAACGTTGAGCGGAATGTTGAGTTTCAACGCCTTCGCAGTCATCTCTTGAAGAAGGTCTTCGCTCATCGCGCTTCTCCAGAGGTTTGCGCTGGTATCGGATGGTCGGAAACCTGCAGGATTTCATGCGCAGCCAGATCTCGCGCCAAAGCTTCGGCGTCGTGCAATGCCACCGAGCGTTCGACTTCGAAGTCGGTGCAGATCTTGCGATCCACGATTTCATCGAGAGGAGTCGTGCCATCCGCCGATTGCCAGAGGATGGTTGCCGTCTTGTTGAGTGTGAACAGAGTCGAGTCGCGACCCGACATAATCATCATCTCTCCGTCGAGACTGCGCGCTGCTACTCGCGGATCACGTGCCACATAAAGCCTGCTCATCCGATCAGCTCCCAGACCCGGGAATCGGGCACAAACGTCAATCGCAAAACTGGTATTCGGCTCACGAAATCGAAAGCCGCATGAAAAGCATCGCGCACAAAATCTTCTTCCTCTGCAAAAAACAGAATGTTGGCGAGAAGCGACCGAACAGCTTCTCCCGAGGGAACGGCCTCCATTCGATTTTCCGGCCCCTGAGCCAGCAGATACAAAGCCTCAATCGGCGCCGACACATTCTCGCCGACTTTTGCCAATTCGCCTGCAAAGGGCGTGCCAAAAGCGATATAGCCATCGCCCCGCCTGGATATGTAGGAAATCTCGTCGGTGAGCAACGTAACGTCGGCAGGGGCCAGGCGCGAGATCGTGGTTTTGCCAGCCCCGGAAACGCCGGCAAACAGAAATGCCTTACCATTGCGGATTGCGCTGGCAGAGTGCAGCAGAAATCCATTTCGCCGGGCAAGCACCAGCGTATGCACGATACGGAGGACCGAATCGATGGAGTAAGGGTTCGCAGATTGTCGAACCCAGCCACGTCCCGAAGACGGTTCCCACTCCGCCTGGAAATCGCCTCGCGTCAGCCGCCAGCGGCCGGCTCGCTGTGTGACCTGCACGTCGGCATCCGGATCGGCTGAGCCCGGCTGCACGATTTCCACATCGAACTCAATTTCAACTCGCTCTGACGCTCGGATGAATCCGGCATAGCGGTTCCCAAGAATGCGCAGAAACTCCGAGTCACTGGTATTGACGCGCACCGGGACTCCCCCGATTTCAATCACCAGTGAGAGTGTTTCGAGTTCAGGAGCTAGTTGCGACAAGAGAGACTCGATCGCTGAATTCACAAATCCCGCAGCACTTCCTGCATGGCGACAGCAACTTTTGCTGCAGCCGGCGAGTGCCGAATAAAAGCCGCCACAGAACGGCTAGTAGTGGACATACGGCTTGGTGCCAAAGTCTTTCCGTTGCGCACAATGGACGCGACTCTTCCAAGGAGTTCACGATTCGAAACGAGTGGATCCATCTGCGGCATAGCGTCGCCACGTGTCTGAATCCCATCGCCAGTGGAGCTCTTTGCGATTACCCGGTGCACAAAGAAACGCCGGTCGCGAGCAAACAAGACGATATCGCCCGGCTGGACTGTCCCGCTGTCAGCCAGCTTGATGACCAGCGTATCGCCCGGCCAGAGAGTGGGAAGCATACTCCAGCCGGTGACACCCAGGCGCAACGTTCCCGACGAGCGGAGAGTATCCGCAGCCAGTTCACACTGTAGCGCGTGCGAATCGCTGAAGATGAATGCCGGCGTTTTCATGAAACCTTGTGGTTACCGGAACAATTAAGGGGAGAAGATCCGATCTTGCCGCATGACAAGGCAGTCGTAACAAATACCTTCTCAAAACGGAAAGACGGCTTCTCGTAGGTTTTTTTGGGAGCATCTTCGGTGGTCGATTTTTCGGAGGACGAATCATTCATAGTCATAGGAGAACCCTGCGAGT
>DATKQB010000072.1:0-89966 GCA_035523795.1 Verrucomicrobiia bacterium | reverse complement strand
GACCCATTTACAAGGACCGATGCGCGCGTATCATCATCGAGTGCCCGGAGAGAATTCTCCACTTAGAGGCCGAATACATTTACGCAGACTGTCCCTTCGTCAACTTCAATCCTCTTGCAGTCAGGCGGCGGACCATACATACACTCAAAATCCGCTTTGCGGTTCAAAGCGTGTAATCGCCTGAGTTACAAGAGTTAGGAAACTTCCCGGGCGGGACAGCCGATTCGTTGTTCTCAGGTTATTGCAGCCTGGCGTATTCGGCTTTGGCTTCCTTCAGGATGGGGATGTCGGGGTCCGCGTCCTTCCACAGATTGAGAAAATCCCGGTAAGCCGCCTTGGCTTTTGCCGCATCCCCAGCCATCGCGTAAGCGCGCCCAAGCTGTAAATGCGCCAGCGCTCCCAGCGGCAGATTCACAACAATCCCGCGATGATCGATCATTTTCTGGAACTGGGCTTCGGCGGCTGCGGCATTGTGAGCCGCAAGGTACGCCTGGCCCCGTACATAGACTGGATACAATCCGCTGATCGGCGCCGGCCCACCCAGATCGTAAGGGGCAGCCGCTTCCAGCGTGATGACAGCGTCAGATCCCTTGCCCTCGTTGACTTGCATCGCAGCTTCGATCGTCGGGAACCAGTAGAGCTTCAGCATCGTGTTGGTGGGATCGCTTTTGTGGAGTTGTTCCACGATTGATTTGGCGCGAGCGGTTTCTCCGATTCGCGCCAGCGTCATCGCTGCCAGCACTTTGACATCGCGTCCGGGAGCTAATGCGAGTGCGCCATCAATCTTCTGTTTCGCCACAGAAGGGTTACCAAATTCAGCCTCGCGCAAAGCGGCGTTCGCCTCCCAGATGGCGCCTGTCTCTTTGGAATCCGCTCGCACCGCGGCATCCACGGCTCGGCGCGAGAAATCGCGGGCTCTCACCAGTCGTCCGTAGTAGGCCTCGGTGTCGGACTGCGTTGACAGCATTGCGTCTTCTTCGCCCGGACGGCCCGCGCTCCAGGCGACATCCTTTTCCATCTCGGCAGTATCGCCGCGCAGAAAAGCAATTTGATAACGGTCCAGACGAATTACCAGACCATCGAAATGTTTCGCCTCTGCTTGCTGCAGTACGGATTGGGCATCCTGGAGCCGCTCGAGATTGATATAAATCCCGGCAAGATTTCCGAACCCATTCAGAGCTGGCTCTAGTTGTTGCGACTCCTCGGTCTCCGCCGCGGCTTTGTCGTACTGCCCAAGCGCGCTGTAAATGGTTCCCAGATTGGTGTGCGGAGCCATGTCTAGCGGATAGGTCTTAGCCCATAGTTCGTAGGCTTCCGTGGCCTTTTCCACTTCGCCTGTCACATATTGGAAATAGAACGCGGAAATCCGGTAGCGCTCGCGATCGCTCACTCGATCTCGCAGGTCATAGGCCCTCTTGGCATTTTCGGCAGCGAGGCTGGCTTGCCCGAGATTGGCAAAATGCACACCCAAGCCAACATAGGCCATGGCGAAATTAGGGTCGAGCTCGACCGCTCGCTTCAAGAATGGAATCGCCTCGGCGTCGCCCTTCGTGCGTCCGGTGATAACCCCCATGCTGTACGCCTTCAATGCTTCCAGCGACGGGGTTGTCGCTTCTATGGGAACATCGAACTTCTGCACGGTCGCCAGCGATTCACCCAGTTTCACACGCAGAGCGGTGGATGCCGCTCCGAGCGCTTTCAGGACGTCCTGCTTAGTGGCAGCTTGCTCCTGCTCCTCAGCCAGAGTATCTCCGCTGCTGCAGGCCACCGCAGTCAAGCCGATCACATATTGTCCACCCAGATTGGAGATCGAGCCCAGCACGATCCCTTTGCTTCCGGTTCGAATGCAGAGCTCACGGGCGACATCGCGGGTGATTTTCTCCGTCGTGGGTCGGCCCATCAGACGCAGAGTCTCCTCTACCTTGCGCTCTGAGAGGATATTCAGGAACGGCGATTGCCCCAACTGCACGGCCAGTGCCTGCTTCAACGCGTCGTCAAAAACCGGGTCGCCGGTCATGTTATCGACGTCCGCCAGCACGACTGTATCCTTTTCGGCCAGCGCCGTAGAATTCGCCGCTGGGCTTGCCGAGCGCGAGCGCAGATAGAGCCCGAACGCAACCAGCGCCGCAACCAGCACAACCGCGGGAACAGCAATCCTCCAGAACTTCCTGCCCCCACTGGTATGGATCGCGGACACCTGCGCCGAGCTCGATGGGGCTACTGACGCCAGAGAATGGCCTGAGCCTGATCCCGAAGCTTGGGCCGTACCTGAAGCCGCACTCGGCACCGGCACAGTCGCATGCGGATCGCTCACGGGCAGGATCGGCGTCGCGCCCGAACTCGCGGCCAGAGGCCTGCTCGTATCCGTATCCCGTTTGAGCCGTTGCAAATCGGTGCGGATGTCCGCGGCGTGCTGATAGCGCAGGCCGCGATCCTTTTCCAGCGCCTTGTTGATGATTTCTTCCAGCTTCGCCGGCAGGCCGGGATTCATCCGCAATGGCGGCAGTGGAGCGCGATTCAGCAGCGAATCGAAGATCTCTGCCGTACTGTCTCCACGAAACGGCGCCTGCCCGGTTGCCATCTCGTAGAGCACGACACCAAAAGAAAAAAGATCGGTGCGCGAATCGATCTCCTTGGCACGAGCCTGCTCGGGTGACATGTAGGCAACTGTTCCAACTGCCGATCCCGGGCTGGTTAGATTCGGATCGCTGGAGTGTGTAACGGTGAGATCACCTTGTGCGGGGCTGCTTGTGATCTTTGCCAGCCCGAAATCCAGAACCTTGGCGTGCCCGCGCTTGGTAACAAAAATATTCGCAGGCTTGATATCCCGATGCACGATGCCCTGGGAATGCGCCGCATCCAGCGCGTCCGCAATTTCTATGCTTAGCGACAGCAGTGTTTCCAGTTCGAGAGGACGGCCCATCAGCAGGTGTTTCAGCGTCTGGCCATCGAGAAATTCCATGGCGATGAACGCCTGGTCGTTTTCTTCGCCGATATCGTAGATCGTGCAGATGTTGGGATGATTCAGCGCCGAGGCTGCCTGGGCTTCGCGCCGGAAGCGGGTGAGAGCTGCGGAATCGCGGGTGACGTCTTCTGGAAGAAACTTGAGGGCTACGAAGCGGTGCAGCCGTGTGTCTTCCGCCTTGTAGACGACACCCATGCCGCCGCCGCCGAGCTTCTCGACAATGCGGTAATGGGAGATATTTTGGCCGATCATGGCGCGCCGCCATGGTATGCGGGAGTGCGGGGCAAGTCAATCAGGACGAATAACTTGACGCTGCGTCAGAGGGTCAGTTGGCGAAAATCCCGATCACACTCAGAATCCCAACGCCTGGCAGAGGCGGCCAGAAGTGGGGCGGCCGTGCCGAGGGCGTCGGCAGTTTCGAATCGAAATCTGCAGCGCCTCGTCCGGAGTGAGCGCCTTGCGCGCGATCGGAAAAAGTTCTTCTCGAGCCAGGGTGCGCTAGAATGCCCGGAGCGCAATTTCTTGGCTGCAGGTAAGGTTCTGACCCGCTTGCCAAGGGGAGGGTGAATTCGATGCGCCCCTTCTCATCAGTCGCTGCCTTGCTAGCGACGACGCTTTTTGCCTGGCCTTTAGTAGCTCAAAACCTGCCGCTTCCGGGCTGTGAAACGGCGCCGCAAGTAAACAAAATCCTGGACGAAAAGCTGGATTCCAAAACGCTGGACAAATTGAAGATGCCGGAGCGGATCGCTCTGGAGCGCCAGGTACTCGAAGACTTGATCGCCCACTATCCGCGCGAACTGACTCCGTATCAGACGCTGGTCAATAGGCTCAGCTCAGAAAATCGCGACGAGGCTCCGGCGCTGCGCAATCGCATGGTGCAGATGGCCAAGGATCACCCCGAAGATCCGCTGGCGCTGATGCTCGCGGGCTGGGCACTGCGCGGCAAAAACACGCCGGAGAGCCTGCGGCTGTTGCAGGCGTCCATTGCGAAAGCGCCGAATTTTCCCTGGCCGTATAAAGAACTCGCAGGGGATTATTTCAGCGGCAAGATCGCCGACCCGGCGAAGGTAAGGGAGAATATCGAAGCCTTCTTTGCCATCTGTCCAGCTTCTACGGACAGTTACGCACAATGGCTGCTGGCCAAAGATCCGGCGCTGCAACCGAAAGTAGCAGTCGCACTGCGCGCACGGCTTGAGAAAGAAATGGACCCGAAGCGGCTGAGAGACTACGAGATTCTATGGGGCCTGGAATTCCGAGTCCGTCCTCCTACGGAACATGACGCATTGCGGGCGCAGGTGACGAAGGATTTGAAGCGGCTGGAGTCGCTGAATCCGCATGGCGATTCCGAATGGCAGGCGTTTCTCATCAACGGGTACAAACAATCCGGAGCCTCGCAGGAGACCATCACCGCCATGCAAGACACGCTGCTGCGCGAGTACCCGCACTCCGAGGAGGCCCTCGACATCGTCCGCTCGCGGTGGGACAAGACTCACAAAGATCCCGAAGACCAGGCGGACGCAGCGGCCTGGACAAAGCACGAGAAGGAATACGAAAAAGCTCTCAAGGGCTGGATGCGGGATTTTCCCGATGACGTTGATCTGCAGCGGTACGAGTGGTATTACGCGATTCAAGGTGACGATACGATTGGGGAAAGAGATGGAATCGCCGCGCTCGATACTTTCCTCGAATCCGTTCAGGACTACGAGCCGCATAGTTTCTGGCTGTTCAACTATGCCAACGCCGCGCAATTTCTCCTTGATCATCACTGGCAGCCGGAGAGAGCCCTCAAGCTTACACAAGAGGCAAGGACACTCGATGCGCAGGCCGTGGCTCGCGAACAAGATGACGATAATCTTTCTGACGATGACGTGAAGAATCGCGCGGAAGAGAAAATTTGGAAAGGGCAATTTTTCGTCGGTCTTGAACTGCGAGCCGCCAGGCAAGCCGGGCGGAGCGACGAAGTCATGCAATTGAGGAGCTTGATCGAAGCACGTCCTCCGGCAGACAAGAAATTCCAATCCGGATATTGGGTCAATCGCGCCCGCTTCGAGGCCCTGCAAAACCACACCCAAGACGCGCTTGCGTACTATCAGTTGGCCCTGGAAACCAGGACCGACCCGCCCAAGGCGATACGTGGAAGATTGCGCGACGACCTGACCGACGAAGCTCGCGCACTGTGGAAGGCGCGGGGCGGCACCGAGGAAGCCTGGGCGGTCTGGAGCAGACCGCCCTCCGGCAGCGCCGATAAGCCTGGCGACGGCTTTTGGGAGAAACCCACGAAGACGATCCCGACGTTCGAGCTTTCCGACTTGTCGGGAAAGACCTGGCGGCTGAAAGAACTCACAGGGAAGACGGTCTTAATCACCGTTTGGGCGACGTGGTGTGGGCCGTGCGAAGCGGAGTTGCCGCATCTGGAAAAGTTCTACGAGAAATTCAAGGATCGGTCAGACATACAGGTGCTCACCTTCGACATCGATGAGGACCTCGGGCTTGTCGCGCCGTATCTGAAGGAAAAGGGCTACACGTTCCCGGTGCTGCCCGCTTATTCCACCGTCGTGACCTTGCTCGATGGTTTCGCCATTCCTCAGAACTGGCTGATTGACCCGCACGGGATGTGGCGCTGGAAGCAGGTTGGCTACGGCGGCGGCAGCGACGCCGATTTCGAAAAGGAAATGCTGACGCGTTTGGAATCGACGAAGAGCGGCCAGTAGCCTCCGTCGTGTGGCTGAGTCATCTACGCGAGATTGGCGGTGGAGTTTTCCCACCCTTCGAAAACCGCGAAGGGGTGGGGGCACACGGGCCCATGCCCATGTCTCGCAAAAGCGACGAGACATGGGGCATCCCCGGTCTTCTATAGGGTCAATATCCCCCTGCAAGCTGAGAGCTGAGGAACCCTACGGTGTGCCGCCGTATTTTTCGAGCCACTTGATTTCTTCGCGGACCTTGATCTTTCCGTGCCAAGGATTCTTGGAGAGGGAGTGGCCTTCGCCGGGAAAGATGAGGAGCGCGTTGGGAATCCCGAGCGAGTAGAGCGCGTGCTCGAGCAGGTAGTCTTCGAGCACCGCGACGCGAATGTCGTCCGCGCCCGCGACCATGTGCGTGGGAGTGGTGACTTTGTTGATCTGGAAGATCGCCGCCTCGTCGTGATAGCGGTGAGGAACTTCCCACGGACGTCCGCCGAGAAAATAAGCGTCGTCCATGGTGGTGTCGTCGTTGCCCCAGTTGCCGATGTGCTCGACCGCGCCCGCCCCGGTGACGGCGGCTTTGAAGCGTGTGGTCTGGGTGATGAGCCAGTTGGTCATGTATCCGCCATAACTGTAGCCGCCGACGGTGAGGCGATCGGGATCGGCGATGCCGTCTTTCACGAGCGCGTCGACGCCTTCGAGAATGTCTTTTCCCGGACGAGAGACGATGACTGGGACGATCTCGGTGAGGAACTTGTCGCCGTAGCCGGTGGAACCGCGATAGTTGGGACGGAAGACGAGCCATCCCTTGGTCGCGGCGAGGATCGCCCAATCGTACCAATCGGCGCCGAAGCTGTTGCCGTCGGCGTCGGCCGGACCTCCGTGAATGAGAGTAAACATGGGCAGATGCTTAGCTTCGAATTGTCCCGGGGGATAAATCAGCATGCCTTCGACGGTGGTGCCGTCATCGGCTTTCCAGGTGTAGGGCTTGCCCTGCGGCAGATCGCGCTCGGTGAAAAGCTGGTTGAACGAAGTGAGCGGGCGTGCCTGATCGAGTTGGCCGACGCTGTCGGCGAGATAAACTTCTTCGGGCTTGTTGAGGCTGGAATAAGTGAAGGCGACGCGTTGCGATTGCGGCGCCGTTGCGACCTGCGCGTAGGTGCCTGCCCAATGACTGATGCGACGGAGAGCGTCTGGGGGCTTGGCGGTTGAGTACATCTGCACTTCGGTGCCGACGCGCGCGGATGCGAGGACGTCGTTACCGGCGACGGCGTAGCGGTCGACTGGGCCGATGAAATCTTTGCTCCATTGCTCGACTTTGCCGCTGTCGATGTCGACCCAATAGAGATGCGGTTGGAGATCACGATAAGGACCGAAGGGATCTCCGACTTCGACGGTGAAGAAGATGTGGCGGGAATCGTTGGCCCAGCGAAGTTGTCCCTCAAGCGCCTGATTGTTGGTGATGCGGCGAGGTTGCGCTGAGGACGATGGCGTCGGCGCGACATCGACGATGTAGATTTCGACGTCCTCGGCTTTTTCCTGACGCTGGTTGATGGCGTTGCTGACCAAGGCGAGCTTTGCGCCGTCGGGAGATGTGACCAGATGGTCGACGCGCAGCGGCAGAGTGGCGAGGACGCGAGCACCGGGAGTGAGGTCGGGCTGATCCTCTTCGGCTTTCGTTTCAGTCTTCGTGTCGATTTTGGCAGGCGCGGCGGCGAGCCGGGCGAGAGCGTTGGAAAGATTGAGAGCGAAGATGGTGTCTCCGCGCTCGGCGGTGCGGTATTGCACGACGTCTTTCCATTCTTTCTTGTAGTCGTCCTTTTGCGTTTTGGTCCAGGGCTGACGGGTGGCGAAGTAGATCGTGGCGGAGTCAGCAGACCAGGCAAAGGCATGAACATCTTCGCCGCCTTCGGTGATAGCAAAGGCTTCGCCGCCGCTGGGAGAGATCAGGTAGACCTGGCTGGTCTCTTCGTCTTTCTTCGAATCGTCGTCGTCCGATTCGCCGGATTTCTCTGCGGAGGTTTTTCGCTCAGACAAGAAGGCAATCCATTTTCCGTCGGGCGACCATTTGGGTGCGGAGTCGTGTCCGGATTGCGTGAGCTGAATCAATGCACCGTTGGCGTCGCGCCAGAGCCAGAGATCCTTGCGGAAGATTTGCTGATCCCAGTCGGCGCGTTCGGTGCCGATGACGACCGCGTGGCCGTCGGGAGCCAATTCGACGGAGTCGAAGCTGACGGCGTTGAAGAATTCGTCGAGGGTCAGCTTGGGCTTGGTCTGGCTGAGAGAGTGAGTGATTGTAAGCAATACGAAGGTGGATAGAACAACAGCGAGCAAGGCAGATTTTTGGCGCGGCATAGAGTCCCTGATGGAAAGCTAGCAGTTATACATCGGAGGGTTGGGCGGGAGCAAGTTGAGGTAGAGTCAGGTGGTGCTGATGCAAATCAACTTTCAGACGCGTCATCCGGAGCGGAGCTCCTCTTCGGCGGAGCGAAGGATCTCCCGCTTGTATGCAGTATCGTAGGGGAGATCCCTCGACCCGCTGGAGATTGCGCGGGTTCTTCGGGATGCCCCACGTTCAAAATTCAAACCGGGCGATTGCCGCGCGCGACGGCAAGTTTCGGCTGAGAGCAGGAGTTCTTTCCAGCTGGCGGTTTTGATGCTTTGGCGCAATATGGCAGGCTTCACGCCATGTGACCTGAAGTATAAGAACCTTGATGGTGGATGATGACAAACGAGACTGGCGGGAGATTGCGCGGGAGCTCGCAAGAGCGACGGATCGCGACAAGATCCGCCTGCTTTTGGAAGAGCTTAATGAAGCGTGGATGAATGCCCATCCAGATTCCACCCAGCAAATCACTTCCCAGCCACCACTGAAGCGCAGCAGCTGAATTCCAGAGCCGCGGTTTTCAAATTCGCTTTCAGCTGGCTTTTTCGCCCGTTCCCCTGAATAAGTAAGAATGCAGAGCCAATCGAGATACGCCGACGTTTTGCTCCCGGTGCGCGAGCAGGACACATACCGGCGCCATCACCAGCAGATCATAGACGAACCGATGCGGGACGTGCTCACGGGGCTGGCTCGGCGCCTTTGAGCGCGTCATCGAGTGTTTGGCGGGCGCGCGGGGTGCTGGTCGTGACGCGCCAGCCATCATCAAATTGGCGGAAGCCGACGGTGCTGACGTAGTGCGAATTATCGGGGTAGAGGGCGGCACCGATTTCGTTGAGCGGAATCCATTTCCAGGTAAATTCGACATCCGCGACGATGCCTTGGCGACTGATTCCAGTCACGCGGATGAGAGATCGCTTGGCTGCAAGAATTCGGATCGAAGACCTTTGGGCTTCTTCCTGCGAGACGATGGTGCGCACGGTTTCGACGCCGGAGGGAGTCAATCCAATGTCCCAGCAAGGGGGCGGGGCGACGTCGCGGGGACAATTCGCCGCCGTGACGTTGATCCAACCGTGGCGCTGAAGAATCATGTACTCCGGAGCGAGAGAGTTGTTCGAGATCACTCCGGTTTGTAGAACGAACTGTTGCGGAGTCTTGAAGGCTTCGGAATCAGCGATGAGATCTCCGGCGAGACGGCGGGTGAGGAAGTCGCGCGGGGAACAGGCGGTGAGAAGAAGCAGCGCGAGGATGGTCGGGATGAAGATCTTACGCATGTCAAATGTTGAGATACTGTCTGTTAAGTTTCCCGCGTCTCGCAAAAACGGCGAGACATGGGGCATCCCAATTCATGGGGCATCCGATGCGGATACTAGCGACTGCTGATTGTAAACAAACGGGAGAGTTTATGCGGGCGGAAAGGATGGGAGGCGATCTGGCCGTCAAATTCGCGGGCCCAGCGGCCGGGGATTTCGGCTCGGCAACGCGGGCAACGGCCTTCCGGCGTCAGCTGGTAACTTTCTATGCGATAGCCATAGCGGCGGATGAGAGTTTCATTGCATTGCGGGCAGCACGTGTTCTCCCAGTCGCCGACCATGCCGGGAAGATTGCCAGCATAGATGTAGCGCAGGCCAGATTGACGGCCGATGGCGGCGGCGCGAAGTAGATCGTCGTCGGTCGTGTCACGAGGTTCGTTCATCTTGTAGTCGCCGTGGAACGCGGTGACGTGCCACGGGATGTCGGGAGAAATTCCAGCGAGGAACTCGGTCAGCTTCTTTAATTCGTCCTGGGAATCATTGAAGCCGGGAATAAGCAAGGTGACAATCTCCAGCCAGAGGCCCATGCGGTAAATGCTGCGGATGCTGTCGAGGATGGGACCAATGCGGCCGCCGAGCTCGTGATAGTGGCGATCGTCGAAACTTTTGAGATCGACCTTGTAGAGATCGAGCCATGGGCGCAGATATTCGAGGACCTGCGTAGTTCCGTTGCCGTTGGAGACGAATCCGGTTAAAAGGCCAGCGGCTTTGGCTTCCTTAAAAACGGCGACCGCCCATTCGCTGGTGATGAGCGGCTCGTTATACGTGCTGACGAGAACTTTCGCGCCTTGCTCGATGGCTTCGCGGACGAGCCGTTCTGGCGAAACTTCCAGCGGAGGCGAGACGGCGTGAGGATCGCGCAACGCTTGCGAAGTGACCCAATTCTGGCAGTAGGCGCAGTGGAGATCGCATCCCATCATGCCGAAGCTGTAGGCGAGAGCGCCGGGGTAAGCGTGAAAAAATGGTTTCTTCTCGATGGGATCGCATTGCGTGCCCGCGGTGTATCCCCAAGGAACGTAGAGCGTGCCATCACGATTGAAGCGGACTTTGCAGACGCCAGCTTGCCCCTCCGGGATGGGACAACAATGTCCGCAGGAAAAACAGCGCAGGCGGTTGTTGCCGAGATCTTCGACCAGGGATGGCTCGGCTTCGCGAACGCTAACATCGAGAATTTCGCGGAGGGTGGACACGGTGGTTGTTATGTCTATTTTATCGCGGGGAGGATCGACGGCTGAGGCAAAAAAATCCCCACTTCTCGCGCAAAAGGCGCGCGAGAAATAGGGCACCTGGCGAGTTGCATAGGTCATTCGCCGCAAAAGCGGCGGCTCAGGATGACAAGGCTTAGTTGAGTTTCGGGAAGTGCGGCTCAGGATGACAAGCTAGCGGCCTGCGGATGGCTTGGCAACCGCGAGGACTTGATGTTGTTGCAGCCAGATGTCAGCTTGCTGCTCGATGGCGGCAGCCTGGGCGCGAGTCATCCCGGAAGCGAGAACGGTGGCGAGATCTCTGCTACCTTCGTCGCCGCGAGCGCGAGCGAGGACGGTCCAAAAATAGGCTTTGTTCAGATCCTTGGGCGCTCCCCGACCACTCCAGTAGAGGAAGCCGAGCTTTGACTGTGCGGCGAGATTGCCTGCTTCCGCGGAGGAGGAGAACCAGCGGAAGGCCTGCTTTTCGTCTTGCGGAATCTGATCCTTCGCATCGCCCTGAAAATAACGAAGACCAATCGCGTTTTCGGCAGCCGGGTCGCCGTTGTCGGCCATCTGCTTGAGTTGATCGAAGCTGGCGGTCTCGATCGAAGGCTTCGGAGCTTGTGACGACGCGAGAACCGTGGGCAGTTGAGTGGATGCGTGAGCGTGGAGTTTTTTCTGGATCCAAGGCGCGACATCTTTCTGAATCCAGGGCGCGAGCGCATAACCCATCGCGGTGGGGATGGTGATGGCGAGAGAGATAAGCACGATCAGGAGAGAGCGCGGAAGACTGATGCCGTGCGCGGAAGGACCTTGCGATTCGTCGCTGGCTTTTTTCTCTGACTTTTCTGGGTTTGGCGTGGAAGCGAACAAAACTCCTCCCGCGGGAGTGTAGTTCGATTCCGTCAGCGCTTTACGCGGCAGGGAGAGACTTTCGTCGAATGCTACGCGGTTAATCGCGGCGACTACGATTTCGGAGAGACGCTGCAGAATTCGACCGTCATTTTCAGTGAATGCATAGGGGTGCGAGGAGAACGTCTCGATAATTCCGATAGATTTATCGCCCTTGCGAATGGGGACGGCGAGCATGGAGCGTACGCCCAGAGCACGACAACTCTCGCGATCGACGCGGGAGTCGGTTTCCGTATCATCGCAACGAAGAAGAATTCCTGACTTGACGCACTCACCGGAAAATCCCGATCCTACCTGGAGGCGCGCTCCGACAGGCGGAGCGATGCTGCCTGAACTGGCACGGCACTCCATGGATTCAGGGTCGGCGGAGGAAAGGGCAATAGCAGCGCCGGATGCGCTGAGCAGGCCCAGAGAGCGATCGCTGATCAGCCGCAAAACCGCGGGAAGATCGGCGCCGAGAGTTTCCACCTGGCGCTGCACGGCGGAAACGGCAGCCAGCGTGTCACTGTAGCTGGGGCGCATGGGAACGTGAAGCGAAGCAGTGGAAGCGGCGAGAGCAGATTCACTGGCGCTCGCGGCTCCGGTCATGGCATTGAGAAAAAGCCATTCGCGCAAGCGAAAAAGGGAGACCGGCGAGAGCTCGGAAAAAACTAAGCCGGCACGACCGGAGGTATCGGTCCAGATCACTTGTGCGGTGGTGTAGATGTGATCGTCGCACTCGGCAAGATCGAGGCAGAGTTCTACGCGCCGACTCACCTGGAGAGAAGAACTGCACTGAATGGCGACGCCATCTTCGCTGATGTTGACGATCTCGTGGAGATCGAGCATCGCGCTCTTGGATTCGGTGGTGAAACTCGCGTAAGCGGGCGTTTGAATGCGGTGCCGCACACGCCGGCGACGATTGGGAGAGTTGGACAGAACGGGGGTTATAGCCGCCATCGGAAAAACCCGAAATTGTGCTGCACCATATTAACGCGGAGTTGTGGAAATGTATGCAGGTAATAAAGTAGGAAGGACGACAGAGGGGTACAAGGTGAGAGTGAACTTTCCACCCGGTCTCGCAGAAGGCGGAAGGCAAGGTGGGACAACCCCGCAAGAGATCTCTCATACGCGAGAGCCGTTCCTGGGGGAGATCTCTCGGCCGCTGGTAAGAACGCGGGCCTTCGAGATGACGCCGCCACAAAGGAAGCGATTGGCCCGGACTCGGCTAGGAAGCCTTAGCCGGCGCGGCGCAGGTTTTCGGAACGGCGCTGGGAGATGCGGGAGATAGCCGCCACCATCATGCTGGAGAGCAGTTGCATGGTAGCCACGTCGCGATCGTCAAAGGCGCCCGGTGTGGAAGAAAGAACTTCGAAAACGCCAAGCGTGCGGCGGAAATGGCGCAGAGGCGAAACAAGGATGGAGCGAACGCCGAGGCGGCGGCAGCTGGCCAGATCGACGCGGGGGTTGCGTTCGGCATCGTGGCAGAGCATGACTTCGCCCGAACGTACGGCTTCGGCCGAGATGCCAGCATCGGTTTGGAGGCGAACTCCGAGATCGGGGGCGGTGCGGCCGGCACGGGCGCGACAGACGATTTCATCGCCGGCGCGGAGGGCGATTGCGGCTCCGGTAGCGCCGGTAAGATGTTGGGCGCGCTCGGTGATGGCGCTGATCGCCGGCTCGAGGTCGAGTTCGGCAGCATGAATTTCTATATCTTCGGGAACGGATACGGCACGGAATCCGGAAGCCGGATGAGCGGCATTCGCGACGCGAAGCTGGCTGCGCATGGCGAGGGACGGCATACGGGAATGCTCGGCGGCGACATCCATGAGAGGATCGGGGACGGTGCGAAGCAGATCGCGGACAAGATTATCGAGTTCGGCGTCAGTGATCAGGTGTGCGGTCTGCTGATGGCGCAGGGATCCCCCCAGCACCCGCGAAAGGCCGACAAGAGCTGTGCTGCCGCAAGCCAGACAATACGGTCTGTGATTATTGCTGATCAGTTCGCACTGAACGCAGAAAGTTGCAGACTGCAGCGGGACAAAATTGACATCCCGAAAAGTGTCTCCGTACACAGACTTGCTGAACATGATGACTCGATCCTCGCTTCCATGAGCGCCCTTAAAAGTAAATTCGCAGGCAGTGAGAAAGAAGTGACGGTGCTGATTCCTTATTGTGGAAAAAAGGGTTAAAACAGATATGCAGGATTTTGCATCTATCAAGGGGTTCAAAAAGCCCCTGGCAACACCTGCTTTGAGATGAAATTTTCTCCGATTGGAGGATTGATTTCGAGGCATGTGTAGGCTAGACTAACCACACATCTGGCAGCCTATTGCCAGAGAAAATGGGGAAAACACTATGCAATGGACAGCTCCTGCTTTCGAAGAAGTTTGCCTTAACTGCGAAATCAACTCCTACGCCAGCGCGAAACTGTAAGCGGTAATCCTCCCCTTTCTATATCGCCAGTCGTGTCTCATGTCCATCAGCGGCTAAAGCCGCGGGTTGTGGCGTCTGCTCTGGCGGCACGGCTAAAGCCGTGCCTTGGTACGTATCTCCGCGCGGGGACCGGCATCGCTGAAGCGATGCCCTTTCAAATCTGTTCTTAGCCAAAACGCTAAGAAGTTTGGCGTCGCAGGATGACTTGTGCGATGCGGTCGGCGGCGTGCCCGTCCCATAGCGGAGGGACTGCCGGTTTTGCCGTTCGGGCGGCCTCGCTTTCCTTCAGCGTGCGCGCGGCTGCTTCGCGTAGCTTCGCTACGTCTCTTCCTACGAGTAGATTCGTTCCCTGGCTGATGGTGATTGGACGCTCGGTGTTTTCGCGGACGGTGAGGCACGGGACGCCCAAGAATGTGGTTTCCTCCTGAATCCCGCCAGAGTCGGTGATGACGATCGCCGCCCTGCTTTGCAACGCCAGAAATTCGAGATAGGGCAGAGGATCGAGCAGGCGAAGGCGACCGTCCGGGTTCAGGAAACCAAGCTCATTGAGGCGCTGACGGGTGCGCGGATGCACGGGGAAGATCACATTCAATCCGTCACTCAAATTGGAAAGAGCACCCAGAAGTTCGCGGAGCCAGGGAAGGTCATCGACGTTTGAGGGACGATGCAAGGTGACCAGTGCGTAAGGCTGGGGAAAATTTTCGGTGGACAATTGCTGCGCCTGAGGAAGCAGATGCACCAGCGTGTCAATCATCACATTGCCGACGAGGTGAATCTGGGCGGGATCGATGCCCTCGCGAATCAGGTTTTCATCGCCATCAGCCGAGGGAGTGAAGAGCAGATCGCAAAGCTGATCGGTGAGGAGGCGATTAATCTCTTCTGGCATGGAGCGGTCGCGCGAGCGGAGCCCGGCTTCGACGTGGCCGACGGGTACTCCAAGTTTCGCGCAGACCAAGGCAGCAGCCACTGTTGAGTTTACGTCGCCATAGACGAGCACGAGATCGGGCTTGCGATCGAGCAGGACGGGCTCGAAGCCGACCATGACCGCGGCAGTTTGTTGGGCATGGGTTCCAGAGCCGACGCCGAGATTGAAATCGGGCTCGGGCATCTGCAGTTGTTGAAAGAAGATGTCGGACATGGCCGCATCGTAGTGCTGACCGGTATGAACGAGGGTTTGCTGCACTTTCTCAGCGGAGAGCGCGCGCAGCAGGGGCGCCGCCTTCATGAAATTCGGCCGGGCTCCAACGACGTGAAGAACGTGCATGGGAATTGAGAAAGGGAGATTGTATCGATTTCGCGTGAACGTGAAGTGAATTATCCCGCTTGAGCTGCGATCAGTTCCGCGCTTTGATCGTGCAGTGGAATCACTTGGGCAGAGTGGGCCACAACGCGGTCTACCGCGTCAGCAAGGGCAGTAGGAAACTCCGAGGTCAGCAGATTAATGTCGAGTTGCACATCGCGCTTCGAATAAGCGCGATTCACGAGAAGGCGGCCGCGACGGTGGTTGGTCGAGCTCAACAGATCGAGCGTGATGGTCCAGACAGCGGCATTGTCCAGAGTCTTGACGGTGGCGGGCTTGTTCCAACAATAGGAGAGCCCATTGCGCCGGAAGCCGGACGATTCTGCCAATTCAAAGGGGACGAGGTCCCCGGGAAGCGAATCAATCTTCAGTTCGAAGCCATCGAAATCGTTGTTGCTGAAGGCCGCATTGAGAATGCGGCACAACTGTTCATAATCGCGCGCGACCTTCAATTCTTCAGTCGCCCGGCGGATCGCGAGATTGTTCACAAAGATCTGCGGCTGATTCAGAGTCCGGTGGGCCACCCTGGCGAGTTCGCCAAACTCGAGATAGCCAAGGTGCTGGACCCCGATCCAGATGCCAATGCCGAGGACCGCGAGTACCAGACCGAGGGAACTTCCGGTCGGCCACAGCAGAAACAAGCTCAGCATGGCGAATACGGCCGAGACTCCATACAAAAGAATGACGACCTGGCGATGAGTGAGCCCGTGTTGCAAGAGCTTGTGATGAATGTGCTCGCGATCTGCGGTGAAGACGGGTCGCCCGCTGATCAGGCGACGAAGGATGGAGAGCGAAGTTTCGAGGATGGGCAGTCCGAAAGAAACAATGGGAATGGCGACGGCAACGATCGTAGGGGCTTTCTGCGCGCCAGCCAGGGCCAGCGCGCTGAGTAGAAATCCAATGAACAAGCTGCCGGAGTCGCCGAGGAAGATGGTCGCGGGATTGAAGTTGTAGCGCAGGAAGCCAATGATGGCGCCAGCCAGTGCAATCGTCAGAATCGTGACTACGGAAGGGCCATTCAGTATGGCGACTACGAAGGCGACAAGGGTGGAGAAGAGCGCGGAACCGGCGGCCAGGCCATCGAGTCCATCAATCAAATTAAATGCGTTGGTAATCGCAATGACCCAAAGCACAGTGCAGGCTAATCCGACCACCGCGGGGAGGCTGTGATCGCCGAAGATAACGGGGATATTGACAATCCGCAATCCGCCAGCGAACAACATGGCGCCAGCCAGACCCTGCACCGAAAACTTGAGGTAAGGTCCCGCGCCGTGGATGTCGTCGTATACGCCGAGCAGAAACACGATGGTGGCGGGACAAAGAATCGTAAGCAGCATTCGGGGAGACAAAGAGGGATGACCCGGATGCTGCCAAGCCCACCAGGAATCCAGCAACATACACGCGGAAAAGGAGAGGAAGATGGCGACGCCACCCAGTCGCGGACGCGGACTGGAATGCATGTGACGATCTTGCGTGGGAACGGCGACCCATCTATGGGCAATGGCGAAGTCGCGCACATACCGCGTAAGAATGAACGCGGACACAAGCGCCAACAAAAATGTCCCAAGGAAGATGCCCGTCAACTCTGACACCTCAGAGCAGTGCGATAAGGCATAGCCCGCCCTTGAAAATTATTGCAGCAATAACTCTGGGTTAATAGTTAGTGAACAGATTCCCGACACGTTTTGAGGGTGCTCAGAACTCTAGCAGCACAACTGAGTGCTTTCAATTCAAGAGCAGAAGAAAACTGTGGAAAACTCATCGAAGCTGCACAAATGGTGAGATAGTTCGACGAACTACTGTGCTAAACTTTTCGGCATTCAAGCTAAATACATCAGGGGCTTTCGCATGAGGTGGGGCATTTCCAGAGGCGCTCGCCGCTTGTTCATCTTCTTCATCGCTGCCATGCTCTCGGTGGTACTCGCTGCCGCGCAAGATACGGGCAAGAGCACAGCGCCGTCACACGATCAACCTCTACCTGCGGCGCAGCCTGTTTCGCAAGCAGCGACGAGCGCATCCGGAGCAACGCAGAAGCAATCGTCGGAGACGCCTGAAAACGATTCAGATCAGAATTCGTCTCCTCTGCTTGGTCCGGGCGATTTGATGGAAGTAAATGTGTACAACGTGCCCGAACTTTCGTCGAAGGTGAGAGTGAGCAACGCAGGCGACATCTATCTTCCCCTGATTGACTACGTTCATGTGCAAGGACTCACGCAGGAAGAGGCACAAACACTCATCGAGAAACGGTTGTCTGACGGAGGATTCGTGCGCAATCCCCATGTGACGATCTTCGTCGATGAAGCCGCATCTCAAGGTGTAACGATTCTGGGAGAAGTAGGCAAACCTGGGATTTATCCCGATGTGGCTGACCATAAGCTGTATGAGGTGATCTCAGAAGCTGGTGGATTCACGCAGAGCGCTTCGCGCAAAATCTCTATTATCCGGCTGAAGGAATCGAGCCCGATTCGCGTAGATCTTCCCCGGAACCTGGGCGACAACACGAGTGGAAATGTTGAGATTTTACCTGGCGATACGATTACCGTGCCGCGCGCGCCCATTATTTATGTGGTCGGCGACGTGGGAAGGCCAAGCGGCCTGCTGGTCGATAACGGCACACTCACGGTGCTGCAGGCTTTGGCCCTGGCAGGCGGCGCCAACCATACCGCGAAGATGGGCGGAGTACGCATCATTCGAAGAACTCCTTCCGGAATGACCGAAACACGGGTTCAACTCAAGAAGATGCTGGAAGCAAAGGCTCCGGACGTGACCTTGCAGGCCGACGATATTCTGTTTGTCCCAGTCAGCGGAGGAAAAGTGCTGGCTAGCGAGACATTTGGCGCGGCACTGTCGGCTGCAACAGCAGTCACGGTTTATTCGGTACACCCGTAGAGCTGGTGATTCGCAAGTGTTTCGATTGAGGCACAGGCGAGGACTGGCATTAGATCCGCTGAAGGATGTCGATATACTTTTCTGCGGTGCGGGCGCGCGAGAAATGCTCCACTACATATTCCCTTCCCTTTTGACCCAGGGCTGCGGCAAATTCCTTGTTTCCCGCCAATTGATGAATCACTTGTGAAAGAGCCGAGGCGTTTTCGGGTTCGATCACAATCCCGCCGTTCGCTTGTTCGATAATCTCCTGCGCCTGGCCTTCGACGGCGAGGATGACGGGGCGGGCGCAGGACATGAATTCGAGCATCTTGGTCGGGATGACGGTTTTGAAGATTTCCGTTTTCTTCAGGAGAACGACACAGGCGTCAGAAGCGGAGATGAATGCGGGAATGGCGTCGCGTGGCTGTTGGTCAAGAAAGAGAACGTTGGATAGATCGCGCTCCTTAGCCAGAGATTGGATGCGAGCTTTCTCCGCACCTTCGCCGATGAGAAGGAAGACCGTATTGGGGCTCTCATTACGAAGTTGAGCAGCCGACTCGAGCAGAGTGTCTAATCCATGGGCCATCCCCATGGTGCCGATGTAGCAAACCAGAAATTTGCCTTCGAGGCCGAACTTTCGGCGGAGAAACTGATTGGAGGCCTCCGATTGCGGCGCGAAGAGATCGGTTTCGACACCGTTTTCGACGATCGCAATTTTTTCAGCAGGGACACGCCAGTGTTCGATCAGGTAATCACGAAAAGCTGAAGTGACAACTACGATGCGGTCCGAGCGTTCGTAGAGAAATCCGGCGATGGCGGCGAGCGCGTGATGCAGGAGAGAATCTTCGTGGCCAACACCGACGGCAGTCAGAGATTCGGGCCAGAGATCGCGCACTTCGAAAACAAACGGAATGCTACGGGCGAATGCCAGCCACCATCCGGCGAGCGCAACCAGAAGCTGGGGAGAGGTGGCGATGATTACATCGGGATGCGGCAAAGTGAGGCCACGCAATCCAGCGGAGATGAAGAAGGAAGCATAATTCCGCATGCGTTCATGCGGCTTGCGATTGGGCAAGGGCCACAGCCAGGTGCGGTAGACGTGGATGGTGCCGGCGTCCGGCAGCGGGCTTCGGGTGTGGGGCTGCGTAGTGATTTTTTCGTAGTAGACGAGGCGGCGGAGGCGCGGACGCCATTCTTCAGGAACTATGCCAGTTGGATGATTGGGAAATCCGGTGAGGACGGAGACTTTATGTCCCATAGCGGCCCAGTGATGGGCGAGCTCGGCGGCGCGCGCCGCGGGCGCCCCCATCTCTGGCGGGAAATATTGTGAGACGTAAAGGATCTTCACGCGAAGGTAGAAGGCTAACAGAAGTGCGCGGAAAGCGGTGCGTCGTTGCGCGTAAGAAGGCGAAAGTCATTCTATGGGTGGTTGAGAAATCGCAAATAGAAGGCAACAAACACCAGAACGATTCCGATGTTCGCTAGCAGGCGTTCCCAGAGATGATTGCGGAAGAACAGGGCATCGACAGCGACGATGAGGGCTACCATCGCCACTAAGAAAGACGCGGCAATTATCGGCCTTGCCATTGCAATTCACACGTCATACTGCGAGCTGCGCTTCCGGTCACTGAAAAACGGTTGAACGGGCTATCGGTGCCGAGCGTGATGAGCTTCTGGCCTCTTTCTAATTCGATGCGGAAACAGCTGCTCCGGTTTTGCTGCGATCACGGCAAGAATTGGGTTTTGCGCGACGACGGCTTTGTCTTGCCATCAGGCTGGGCGATTGTCATGATGGACAGGTGAAAACTGTCTTCGAGGCAGCGGGTGGAATGGATGGCATGCGGCGTCTTGCCGACGCCTGGCATCGTCGAGTGATGGCAGATGAGGTGGTTGCCCACGCTTTCAGTCACGGATTTCATCCCGAGCATACCGAGCGTCTGGCCGCGTATTGGGCCGAGGCACTCGGTGGTCCCAGCGTGTACTCCGACACTTATGGCGATGAGACTAGCGTCGTGAAGATCCACAGCGGCAATGGCGAGCACGAGGAGATGGATCGCCGCGCGATTGCCTGCTTCGACCAAGCTCTCGCAGACGTCGGACTAACCGAGAACGGAAGGTTACAACAAGTGCTGCACGACTATTTCGCTTGGGCGACCACGACAACGATGTCCGGCTATCAATCCGTTGATGATGTACCTGACGGCCTCAGCATTCCACAGTGGTCATGGGACGGACTGCAGGAGTAGGGCACGAGCGCGGAAGGCGACTCTCCCGCTCAGTCGCCAGTCTAGTAGTAAAGCAGCTTGAATACGCTCTTGTATGCGAGGGCACGGAGGCGGTTCGAGCGGCCGCGGGCGTAGGCTTCCCAGCGGTCGGCGACGCGGGCGAATTCACTTTCGCCGGTGATTTGATGCATGACCTGCAGTTGAATAATGTGCAATTGGTGGTAGAACGAGCTCGCGACCATGGGCAGCCGCGTCCCGGATTGCTCATAGAGTGACCAGAATCCCAAGTCGTAGCGGCTGAGGCTACGGAGGAGTGTTTGTACGCTGCGGAAAAAAAGGTCGCGTGCGGCCAGATCTTTGGTCGCCAGGAAGTAATCATAGACACCCCAGGCCGCCCAGATAAATCCGTTCAAAATGTGCGTGGGTGGGGAAACGATGTACTCCTCAAACCAGAGATCGCCACGATCATCGGTGAAGGCGACTCCGCCATCGCTGACGGATTTGTAGAAGGATTCCAGCGCGCGGCGCGCGGCGTCGAGATAACGCGCATCTGCCGTTTCATGATGGGCGCGGACGAGAACCGAAATTCCCTGCCCTTGCGCCAGCGCTGAGTACCATGAGGCTTTGAGTTTGTCACGATACTCCCAGTCGAAATGATGATGCCACACCGCGAGCCCGCGCGAGTTTGTTTCGAGATTAGAGCAGAGCCAGTCGGCAGCGATGAAGAACTTGTCGCGGCGGGCCGTCTCTCCTGTGCGGCGCCACAGGTTGTAATTTCCCAGTCCGTATTGCGCGATAGCGATCGGATTATGTTGCAGGCCGATCTGGCCGTGATAGTCGAGCATGGGAATGCCCGAGCTGTCGTAAGTGCCGCGGTAGTCAGCTTTCTCGGTAAACAGCATGTAATATTCGCCGAGTTCGGCAGAAATTGCATTCGGATTGGCGGCGGGAGTTTCGTGCCAGAAAGTGAGCTGGCTCTCGCCTCGAAGAAAATAGGCGCTGAAGATGCGTCGATAGTAGGCGAGAGTCGGCAACGATTTGACGGGACTTCATGATATTACGGCAGCGTGGGCTGGGAGCTTACTGCGTATAGAGACGTGACCATGTCGTCGGGTTTAACTGCGATGGTGGTGACGGCGAGATAGGGTGTGGTGTTGCTTCCGTCGGGGAGAAATGCGTTGCCGTACTGAAAGAACCGCATCGGCCATCGATCTTTTCTCCATGCCAAAAGAGATGTGAATGATTCGCCGTTCGTGTCGCAACTTCCGAAGATACGGACGCAGCGGTCAAGGTTCACTTTGCCCGGTTCGACCATGGTCGAGAAGAAGACCCGATTGGCAACGAGACATCCGTAGATGGAGGAACTGCTGATCTCAGTCACGCGGGAAAGAAGACCATTTCGATCGAGCCGGTAAATGAAATTTGTTTCGAGTGGAGTGTCAGACGAGAAAAAGAGCGCGTGTGCAGTAGGAACCATGGCGACGGCGCGAGCCTGCTGGTTGCCTTTCCGGACGGTCTCGACCTGGCCGAAGTCGTAAGAGGCGCGAAGAATACGGCACTCGTCGCCATAGTCGCCAGTAAGAATCCAGAGACAGTTGCCCCAAAGATCGTGAACGATGTTGTGAACGTGGCGGATGGCACGACTAGGAAAAGTGTAGACGACGGACCAGGTGAGGCCTCGGTCGAGTGAGCCGTAAATGTGGACTTCGTCACGCTGCGGGTTGTCGAAATACTCGCCCCAGTAGACGCCGCCCCCGGGAACTGCGGTGATATGCAGCGGGCGTGTCCCGCGTTTAATCCTGTGCGTTATCCGGAATTCGGACTGGCCTGGCCGGAAAGTAATGATCGCTCCCGGAACGGCGGCAACCAGGTCCCCGGATGGGAGCACGGCCAGGGCGTGAAAGCCATCGCGAAAAAGACGCGAGCTGAGATGGTTGCTGGCCGAGAGGCTGCGCCACATTGTGGGATGAAATGCGCCAATGGGCTGCCAGTTTAAGCTGTCAACCGGATGCTGAATTTTGGCTCGAAAAAGTTCATATCCCCTGGAAGCATACAAGCAGTCGCCATCCCAGGTGAGCGCCCGCATATCCGGATAGCGGGCCGCACGGACGAGTTGAATAGCTCCTTTTCCGAGCGATTCCTGCTTCCCAGTAAAAACCGAGTTCAGGGCAACACTGTCTTCAGGCAGAAGCAACTTCCCCCAGCTTTCTCGAATTCTGAAGTATCCACGACGACAGGCTTGAGTCCTTCTCCACGAAGAAGAGTTTCCAGTTGCGGAGTCATATGAGGAGCGATGTAGCTGCTGTTGGCGACGATGCCGTTTCCCATGAAGCCGTGGGCTTCGTCGGCGGTAAGAAGATGAACGCGCTTCCAGATCTTGTGAAGAGAAGCCAGGGCCGCGCCGGAAAATGCACCCGGAAACAAAAGTGTCGCGTCATTGTTCAAGGGGCAAAGGCAGGTATCGAGGTGATAGCAGAAGGGATCGACAAGTTGCAAGGGAACGACCTCGATTCCCATTTTGGATATGGCCGCTGAAAACTTGTCGACGCCGCCGCGAGTGGTGCGAAATCCAAAGCCGGCGTAAATGCGCGATCGGTCGGGATGCCAGAGCAGATCGCCGTGGCCTTCGAGGCGGTCGTCGCCGTAAGCGATGTCGATAACTTGATAGCCGCGCTGACGGCACCATTCCGCATAGAACGGAACCTCCCTCTGTCGCGATTCGTGGAGCATGCGGCTGGGAACAACGAATTTGCCGTATCCGCCTTTTTCTCCGACGAAGAGCTGGTTTGCGGCGAAAACCATGTCTTCTAATCCCTCTACAGGGTCGACGGTATCGACTTCGAACCCGTTCTGTTGCAAAACACCACAGAGTGATTCCCATTGGCTACGAGCTTTCGCCCGATCTATTGTGTTTTCTGGCGAGGTGTATGGATTTTTCTGATCGACGATGTCGAAATAATCGGGCGGACACATGAGAACTCTGGGCATATCCAGATGTTAGCTGCCAGTGAGGAGCAGGAGCAAGCCAGTGAGCGAGAGACATGCGACGATTGGCCGTCAGAGGTCTGCCGAAAAATCGGCAGAAGAGTCGAAGACCTGTTGAAAACCCAAGAAAGACTTTGGCTAATTGGAATTAATGGGCAAAACGGCCCCATGGCAAGAAACGTGCTGCAGAAATTGATCCAGGGGCAAGCCAAAGTGCCCCTCAGGCGAGATTGGAACCAAGAAATGCTCAGCCACTGCGCCAATCAGCAATGCTCGAAGCCCTTTTTGAAATTGCGAGAGGGTAAGCTCTTCCTGGTCGAAACCGAGCGCTTGTTGAAGCCGGGGGAAGCGGCCGCGCCGCCGTTCGTGCGTGCCCGTCAGCAACAAAGACTGGTGGAACATTATTGGTTGTGCGATCAGTGCGCGCAGCATTGGACGCTGGTATACGACCGGGAAAAAGGCGTTGCGCTGTCGCCGATCCGAAAAGCGCCGCTCAGTGCGGCGGCAGCGGTGGGCAGTCTTCAGAATGGAGTCGCTTAAGGTTGCTGTTCAGGGGTAGCCCTTTTGTTGCCAGAGCTTCCAATCATTGCGGACCGATTGAGTCATCGCCTCGCTCGCTTGCTTGAGCCACTTGCCTTTCAGCTTCTTGAGATGGTTGAGAATCGTTTTCCGGGCAGATTTGGTTCCTAAGTGAATGTTGGCGGTTTCCCATCCCATGGCATGGAGCAGACGTAGTTCTTCCCCGTGCGGCGCAATGTCGGTCAATTCGATACGGCAGCAATGTGGGCTGAGACGGCGGACGATCCAATGTCCGCGCAACTGGACGAACGGATCATGGCAGCGGACGGCGCGCATAATAATCGCCTGATAAAGAATTTCAGCGGGCCCATGGTCCGCGTTGGCCCAGTAGCACGCGGACGAAACCAGGGCCTTGGCTTCGCGGGCGATTCTCCCACCATTCCATTTAGCGATGGCGACGTAGCGGGCATGTCCCAGGCTGCCGAGGCCGGCGACGCGATGGGCGACCCGACAGGGCAGATTGGACGACGGCATGAGGTGCTCGATGGCTTCCGCCGCGCTTACAGGAATGGGATGTTCGAGCGCGGGTAGAGCATCCATTTTTGCCCAAAAGTGGACTGGATCGCGCAGTTCGTTTACAGCAATATTGCGCAGCCATCCGTGATCTTCTTCCAGGACAAAAGCCTTGCCATGCTCTTCCAGACCCTCGCGGTAGCCATTGAGGATGGCGTCGCAGATGTCGGAGGACTTCAGAGAGACGTGTCGGGCTTCGACCGCAAGTTCTGCGCTCACGGCGAGGCGGACCAAGTCGTTGGGGTAAGGCAAAGGGAAGGCTTCATCGAAGTCGTTAACGCCCCAGATCAGGCGGCCCTCGATATCGCGCCAAGTTCCGAAATTCTCGACATGCAGGTCACCGACGGCAAGGACTTCCGGTGCATCGCCAAGCTGGGAACAAACTGAGGGCCAGGATTGCGCCCAGCGATAATAGGTTGCGCGAAGAAAAGGAAAAACCTCCGCCTTCATGCTTTTGTGCTTGAGGCGAAGGTCCTTCTGAACCAGTTCGGTGCGGTGGCTGAGCCAAGTCTCGAAGTCGCGGGTAGCTTTGACAACGTTCATAGGGCGCACGATAAGGGCATGCGCCGTAGAAAGTCAACGCACGCCCCTCGACGTGCTCAGGTCCTTACCTTGTCATGGTCGTAATACTCATAGGCTGACATGGGTTTCGAACCGCCTTTTTTCCAGATGCGCGAATCTTCTGGGAGCTTGCCGAGCACGCGGGCCATTTCGCGAATGTGCATGGCGACCGTTCCGCAGCAGGCGCCGATGTAATTGATGCCGATGTCGCGAGCCTGCAGGGCATAGTCGGCCATGTCTTTCCGGGTAAGTTGCAGAGGATCGAGCGCATAGGGAAATTCCGGCAGGCTGGTGAAATCCGGCTTGTCGTTGGGAGTTCGATAGGCCACCGGCTGACAGGCGAGATAGCCGGAAACCGCCTTACGCATTTGCTCCATTGGTCCAAGAATGTGTTTCGGCGGACGGAGGCAGTTCATGCCGACGATATCTGCACCGGCGTCGAAGAGAGCCTTGGCGGCGTCGGCGGCGTTCTTGCCTTCCGTCGTCTCGTCTTTATTCTCGAAACAGATGGTCACCATGGTGGGCAGACCGGTCTTCTTGGCGCGTTCCACGGCAATGAGCGCCTCACCGAGCCAGGAAAAGGTCTCACCAATAATGAAATCGACGCCTTCATCGATCTGCACCGCAAGTTGCTCATCAAAGGTCTGGCGAACGCGATCTGCCGAGGATGGGCTGTTGGGCTCATACATCCAGGTCAGGCTCAAGTTTCCTGCCACAAGACACTGATCTCCGGCCACTTCGCGAGCGACACGAACGGCAGAGCGGTTGAGTTCTTCGAGGCGGTTTTCGAGGCCGACGGTAGCAAGTTTGTCGCGGCTTGCGTAAAACGTGAGCGCCTGGAGAACTTCGGCGCCAGCTTCGCGAAATTCGATGTGCAATTCGCGGAGCGCGTCGGGATAGGTGAGAGCAACTTCTGGTGTAAACGGACCCGCACGGACCCAACCACGTTTTTCAAGCTCAAGCAGATAACCGCCGTCGCCGAGGACGGGGCCATCCTTCAATCGTTCGAGAATGCCTTTCTTTTTCATATTGGCTCCTAAAGTTGTAGTTAGTGCTCATCGGCGAAGTCATGCTGCTACTTTTCGCAAGTGTCCCTTCTTCCAGTCGCGCAGCGCTTGATGGGCCGCATTGCGGCCGGGAGCGCCGGTCACGCCTCCGCCGGGATGGGCGCCAGCGCCAGAGAGATAAAGTCCGACGATCGGCGTGCGGTATTGCGACCATCCGGCAACTGGACGCATGAAAAACAATTGCTCGAGGCGCAGATCGCCGTGAAAAATGTTGCCTTCGGTGAGGCCGTAGGTTCGCTCCAGGTCGAGAGGAGTCAAAACCTGACGTGCGATGATTGCACCGGGAACGTTTGGCGCGTATTCGGAGATTTTTTTCACCACGCGATCGCCCAGGAGAGCGCGCTTTTCGTCCCAATTGCCTTGGCGAAGATGATAGGGAACGTACTGCACGAAGCAGGTGAGGATGTGCTTGCCCGGAGGCGCAAGCGAAGCATCGGCATTCGATGAAACGACGCAGTCGACCCAAAGCTCCTCAGGGATTTCTCCGAATTTAGCGGTGTCATAACAACGCTCGGCAAATTCAAGCGACGGCACGAGCGTGTAGAAAGTTCGTTCGAGGGGAGTCGCGTTCGGAGATGTGCCGGTGAATTTTGGTTCCACATCGAGGACGATGTTCACTTTCGCGCATGGACCTTGCATCTTGATGGCGCGAACGGCATCGACGAAGTCTGCCGGCAAATCCCTGGGCTCGAGGAACTTTAGAAAGGTTCGCTTGGGATCGGCATTGGACAAAATCATGCGCGCGCGAATCTCAGTTCCATCATCCAGCACAACGCCGTGCGCACGGCCGTCGCGCACATCGACCCGCGCAACGGAAGAAGAGGTTCGAATGTCGGCGCCGAGTTTTGTTCCGGCGGCCGCGAGCGCTTGCGTGATTGATCCCATTCCGCCCATCACGTGGCCATAAAAGCCTTGCAGTTCGTGCTCGCCTCCGCTGAGAAGATGAAACAGCAAGCCGATCGCGGTTCCGGGCTGATAGGGGCCTCCATGCTTGCCGTAAACGTTGTTGGCGAGAAACATGGTTTTCATTTTCTCGGATTCGTAATTGTGATCGAGGAATTCGCCGAGACTGCCGGTCAGAAAAGAGACCAACTGAGCGATCTCGGCATTCGAAATTCCGCGAAAGCGCTTGCCGACGCGAAACAGGTCCGACCAACCTCTGAACGTGGATGTGTCGACCTCGGGCGGAGGTTCCAGAAAGAAAGGCTGAAGGTAGCGGGCCAATTTTTTGAGTTGATGGTCGACCTGGACGAAGCGCTCGGCATCCTTGACGGAGATTTTGGAGAACTCTTGCCTCGCGCGATCACGATCGGCCCACCACGGCACGACGTGACCGTCAGGAAACGGAACTTGAATCGCAGGATCACAGGGGATCATGCGCAATCCGTAATCGGCAAGATGTAATTCCGAGATGACTTCCGGGCGAAGCATGCTGGCGATGTATGAAGTGGTCGAGCACCGGCATCCCGGAGCGATTTCTTCGGTGACGCAGCAGCCGCCAACGATTTCACGACGCTCAAGGACAAGAGTGGAAAGTCCTGCCTTGGCTAGATAGGCGGCGGCGGTGAGACCGTTATGCCCCGCTCCGATCACGACCGCGTCGTAAACAGGTTTAAAGCTTTTGATTTTCGTTTGACTTGTGGTCACTTCGATAATCTCGAGCGTGATTACACTATCGCAGATGCCCATGAAAATGAATTGAAAATGCAACCGCTCTCAGGTATGCTTCTGTGACTTTCAGTCACGAACCTATGCCGGGAATCGCCAGCAACCGCCTTGCACCGCCGCTGTATCAACGTCAGATTGCGCGCCGTCCGCGTTCGGAAGCCAAGCGCGCGAGGATTATCGAAGCTGCGACACAGCACTTTGCGGAACACGGCTACCACGCAGCCCGCGTCGGCGACATCGCCAGCGCATTGGGGATCGCCAAGGGATCGATCTTCCAGCATTTCGGCAGCAAGGATGGATTGTTCTTCGAAGTCTACAAACGGGCAGTCCGCTCATTCCCGAAATATCTGGATGCTCCGGCAGAGATCCGCCACAACGGTTTCTTCGAGATCTTGCGCTACTGGCTGGTGCGAACGGAGCATCTGCTGCGGGAAGATTGGATTCCTTATCGCATCTCGCTGCTTGGCAATTACGGAACCGACCTGGTGCTGAAGCGTGAAATCAACCGTTTCCTCGTGACTGAAGATCCTTACGGCACAGTAAGTTTTGTGCGCTTCGGACTGGACCGACGCGAACTGCGTAAGGACATCGATGTTGAAATGGTCGTTTCGATTGTCGACTGGATGATGGAACGCTTCCAGGATGCTCTGCTCACGGCCGAACTGGATCCAGGCTTGTTCCGGCGGCAGGGAGAGCTGACCGAAAAAAAAGAGGCGCGCATTCAGCAGTTCTTGACTGTGCTGCAGGGGGCGATCGGCACGGCAAATAGCGCCGTCGCGCTTCCGCGACTCCAGGTGCATCGCAGATAACGGTGCATCGCAGATAAGTTCCAGATTGCGATAAGATTTTCCTAAGATCCTACCGGGTAACGAAAACATGCAAACGATCGAACAGATTCTCTCGAGTTACGACGACCTCGCACCTTTGTCGCAGGCTTCGACGATCCCGGCGCCGTGGTACGTTGATCCGCGGATTGCCGAACTGGAGCGGCTCAACGTGTTCAGCCGAACATGGCAATTGGTGGCGCGTACGGATCAGTTGGAAAAACCGGGAGAGTTTGTTTCGACGCGCGTCGCCGAGGAGCCGATCGTTGTGGTGCGCGGAAACGATGGACAGTTGCGGGCGTTCTATAACGTCTGCCGCCATCACGCGGCCGCGGTGGTGACGCAAGCATGCGGGCAGGCGTCGATTTTGCAGTGTCCGTATCACGGCTGGAAGTACGGGCTCGATGGCACGCTCAAAGGAATGCCAGAGTTTGATGGCGTTCTGAATTTTGAACGCTCGGAGAATGGCCTGGTTCCCATTCGTGTGGAAACCTGGGAGTGCTTCGTTTTCGTAAATCTCGATCCGCAGGCGATTTCGCTCGATGAATTTCTTGGCGGACTGGTGAAGCGAATATCGCCGCTCGGCATCAGCAAGCTGCAATATTTCGACCGCCGATCTTACGACATCAACTGCAACTGGAAAGTGTTCGTCGATAACTATCTGGATGGCGGATATCACGTACCGTATCTGCACAAGGCACTCAACTCTGTGCTCGATTACCGGCAGTACACGATCGAAAATGAGGATCGGTATTGCCTACAGTCCAGCCCCATGGTGGCTTCAGAGGAGGACGCGGCGACTGGCGCCACGCGGAAGGGCGATCGCGCCTGGTATTTCTGGCAATATCCGAACCTTATGATCAACTGCTATGCCGGATACATGGACACGAATTATGTGATTCCGATCGATGCGGATCATTGCCGCGTGATCTTTGATTTTTATTTCAGCGATGTGAGCGAGGTCGCGCGCGAGTACAACGCAGAATCGGTGAATGTAGGCAATCGAGTGCAGGACGAAGATTTGGGCATTTGCGAAGACGTGCAGCGCGGACTGAAGTCGCGAGCGTATGGAGCGGGGCGGCTCTCGGTACGAAGAGAGGCGGGAGAGCAATTGTTTCATCGTTTGCTGGCGGCGGATCTCAAGGGTATTCGCGTTCCCGCGTTCGCCAGCGCGGACTAATCCACATCGACAAAAATCTCATGAAAAACATTCTGATTTGCATGGCGCTGTGGTGCGCAGTCGCGCCATTCTCTTCTTCTCAGGTCACAACTTCTCAAGTTACGGCAATCCGCGCGGGGAAATTGATTGACGTAGATGCGGGCGCCGTGCTTTCCGATCAAATGATCGTGATTCGCGATGGAACGATCGTGCAGGTTGGGCGCGGAATTGAAGTTCCCGCGGACGCGAAAATTATTGATCTCAGCAAGATGACCGTGCTCCCCGGGCTCATCGATTGCCATACGCATCTTGCCGACGGCGCTCGCGAAGATGATCCCATGAGCCAGTTTCGAAAGACAGGAGCGGAGATCGCTCTCGAGTCAGTGCCGAATGCCCGCGTTATGCTTGAGTCAGGATTCACGACGGTGCGCGATGTGGGAACATACCGCGCGCTTGGCGACATCGCTCTGCGCGATGCGATTAACCGGGGCGATATCGAAGGACCGCGAATGTTTGTCGCGGGCGCATACGTGACCATTATCGGCGGCGCCGGAGCTTTGACCGGACTTGCTCCGGATATCCCACTGCCGTGGGATTTGCATTATGGGGAAGCGGATGGACCGTGGGAGGTGCGGAAGGTGATTCGAAAACTTGCGCACGATGGAGTCGACCACATCAAGATTTTGTCGAGTGGAGCAGTTCTTACGCACGGGAGCGATCCGAAGTCGCAGGAATTTACGCTGGAGGAATTGCAGGCGGCGGTGGATGAAGCCAGTCACTTCGGGTTGCGTGTGGAAGCGCACGCGCATTCGCCTGAAGGCATCAAGAATGCGATCCGCGCCGGCGTGGCTTCGGTGGAACACGCCACCCTGATCGATGATGAAGGCATAGCGCTGGCCAAGCAGCATGGGACTTATCTCGACATGGATATTTATGACGAAGAATGCATCCAGGAAGACGGCAAGAAAGGTACGATGCCGAAAGATTTTCTGGAGCACGATGCGGCTCTCGGCGAGGCACAACGGGAGAACTTCCGTAAAGCGGTTGCCGCCGGGGTGAAGTTGTCGTTCGGCACAGATGCCGGCGTTTGCGCTTATGGTACGAGCGCAAAACAGTTTGGGTTCATGGTGAAGTACGGCATGACTCCCATGCAGGCGATTCAAGCCGCGACGCACAACGCGGCCGATCTGCTGGGACATGCGGATAGAATTGGATCGATCAAGCCGGGCAAATATGCGGACATCATTGCGGTTCCGGGCGATCCGATTATTGATATACGACTGCTCGAGAATGTGCCGTTTGTGATGAAGGAAGGAAAAATCTACAAACAGTGATTACGCCCTTCGCTCCGAGGTCGCGTCGCTACTGGCTCGTCAGAAACATCTTTTCCGCGGATGCACTGGGATTCCCGCGGATCTTTTTCTTATTCTCAAACGCATAGCGCCTGAAAACCGACTTCATTGATGATCGCGCGGGATGGTTTCCTGCCATGTTTTCGATTTGAGCATCTGGCCGTCCTTCAGCAATTCCCGCGTGTACTTGTAATGGAAATTCTTCTGATCAGTGGTGACGAGCAGGTGTCCCCGCCAAACCAGGGTTCGACCTTTCAGCACGAATGTACTCTCTGCTTCGCCGCGCACGGTGCAGGTTTCCGGATGAGCATCGTCGCCCTCATAGGTCATACTCTCGAGATCGGTTTCCGTGCCCCAGGGAAATTCATATCCGTCTTTTCCTTTCCAGTGAACGGTAGTTTTCTGCCGCGCTTCATCGCGCTCGACCGTCCAATCACCCGGCCAGGGGAATCCCTCGCTCTTAATATCGGTTCGCTCTTCTTCCGCCTGCGGAGCGGAAAAAGCGGGTGCCGGCGTGCCCTGCAGCGGCACGACAGGGAGGACAACACGCGATCCCGTATCTCCTCCAAGATCGAGAGACGTTGTCATCGGATAGGGAGTGGGCAGCATCATGGGCCACAGCGCGTTTGAGATTGCAACGCGAATGCGATGACCTTTGGGAAAGACCCATGAGGTCAGATGCATTTCGATATTGAGCGAATAAGTCTTGCCGGGCACGAGATCTTGCGGCTCAGTCATGGAGTCGCGCTGAGCCCCGTTAACTCCTGCGCCAGTGATTTGCGTAACGGTGCCGTCGGGCGCGACATCAGAAAGCCGCGCAAACCAATCTGCCAGCGGAGCTGTGGCCGAAGCGCGCAGGAAAGCGCGCGGACGTCCGAGAATTGCAACGTCATTTTGGAGCGGAGCAGAATCATAAACGAGGCTGAAGGCATCGACCGGACGCGGATCGCTCAACAACTCTCCCCACCAGAAGCCGGCTTCGACGCCGATCGTGGGAATGTATTTCAACTGATGCCGATCGGGCGGCGCTACGGTTTCGCTGAGCGTGTGATTGGATTGCAAGAAGAAATTCGCGTTCTTCGCGTCCTTCGGCGGCCAGACATCTTCACGACGCCATTCGCCGGGAACTTCCGGTAAATTCGGATCTGGCGGATGCCAGTGTTGCATGTAGATCACTAAGCGTGGATCGTCGCGCACGCCCGTGTCGCGGCCCTTGAGCCAATAGTCGAACCAGCGCACCGCCTGATCCCGCCATTCCACGCGCGGGCCGAAATCCGCATTGTTGGGAAAGGAATGATTCCATGGGCCGACAATGGCTTTGATGGGAGCTTTTGACTGCATGAGCATGTCGGGGACGTTGTCGCGATAACCATCCTGCAAGCCGCCGATCAGAAAACTCGGGGTGGTGATTTCGCTAAGCGGACGCACGCGATCGCGCCAGAAAGGGCCATCATGCTGGTGCTTCAAATAAAGAAGCGACCAAGGCGGTGCGTCGAAACGCGGACCAAGAGTCTTCTCGTCGAGAGAATAATCAGGCGCGCCGACCCAGCCCTCGGCCATATCCATATTGAGTTCGAATTCATCGATATGGGCGATGCCGTCAACATAGTGAACGTCGTCGTGGAAGAGTTCTCCGGTAGCATCCACGGCGATGATTGCTTTTAATCCGGGAGCGTGGCGCATCGCCATCTGCAGTGCGGTGAATCCGCCCCAGGAAATGCCGAACATGCCAACATTGCCGTTTGACCACAGCTGATGCGCGAGCCACGCGATAACCTGCTCTCCATCCTCCTGCTCCTGTTCGGAATATTCACGCTCGGGAGGAACTCCCTCACTGTTGCCGAAACCGCGAATATCCACGCGGACGCTGACGTAACCGCGGTGCGCGAAGTAGGTATGTTTCGCATAATCCTCAGGCGCGGTGTCGTCGTCTTTGCGGTAGGGAAGATATTCGAGCAATGCAGGGAATTTTTCATTGGCTTTCGCGCCATCCGGCATATACAGAGTCGCGGCAAGGCGGACGCCATCATGCATTGGGATCCAAGCTTGCTCCATGCGGACGCCATATATCGGCGGCGATGGCGGTTCACTGGCTCGAAGTGAGATCGAAGATAGAACGATGAAGACGGTGAGAAAGATTTTTGATTTCGACATTGGCTCGAAGGTTGCAAGAACCTGGGGTCAGCTATGCGCGTCCTGCTCCCGGCGCATCGCGCGCAGATCGATCCCCAACTGCTCCGCCTTCTTATACAGGTGACTGCGCTCCAAGCCAAGAGCTTTCGCGGCCAAGCTCATGTTTTGATGACAGCGCTTCAATTCCGCGAGAATGACTTCTCGTTCGAAGGACTGCACGCGGTCGGCAAGAGGGCCGGAGCCCCATGAACTTGACGGAACTGAAGAGGGCGAACTTCCGGGAAGCGTCATTTGGACGAGAGACAAATCTACCTGACCTTCAGTCGCCAGCAGAATCAGCCGCTCGACCACGTTCCGTAATTCGCGGACGTTGCCCGGCCAAGCGTGCGACTGCAGAGCTTCGATCGCTTCGGGCGTGAAGGGCACAGCTTTCCATCCATTTTGCGAACATACCTGCGCGGCGAAATGTTCGATGAGCGGAGGAATATCTTCGCGGCGTTCACGCAGAGGTGGAAGGACAAGCGGAAAGACATAGATGCGATGAAATAAATCCTGGCGGAATTTTTCTTCTCGCACGCGAGCTTCGAGATCTCGATGAGTTGCCACTAACACGCGGACGTTTACACGGATCGGCTTATCGCCGCCGATGCGTTCAATTTCACCTTCTTCCAAGACGCGCAGCAGTTTGGCCTGCATGGTGAGGGGCATGTCGCCGATCTCGTCGAGGAAGATGGTGCCTTGATCAGCTTGTTCGAATTTCCCGACGTGACGCGCGGAGGCACCGGTGAACGATCCCTTCTCGTGCCCGAAAAGCTCGGATTCGATCAATTCAGCGGGAACGGCGGCGCAGTTGAGAGTGATGAACGGATCGGCAGCGCGGCTGCTTTTTTCGTGAATCGTGCGGGCAACCAATTCTTTGCCTGTACCGGTCTCGCCCAGAATACACACGCGCGATTCGCTGGAGGCAACTCGCTCCACTTGCGCCATGACTCGGCGCATGGCCTCGCCTTTCCAAATGATTTCGTGCTTTCCGAGGCGCTGGCGAAGCTGACGGTTTTCTGCTTCGAGTCGCTGCAGTTTGAGCGCGTTCTCGACGGTTAGTAGGAGTTTGTCACTGGAGATTGGCTTTTCCAGAAAGTCGAGGGCGCCGAGACGAGTAGCGCGAACGGCCATCTCGATGTGGGCCTGGCCTGACATCATGACGACGGAAGCGGTTACGCCCTGTTGCTTGAGTTCTTCGAGCAGCGCCAGGCCATCCTTGCCGGGCATGACCACATCGGAGAGGATGAGATCGAAACTCTGTGCCTTCGCGAGTTCAAGCGCCTTGGCTGCATTGTCACAGACCGTGGCTTCGTGTCCGGCGAGGCGGAAGGCGCGGGAAAGTGAAGCCAGCGTGTTGGCTTCATCGTCCACGATCAGCAGATGTGCTTTGATCGGCAACTATATTCTCCTGGCAGTCGTGTGCGCTCGCTTGTGCATTCTCAATCGTTATCACGCTGATTGCTGACGGCCAAGTACTGTGCCGGTGACGCGTCCTGTACCAGCGGTAACTCGATCACGAATGTTGTTCCCTGCCGTGGCGCGCTGCGCACGTTGATTCTCCCGTGGTGATCACTAACCACTGATTGCACGATGGCCAATCCAAGTCCGGTACCGTGCTGCCTGCTGGTGTAATAAGGAGTGAAGATGCGCTCACATTCTTCGGGCGTGAGGCCGGTTCCTGTGTCAGCGACTTCGATGATGATTTTTCCATCATCCTGTCGGCTTCGAAGGGTTAACGTACCACCTTCGGGCATCGCATCCATTGCGTTCAGCACAAGATTTGAAATTGCGCGGTGCAAGAGTTCCGGATCGGCCGAAAGCGAGTCCAGATGCTCACCTAGTTCCAGATTGCAGGTGATCGGTGCGGCGGCCGTTGCCTTCGACTGAAACTGCGCCTGAAAAAGCTGGGCAATGTTGCGCAAAATCTCGTTCACTTGAATCGTCTGCAGCTGCGGCTGCGGCATCTTGGAAAAGTCGCTGAACCGCCCGATGATGGCTCTGAGATTAGAAATTTCAGCGAGCAGCGTGGTCGAGCTTTCACGAAACACTTCATCAAACTGCGCCGGACCGTGCGTCCGCGCACGAATCAGATTCTCGACGGTAAGCTGGAGAGGGAAAAGTGGATTCTTGAGTTCATGCGCGAGACGGCGTGCCAATTCGCGCCAGGCCGCAACGCGCTCCGTCTGCAGCAAGCGTTCTTTCTGACTCAGCAGTTCGGTGGTCATGCGGTTGAAGGAATCGGCCAATTGTGCGATCTCATCGTTGCCTGGCACTTCCACGCGTGCATTCCAATCTCCGGTGGCAACCTCCTGGGCTGCACGTGCTAACTGTTCGACAGGGCGCGTGACTCGAGCCGCGATCCAACTGCTGAGCAGAATGGCGATCAAGATTCCTGCGCCACCTACGAGCAGTGCAGATCCGCGAATGCGCCGCTTGAGTTCGACGTAGGGGCGGCGAGAAGTCCCGATCAGCAATACTGCAAGCAGGGGATGATCTTCGCCCAGCCCGCGAAGCGGAACGGCATGAAATACTTCGTCGTCGGCTTGATCGGACGACCAATGGAGGACAGCCGATGTTTCCTGACCGGACCGCCGGACGGCCTCGATCAGCGCTGCAAATTTGTCTGCCGGCCGAGCAATACGAACAGGAGAATCCGGCTTACTCGCATCATCGAGCTTAGTCGAATTAGCGGGCGCAGAAGGATCGAGCAGCCAATCGGAAGAAAAGTGATCCCCGCGATTCTGGTATAGGAGCGCACGCGTGTCGACAGGCAGATCAAGGGCGGACAGGAAATTGCGATCCAGTCTGCGGCCGCCAATGATGTACGCCGGGTGATCGCTCGCACCCGTCGCACGTACAGCAAACACTCCGAGCACCTTTGAATCTTGCAATTCTTCAAGCTTGAGAAATGCGCCCTGGTTTGTAGAAGCCGCGAAGACGGCAAATGCCTCGTCGGGATAGCCGAATTTTGCGGGCCATTGGGCCGAGGAGACGATCTTGCCGCTCGCATCGACGATTTCGAGGAAATCGAGCTGATGCGTCTCGGCTAGGGACCGTGCAAGATCGAAATTTTCGGCGGACTCCGGTATTCCTTGTTCAAGCTCGACGGCGACGCGGGCCAGAACGTCAGAGGCCGCAATAGCCTGCACGCGGAGAACAACCTCCTCGCTTTGCCGGTTGAATTCGTGCTGAAATTGCGCCACAAGTGTGGCAGTTCGATCCTCTTCAGTTTGCTTGAATGCCTTCGCCGTGACAAAAGAGACGAGATAACCAACGGCTGCGACCGACAGAAAAACCGTGAGTGCAGAAAAGATCAGCAGTTTGCGGCGGAAACTCATTTGGCTGCGGTCTCCAGCCAGGCATTCTCCACGGCCCAGCTTCCATCCGGTCGGAGCGCCCAATCCCTCACCGTCTCGGCAGCGATATACGAAACTGGCAGATGGAATAAGGGCAGCACTCTTTGCGCGCTGAGAAGACCCTGCTCGGCCGCATATAGATCCTCGACGGAATCCGCCTTCATTCTCGGCAAGGCCAACCCAGCTTCGTCCGCGATGTTAGTCAGTGCTACCCACGGATCAGACGAGGCCAACGGAATGCGCACCACGCGCAGATCTGCAGCCGCCGAAGAAGTGGGCTGAAGCGATACTCCTGCGTCGCGGGCATTCAGAGCGATGCGTTCGGCCAGCAAGCGTTCCATTGGGTGGTTCGAGTTGTAACCGATCGTCTGGGGATGCGCCGATCGAACCTGTTCCATATCATGGCGTGCACGAACGAGATCGGGATCGGTCGAAAAGACAAATGTATAGCCGCTCATCCAGTTCGGAAGCAGGCTCGCAGCCGGGCGGCCCGTGCCCTGGAGCAGCACACTGCGAATCGAACTGCGCTCGATGCTGAGAGCAAGGGCTTCGCGCAGGATTTTCTCATCCGGTGTTGCCGGATCCGTGCGGAATTGCAGCGCAAGGAGCTCCACCGGCGCCGAACTGATTTCTGATGTGTGCGTCGGCATTGGGTGCTGCTGCTCGGGAGGAGCTTCGATCAGATCAACCTTCCCCAACTCGAGGGCCGTCATCTGATCGCGAAAACTGCGCCCCATCTCAATATCGATCTGGTCGAGAAACGGCCTTCCACGCCAGCAATCTTCGTTGGCAGCCAGGGTCAGTTGTTTGCCGGGCTCCCAGTTGGCGATGCGAAAAGGACCGGTGCCGCTCAAACTTCCGTCAGGATTTCTCTTTGCAATCGCATTGCGTGGCAAGGCGAGTTCCGCCGGCAGATTAGGCCCCGAGTTGTCGTCCCCAACGAGCACCGAATCTGCACTTTCCGTGACATTCCACGAGGGATTGGCGGCTTTTAGTGATGCGACGACGTCCTCCACGGTCATCGGCGTGCCATCGTGAAATTTAACGCCGTTTCGCACACGAATTCGCCAGCCTTGGCCATTCGATGACTGCCAGGAAGACGCGAGCGAGGGACGTAAACGTCCACCACTGTCGAGCGATGTGAGAGTGTCGAAGATCAACATGGTCACACTGCGTTCGGCGATGGATTCTGGTTGCGCGGTAGTGGCGGGATCGAGCAAGACGGGGGCCGCGTGCATACTGATGCGCAGCGTGCCTCCGTATTGAGGACGCGATGCAGCCCTTGCGGTCAGAACGAAAAAAAAACTACTGACTGCAAGCCATCTCCAGTCGAAACGCTTCATAGATTCCTGCCTGTTGATTCTTTGCTACTGCAATTGCGGTGTCGCCCTTTGCTTCGGTCCAGAGAGCGGTGACAGGGCCGGAAAAATCGAGAGGCGCACTCACCGCAACCGGATCACGATCGGGAAATTCGTACGCGCGAATCGAATCTGCCGCATCGGTCGGGCTCGTTGCCAATACCTGCCAGCCCGCGCCACAATTCGTTTTCACGGCAGCGAGGTCGCTGCCCCACGCAGAAGTCGTTTTCAGATCGGTAACGCCATCGATCAGGTGCAACTGACCATCAGTGGCAGTGAAGAGCCAAAGAATGTATTTCTCGCGGGGAATCGGGAGCCCGGAATAAAACTTGGGCACGCTGCTGAACTTGCCGATCGGAGCGGTCAACACGCCGGTGAAAAAATCACGCGTGGGCGCAAAGAAAGCTTTCATTGCAGGCACGGCCGTAGGGGAAGAAGCGGAGTTCGGGAAGGGAAAGATGTTCGGCACGCTGAACGCTGCGGGGACCAGCGGCCATGGATCATCCGTCGCATGGCAGTTCAAAGCTGACGCGCCGGAACTGCTGCAGGTAACGCCGGGCAGGTACACGTCAAAAAGATGGTCTCTCGCCGGTATGATCCTTCCGCGCACATCCCGCGGCCATGCCCGCGAGTGCTCGACCTGAAATGTTTGCTCCTGCTGCCACTTCCCGCCTTGCAGACGCAAGAGCGTCACCTTTTCTGGATCGAGCACGGCGATATGTTCCGGGGATGGATTGTCGTCGAGAGCGGCGATATCCAATATGGGCTCCGCTTGGGTCCACAGGGAAATTCTTTTCAAGCTCAACGGAACTGAGTCGCGCACCGCAGTCGAGCCTTCCGGCCGAGGAACGGAAACCATCACGACTGCGGAATCGCCGGCACCTTGATGGATTTCGGCGACCCATACATAAGAAGTTTCGTTTTCGGATAGAGAAATGGTAACGGCGGCAGCGGCCCGATCTGCGGTTGTAAAGCGAATTCCGAGATTGCCAAGCGCGAGACGCAGTCCGTTTTGAACAATTTCCTGATCGCGGGATCCCAGCGAAGAACGATTCTCGACCGTTAGAGCTATCGCGCCGGGACCGGTGACCGTGAGGATCTTTCGCGCCAACTCCTGTTCGGGAGTACTCCAGTCGGCGGCGGCCGGAAGCACCAACAAGAGCAAAAGCCAGAACAACAGATTCGCGGCGCGGAGGAACGTAGATACGGAGGTGAGAGTCACCGAATTCAGAATGGCTGCCGGGATGGCCGAATTATAAACCGCTGTACGCATCCGATTGCCTCTGCTCTGTACTGTTTAGACACCGCGTAGCCAAGCTTCTCCGGACCTCGAAGCCCATCCCAGCGGCCTGTTGTGCGCCTGGGATGGGCTTGAAGTGGTGGCCGACTATCTCTGCTCATCTGAGCTTGGTTGGCTTTGCGTGGGTTGATTCGGCACGTTCATGCTCCGCAGGATGTCGTTCATAAAGAACTTGCCATCGGACGGAACCATCATGATTTGCAGTTTGTCAGAGAGGCGCTCGGCGACAATTTTGTTGATGAGCAGCGGATTCTGCTTAAGGATCGCCGCCTCGGCCTGCATTCGCTCGGCATCGGCCGCGGACGTGACGCGGATGCGATCGGCTTCGGCCTCGGCGAGCATCTTCCTGCGCTCGGTTTCGGCCTTGCTGTCGATGACCTTCGCTTGCGCCGCCGCTTCTGCATTCTGAATGGTGGCTTCCTTGCGCGCCTCGGCTTCCAGCTTGCTTTGCTGAATCTGTTTTTCTTTCAGAGGCAGCGTGTATTGCATGGCGTCGGCTTCTCCCTTTGCTTCCAAGACGTGCACTTGCGCTTCGCCCTCCGCCTGCTGGATCTGCTGGACTTTTGCGGCCTCCGCTTCGAGTTCCGAGATCTTGACCTGCTTTTGCTTCAATTCGGTCTCGACACCCATGCGATCGTTTTCCTGCTCTTTGAGAAGCAGCGTTTCCAGCCCTTTCGCGTACTCTTCGGGAAGTTGAATGTCGCGCAGCATCACTTCTTTCACGATGATTCCGTCGGCAGCGAGTTTCTGGGTGATCAGTCCAGCGGCGCGCTGGCGGACTTCTTCACGCTTTGCAGAAAACACGTCTCGAACGGTATAGTTCGGCACCAACTCGCGCCAGACGCTGGCCACAACCGGAGGAACAATTTCTTTTTCCACCGGACGCGGCAGGTTGGCTTGAATGTAGTCGAGACGCTTGGGATCCAGACGATAGCGGACGGTGATGGCCAAACCGAGAGTCAGTCCTTCTTTCGCCTGAACATCAAGTAGTTGGGATTTGGTCGCGTTAGTCGCCGCGACCTTACCATCTTCGGAAACGCCCGTGGTGAAGATCTGGTCGCGTGTGTCGAAGACGGCGACATCCTCGATCAGTGGTGTGACAAGATGCAAGCCGGGATAGAGCGTCCCGGGCATGGTGCCGCTCGTTTGACTGACCCGTACGCCAGCCATCCCGCTGGGGACAACCACAATGCTAAAGGCAAGCAAGATCGGTCCCCAGGCAAGTAATCCCAGCGCGACCGAAGTGCGCCAGCGCATTTGCGGAACTGGAGCCGGAGCTCCACCGGGAGTTGCCAGAGTTTTGCGATACAGCCATTCGTGATAAAGGTCATAGCCCAGGATGCTTACGGCGACGAGAATCATCCCAAGGCCACCGGACATCAGCAAGTACCTCAACGCCAGCATGATCATTCTCCTTTGTGAGTTCGCATATTCGAATTCCCATGGAACTCAATCTTTGTGGTGCGACTTCACCGCAGGTTCGACCGTGAGCCTCGCCGGCGCGACTTTGACGGGAGCCAGCTTTCGCTGAGCAAAGAACAGACGAAAGACCTGCCCAAAAATCAGCTCCTCTGCCAACAGCGCGATCGCCAACGAGAAGATCAACCCTCCAACTACCGCCATGAATGTGATTGCCATCTGCATAAATTCCTCGCTTCAAGAATCGAACTTTCAAAAAGCGTTTCGTGAGAGTCGACCCATATCCCTCAACGGCCAAAGCCGGCGATTTATGTTGGCTCTCGGGGCGGCAGGGCTGAAGCCGTGCCCTTCCCAGTCCGTTTCGAAAACAAGCTCCTCGCTAGGAATGCTCGCTTACTGGCCAGCTGCCAAACCCGTTACTTGCACTGCCGCAATCGTGTTTTCGTTCGTCCTACTGCCGAAGATCTGCGCGACTTCCTCATCACGCTCGGCATGAATCTGGACGATGTCCCCGACGTGCAGCATGGAGTACAGCCGCTCCATATCGCGATTGCGGAGACGAATGCACCCGTGGGAGGCCGCGCGCCCGATGGATCGCGGCGCGTTCGTACCGTGGATGCCGTAACCTTTCTGACTCAGGCCCAACCAGCGCGTGCCGATCGGACTGTCTTTTCCCGAAGGAATCACCGTGCCAGGGCGGTAGTAGGTGGGGTGGGAGACGCGAGTCACTATCTGAAATTCGCCGGTCGGGCTGGGGCTAACGGCAGCGCCCACCGCGACGGGGAAGGTGGCGAGAACGCTGCCGTTTTCGAGGACGGCTAGTTTGCGGTCTGGAATGCTGACAACGACGAGGCGCCGGATTCGGTCTTTAATCGGGGCTTCAGTAACCTGGGCTTGTGACCCCATCGCAAAACCCAGCGTCAGCAGCGCCAGCAAACATCCCAACCGTTTCCTCGTTGTTTCGTGTCCGTCGCTCATCGCGTCCTCTGTGTTCCGTGGCACACTCCCATCAAGTGCAGCGCGAGGACCAACATTTAAGTTGTTGGAAATGCGATGGTTAAATAAGGATCAAAGTGCTTACACAGTGGGTATACGGAGACAGTGTGTCAGGCCAAACACAACAGGAGCGTCATCTCAACAGCGACATTCATGAAGAAGTAAGCGGTTCTTAAAGGAAGGAGGGGGAGGTTTGCAGCCTTCAAACGCCCGGCTCCCGCCGTCTGGGGTAACGGCTTGTGGGGTTCTGTGGGTGGAGCCGGGCGATCCTATGACTAGAAGGCCTAGTTCAATTGTGCCTATTAAAGCTCTGATGGCCTGTGCAATTCTGTGACGATGGTCACAGTTCCGCGTGATTTCTATCAATAGGAAATTCGACGCTCGGCTGCGGGGATTGCCGCTTTCTCCATCGGCTCACATCTCAATGTGACTGAGATCACTGTATGGCTGCAAGATCGGCCCCTACACTGCCTTTGAAGAGGATGGCGCTCCTGGGCTTGCAATTCATTTTGGAGACCGATTGACTTATGGCCTACGTAATTACTGACACCTGCATCAAGGATTCCCTCTGCGTCGAGGTATGCCCGACCGACTGCATCCACCCGAAACAAGACGAGCCTGCGTTTGAGGCTGCGACGCAGATGTACGTCGACCCCGAGGGCTGCATCGATTGCGGAGCATGCGTCCCTGCATGCACCTCCGACTCGATTCACGCCCTCGAGGACGTGCCTGAAGACAAGAAGGACTTCATCGCGAAAAACGCTGCTTTTTACGGAAAGTAGAGCTAAATAGCCTTCCGCAGACTGGGTTCTTCGGCTTGCACCAGTGGCATTTCGACCAGGTGCTCGCTGAGGAACCAGGACTGCAGCTCGTTGGTCCGCAGTACTTCGCTAACGACTACATCATTCGTTCCCTGATCGCCAAGTTCGTCGGAGCGCTCGGCTAGCTCGCGGCACTGGCTAATGATGACCTGATGAGCGTCAAGCAGTCTGGAAATCTGAACTGGCACTTCTTCCCTTCCCTTGGGAGGCCGCTCGATCTTCGTCATCTCAGCGACATCGTGTGCCATCGCAATGGAGATTCCTCCCAATAACTGAATGCGCTCGGCGATGGTGTCGACGATCTCGACCTGCTCGCCAAAATGTTTATCGAACAACAGGTGAAGCTGATAAAAGGTCGGTCCCGCCACTTGCCAGTGAGACTTCTTATATAGATCTCTCAGCGTTATGCTGTCGGCCAACAATTGATTCAGCTGTTCTGTCATTTCCAGGCGCACGGGCTCTTCCAGATCCAAGGGCAGAGCGTGTGACACGGTGCCATATTGCTGAATCTCATGGGCGTGCTGATGAATTCTCGGTTGTGCATTCAAGTTGCGATGGTTGGCAGAAGCATCCTTCTTGGGCATTAGCTACCTCCGTGTAGAGAATCAAGGCGGTTTCGAGACTCCGGCGAGAAAACGGTACCCGATTTCCGCTTCTTCACGTTAGATACTACCCTCAATAAAAGGATGCCGCGTTTTAATCTGCTTCCCAAGAATGACCAACATTTTGCGGCATCCCGGGGATGGCAAGGCATCTATAAGCTGCGCTTTTTCAGGGTTCCGATGTCGGACAGGGTGCCATATCTATGGAGGAGCATGTTCAGGTCATTGTGGTAGGAGCGGGCGTCGCAGGCATGGCAGCTGCTTCCGTGCTGGGCGGGAAGGGGGGCCGCACGGAAATTCTGGAAGCCCGAAACCGGATCGGCGGGCGTGTCTTCACCCGTTTCGAGGACGGTTCCGAGGTCCCAATCGAACTGGGTGCCGAGTTCATTCATGGGCTCCCACCTGAGATTTGGAAAGTGCTGAATGAGGCGCAGGCCTCGATTCATGAAGTCGACGGGGCCAATTGGTGCACCCGAGCCGGTGAGATTTCTGAATGCCACTTGTTCGAGAAAGTCGACCAGATTCTCGACAAGATGGACGCCAATCGGCCGGACGAGTCCTTCCTCGATTTTCTGCAACGGCAGTTTCCTGATCCATCTCGTGATCGGGATCTGGAAGAGGCGAAGCGGCGGGCGATCGCCTACGTTTCCGGATTCAACGCCGCCGACCCTGCGTTGATTGGGGCGCACTGGCTAGTCGGAGAAATGAAGGCAGAAGAAAGCATTCAGGGCGAGAGAGCGTTTCGAGCCGAGAACGGATACAAAACGCTGATCGAAATTTTGGAGCGGCGGCTCAGACGGGGAGGCGTTGCGATAAAAACCGGAACGACTGTAGAGCAGATTCATTGGAGAACAGGTCACGTGGAGTTGAACGCCATGGGCCCAGAAGGCCGATTATCAATCGCTGCCGATCAAGCGCTGATTACGCTGCCGCTCGCGGTCTTGCAAGCCCCGATTGGAGAAACGGGCGTCATAGAATTCTTGCCTGGGCTCCCAGCCAAAAAGGTGGATGCGATGAGCAAGCTGGCAATGGGCAAGGTGATTCGTGTCGTTCTGCGTTTCCGCCGTCGTTTCTGGGAGACGATTGTCGGGTCATCGAAAAGCGGCAAGACTCTGGAAGACATGAGTTTTCTGTTCTCAGACGACGAGCTATTCCCAACGTGGTGGACCAGGATGCCAGACAAGTCGCCGGTCATGACTGGATGGGCCCCGTTTCGGTCAGCAGAGCGGCTATCGGGACAAAGCAGAGATTTCGTTATCGAGCAAAGCCTGCGAAGCCTCGGAAGTGTCTTGCACGTGAACCCCGAGCAATTGCGCGGAGAATTGGAATCTGCCCAGTTTCACGACTGGCAATGCGATCCGTTTTCGCGGGGGGCGTATAGCTACGGTAAAGTGGGATGCGATGGCGCGCAGGAGGCACTCGGAGCCCCAGTAGAGGACACATTATTTTTCGCCGGTGAAGCGACAGCCTCGGCAAACAACGGCACAGTGCACGGCGCGATGGCCAGCGGATACCGGGCCGCAAATGAAATTCTGCGGACGATTCGTCGTTGAGAGTTCTAAACCCGCGGTTCCGTTGGAATGACATTCGCTTCGGAACATAAAAAAACAAACCGGAGTTTCCCGTACAACAATTCCTCGAATATCATCAGGCGGAGCGGGCGTGTAGCTGATAGCTTGCATTTTGCTCACATCCTGGAGAACTGCATGAAACCCTATGTTGCACAGTTGTCTAGACCTGAAAGAACACCCAGGCGCGTCTACCTCTCCGAATATTGTTCGTTCGCCGCAAGCCGTCGTAAACGCCTCCTGCACAGAACTTCCCTTTTCTTCTTGCTGATAGCCTTTATGGGAGCCGGACGGCTAGGGACCGCGCAGTCGCGAGCGCAAGAGAACGACACGGTCGAGCTTGTGCAACCATCGGGAGCGAACCAGGCGAAACCGCCGGTTGTCATTACGCTGCACGACGCGATTGAGCAGGCCCGCAAGGTGGATGCGCACTTTCGGTCGGTGGTCACCGATGCCAAGCTCGCACACGAAGACCGGACGCAAGCCAGGAACGCAATTCTGCCAACCGTCAGCTATACGTCACAAGCTTTGCTCACCGAAGGAAATGGCCGGACGACGATTGGACGGTTCGTTACCAATGACGGCGTGCATGTCTACCGGTCATGGGGTGTTTTCCATGAAGATCTTTCCCCAGGAAATTATCTGGGCACGGCGTATCGGCAAGCGAGAGCGGCGGCAGCCATGGCCAAGGCAAGATCGGAAATTGCCAGCCGCGGCCTAACAGCGACCGTGACCAAGCTTTACTACGCATTCGCCGTGGCGCAGCGCAAGTACGCGACGGCCCAACTGGCTCTCGATGCCGCAAAACACTTCTATGAGATCACCGAAGACGCTGAACGCGTTGGGCAAGTGGCGCACAGCGATGTTCTGCAGGCGCAGATTCAATATCAGCAGCAGAAGCAGGCATTTGAAGAGTCTGAGCTTGCGATGGAGTCGGCTCGACTGGATTTATCGGTAATTCTGTTTCCCAATCTGAATGAGAATTTCAGCATCGTGGACGATTTGGATTCCGCCGTTGCTTTACCGGAATTCTCCGAAGTCCAAAAAATGGCGGGGGATAAGAATCCGGACATGCAGGTAGCAATGCAGGCGTTGCGTCAGGCCAACCAAGGGGTGACGGCCGCAAAAGGAGCGTTTCTTCCCTCGTTTTTTGTCGATGCTGATTACGGAATTGAGGCAAACGATTTCGCGCTGCACAGCTTGAATGTCGAGGAACCCAAAGCCGGATCCCTGCCCAATTTAGGTTATTTTGTTACTGTAGGAGTGAACGTCCCGGTCTGGGATTGGGGCACTCTGCGAAGCAAACTGCACCAGGCGGAATTCAAACGGGATCAGGCGCGGGTGGAATTGAATGAAGCTCAGCGGCAACTTTTGAATAATCTGTACAGCTCCTACAATGAGGCGAAAGTTGCACGCGCAGCTGTAGACGAGACGCGCCAAACGGCCGATGTTGCAACCGAAAGTTTGCGCCTCATTAACCTGCGATTCAAGGCTGGAGCATCGAACGCACTCGACGTGGTGGTGGCGGAAAATACTTTGACTCAGGCGCGCAACGCGTACAACGATTCCGAGGTTCGTTACCGCGTGGCATTGGCAACTTTGCAGACCATAACGGGAAGCTTCTAACGACTCATCGACAACTGAGCATGATTTGGAGCGCAAGCACTTCCGATTCGTTGTCTCGTTTGTTTTCTAATCGCCGCACTCGCCTGTGGCTCGCGTTAGTCATTGTTGCCGGCATTCTGGGCCATTCAGGATGTTCGTCTGAGGAAGAAAAGGAGCCGACACCGCTCGTCACGGTAGAAGCAGCAACGGTGAAGACGGAATCGATCGAAGCTCGCGTCTCGACCAACGCGATTCTTTATCCACACGATCAGGCGGCGATTGTCCCCAAAATTAGCGGTCCGATCAAGAAGTTCTATGTGACGCGCGGCAGCCACGTCCATGCTGGAGAGGTTCTCGCCACCCTGGAAGATCAGGACCTGAGAGGAACGCTGACGGAAAGCCAAGGGGCCTATCAGCAGGCAGAGGCTGCTTACAGTAGCGCGCTGCAATCCGCCGAGCGCGATGTGAAGATTGCAAAGGATCAACTCGACGCTGCGCAATCACTCTATGACGGCCGTGAAACGCTTTACAAACAAGGAGCGATATCAGCCAAAGACGTCCAGGATGCACGCATCGCCTTCGCTCAGGCCCGCAATCAATACGACCTCGCGGAAAAGCAGTACAACTTGAAGACGGCTGAGGGAGGACTGACTTCCGCCAAGGGCAAACTCGCAACGGCTCAAGCCGACGTGAACTACAGCAGGATCGTGAGTCCCATTGACGGCGTAGTAACGGATCGGCCTTTTTACGCCGGGGAGACGCCGCCGAGCGGCACGGCGATTCTCACGGTCATGGACGTTTCCAAAGTTGTAGCGCGAGCATACGTATCGCCCCAGCAAGCGGCCGACGTGCACATCGGCGACGCGGCATCCCTGGTTCCGTCTGATGGTACGGCGGAGATTCCCGGAAAAGTCACCGTCGTGAGTCCGGCGCTCGATCCGAACAGCACGACCGTCCAAGTGTGGGTGGAAGCGGCGAACCCGCGAGGGAGGCTAAAACCCGGATCAACTATCGGTGTCGAAATTGTCGCGAAAACAGCGAAGGATGCATTAGTCATACCAGCACAGGCGATTCTTACAGCTGCGGACGGCACAACATCGGTGATGGTAATCGGCTCTGATCAGACCGTTCATTCCACGGCGGTCAAAACGGGCATTCGTCAGGATGATGATGTGCAGATTGTTAGCGGTTTGCAAGACGGACAGCAAATCGTCACCCAAGGTGCTTACGGCTTGCCGGATGGTGCAAAAGTAAAAGTCTCCACTCCCGCTGAAGTACCCGAAAGGCCCGCGGGCGGCAGCGACAAAAAGGACCAGCCGTAAACTTTCCTCGATGGCGACCATCGCACAACGTCCCGGCACCGCGCATCGGCAGAACGCAGAAGCCCAGCGCTACTGGTTCGCCCGTGAACACAAGTCGATCATCTTCCTGATCATCACGCTCGCGCTGATTGGGGCGTACCTGCTGTTCAGCATTCCGATCGCGGTCTTCCCTACCACAGATTTTCCTCGCATCTTGATCGGCGTGGATAACGGAGTCACGCCGATCGATCAAATGCTGGTGACGATCACCCGGCCGATCGAAGAATCCGTCAGCGGAGTCGAAGGCATACAGGATGTAAAGTCGGTCACCAGCCGCGGCTCGGCGGAAATTGATCTTTATTTCAGCTGGCGAGTCGACATGTTTCGCACTTTGGAACGCGTCAATGCGGCCATTGCGCGTTTGTCGGGAACTCTTCCGCCGACCGCCAAGATCACCAGCGAGCGGTTGGAGTTTTCGAGTTTTCCAATTCTTGGATACGGCCTGACATCCGACACAGTTTCACAGCAGCAACTCTGGGAACTGGCAACGTATCGGATGAAGCCGCGGCTGGCTAGCCTATTGGGAGTGGGCACGATTCTGATCCAAGGCGGCGAGGTGCCGGAGTTCCATATCGTTCCCGACCCGGCCAAGCTGCGCGCTTCGGCGACCAGTGTCTCCGATATTTTGGCTGCGGTCGACCGATCCAACATCATCGGCTCGCCGGGATTGTTTCCGCAGAATCATCAGTTGTATCTGGGATTGATCAGCGGGCAGGCGCATGACGCGCAGGAAATTTCTGACATCTTTGTAAAAAACTCTCCCAGCGGCACTCCCATCTACGTTGGAAATATTGGGCAGGTTACAGCTTCTTTTGAGCCGCATTTCACCATTGTTACGGCAAACGATCGGCCCGCGGTACTGATCAACATCAACCGCCAGCGCAGCAGCAACACCATGCAGGTGGCGGATGCGGTCAAGGCAGAGATGATGCGCGTCGAAAAGACGCTGCCGCCGGGCGTGCATGTCAGTACCTTCTACGATCAGTCGTGGATCGTTGGGCAATCGATTAAAAGTGTTCGCGACGCGATACTCATCGGGCTGGTGCTGGCGTCGGCCGTACTGGTTCTATTCCTGCGCGATTGGGGAACATCGTTTATTGCCGGAATGGTCATCCCGATCAGTCTGCTCGTTACGTTCATCACGCTCAAAGTTTTGGGTGAGAGTTTCAACCTGATGACATTAGGCGGAATGGCCGCCGCAGTCGGATTGATCATCGATGACGCGATTGTCGTATTGGAAAATGTCACGCTGCATCGGGAGGCCGGAGAAGGAAGGTTCGAAGCAGTCGCTATGACGCTGCGCGAACTGTCGGTTCCCCTGATCGGTTCGACCTTAACGCCCATCGTTGTCTTCCTGCCGCTGATCGCCATCACCGGAGTCACAGGTGTCTTTTTCCGCGCTATGGCGGTGACGATTGCTTCCGCTCTTCTCACTTCACTCGCCCTCGCACTCACCTGGACTCCGACACTTTGTCTATACATGCTACGACGCAAGACGGCGCACAGCGAACACGAGTCAGAGAATCCGCACGAGGTTCAACCCAGTGCTGAGAGTGATCGCGGCCGCTCATCGAGCGAAATGAATCGGCTACTGCAAGCTGAAGAAGAGCACTTGATGACGGGATACTTCGGCCGCGTGATTCGATTTTATGAACGATGGTTTCGGCGCAGTCTCAAGCGTCCAATATGGGTTCCAATTCTTACGGTGATTCTGATTGTCGTTTCTTATCTCTGTTACCGGCAGATCGGCTCCGACTTATTGCCCAAGATGGACGAAGGCAGTTTCATCATCGATTACGTCACGCCCCCCGGCAGTTCGCTGGAAGAAACCAACCGGATGATCACGCACATTCTGAGCATTGTCCGCTCTGTTCCCGAAGTCGCAAGCACCTCGCGCCGCACGGGACTTCAACTCGGATTGGCCGCCGTCACCGAGGCGAATACGGGCGATATCTCCGTCGATTTGAAAACCGATCGGTCGCGCGACATCTGGTCGATTATGGATGACGTGCGCGCGAAGATTGCCCAATCCGAACCAGCGGTGGAAGTCGAATTCACGCAGAAGCTGCAGGATATGATCGGCGACTTGACCAGTTCTCCGCAGCCGATTGACATTATGATGTTCTCACCTGACGCGAAACTGTTGGAGGAATGGGCTCCGCAGGTTGCGGATGCAATCGGAAAAATCAAGGTCGGCGGGCGGAATCCCGTAGTTGATATTGACAACGGAATTGAATCCACCACCAGCGGCCCTGCCATTTCTTACCAAGTAAACATGGCGAAGGCTGCACATGTCGGCTTCACGCCGCAAGGCTTGGCCGACGAAACCGAAGCGATGCTGGATGGCGTGAAAGCCGCTCAGCCGGTTGTCATCGACGATCGTCCCTATGCGGTTCGCATCCGCTATCCCGAGCAGGTTCGCTCTTCCGTCTCGGCAATGAATAACACCATGCTGGTAGCCCCGGGCGGCCAACTCGCAAACCTCGGCTCGCTGGCCACCATGACAGATTTACCCGGGCAAACGGAAATTCTCGAGGAGAATGAGCAACGCTACGTTGCGGTCACGGCGCGACTCGAAGAGCTCGACATGGGCCACGGGATCGCGGAAGTACAGAAAGCCATCTCCGATCTTCACCTTCCGCCATCGATTCGAATTCAGTACGGCGGGCTTTATCAAACGCAGCAGCAATCCTTCCGCGACCTCACCTTGGTACTGGCGATGGCAATTGTGTTCGTATTTCTGGTTCTGTTGTTTGAGTTTCGTAGTTTTTCCGCGCCGGTATCGATTCTTGTCTCCGCCATTCTGTCGACAGCTGGAGTGTTTGTGGCGCTTCTGGTCACGGGCATTACCTTCAACTTGTCCTCATTTATGGGGCTCATCATGGTGGTGGGAATCGTCGCAAAGAATGGAATTTTGTTGCTCGATGCTGACGACAAGTTTCGTGACGCGGGATTTTCGGAAGAAGAATCCATCTTTCAGGCGGGACGTAGAAGACTGCGGCCGATCGTAATGACGGCTATCGCTGCCGTGGCGGGAATGCTGCCGCTTGCTCTGGGCGTAGGAGCAGGCTCTGAGATGCTGCAACCCCTGGCCATTGCCGTAATTGGTGGGCTCCTGATCGCGATGATCCTCTCGCTCTTTGTGACACCCACGATCTACTACTACATGGTTCGTCCTCGCACGAAAGCTATTTAAAGCCCAAAGATGATTCGCGTCTCAGCCTCGGCCTCTGAGAGGAAACTGAGCGATGTATTCTTTGTAGATTCGTTCGTAAGACTGCCGTCGTTCTCCAGGCGAGAAATCGGCAGATTTAGCCTTCTTAACAACCTTTTCGCAGTCGATGATCCCGCTCAGAAGAGCAGCTCCGATTGCCGACGAGCAACTCAATGTCACTGCGTGCACAGATTTTCCCGTGATATCCGCGAGCGTTTGCGACTCCTCTGGACTGGCGGCCATCCAGCCGGCGAGAAATATCTTCGATGACCTGCCCGTACCTTCTTCGAGCACCTCGAGGCAGCGCCGAATCTCGAAACACATTCCTTCCAGCAACGCCCGAGCAATCTTCGCTGCATCGTGATTCAAAGTCAGCCCAGTGAGAGTGCCTCGCAAGCTGGGATTCCAAAGCACACCCTGTTCGCCTGCGCCAAGATACGGACTGAAGAAGAGTCCATCCGCACCGGGAGCGACTTTGTAAGCCGACTGCCACAAATCGCCACTTTCGTTGTGCTTCGCACCGCGTTGCAGAAAACTCTCCGCCCACTCTCGCGCGGAGCCAGAGGCGAGCAAGTCGGCTTCGCGAGCGTACCACCCATCAACCGCAAAGGGCGTAAGCAGGTACCTGTTGCGCCGATCCCAGTGTGGCCGCGAATCGCACGTCATGATCACGGTGCTTGTGCCGGTCAGAACCGCAGCCGAATGCCTGAGATTTTTTGTTCCACCGCTTAGCGCATAAGCTCCCGCCACTGAATCGGCACATCCCAAGAAGACAGGGATTCCAGGCACGCACGCGAGCAACCGGCTTCCGTGCTTGGTGAGCGGTGCGCAATAAGAAGATCCTTCAACGGCGGGAAGTTGTCCTGGACTGATATGCCAAAATATACAGAATTCCGAATCCCAGCGATTCGTCCGCAGGTTGTACAGGGCATATCCCGAGGCTGTAGAAGGATCGGTTGCGGCGACGCCGGTGAGAACGAGAAAAATAAAATCTTTCGCGGAAAGAATAATGTCTACTGCAGAGCCCTCATGATGAAACTCGAACATCGGCGCGAGGTAGCGGCCATCGACGAGGACTCCAGTTCTTAAATAAATGTCGCGGCGAAGTTGATCGTTGACTCGTGCGCCTGCCCATCGATCCGCCCGGCTGTCTTGCCATGTGATGGCACGCCCAATTGGCTTATTGTCCCTTAGAATTACGAGTGTCGGCATTTGCCCGGTGAGCGCGATAGCTTCCACCCGGGTATTCGCCGGCAGTCGAGACATAACCTTGCGCGCAGCAGTCGACAACGCTTTCAGCCAAAGCTCGGCGTCCTGTTCGGCCCGACCGTCCGCCGCTGAAACTGTGGGATAAGACTCGCGTGCGGTCGCCAAGATCTCGCCGGTCCGCGAAACGGCAACCAACTTGAGAGCGGACGTTCCCAGATCCACTCCAAGCACGCAAGTTTTTTCCCTGGACTTCGCCATCGCGTTTTCAGATTTCTTTATTTCATTTCGCGTATCGGCGCGGCAGAGTGTTGGATTCGTCAGCGCATTCTGATCTTCAGCTCAGGTAGCGCGCTCTCGACCGCTTTCAACGTCAAATCTACGTCGGAATCATTGTGGGTGAACGAGATGAACAAATTCTCGAATGCGTCGGGATGAAACAAGACGCCACGTTTCATCATCGCCTCCCACCACATGCGAAATAAATCCTTCCGAGCGTGGCGGACAGCATCACGATAATTGCGGATCGGGGAATCGGTAAACCAAACCTGGAAGAGCGGCCCAATGCCGACAACCCTCACAGACAATCCCGCTGAGTTCATCCGCTCGCTGATGCCCCGCATGAGCTTTTCCCCCAGTTCGAAAAGCTTTCCGTAGATGCCTGGCGTGCCGAGAAAATCCAGGGTCGCATTGGCGGCGCTCACGGCAATTCCGTTTCCGCTGTACGTGCCTGCCATGGAGACTGTCCCATCAGCCACCAACCTCATAATCTCTTTCTTCCCGCCGACAGCAGCAACCGGAAATCCTCCTCCAAAACCTTTTGCCATGACGGTGAGGTCCGGAGTCACGCCGTAATATTGCTGCGCTCCTCCCAAAGACACACGGAAGCCGGTGATAACCTCGTCGAAGATCAATACCGTCCCAGACTCGCGCGTTAGACTCCGCATCAGTTCCAGATACCCCTGCTCCGGCAGGATACAACCGGTATTACACATCACGGGTTCGGTGATCACTGCGGCAATCTGATCTCCGTGTGTCCGAATCGTGCGCTCCAGAATTTCGCCGTCGTTCCACTGCAGGATGATCAACGAGTTCTCCAATCCGTCGGGCATGCCGGGACCTTGCGGGACGGGAACAGGCTGCGCATCGGGGCCGGCATTTTCCAGCGGCGGATGCTTGCTCCAATACACCGCATCAGAGAATCCGTGATACATCCCTTCAAAGCGGATGATTTTTTTTCGTCCCGTGTAGGCGCGTGCCAGACGCAGCGCGTAGAGAACGGCTTCTGTGCCGGAGTTTGCCAGATGCGTCTGCTCGACGCTGGGAACGGCAGCGATCAACTTGCGCGCTAACTCGATCTCATCTGCGACGGGCAATGCAAACACTGTGCCGCGGCGACGTATGAACTCGACGACAGCATTCGTCACCTGCTCTGGACAATGGCCCAACAACATTGGACCTAGTCCCAACAAGTAGTCAATGAATTCGTTGCCGTCTACGTCGAAGATCCGCGATCCCTTCCCGTGGTCCACAAATAAGGGATAAGGCGACCAACCAGACCGGGGAGCACGGGCGGTGCTGTTCACTCCGCTGGCAATCACCTCGAGCGCTTGCGCAAACAGGCGAGCCGACCCCGAGGTCTCCATCCCTCCCAGCACCTTCTGATTCGCTGCATGAGAAGCTATTTTCATCAGCTCTCTCTTTGCCGTGGGCTAGGCGCGCTTAAAAGAGGCACGTTGCCAATGTAGTGAATCCCGACCGCAATAGGCAGCGCCACCGCAGCAGCCCCCAATCCTGCCCACAACACCGTTGGCGAAACCGCCCGAGTGCGCACTGATTCGACGACCACAGCAAGCAACGATATTGCTCCCAGCCCAGGCCACACGCCGCCCAGAATAAAGTTGCCGAAATTCCTTAGCAGAACACCGCGATATTGCCAAACTGCGGCAATGGCCGTTAAAGCGTAGAAGAGTGAGGCAATGATTCCCAGTGCGCCAGCAATGTTCGCGAGTACTTCGCGTACACCGCCAGCTTCGAATACCGTCAGGAGAAGAAACATCAAGTTCACTCCGCCCATGAATAAAGTTACTGCCCAAGGACTGCCTGTTTTGGGATGCAGAATTTTGAAAAACCCCGGCATGACGCGGTCCTCTGCCATGGCGAACCCAAGCCTTGAAGAAGAAACGACTGCGACCTGCAGGCAGGCAACGGTCCCCAACAAGACTATCAGGCTCAATATCAGTGAACTTCGCCCGGGCAAAAGATGCTCAGCAATCACGGCGAGAGAATTCCCCGCGGAATTCTCCAGTGCGGATCGACTTACGATGCCTTGATAGGAAAAGGTGATCAGGCAATAAACAGTCAGCAAAATGATTACACTGCCAATGGCTGCGCGGCCCGGATTGTTCTCTTTGTCTTTCGTTTCCTCATTCACATAAATCGCCGCATCCCAACCCGAATACATAAAGACAGCAATGAGCGTTCCTGCCAGAAACCCTCTCGCTCCGCCCGCTCCCGACAGCGTGAACCATTCCGAAGTTACTTTTGACGCGGCGTGTCCGGATGCCAGCGCTCGCATTCCAAGAATCACGAAAAGGAACAGCACCGTGTATTCGAAGACGGCCAAAGCCTTCTGAAAGCGCGCTGCGATCTGGATCCCGACCAGCAACAGCAGAGTCACAAGGACGTTCCATACGGCGCCAATCATTGCCACTGCGGCTTTGCTCTCCACCAGTCCCGGAGCAAGGAGTTGCAGAGTATATGCGCCGGCTGGAACTGTCATGCTGATAGTGCCCAAGGTGTAGTAGATCAGGATCATCCAACCGGCAAGAAAACCCAAGTAAGGATGCAGTGCTTTTGAAACCCAGCTGTACGTGGCGCCGGAACTCTGATCCCAACGGTTCAATCTCTGATAGCCAATCGCAATGCCCAGCATCGGGGCAAATGCCGCAAGTATGGGCAGCAGGCCGGCGTAGCCAACGGTCGCAACCAGTGCGGGCAGCGCCACCGCCATTGTTTGGGCGGGCGCGGAGCTGGCCAGCCCGAGTACGATGGCATCGCTCAGCGAAAGCGCATTCGCCTTCAGGTGAGTGGCGGGCACGTCGCTGGTTGTGAAGGGTGTTTCAGCCATTGCCGCTGCCTATTTTTCTACCAGCGAAACATGTTCCACGATCACGGATGTTGCTCTCGCCGGCTCCGTGGGCAATCAAAGAAAATATGCGCCTATGCCTGCCATCGTTCCTGGCGCACGGTTAGGGACTCCACTCTTTTTCGCCGAACCTCATACCCCAGGCCGGGTTTTAGCGGCGCATGGATCGTCCCTGCAGGACTCACCTCCACTTCGGGTTCAATAATGTCTTCATCCCAATAGCGCTGGCTCGCGGACACATCTCCGGGAAGACAGAAGCCTGGCAGTGACGACATGGCGATATTGTGAGCACGGCCGACGCCTGACTCTAGCATTCCTCCGCACCAGACCGGGATAGAGTGTCGCATACAGACGCTATGCACTTGCCGGGCCCGACTATGTCCTCCGACTCGCCCCAGCTTGATGTTGATGATGCGGCAGGCGCCAAGCCTGATCGCTGCTTCGGCGTGAGACGGGTTGTGGATGCACTCGTCGAGACAGATCGGTGTCTGCAACTGAGCCTGCAATAAAGAGTGCTCATAAATGTCATCCCACGCCAACGGCTGTTCGATCATGAGGAGTCCATACTGATCGAATGTCTTGAGCGCCTTCAGGTCTTCGAGGCGGTACGCCGAGTTGGCGTCGACCATCAGTTTGATTTCCGGGTAATTCTTGCGAACTTCATCTACGACCTGGACGTCCTTCCCTGGCTTGATCTTGAGTTTGATTCTCTGATATCCCGCCCGCAACTCGCGGTCGATCTTGTCCAACAGAGTTGAAATGGAAGACTGGATTCCAATAGAAACGCCGCACGGGATCTCAGATCGAGTTCCGCCTAACAATTTTGCCAACGGGACGCCTTGTTGCTGCGCTTCGATATCCCAAACTGCGTTCTCGATTCCCGCCTTCGCCATCTCGTGTCCACGGATCGGGGCCAGAAGAGGTCCAATTTCAGCGGCGGTCTCAACGGTCTTGCCCAAAACGAAAGGCACAATAAAGTCACGCGTCATGTGCCACGCGGTATCGGTGGTTTCGGCATTGTAGAAAGGATCCTCCGACGTCGTGATCTCTCCCCAACCCTGAATTCCGTCCACACCCACTTCGACCAAAAGAATCCGGCGCTCCCAGGTAACTTCCGAGCTGGTCTCAAACGGAGTCTTCAGGCGCATCTTGAGTTCGCGCAGCGTGATGTTCTCGATTCGCATATGATTCGATTCAAAATGCAACTTCGAATGAGCCGCTAACCACAGCCCTCAATCCTCGTACCAACGGAAGCCTCGTTGTTGTTCCTCTGCCGCCTCGCGAGCAAGGCCCAAAGCATACTTGCGGCGAGAGTTTGCGCAAGCCACCAGCATTACGTTCAACAACGCCATCGGACCGACGTACGAATCCCCAAAGTGGCAGGTCGCGACAGAAGCAACAAAGCTCTCGTGCGCGAAGCGAGCAATGGGCGAGACAAAGGTATCGGTAATCCCAACGCAGTGAGCGCCCCTGGCTTTGGCCTGCTTCATTCCGTCCACTGTTTGCCGTAACGCGCGATGAAAGCTGATGGCCAGCACCAGATCCTTCCGCCCCGCCGTTCGCACCAGATGCACGACGCGGCCCGGGGTTGTGCCGGAGAAAACGGGCAGCCCCAGCATCACCAAGTGATGCTCCAGATAGAAAACCAACCCGGCTGCCAGATCACCTCCCAGCAGAAGAATGCGCCGAGCCGACCACATACGCTGCGCGAGCGTAGCCAGTTGTTTGGTGTTTAGTGTGTTGCGGAAATTGTTGAAATTTTTCTGATCCTGATCGAGCGAGTCGCGGACATGAGAGGGAATGTCTGAATCCCTGGCCGAACTTGCCAGCATGGAATCCAGAGATGTGGCATGCGCAATCGTCAGTTCGTGAAGGTAATGACGGAATTCAGGATAGCCCGAAAACCCCATTCCGCGGATGGAGCGCAGCGTCGTAGCTGTGTCGGTATGTAACCGCTCCGCCATTGCCCGGATGCTGAGAAATACGAAGGTGCGCGGGTCCTCCAAGACCGGGCGGATCAATTCTTGCCGCTTTGGCGACAGGAGGCTGATCCGCTCGTGCCAGCCAGGAGTGACCGGAGGTCGGCTTGTTCCGTTTTTCGTCACAAAAATCGTAAGCATTAGACACATGTACTGGTAATGTCAAGTAGATTGTTACATTTGTAACATTTGAAAATCCGCTCGGTCGATGCAGATTTTTACGAAATCAAGCGGAGATTTATTCCTTGACAGGGTTTGCCCGAGTTAACTATAAGGCTGAATGCTTTAGTAGTGTCACATTCGTGACGCGTGCGGGTCCTAAAGAGCGAGGGCGGCATGACAAGAAACGAGCGGTCAATCGCGTTCGTAACTCTGGCTGTTCTGTTTGGTGCGTTGCTGAGCTTGGCTCAGACCTCGACGACGTCGTTGCGAGGCACCGTTACCGACCCCAAAGGCGCGGTAGTAGCCGGTGCCGTAGTGACGATTACAAACTCCGCTACCGGTTTTTCTCGGACGGTCAAGACAGATGGCCAGGGTTTCTACCAGTTTCTTGAGGTTCCGCCGGCTTCATACGCGCTCAGCATTGAGGCAGCCGGTTTCGGCACGCTCCGGGTCGACAGTGTTCGTTTGTTGGTGAGCACCCCCGCCACTCTGAATCAAACATTGCAGCTGCAAACCGTGTCGGAAAAAGTGGAAGTGATGAGCCAGGCTCCGCTCGTCAATACGCAGGATGCGAGCATCGGCCATGCCTTTACAACTGACCAGATGACCGAGCTTCCCTTCGAGGGTCGCGACCCGGCTTCGATTCTTAGTCTACAGCCCGGCGTTCTGTACACCGGCGACAGCACCGACATCAATCAAAACGCGGACAGCCGCAGTGGTGCGGTCAGCGGCGCGCGCAGCGACCAGACGGACATCACCGTCGATGGTCTGGACGACAACGATCCCGTTTTTGGCTATGCCTTTCAGGGCGCACTTCGATCCACACTTGATTCCCTGGAAGAGTTTCGCGTCACTACGACCAACTCGAATGCAGATGCGGGCCGCTCCTCGGGCGCACAAATCGCGATGGTCACCAAGAGCGGAACGAATGCGTTTCATGGCTCGCTTTATGAGTACAACCGGTCGAAAATCGGAGAAGCCAATAGCTGGTTTAATGAGCGGGCAGAACTCGAAGGCGGCAATCCAAATGTGCCTCCGCATCTCGTGCGGAATACATTTGGCGGGTCGATTGGCGGGCCCATCGTCAAGAATCGCTTTTTCTTTTTTGCCACCTATGAAGGTCAACGAACGCATGAAACAGCGATCGTTACCCGCTATGTGCCTACGGCGAGTTTTCGCGGCGGTAATCTGATTTACCAGTGTGACAACGGTCAGAATCCGACCTGTGGGTCGAATGGTCTGTACACACTGAATCAAACGGATCTCGCGAATCTTGATCCCAATTGTTTCGGCCTTGGAAACTGCCCACAAGGCGCGGGCGTGGATCCATCCGCCCTGGCCGTCTTCAATGGTTTTCCGGTTCCAAATGATCCGACGGTCGGGGACGGTCTGAACATTTCCGGCTATACCTTCTCCGATCCGACGCCGGGCAAGCTCGATACTTACATCGTCAAGGTCGATTACAACCTGACCTCCAATGGAAACCAGCATCTGTTCTTGCGCGGCAATCTGCAAAACGATCACAACGTGACGCTCGGATCGCAATTCCCGGGTCAACCTCCAGCCCAGATTTCGACCAACAACGGCAAAGGATTGGCGGCAGGCTACACGGCGGTTATCAGCAATTCCTTGCTGAACAATTTTCGCTATGGCTACATTCGCGAAGGTCTCGGGCAATCAGGGCTGCAAACGGAGGGGTACATCAGCTTCTATGCAGGCGGGATTTCCAATCCGGTCGGAGAGACGCCGACCACGAACGTGCAGGTACCGTTACAGAATTTTGTGGATGATTTGAGCTGGACCAAAGGCAAGCATACGCTCCAGTTCGGTACGAACTTGAGAATCATTAACAACCTTCGCCAATCCAATGCACAGTCGTTCATCGAGGGAGCGTCGAATCCGACTTGGCTGGCTGCGGGAGGAATTTCGGGCACCGGAACGAGCTTGGATCCCGCCGCTCCGCAGTTCGCGGGGCTGGGCTTTCCCGAGGTTTCGGGCAGCACGAATAATTCTCCGCCGAACGCGTCATCCTTCACTGCTGCCTACGACTTCGCCGCCAGTTCAATCACCGGCATGGTCCCGCAAGTGACAGCCAACTATCAGGAGACCAAGAACTTCACGCTTTTGCCTGAGGGTGCGATGGTTGGGCGGCATTTCCGCGCCCATGAGGCCGAGTGGTACGTGCAAGATGCCTGGCGGGCCAAACCGAATTTGACGCTGACCTTCGGGCTGCGCTACAGCCTGCTGCAGCCACCTTACGAGACCACGGGAACTCAAGTCGCGCCGGTTCCGGGCATCAGTCAGTGGTTCCAGAATCGTGGCCAGGGCATGCTCCAGGGACAGAGCATTCAACCTCTTCTCGGCTTTCAGCTCGCAGGGCAGGCCAACGGCAAGCCGCCCATCTGGAACTGGGATTACAGGAATCTGGCTCCGCGTCTAGCCTTCGCCTGGTCGCCCAACTTTTCTACTCAAACCTGGTTAGGAAAAGTTTTCGGCGCATCAGGAAAGAGTTCTATTCGAGGTGGTTACGGTATTTACTACGACCACTTTGGCGAAGGAGTGCTCAACAGTTTCGATCAAATGGGCTCATTTGGCTTGACGACCGTGATCGGCGATCCCGCAGGTCTGGTCACTCCCGATCAATCGCCACGGTTTAGTTCTCTGTACAGTGTTCCATCAACTTACAACGGATGTGGTACTCCCCCATGCTTGCTGCAGCCGCCGGCTCCAACCGGCGGCTTTCCTTATTACCCGCCGTCAACGCCTAACACGGGGGGCGAGTCGATTAGCTGGGGATTGGATAACGGGTTAAGGACTCCGTACTCGCACGTAATCGATTTTTCGTTGACTCGCGACATCGGACGAGGATTTGTTCTGGAAACTTCTTACGTAGGCCGCTTCGCACATCGCTTGCTGCAACAGTTGGACGTGGCACAGCCGTTGAATTTGCGGGACCCCAGCTCCAACACGAATTTCTATACGGCCGCAAGAAATTTCACGGTCGCAACCCAGTCTGGTCTTCCGGTCCAGAGCATCGCACCAATTCCTTTCTGGGAGAACGTTTTCCAGGGCGCCGCGGGCGCCGCGGCTCTTGCCACCTTGCAGTCCAACAACCTGGCTTGCGCACCAGGGACGGCTCCCGCGAATCCCACCGCTACCCAGAATATGTACGAACTATTCAGTTGTAACCAGGGGCTTGATACGACAACCGAACTGCTGCAGGCAGACTGGTACGGCATCCCGTCATTCGCGACGGTAGCCGGAGCCACGCAGCCGTTCCAGTTCTGGGCACCGCAATTTTCTTCTCTTTACGTGTGGAGCACGATGGGCAACAGCAGCTACAACGCTCTGCAGGCGAGCCTGCGGCGAAAGATGTCGAGCGGGCTGCAATTTGATTTCAACTATACATATTCCAAATCCATCGACTTAGGATCAGACGCTGAGCGCGTGAATCAATACCAAGGCGGTTCGGGTGTCGCCGGAGGGGGATTCGCCAGCTACATCATGAACACGTGGTCCCCGGGACAAAACCGCGCAGCCTCTGATTTCGACGCAACCCATCAATTCAACGCGAACTGGATGTACGAGTTGCCCGTGGGAAAGGGAAAGCGGCTCGCTCCAACTGGCGCGGTCGGCGCCATCGTAAACAACTGGGAGCTCACCGGAATTTTTCGCATGACCAGCGGCTTTCCGACAACAGTGAATGATGGCAATTACTGGCCTACAAACTGGGAGAACACTGCCAATGCCGTGCTGATCGGTCAGAAACCGAAGGGCGGAACGTACACGGTCAACGGCAGTCCCAATATTTTCAAGGATCCGGTCGGCGATGCGAATTCGGCCATCAACCAATTCCGCTACGCTTATCCCGGCGAATCTGGAGAACGGAATTTCATCCGCGGCGCAGGTTACTTCGGTATCGACATGGGTTTGGGGAAAACCTGGAACCTTACTGAATCTGCCGCGCTCCGGTTCAGTTGGGAGACATTCAACATTACGAACTCCGTGCGTTTTGATGCCGCGGCCCTTGAACCTATCGCCGGAAGCAATGCCGAGGGAAATCTGAGTCTCTCGAACAGTTCGAGCTTCGGCTACTATACGTCGACATTAACGCAGCCGCGCGTGATGCAGTTCGCGCTCCGCTGCAGCTTCTAGCAAGCAGGAATCCGAATTTATGAAACACGCCGTGCTCGCAACGCTCGTGTGTTCCCTGCTGGCGGCGTCATACTGCGTCGCGCAGGATACGCTGACAGACAAGGTCGACAAAATCTTTTCCGACTGGAACACGACCAGTTCCCCGGGATGCGCTCTTGCCGTTGCGAAAGACGGCCACATTGTCTACGAGCACGGATACGGCATGGCCAACATGGAACTGGGCATTGCGATTACGCCGCAGTCCGTTTTTGATATCGGATCGGTTTCCAAACAGATCACGGCGATGGCGATTCTGCTGCTCGCGCAAGAGCACAAGTTGTCGCTCGATGACGATGTCCGGAAATATCTTCCGGAAATTCCCGATTATGGTTCGACCATCACGATCCGCCACATGCTGCATCACACCAGCGGCTTGCGGAATTACGACGATCTGTTCGACATCGAAGGCATTCCGGAAGCGGACCTGACCACCGATCGCGATGCGATGGAGTTGATCGTTCGGCAAAAAGGAGTGAACTTCAAGCCGGGCGAAGAATTCCTTTATAGCGACACCAACTTCTTTCTGATGTCGCAGATCGTGAAGCGCATTACGGGGCAGACGCTTCGGCAATTTGCCCAGGATCGAATCTTTGGTCCACTGGGAATGAACAGCACTCACTTTCACGATGACCACACCATGATTGTGCCGCGCCGCGCGACCGGCTATGCGCCTCATTCTAGCGGCGGCTTCGAAATGGATATGAGCAATTTCGAGCAACTCGGCGACGGCTCGGTGATGACGACGGTGGAAGATCTTTTCAAGTGGGACCAGAACTTTGAACATCCTGTGGTCGGCGGGGAGGATGCGATCCGTCAGCTCACTACGCCCGGCACTCTGAACAACGGAGAGCGTATTCCTTACGGGATGGGCATCTTCATTGATCGCTACCGTGGCCTGAATTGGTGGCATCACAGCGGAGAATGGGTGGGATATCGGGCAGCGCTGAGTCACTTCCCCGATCAACACTTTTCCACGTTGGTGCTGTGCAATTGTGTTGGCAGCATGGAGCCCATGCGAATGGCCAAGCGCGTTGCCGATCTCTACTTGGACGGCGATTTTGCGCAAGCCGAAAAGCCCAATTCGGCCGAGAATTCCGTCGCAGTCCCAGCCGCTACATTGCAACACTATACGGGAGCGTATTGGAGTGAAAAGAACGGCGCTCTGCGGAGATTTACGATTCAAGACGGCAAATTGGTGATGGTCGGACCGGGCATGAGTTATGACATGCTCCCGCAAGGAAATGGACAATTTGAATTAGTCGAACCGGATTCGGAGCATCGTGACAAGTACATTTTCCGCAGCAACAAGAACGGTGAGTTCGAATTGGAAACGTCGGAAGGCGGCGCGCCCGTCGTCTATCAGGCGGTCAAAGGCTCGGCGCCCGATGCATCCCACTTCAACGATTATGTCGGGTCGTATACGAATGACGAATTGCAGGCGAGATGGAATCTGGTCGTCGAAAACGGCAAGCTGATACGGCAACAATGGATGGCGGAAGACCAACAACTCGACGCGTCATTTCCCGATGGCTTTATCGCCGACCTCAGCGAAGGGGAGTTCCTGATGCATTTCGTACGCGATCGCAATGGTCGAGTGATTGGATTTGATGTTGCCACGGATATGGTTCGGCCCATGCGATTCCGCAAGATCGAAGGATCAAATAGATCGAACTAGGATGCAGCGCCTCCCCCAAGGTGCCGGGTACCCCATCCTTGTCGCGTTGCTTGCGACAGGGTGGGGATTTTGACTTTGTACCCCACTTGCCCCTAGGATTTCAGCCCTACTGTCGATGAATCCGGTTCGTCGACGAAAGCAGCCAGCACATCTGGCGGCTGATTCTGAGGAGATGAATGACCACTTCGCGTTGTTTGTGTTTTCTGGCCCTGGTCCATATTTTGGCGGCGCTCGCCGGTGCTCAAACGCCGGGATCGAACGAAATTCTTGCCAATCAAAACCGCACGGCAGCAGGCAAGTTAGAAAACGGCGTTCTCACCGTTCATCTTGAAATCCGCGACGGGATATGGCACGTCGAGGCTGATGATGGTCCTCCACTCTATGTACAGGCCTTCGCCGAAGCGGGTCAGCCGGCGTCGATTCCCGGCCCGCTGCTGCGTATTCCCGTGGGCACAACGGTAAAAGTAATCGTCGATAACAAGCTCAAGAAACCTGCAACCGTTTTTGGATTGAATACGCGTCCGGGTGATCCGAAGGCAGGAATCACTATTCCCGCCGGCGAGAGCCGCGAAACCAGCTTTCTGGCGGGCGCTGCGGGTACTTACTATTACTGGGCGCGCACGCTCAGTCCTGAGAACAACGAGCCCTTTCTTCAGGATGCGCAATTGAATGGAGCTTTGATCGTCGATCCGCCCGGTCCCGTTCCGGCCGATCGCGTTTTCGTCATCGACATGATGGTGACGCGCGCCGATGCTCTCCATCCTAGATTTGAGACGGTCAGCATTAACGGCAAGTCTTATCCCTATACTGAGCCACTCGTATACACAGTGGGCGAAACCATTCGCTGGCGTGTCATAAACACCAGCTTCAGCGAGCATCCAATGCATTTACATGGAGCCTTCTACAAATTACTCAGCCTCGGCGACTCTGAATCCGACACGGCATATCCCGCAGACGAGCAACAGTCGGTGGTAACCGAGAATCTTTTGGACGGACACACCATGATGATGGAATGGAAGCCGGAACATGACGGCCGCTGGTTGTTCCATTGCCACTTCAGCAGCCATATTTCCATGGAGGAGCGTGTTCCAACTTTCATCCCAGCCGGATTGCCTGAGAAGAACGCGCCACCGCAGAACACGGCCGCTCCGCACGATGGGCACGAATATCATGACGGCGCAATGCCGATGAACGAAATGGCTGGACTGGTGCTCGTGGCGAACGTGAAATCCAACCCTGGAGCCACCGCGCCCGCTGAACCTACCCCCGTTCACCAGGTCGATCTGGTCATCGAGCCTAATGCCGAGGCTGGCAAATCGCCGACTTTTTCGTGCTCGGTGCGCGAAGGAAAGAAAATTGTGGCTTCGACGGACAAGACCATGGGGCCGCCCATCGTCGTGACCCGTGGCGAACCAACTGAGATCACCGTGCTGAATCACCTCGACCGGCCAACTTCCATTCACTGGCATGGCCTGGAACTCGAAAGCTATTACGACGGAGTGATCGGAGGTGGAACGGCGGCACGGATCACGCCTGCGATTGCCCCGGGCGCAAGCTTTGTCGCCCGTTTCACGCCTACTCGCGCCGGAACCTTTATTTATCACACCCACGCTCCGGATGAAGATCAGCTTGCTGGTGGAATCTATGGTCCGCTCATCGTGCTCGATCCCGGAGAAAAATACGATCCGGAACATGACAAGCTCCTCGTCGTAGGCGCAAGAGAGATTGGCTTTTTTCCGAAACGTCTCACCTTGAATGGGGCCGAACAGCCGAATCCGCTCCTATTGAATCGCGGGGTGAAGTACCGGCTGCGATTGATCAACATTGCACCGGATCTCGCCGCCTCGCTTCAGCTGGGGACGAAAGAGCACCCTGTAACGTGGCATGCCTTGGCGAAGGACGGAGCGACGCTTCCAGCCAGGTTAGCGAAATCGAGCAACGCCACTTTGCGATTCGACTCTGGCGAAGTCTACGATTTTGAATTCCAACCGGAGAGTGCGGGAGAGATTCCTATACAAGTCAGCAATGTTTTCGGCGATGCAAAATTGAACGGGAAGATTGTCGTGCAGTGAAGGCGCAGGCCGCCGATTTCAGCTATGGGCGGGAACACGCGCGTCACAAGATCTTGCGGGCTAATAAGTACGTTCCATTAAGCCTATCGCGCTTTCGGCTCGGCGCCGGGAGTCAACGTTCCCACGGGGATGCTTCGTCCCGACGCATCATCCTGCGCCATGAACTGGACCATGCAAACCAGACCCAGCAAACCGCCATAAACAACGTGTCCCAACAGCGACGCCATCGTCGCTCTAAGACCGCCGATATGCGCACTGAAGAACCCCGCGCCCATCATCGGCATCACCAAGGCCTGCGACGTTAGCCAGAGCACCAGCCCGAAAGCAACTCCCCGGACAATCGCTGCACCTGGAAGCAATCGATAAAACAAGAACACGAAAACCGCTGGAAAAATGACGGCGCCGTCGAGAATATGAACCAGCAGGCCCATCTTCCAGCCACCCAGCACTTCTGCCAGCATTGCGACGATGTCGGTTCTTATGCCCAGCACCGGCGCCAGCATGTACATCACCACGGTCATGGCAGGAGTCCCCAGCAGACCGCCCACCTGCGCCACGCTGAGACTTGGCCTCGATTTCATTTTCTTAACTCTCTTTCCCGTTACATCAGCGAGTTCCATCAGTTCGGTTGCACTAGTTGGAAGCCGTAGAGATCACTGTCGTTCGTTTCACTTTTCCAGCACAGCTTCCAGCGGCGCACTTTCTGGCACAAATTGCAGCCGGTTCAACGCAGCGATGGGGCGCGCATACGGCATCGGGGCATCTTTGCTATATGCGCGCAGCAGATGATAAGTGACCAGCAGCTGCGTGAGCGCCAGCGGATCGCTCTGCCTGACTTCGCTTCCGTAGTTATAAACACCGAACTGATCGGCCCGCAGCGGTCGTAGATCGGGCAGATGCTTCCAGATTTCGTTCTCCAACTCGGTCGCATGTCCGCGGCTGACATTTCCGTCTACGCAGAGAAAGTCCGCAGGACGACCTTTGTCCCGCCCAAGTACAAGGCGCACACCGGAGCCGCGCTTTTCGTCCCGGTCTAACAAATAGCTGAGATCGGGATGAGGAATCGTGGGGCGCAGCACTAATTGGACGTTCAGATGGTTGTCCGGCTGATCGGAACTCTTGCCATCGGGATAAAAGCGCACCACGATATCGGCAAACTCGCGCTGGGGACGGATGAAATCACGCGAATCGGCCTCCCGCCGCTCCAATTCCTCTAATACCTGCTCAGGGGTGTAGCCCCGCTTCGTGGTGTCACGCTTGATTTTCCATGAGCGCCGTAAGTCCTCCGGCGGATCGAGAAATACCTTTACGTCATAGAACTGGCGCATGACCTGCGTATGAAAGCCCAGCAAGCCTTCCACGATCACGAATTCGCGCGGGACAACATATTCCGGGCGAACCAGTGTGCCGGTGCTGTGTTCGTAGACTGGCTTGAGCATGGCCTCGCCGTAGTGAGCGCGTTCGAGGTGAAGCTCGAGAATGTCGAGATAGTTGCACTCGGGATGAAGGGGAGTAATCTTGCGCTGGGCGCGCTCGACGCGATCGTATTTGTGGTAGTCGTCGGCGCAGATGTGCGTAACCCGATCCTTGCCCAGCAACTCGGCCAGTCCGCGGGTGATCGTTGATTTTCCCGCTGCGCTGTCACCCACAATTCCAAGCACAATTGGTCTTCGTCGCATCATCAAGTCCCTCCACCCAATTCACCTATTTGGCTGCGGACGGGTTCTTCGCTGAGTTCCATTTCTAACCCTCCCTTGAATACCCGGCTACGGCGTATGTCGCTCTCGGTAATGCGCAGCAACTCCTCTTTAGCGATGCGGCCTCCCTCGGCTACGAGACGGTTCGCCTGGCGCAGCTTGATCCGGTCAATGGCATTGCGAACGCTGCGCGCATTGGCAAAATGAGGCTGTTTTCGGCGCAGCTCCAGGTATTCGCCAAAAGCCTGCCGCGCCCGGTCATCGAACAAATAGTGCTGCTGTTGCAGCATGAGTTCAGCAATGGTTGTGAGTTCTTCGAGCGTGTAATCGGGAAAGCTGATGTGGTGCGCGATGCGCGAGCGAAAGCCAGGATTGAATTGAAAAAAAGTGTTCATCCGTTCCGGATAACCCGCCAGCACAACGACCAGATCTTCGCGCTGGTTTTCCATCACCTGCAGCAGCATCTCGATCGCCTCCTGGCCGTAGTCGCGCTCGTTCTCAGGACGATAGAGGTAGTAGGCTTCGTCGATGAAGAGAACTCCGCCCATTGCCTTCTTGAGAATTTCCTTCGTTTTCGGAGCGGTATGACCAACGTATTGGCCAACCAAATCGTCGCGTGTCGCGACCACTAGGTGACCACGGCGCAGGTATCCGAGATGTTGCAGTATCTTTCCCATGCGCATCGCCAGCGTGGTTTTTCCCGTACCCGGACGTCCGGCGAAGCACATATGCAACGTCGGGCGTTCTGTAGTGAGACCTACTTTTTCCCGCAGCCGCGCCACCAGCAGCAGAGACGCAACCTGCCGAATGTAGGCTTTCACCGGCTTAAGTCCGATCAGCTCGCGATCCAGCTCATCCAGAATCTCGTCGAGATTGGAATCGCGATGGGCGGCGGAAATATCCACGACGTCCTGCTCGCTTGCCTCGATGCCGATTTGGGGCAAGTCCCCGAGAGGTTTGACTGCAGCTGTCTCAGTGTTTGTCATGGAATTTGTGATGTCCGCTGTCCGGGGTTACAGAATGATCAGGCGACCTGCGTCTTCGAGCGAATCGTGTAGCGGATTGTCCGATCCTGGCCTTCGGTGCGCTCCAGAGCGAAGCCCGGCTCCTGCTTCGGCCGGTGCACAATGAAACTCAACATGGTCGTTTGTTTTCCCTTCGTGCGGTCGTAGCCGTTCACCTTGATGTAGTGGTTCGGAAATGCCAGCCGGCAGTTTTCCAATTCCAGGATGGTCGTCTCGAGATCGTGGGCGTCAAACATCGGCAGTCCCCACATTTCCCAATAGGCATTGCGGGGATGTGGATCGTCCGTGTGCTCGATAGAAATCGGCCAGCCGTTGTCGAGGCAATACCTCATTTGCAGCTTGATCTGCTCCTCGGTGAGATCCGGCAAATAGGAAAACGTTCCTTGGGTGATTCGCATCTTTCATCTCCAACTTTCAACATGGGTTCGCGGGCTCACATGGTCAATGTCGGCACGGCATCAGGCACGTCAGTGGATTCGAAATCGAAAGTCACGTCTTTCCAGATATCGAGCGCCTTGCGTAGTTCCGGAGACCAGCGGGCAGCTTGCGCCAGAATCTCCGGCCCTTCACTCAGAAAATCGCGCCCTTCGTTCCGCGCCTGGATCATAGCTTCTACTGCGACACGGTTCGCTGTGGCTCCTTGAGCGATGCCGTCAGGGTGACCGATTGTGCCCCCGCCAAACTGCAGCACGACGTCTTCGCCGAGATAATGCAGCAGTTGATGCATCTGCCCAGCATGAATGCCGCCGGAGGCCACCGGCATGGTTGCCGGCAGCGACGCCCAATCCTGCTCGAAATACAGTCCCTGTGATGGATCGGACTCCAGCTTGTTTTCGCGCAGCGTGTTGTAGTAGCCGCGGATAGCGTTAGGATCGCCTTCAAGTTTCCCGACAACCGTGCCGGCATGAATGTGGTCCACTCCCGCCAGACGCATCCACTTGGCGATGACGCGGAAATTAACCCCATGTGTTTTTTGCCGGGTGTAGGTGCCGTGACCGGCGCGGTGCAGATGCAGAATGACTCCATTCTTGCGCGCCCATTTCGCCATCGACTGGATCGCTGTGTAACCGACTGTCAGGTCGATCATGACAATCACGCTGCCCAACTCTTTGGCAAAGTCGGCGCGCTCATACATCTCTTCCATCGTTCCGGCAGTAACGTTCAGATAATGCCCTTTGATCTCACCGGTCGCCGCCACGGCGCGGTTCACCGCCTCCATGCAGAATAAATAACGGTCTCGCCAACGCATGAACGGCTGGCTGTTGATGTTTTCGTCGTCTTTGGTGAAGTCCAGTCCGCCGCGGAGCGCCTCGTAGACGACTCGTCCGTAGTTACGGGCGGAAAGCCCGAGCTTGGGCTTGACAGTTGCGCCCAACAACGGCCGGCCGAACTTGTTGAGATATTCGCGCTCCATCACGATGCCGTGCGGCGGTCCCTGAAACGTCTTTACATAATGGGCTGGGATGCGCATATCCTCCAGCCGCAGCGAACGGAGCGCTTTAAAGCCGAAGACGTTTCCGATGATCGACGACGTCAGGTTTGCGATTGAGCCTTCTTCGAACAGATCCAAATCGTAGGCGATGTAGGCGATGTACTGATTGCTACCCGGAACCGGATCGACGCGGTAACACTTCGCCTGATAATTTTCGTACGGCGTGAGGCGATCCGTCCAAACCACGGTCCAGGTCGCAGTGGACGACTCACCCGCAACCGCGGCCGCCGCCTCGATCGGTTCGACGCCGTCTTGCGGTACAAGGCGGAATGCGCACAGGATGTCAGTTTCTTTTGGCTCATAGTCCGCGTCGTAGTAGCCCATTTCCGCGTAGGGTGTGACGCCAGCTGCCCAGCGGTTCTTGTTCTTCACGATCGTGTTACCCGCCATTTCCTCTCCTTCGAAGTTGAAACACGCGAAGTTGGCCGCGGACGGTTACAAAAGCACCACCCGCTCCACATTCAAGGGCAAGTTGTCTGCCAGTTGGCTACGCGGATGAATCTGTCGGCTTTGAGGAGGACTAAGCGGCAGTCAAAACATGAAGATAGAAGGAATAAGGCCAGCAGCTTAAAGACCGACCGGTCGGTCAAAACAATGACGAGTGGGACACTTACGTCTCTTAGCTATTGAATACTATTCGCCTATATATTTAATCACATTATATATTTACATGAAACGAGACACTAATGGCACTATAATGTGACACTAATGTCTCGCATGCGAGCTGCGCCGTGACAGCTTATGTTTGGTCATCAGGCGATGGAACGTGCGGCGTGGAATGTTCGCCAAGGTCGCTGCCCGTGAAACGTTCCCTTTCGCCTCGGAGAGATAGCTCGATAATGCCTGCCGCTCGAACTGATCAATCGCCGCCGACTTCCCTGCCATAAATCCGTTTTGCGCCTTGAATGTCGGGAGGTCTTGGACATGGATGGGAAGATGTTCTGCCTCAATCACGGTTGACGAGGTCAGCACGACCGCCCGTTCCACCACGTTTTCAAGCTCGCGCAGATTGCCTGGCCAGGAGTAATTTCTGAGCAGCGCAATCGCCTGGGGCGCGATGGACTCGACATGCTTATTCACTTTGGCGCGCGCCCGTTGGAGGAAATATTGCGCCAGAAATGAAACATCTTCCGTGCGCTCGCGAAGTGGCGGAAGCGTGATCGTGAAGGTGTTGATGCGATAAAACAAGTCTTCACGAAATGCGCCTTCACGAATCGCTCGGTCCAGGTCCCGATTGGTGGCCGCGATAATCCGTACACTTATTTTTTTCGTTCGCAGATCTCCCACGGCGCGAATCTCGCCCGTTTGCAATGTTCGTAACAGCTTGGCCTGGATCTCCAGCGACATGTCGCCAATTTCATCGAGAAACATCGTGCCGCCGTCGGCTTTCTCGAATAATCCCTTGCGATCGGCATAGGCGCCCGTGAACGCGCCGCGTTTGTAACCAAACAGCTCACTTTCCAGCAGTGACGGGGACAAAGCCGTACAATTCAGCGTCACCAGCGGCTGATTGCTCAACAGGCTGTGTCGGTGGATGGCTCTGGCGACAAGCTCTTTGCCGGTCCCACTTTCTCCTCGGATGAGCACTGTCGTCGGCGCAGGAGCAACTTTGGCAATCAACTCGGAAATCTCTTTCATCTTCGGATTGTTGCCGATGATGAACTCACTCTCCGCCCGCGCTTCCAACTCCCGCAGAGCGAGCTGGTACTTGTCTTCCAAGGCCTCGGTCCGCTTATTCGCCTCGATGAATTGCCCAAGGAATCGGGCAGCATTGCCACCAATGACTTCGGTGCCCGCGCCTCTGAGCCTTTGAATGACTTTGGCGACATTGGCATCGCCGGTTGCGTCCACAATGAGGTCCACGGGCTGGCTCGCCAGCAGATCACGATAATTGGCGCTCGCGGGCAGGCCAAATTCTCGCGCCAGAGCCAGCGCTGGGGCTCTTTCGTCTTTATCAGCCACGCCGACAATGGTGATGTTCGGATCTTTCTGGAATAACTCCAGCAAAGCTCTTCCACTATTGTCTGCGCCGATCAGGATAATTCGCATCATCACGCCCGTCGTACAGGAAAAACTGTACACAAAGGCGAGGAGAGAAGTCCAAAGAGACTAAAGAGAGATGATCCTGTGGAGGGCGGCCCTTACGTCATTGGCTTACATCATTGGCTCACATCGCCGGCTCTATTCGCGATGAGGCGCCGTCTCCTCTCGTCGACCATCTTGCTCAGACTATCGGAGTGCTCGCGGAGAGCCGCTTTCAGCTCGGAAGCAATGCGGTTGAATTCTTCGAGATCGTCAGTCGAGACAATTCTGCCCGATAGCTCGATGATGCGCTTCTGTAGACAAGAGAGAGACACCGGTTCCTGAATCGATTCAATAGACTACGTTGCCTCAATTTTGACCCGCAATACAGGATAGGCCTGATTTTCTTAGCTTCGTTTTGGCAGGCTGAATTTTTCCGTCGTCAGAAGCCCGGTTTCCAGAGCGTAGCGCACAATATCTGCCCGGGATGCCAAGCCGAGTTTTTCTGCGAAGCGCCCCCGGTAGGTTTCGACAGTCTTGACGCTGACGAAGATCTGCTGGGAGATTTCGCGGCTGCTGAATCCCTCGGCCACCAGTTTCAGCACTTGCAGTTCCCGTTCGCTCAAAACTTCGCTCAACTTCGCCTTGGAGCGAAGGGCTTCAGGTACGAGGGGCTGAATCAGTTCCGACGCCAACTCGGCATCGACATACGTACGTCCCTTATGGACGGCGCGAATAGCGGAGAGCAAATCCGCGTCCACACTCTTCTTGAGAACGTAACCTGAAGCTCCCGCTGCCAGAGCTGTACGAAGGTATGCCAATTCTTCGTGCATCGTAAGCAGAAGGACTCGCGTGCCCAGATTCTGCTTTAGAATGTCGTGAATCGCGTGCAAGCCGCCGCGTCCCGGCATGGTCACATCAAGCAGGACGACATCGGGTGACATTTTCTTAGCAAACTGAATCGCCTCATCGCCATCTTGCGCTTCGGCAACAACGGTCATATCCGGTTGCGAACCGATGAGCATGCGCAATCCGGAACGAAGAATCGCATGGTCGTCCGCGATCAAGACGCGTATCAGTGTGTTCTTTCCCATAAGGAAGTTATGCCGCTTCACCATTTCCGGGTCCCGATTTTCGATGCGGTATTGTGAAACGCAACTCCGCGCCGCCACTCGCTGGGGAACTAATCTGCAAGACTCCTCCCAGGCTGGCCGCTCGCTGTCGCATTCCTTCGATACCCAGGCGGCTCGACGAATGATTGAGCGCACCAGAAAAGCCGCGCCCATCATCGCAGATTACTAATTCGAGATTGCCAGACGAATTCTGAAAGGCGATTTGCACGTTGTGCGCATGCGCGTGTCTGGCGACATTGGTCAGGGCTTCCTGAACGATTCGATGCAAGGTGATTTGTTCGTCCTGATTGAATCCCGAAAAATCGGCAGCAGTCATTTCCAGATCGACACGAATATCGTGTGTTTTCGTAAACTCGTGGGCAAAACGGCGAAGTGCAGCCTCGATTCCGAGATCGTCGAGCACACTGGAATGCAGTCCGCGGGCCAACCTTCCAATTTCATTGATAGCATCGGATGCAATCTCGCGCAGGCGCTTGGCTTGCTGCTTCGCATCGGCTAATCGACGAACGTCGCTGATACTCCGTAATCCGACGAGCAGCGATGTCATGAGTTGTCCCGCCTCGTCGTGCAGTTCGCGGGCGATTCGCCGGCGTTCATCCTCTTCCACCTGCAAAGCTCGCTCGAGCAGAAGCCCGCGAATTTCTTCCTGGTATTGGGCGGCTTGCAAGGCGAGCTTCTCGGTGATGTCCTGTACGATGGCAAGGCGTACATTCCTGCCATCGAGTTGAAGCGGTGCCCAGAATACCTCGACATCCATTTCCTTTCCAATCTTCGCAACGTGCTTCCAGGTGAGGAGCGAGTGCTTCGAAGAATCCGTTTCGGCGAACACCTCGAGGAATGCCTGCTGTTCTTCCGGGACAAGGAGATCGCGCAGGGTCATGGCGGCGAATTCTTCCCGCGTATAGCCATAGCGCAGGATGGCAGCGGCATTCTCGGTGAGAATTCTCAGGTCGAATGTGTCAAACACAAAACAAGGTAATGGATTGGCTTCGAAGAAAGACCGGTATTGCAGTTGAGATTTCCAGAGTTGCTCTTCCGCCGTACGAACGCGCAACAGGGCGCGAACAGTGGCAATCAGTTCCTGCGGTTCGATGGGCTGTGTTAGATAGGCATCGGCTCCGCCCTCCAATCCGGCCACGCGCGCCTCGGTGCTCACCAGAGTGGCGGAGACCTGCAGGATGGGGGTTCGGGCGGTCGGTTCATTCGCTTTGATACGCTTGCAAACTTCAATCCCACTAATGTCGGGAAGATTCACGTCGAGGAGAATGAGATCCGGACGCCCAGCACTCATCTCGAGGGCCTGCTGTCCAGTGCGAGCTTCGAGGACGCTAAATCCGGCGCGGCGCAGGACATGGGACACCGCGTATCGCTGGGCGTCGGTATCGTCCGCGTACAGGATCGTTCCCTGCGACTTGTTGTCGCTCTCTGGCATTGGCAGCCTCAACGTTGACTATTATCCACAGTTGGGGCGAAAAGCAATGTAAGGTTTTTCCCGACACAACGCCAAATTATCAGGAGAACTCCCGTTTGCTTTTGTTACCTTTCCGGTGGGAAAGTGGAATTTCTCAAAGAAAGCTGAACGCAGGCCCAGAACTCCCATGAATAACGGCGAACAAGCCAAAGAAGAATGGTTGAAGCTTTGTGAGCAGGCGGCGGTCGAGCAGGACCCTGAAAGACTGTTGTCCCTGACTCGGGAGATCAGTCGCCTGTTAGAGGAGCGGGAAAAGTTCCTCAAGAACGGGAGGCGCCCTTAGTTCTCGCCCCAACGGTTCCGCCACCAAGACGGTCGCGTGGACTATAATCCAAGCAACCCCAACTCACTCCGCAGAGTTGGATGGGCCTCCGAATCTTCTAGATCGGCCTGGGCCGGCCCGAGAGCAACCGTCTACTCCTAATCTTAGTCAACATTGGAGCACGAAAACATGGCCACAACGCTGAATCACAGGACAAGTAATCTGGGATCCATCATCGCAAATCACCGGGATTCAATTCTCGCCGGATGGTTGCGCGACATGATTGGCTCCACGCGCCGCGGCGATCTCATAAAAGAATCCGAGTTGCAGATGCAATGCCAGCGATTTCTCTCGTTGCTGGCGCAAGCCACGGCTCAAAGCTCGAACACTCAAGCTGAGGTCTATGACCCTCTACGGGAGATGCTGATGGAGACCTCACGGACGCGCGCTCTGCAGGGTTTCAGCAGCAAAGAGACGGCAACCTTCATTTTTTCGATCAAGCAGCCCTTGTTCGCTGCGATTCGTGAAAGTCTGGGCAAAGATGCCACCGCTATGGCCGATGAGATGTGGCTCACCACGGAGATCATCGACGGTCTCGGACTGTACACGACCGAGGCCTACATTAAAACCCGGGAAGATACGATTCGGCGCCAACAAGAGGAGATGCTGGAGCTGTCCACGCCAGTCGTAAAGCTCTGGGAAGGAATCCTTGCCTTGCCGTTGATCGGCACGTTGGACAGTGCACGCACGCAGGTGGTCATGGAATCGCTGCTGGAGGCGATCGTGCAAACCAATTCCAAGGTCGCGATCATCGATATCACTGGCGTTCCGACGGTCGACACCGTGGTTGCGCAGCATCTTCTGAAAACCGTCACTGCCGCGCGTCTGATGGGAGCGGAATGCATTATTAGCGGAGTGCGACCGCAAATCGCGCAAACCATCGTGCATCTTGGAATCAATCTGCTCGATATCACTACCAAGGCGACCCTCTCCGATGCGTTTTCGATTGCGCTTCAGCGTACGGGGTTCAAATTTATCCGCCCGCAGAAAAGAGAGTTCTCCGAAGAAAAGGAGAAATAGGGGAAGCAATGGAAAAGATTCCGATTCTGCGGATGGGAGAGTTTCTTCTCATCACCATTCAGGTCGACATGCACGATCGGCTGGCGATGACCTTGCAGGATGATTTGACCAATCGAATCAGCGAGACGGGCGCAAGGGGGGTGCTCATCGACATCTCCAGCCTGGAAATCGTCGACTCTTTCATCGGCCGGATGTTGGGCAACATAGCATCTATGTCCAGGGTTCTGGATGCGCAAACGGTCGTTGTGGGAATGCGGCCTGCGGTCGCTATCACGCTGGTCGAACTCGGCATGTCATTACAGGGGGTACGGACTGCGCTCAACGTGGATGCGGGGATGGAACTGCTTCGCAAATCGATGAACGGTCACGAGGAAGCGGAATATGACAGTCGTTTCTACTGAGACCGTGCCCGTGGTTTCCGAAGCTGACATCGTAACCGTGCGCCGTTGTGTGCGTGAAAGTGCTACCAAGCTGGGGTTCAGTCTGGTGGATCAAACCAAGGTGGTGACCGCGGCCAGCGAATTGGCGCGCAATACGCTCATCCACGGTCGCGGCGGACAGATGGAATTGGCGGCGCTGAATGGTCCGCGAGTTGGAATTCGCCTGATCTTCGAAGACAAGGGACCCGGCATTCCAGATATTGATCTCGCGTTGCGGGATGGCTTTACAACCGGTTCCGGATTAGGCCTGGGTTTGGGCGGTGCCAAGCGGTTGGTCAACGAATTCGAAGTGAAGTCGCGGCCGGGAGAGGGAACAAAAGTAACGGCCATTCGATGGAGATAAGGCCGGGTCCAGTCATGCAGTGGCTTACCGAGGTCGTTGATGCGTCCCATGCCGGAGAAGCGCGGCGAATCGCAGTGGAATGCGCTGCCTCGATCGGCATGAATGAAACCGATTGCGGGAAGGTGGCTATTGCTGTGACGGAAATGGCGACAAATCTGGTAAAGCACGCGCAACACGGAAAACTGCTGTGCGAGCCGATAGGTCGCAACGGAGCCTCCGGACTACGCGTCGTCGCGATTGATAAGGGTCCTGGCATCCGCAACATCTCGGCCGCTTTGCAGGATGGTTACTCCACCTACGGTTCCAACGGCAATGGTTTGGGAGCGATTCGAAGATTATCGACGATATTCGATATCTATTCCGTGCCCGGGCTGGGCACCTGCATCGTCGCGGAGTTTTGGCCGCAGAAGAACACGGCCTCCGCTCACTTTTCGTTGGGAGTTGTTTCGCTGGCGTTGCGAGGCGAGCCAGTATCCGGAGACGGATGGGGCATGCGAGCAACAGCTGATCATTCCTTTTTCATGGTGGTGGATGGTCTCGGCCACGGAACATTTGCATCCGAGGCAGCACGAGAGGCGGAACGGGTTTTGGCGGAGTCCGATGCCACTTCGGCTGCGAACATCTTGCGTGACTGTCATGATGCGCTCAAGAAAACGCGTGGCGCAGCCGCGGCTATTGCAGAAATATCACGAGAGAAAGGAACTGTTACCTACGCCGGAATCGGAAACATCTCTGCGGTTGTAGTGGACGGGCAGAAGCGGCGGGGGATTGCCAGCCATAACGGCACTCTCGGGCATCAGATGCACAAGATTCAGGAGTTCACGGTGCCGTGGAATGCGGAAAGCATTCTGATCATGCACTCGGACGGGTTGGGTTCGAAGTGGGATTTGAATCAATATCCGGGTCTGACCAGCAAGCATCCCAGCATTATTGCGGCCATGCTGTATCAGGATTTTCGTCGCGAACGCGACGATGTGACGGTCATGACCGCCAAGAACGCTTCATAGGTTTCGTATGGCTTTGAATTTGTTGCGAATGGAAATCCGCAGGGAACACGATGTCGTTCTGGTACGCCAGCGAGCGCGCCACATCGCAGCCGCGCTGAATTTCGATTCGCAGGACCAGACCCGGATCGCTACGGCTCTTTCTGAGATTGCGCGCAACGCCTTCCAATACGCCGGCGGGGGCATGGTTGAGTTTCAGATGCAGAAGAATCTGGATCCCTTGCTTCAAATTTCCGTCACTGACAAGGGCCACGGAATCGCGGACATCCATCAGATTCTCGATGGCAAGTACGTCTCGCCGACCGGAATGGGCCTTGGCCTGATTGGCGCCAAGCGTCTAATGGACATTTTCAACGTTGACACGTCGTCGAAAGGAACGACGGTCGTTATCGGGAAGAAGATCCCATCGAAATCCTTTGTGCTGCAGAAGAAAGATCTCGATTCGCTTTTGAGCAAAATCGAAAACCAGGGCCCCCATAATGCATATGAAGAATTACAACAGCAGAATCAGGAATTGCTGCGAACGTTGGACGAACTGCGCGCTCGCCAACTGGAGCTCGCACAGCTGAATCGCGAACTCGATGAAACCAATCGCGGAGTGGTAGCGCTTTATGCTGAACTCGATGACCGAGCCGATTTTCTGCAGCGCGCCTCCGAACTCAAGAGCCATTTTCTGTCGAACATGAGCCACGAGTTCCGAACCCCGCTGAATTCCATCTCCGCCCTTACGCAGATTCTTCTTGACCGCCTCGACGGAGATTTGTCGCTGGAACAAGAAAAGCAGGTTCGTTTTATCAAGAGCTCGGCCCAGGATCTGACTGATCTCGTGAATGATCTTTTGGACCTTGCCAAAGTTGAAGCCGGAAAAGTGACCATTCGGCCCACTCAGTTCGATGTGAGCACCTTGTTTTCGGCTCTCCGCGGCATGCTCCGGCCGCTGCTGGCGCAGAATTCATCCGTCAAGCTGTACTTCGAGGATCCCGAGGAAAACATCCAGATCTACAGCGATGAGGCGAAAGTATCCCAGATCCTGCGAAACTTCATTTCCAACGCATTGAAGTTCACCGAACGAGGAGAAGTTCGAGTCGCGATGTCGCGCCGACAGGATGGCACGATTTCCTTCTCCGTGGCTGACACCGGAATTGGAATTAAGGCTGAGGACCAGGAACGGATCTTTCAGGAATGGACTCAGGTTGAGGGCAAGTTGCAGAAGGTCGCGAAAGGGTCCGGCTTGGGTTTGCCACTGTCGCGCAAGCTGGCGCAGTTACTCGGCGGAAATGTTCATGTCACGAGCGAAGTCGGCGCGGGTTCGACTTTCACCGTCGTAATCCCGATTTCGTTTCAAGGACAAACGGAGGTGGTTTACGCACCTGAGGTCAAACGAGAACTGGATTCCAGTCGGTTTCCGGTTCTCGTGGTCGAGGACAATCGCGAGGCCTTATTCATTTATGAAAAGTATCTGAAGGGAAGCAAATTCCAGGTCATCCCCGCCAACAATATTTCTGAGGCTCGCTCGGCTGTTCGTTCATTCCGCCCAAAAGCCATCGTCCTCGATGTCCTGCTACAAGGGGAACATTCCTGGGATTTTTTGCACGATCTCAAAGCGGACCCGTCAACCCGTGATATTCCCGCGTATGTAATTACGGTGGTCGATAACCGGGAAAAGGCTCTCTCGCTCGGCGCCGATGGTTTTCATTCCAAACCCGTGGATCGGCACTGGCTTCTGAATCGACTGGAGGGCCTTGTGGCTTCGACTGTCAAACCAGGCATCCTCGTAATCGATGACGATGCGGCCTCCCGATATTTAATTCGAAACCTTCTGGCCGACTTTGACTGCGAACTTTGTGAGGCAAGTGATGGTGCCGAGGGTTTACGCATGGTGCATGCGTGCAAGCCTGCGCTGGTTGTGCTCGATCTGGTGATGGACGGGATGAATGGATTTGAAGTTCTGGAGACCCTGCGCCGGGATGCGAAGACCAAGCGCCTGCCGGTTGTCGTTCACACGTCAAAATCTCTGCAGGACGAAGACTACCAGCGGTTAACCAGTGCAATCGACATTATTCCGAAGAGCATTATGAGTTCGCGCGAGTTGGCCGTTTTAAGGTTTTCGCAGGCGTTACAGAAAGCGGGCGTCACAGAGACGGTGTCTGCCAATCAGCCCGTTTCGACCACATAATTTGTATGTCCGAAGCCCAACCCATAACGATTTTATCCGTCGATGATAACGACGCTATCCGGTATTCCTTCACGCGATACCTGCGCGAAGGCGGATACGCAGTCATTGAGGCGCGAACCGGCGAAGAGGCTTTGCAACAGGCTCGGCGTCAGCCCGCTCTGATTACGCTCGATATTAATCTGCCCGACATCGACGGATACGAGATTTGTCGACGGCTCAAAGGCGATCCCGCGACGCGTGACATTCCCATTCTTCACCTTTCCGCTTCGTATGTTGAATCGTCGGATCGGGTACGAGGATTGGAGGGAGGAGCCGATGCCTACCTTGCCGAGCCAGTCGATCGAATGGAATTGCTGGCGACGGTAAATGCCCTGCTCCGCATGCGGCAAGCTCAAAAAGAGGCCCGACGGCAGGCTGCCGAAGCGGAGACGGCTAGAAAAGAGCTCCAGGACGCGAATGAGACGCTGGAAACGAGAGTTCGACAACGGACTGCGGAGCTGGAGCAGGAAAGACGCGACGTGCAGGAACTTTCCAGCCAACTGCTGCTGGCGCAAGATCAGGAACGCCGCCGCATCTCCCGCGAATTGCACGACAGCACGGGCCAACTGCTCGCTGCCCTAACCATGAATCTTGCACGGCTCAAGTCTGAGCACGCACAATCCAGTCGCGATACCGACGCGCTTATCGACGACACGACCAACATTATCGACGAGATGAGCCGCCAGCTCCGGACTATGTCTTACCTCCTGCATCCTCCCATGCTCGATGAGATGGGATTGCTCTCGGCGGTGAGGTGGTATGTCGATGGCTTTTCCACCCGAAGCGCAATCCAGGTTTGCTTGGATTGCGAGGAATTGGGCCGCCTGCCTGGGGAGTTAGAGATCACGCTGTTTCGTTTGATTCAGGAGTCGCTCACCAATATTCACCGCCATTCTGGAAGTAAGACCGCCATCATTCGCCTCAAAAGCGACAACACTTCTGTAACCCTCGAAGTAATTGACGAAGGAAAAGGTCTCGCGCTGGCAAAGAGTTTTGGCGATGCCGTGCCCAAAAGCGGGGTCGGAATCCCCGGGATGAAGGAACGTGTACGCAGATTCGGAGGAACTCTCGATATTTCCTCGAGTCCCACGGGGACCACGGTGAGAGCTCGATTACCGATGCAGTCGCATCCCCATTGACCTCTAGAATGATCACGTCGCAGCCGCTATCGTGAGCGTCAGTTCATAGGCCTATCAGGAAACTCGTTCTTCTGCGAGATTGCGAATCGCCCCACCCTCAGCAACCGGGCGTGAACCAAGATTCCTTGAAGCATCATTCGGGAACGTGATCGAAACTGTCGTTCCTGAAACTTCGGAGTGGATCTGCATCTCCCCATTCAGATGTTTCACCCGGTCCCGCATGCCGCGAATGCCGACGCCCGATGGATGTTCCTGAATATCAGTTAACGTGTCCCTCGACATGCCTTTGCCATGGTCCTGTACTTCCAGAGTAACTTTCTCGGACGTCCGGCTGATTCGAATCTCAGCGACATCACTTTCCGCATGACGCAGGATATTCGTCAGACATTCCTGAATGATGCGGAACATCGCCAACTCCAACTCCTTAGGCAGCCTTCCAAATTCCTCATCGATGGTCAATCGGATCTTGAGATGCGTGCGTTGCATCAGGCCATCGATATACGATTTGAGGGCTGGCGGTAAGCCGGTCTCGTCCAGAAGAGGCGGGTGCAGCAGATACGACGTGGTCCTGATCTCCTGGGTGACACGTTGCACCAACTCCTGGGCCTCTCGCACTCTATCTCCGAATTGCGTATCCCCGTTGGTTGCTAGTTTTAAATCATCCAAATACATCCCGAGAACGGCTAAAGTCTGGCCGGCACTGTCATGCAATTCCCTCGCGATGCGTCTCCGTTCCTCATCCTGTAATTGCAACAACTTTGCGGACAACTCATGCAAGCCGGCTTGCACATGCTCTAGCTCTTTCGTGCGCTCTTGAACTCGCAGCTCAAGCAGTTCTTTGGCTTCATTCCGAACGCGGGCCAACTCGAGATGCGTTTGGACACGGGCGAGAAGCTCGCGAGCGCTGAATGGTTTGATCAAGTAGTCGTCTGCACCGGCGTCAATGCCTTCGACGCGCGCCTCTTCCCCCGCACGTGCGGACAGGAGAATTACGGGAATGGTCTTGTTTTCCGGACTTGAGCGCATGGCCTGCAACAAACCAAATCCATCCAAATTCGGCATCATGATGTCGCTCAGCACAAGGTCTGGAGGACGGCTTTGGATCGATTCCAGGGCTGCCGCTCCATCGGCGAAGGTTACTACTTCGTAACGCTCCCCGAGCATTCGCGCCAGATACTGCCGCATATCTGCATTGTCGTCTGCAATCAATACGCGTCGACGATCCGACGGGATCGTCGACGAGGGACATGGAACCGGCAACAGATCCCGATCCAGCGGGAGTTCTTCTTCGCTCGGCCGCTCGTCATCGGGCAGCCAGCGCAGCGCCTCTTGCACGAAGGGATTTGCTCCCGTCGCGGTCGATGCCAATGTGCGCTCACCTCCAATCTGCTCCGCAGCCAGATGCGCCTGCCCCAGCGGGATGGTTACGAAAAATGTCGTGCCGCGCTCCAACGTGCTGTCAACCCGCATCGAACCGCCGTGGAGTTTGACTAGTTCGTGCACCAGAGCCAGTCCGATTCCCGTGCCCTCGTGAGTTCGGCTGCGAGTGTTTGGAACCCGGTGAAAGCGATCGAAAAGGTGAGGCATTTCCTCAGGAGGGATTCCCACGCCCGTATCTCGAACTCGGAGTTCCGCAGAGTGGTCCACCTGGCTTAAACTCACCTCGATTTCGCCCTCGAATGTGAACTTGAAAGCATTGGAGACGAGATTAAGGACAATCTTCTCCCACATGTCACGATCGACATAGGCTATGTCTTTCGTCGTCTGACAATTGACAACCAACCCCAGCCCCGCGCGCTCTGTGGCGGAGCGAAAGACACCCGCCAGTTCTGTCGTAAACCCCGCCAGATCTGTGGCTTGGTAGACAGCCCTCACCCGACCCGCTTCGATGCGGGAAAAGTCGAGCAGCGTGTTCACCAGGCGCAGCAGCCGCGCGCCATTGCGATTCACCAGTTCAAGTTGCTGGGCAGCAGTTGGCGACAGGTGCGTCTTGCTACGCGAGAGCAAGTCTTGCAATGGTCCCAACATCAGCGTTAACGGGGTCCGGAATTCGTGACTGACATTGCTGAAAAAAGCAGTTTTGGCGCGATCGATTTCGGCCAGTGCCTCCGCCCGCTTCCTCTCTTCCTGATAAGCGCGCGCATTGGCGATGCTGGCCGCAATCTGCCCCGAAACGAGGTTAACAAATCCAGCGTAACTCACGTCCAGCGGGCGATAAGGATTCAGTGCGACGACGATCACTCCGGCTGGAATTTCCTGCGCCGGACTCGTAATGGGCAGCAGGATTGCCCGCGCGGGAGGCTCCTGCCAGCGTCCGCACGGCACTGACGCAAATCTTTTCTGCAATCCCTCGACCAGGTGAAAATCTTTTTTGTCGAGGATTTCTGTAAGAGGCCACGCCGTTTCTTCTTCATCCAAATCGATCGTTTCTGGCGCCGCGGGATCACTCTCCGATATCCCCGTTCTGCACGCCAGCTGCGCATAATGCTTCTTAAATAAGTATGTAAGCGTAAACGGCATGTCCTGCTGATTTTCAGCAAGCACTCGACCGATGCAGTGGATCGCCTCCGCTTCCGTTGTGCTCTGGCTGAGTTCAGCGGAAAGTGAGCGTAAGGTATTCAGGCGTCGCTCGCCAATCACACGATCCGTTTCTTCAGTGACAACGCATAGCATGCCGGCAACTCTGCCGTTATCTCCGGATAGCGGGCTATAAGAAAACGTGTGATAAGTTTCTTCTCGATAACCGCTTCGTTCGAGAAACAACAGCAGCCCTTCGTCCCAAGTCGCCTGCCCGGTCGCCAGAACCTTTTCAATGCGCGGACCGATATCGTCCCAAATTTCTTTCCACACCTCCCAGGATGGCTGCCCCAACGCCCAGGGATGTTTCTTGCCGAGGGTCATCTTTGCGTAAGCATCGTTGTAGAGAAATGTGAGCTCCTTTCCCCAACACATCCACATCGCGAAGCGCGACGTGAGCAGAATGCGAACGGCGACCTTCAGGCTCTGTGGCCAACTCCAGATAGGACCAAGCGGCGTCTTCCCCCAATCGAATTCTTTGACTAATCGGCCTAGAGCACCTCCTCCGGCTACCCAGCCTTCTTCTTCTTCCGAATCGCTCTTGGGTTCGTCGATCTGTCCTCCAAGCATGCTTTCCACTGTTGTGCGCAAATCCCGCATCAACTCGGATTTTGTGATAGCGGCATAGGCATCCACGGATGCCGCCTGTTGGCGCGCAATGGAAGCATGATTCTGCGTGACGATCACCACGCGGCAATCGGGAAGGTCACGCCTCAGAATCCGAGTTGCCTCGAGTCCATCCATTCGCGGCATATTGATGTCCATTAGGACAACATCAGGATGAAAGACCTTGGCCTTGTCTACGGCTTCGGCCCCATCACCCGCTTCACCACACACATGCCAATTCGTCTGGGCCTCGATGAAACTGCGCAGTGTCCTTCGAAATAACTCGTGGTCATCGGCGATCAGTATTTCGACGGTGTCTGGCATAATCTCTGCGAATTTGCGAGCTTCCGCATGCGCGGTACGCTGACGGGAAGGTACACAAGAAGGGTATTATCAAACACGGAGACGGATTTCTTGTCTACAGTGTTTTCCGTATAGTCGATTTCCGCCTCCAGCATCCCAGTTTAGAATCCTTCGGCAAGGGGACGGAAATCGCCGGGCTGAAAAGGTGAGAATGCACGTTTAGCGGTTAGTCATTCTGCTCCACGAATCCGTCATGCCTGCGTGGTCTTCACTTGTTCCTCAACGGCACGGTAAGCCTGATCAATGGCGGCGTTGGTATAAGCGCTGGCGGCAGCGTCAGAGTTCGCAATGGAGATCCGTCCGAATTGTTTACGACCGATCACGCAGGGGCGCTCGTCCCGCGGCCAATGCGGGTCAAACAGTGTGTCGTATTCGTAGGCATAACCGTGCGCCCAACGGTTCACAGTGATCGCCGCAATATCGCGGGCAGAATCGAATCCCGCCGAGCCGAGCATACGATTCAGTTGGTCGCGGATACTCCGCTCAAATTCAGAAAAAGGAGTTCCGATCAGTTCATACCTGCCCATCCGGTACTGATCGCGGCGAGGCAGGCCGGGCTGGCACGGGGTGCGCAGCATAAACAGCACCATCGGCTCTTCCGGCTTGCTGGGAAACTGATATGCGCCCAGGCTAACGGGAAAATCGAGCATGGTGAACGTGTGATAACTGCCCGGCGAAAGAATCTGTCGGATTCCCAGCTTGTGGAATGCAGTCCAATTGCGAATCGCCACATGCGTATAAATAAGAGGTTCCTTCACTCCGTAATGCAGCGCTTCTTTCTGTTTCTCTGGAAGCTCGGGACAAAGATACGGAACCATCGTGTTGTAACAGGCAAGCACGCAGCATTTTCCCGTAACCTTCTTAAGTTTTCCTGCCTCCACGTAGGAAACTTCGACTTGTTTCGCCGATTCCGGCGCTCCGACGTGCTGCGCTCGCACCGCGGTTGCACTGAGCCGGAGGCGGACGGCAGAGGAAGACTCATCAAGTTTGCGGTAGTCGAGACGCGCAGTAACCACATCCTCCATCGTGTGACCCGGCACTGCATCGGGATTGAAGCTTCGGACGAGCAAACGCGCGATGGACGCATTTCCGTCAGGAAAATGAAAAATGTAAGGCTCTTCTTTTTCTTCTTTCTCGCCGCTTTCTAAATTCAGACCGTCGAAGCCTGCGTACTGATATCCACCGTAATCATCCGGATTTTTATAGCACGCGATAGCCGAGACTGCGTCAATGCCTACGGCGAACAGGTCGTTGGTGTAGCTTTGAAAAAACGGCAGAACGGCCGGGTCGGCTTTACAGATCTCCGTCAAAAAGCCTGCATAGCTGATCTTCGCCAGACGTGCGTACTTTTCTTCTCTCGAAAGACCAGCGAGGTAATCCTTCTTCTCGTCGTACAGACGCGCGATCTCTCGCTGGACGTTCTCCGGCATCGGACTTTTCTTCAGAAACTCCGGCCAGGGAGTCGAACCCATCCCAGTCGTCAAGCGATCCGCGCCAAACGTCTCCTTGTTATAGAAACAGCCTGTACCAAGATGCGAATACAGTTTCTCGTCGTACGCTTTGTAAAAAACTTTCGTGTGGATACCCAAGTCGGTGAGAACGCCCTTGGCAACTTCACTGTATTCTCCCGGGCTCTCGATGGACTGAGTTCCACCATTGCTCAGCAGCAGCCTTCCATCGACGCGGAATTCATTTCGGCGGGCATGCCCTCCGAAATCGTCGTTGTTATCAAGAATTAAAATCCGCGCATTCTTACCTGCATGCTTGCGATAGAAGTAAGCAGCGGCGAGGCCGCTGATGCCTCCTCCAACCACAACTAGGTCGTAAATCTCATGCGTGTCGATTGGGCTTCCCGCGCTTTCCCAGAAGTTGCCGTCACGCAGAGAATGCGCAACATCGTAGGAGCCTGGCGCAAGCCCTCTCATGCCCGTCAATGCAGGCGGATAGTCGACGGAATCTGTGTCGGCCCTGGAGCCGCTTCGGATGCTGGACGCCAGGCCAGGAAGGCTCGAGCAGCCCAAGGCCCCAATACTGACGGCAACGCCGTTGACGAAGTCGCGGCGTGTGATGCGCCGATTCATGCCTAATAGCCGATCACGATCTTTTTCAGTCATGGTTCAATGATTTTGCGTTTAGCATTTCTAGAGCGTTCATTTCTGCGGCGGCATCGGCTCCGGTTCAGCCGAGCCATCGGCACGCGGATCGGAGGCGGCGAAATTCGTCCCGGTTTTCGAATTGTGAAGCACCGCCTGTCCACGGCCCATCAATGCGGAATAATCCTTGCGCATCACCAGGTTGTGGCCTTTCTGGCGCAACTGTGCCTGCACTTCCGGTGCAACTCGCGACTCCATAAGAATGTTGCAGTTGATCGACTCGGAGCCACGAATCGTAAAGCGCGGCGCGGAAAGCGCCGCCTGAATATTCCAACCGTAATCGGCAATGTTCGATACAAACTGTGCGTGCGCCAGCGGCTGATTCGAACCGCCCATAATTCCAAATCCAATGTGTTCGTCGCCTCGCTCCATGAACGCAGGAATAATCGTATGGAACGGCCGCTTACGCGGAGCGAGCGCATCCGGATGCCCAGCATCAAGAACAAACAACCCGCCGCGATCCTGAAGCACGAATCCCATGCCTTTCACTGCGACGCCCGAACCGAAATAGTCGTAAATGCTCTGGATTACCGAAGCGATATTGCCGTCTTTATCAACCGCAGCCAGATAGGTGGTGTCGCTCTTGGCCGGCGTACCATTCGCCACGGTGCAGTTCGCTTTCTGGGGATCAATCAGCGCCGCGCGCTGTGCCGCATACTCTTTTGAGAGCAGACCTTTCACCGGAATGCTGGCAAATCGGGGATCTCCGTTGTAGCGATAGAGATCGCTGTAAGCAAGCTTCATAGCTTCGATCTTCTTGTGCAGTTCGACTGTGCCTTGTGGTCCAGCTTTGTCGGCAGGCGAAGTCGCCATGATATTCAGCATTTCCAAGGCAGCCATTCCCTGCCCATTTGGTGGAAGTTCGTAAACTTTCCAGCCTCGATAATCGATCGAAATTGGATCGACCCACTCCGATGAAAATTCCGCGAGATCGGCGGCCTGCATGGTTCCACCCAGAGACGCCGAGGTTTTTAGGATCGCTTGCGCAATTTCACCTTCGTAAAACTCGCGTGGACCCTTGTCGGCAATCAGACGCAAGGCCTTGCCAAGATCAGGATTGCGAAACCTTTCCCCGAGAGCGGGCGGCCTTCCATTCGGAAGAAAAAGGCGCTGTGCTTCTTCCGTCTGCTTCAGCCTCGGGCTGCCGATACCCCAGAAGTCATGAATGATTTCAGGAACGGAATAGCCATTCTCTGCATAGTAGATCGCCGGAGTGAACAAAACCTTCCAGGGCAGTTTCCCAAAACGCTGGTGAGCCTTCGCCCATCCGTCCACTGCGCCCGGCACGGTAACGCTGTAAATTCCATCCTCCGGCATCGACGTGAAGACTTTTTTCTTCAGAAAATCGATGGTCAGGCCTTGCGGTGCCCAGCCGCTCGCATTCAGCCCATAGAGTTTGCCGCTCTTTGCATCCCAATAAATGAGAAACAGATCTCCACCGATGCCGTTCATCATGGGCTCGGTGACTCCGAGGACGGCATTCGCGGCAATGGCCGCGTCGATGGCCGACCCGCCACGCGCAAGAATTTCAGCGCCAGCTTGGGATGCCAGCACCTGGCTCGTAGCCACAATCCCGTGGTCGCTGACCACCATGGATCGGGGATAATCGCGGTCTTGTGACGAAGCTGAGTTCAACCCGATGGAGAATAACGCAAACAGCAGCCACACGCTGCGCATGGATGGTCCCCAGTGTTGCGGTCGAGAAGATAAATGGGCTCTCGATCACGCACATTACTATAAATTCGTAAGGTTAGAAAACACAAGACCTGCTTCGCGCTCGCGTTAGGCACGGGATTTTCGACAACGTGCCCAAGTTGTTCCACGCCTTTGGAAACTGGAACAAGCGGCTACGAGCTGGAAAAATCATGCACGCGGCTCTGCTTGCAACTTCGAAAATCCGAGAGATTTACAGGAAGAAACACCGGAGCGTTTTGGTTGCGGGGGCTTGCAGTGCCCTCAAGCCGCCCAGCCTATCATTTCGCTACAGATTGACTGTCCATCGTCATATACCATTGATTCCACGACGCTCACATTCACCGGACAGATTTGAGCCGCCAACATAAGCTATGGCTTGGTTCCCCCGGTCATCCCTTCTGACGCCTCGACTGTGTTTTAAGTCGCCGCACGACGGGCGCACCCTTGAATTCTGGTAGCGGCACTTGTTCGACCGCTTGACCGACCACCCTCTTCGCCCAATAGCCTCGTCCGGGTGGGGTATGTTCAGTTTGCGACACACCTTCCCTAGCCTGACATCAGAGATTCCATACCTCCGTGACAGCTTGACGAGCGGCTGATCCCAGACCTCGTTGTACAAATCAAGGCGGTTCCATGAAATGGTGCTGAGTTGACCGCTCACGTGACTCACGACGGCGGAGGAATTGGCTTCGCGGGCTTTTTGCTCTGACGTTACCCGTTTGTGAAACGCTACACGAGCCACGAACTCGCCCACAAAAGCTCTATCTCGATCTCGATTTTCTGAAGCATTGGCAGCCGTTTGTATGCGAACCGAGTGCGAGTAGCAGAACTTGTGTCATCCACAGCGCGTGGATCGTTCCATTCACGTTGAGTATCGAGCGACAAGTTTCCGGGCTGGAACAGTGCATCTTTCATTCGCTTCGACTGTAGAGTCCTAAGTCTATTCGTGAGGCAAATATTAATGTAGTTCTGAAAGCGGGCTTGGTTTGCCCCGAAATGCTTCATTGGATCGAAGGTCTGAATCACGTCTTCTTTGCCAGCGCCCCGGTGTTTGGAATTGAGCGGCACGAATCGCAGGTGAATCAGCAGGTCTTGCGTCCAGTCCTCAACGTCTTCCCTTGAGGCTGCCACTCGCATGTGCCTCCTCACCCAGTTGCGAACGTATTCGGGGAATCGTTCATGAAATTCCGTAAAGTCCTTCGGGACGACAAAACCATCATGTCCGACGAACCGACCGCGGATCTCACCGACCAACGGAGTGGAGTTTCGTCAGGGCGGTGTCGGATTCCTTGAATCGAGACGGGTACGCATCGGATCGACTCCAGTTCGTTCGCGGTCAAAATTCCTCAGGACAGCTGTGGACCCGGGACAAATTCGACGTGAGCCGCCTTAAAGCTCAGTCAGCATCGAGGCGGAAAACCCCAAGCAGCCAAAGCGCAAGCATGACAATCATTCCCGCAGCAATCATGGCAGCCATCCAAAGGCCTTTGCGGGTCGTAAACTTCTTGATGGCCTTCTTCCTTCCCCTTCCAGGCGAATAGCTTCTCATCGCGCGGCGCTCCAACAAACTCAGGCAGGCGACTCCAGACGGTTCCATTTAGACCGTTATCTCGTTCAGGTCGCCTTCTGCTGCACCACTTAAGAAGGCCCCGAACACATTTCTGCCGGGGCCTCTTCGAACGAAGGGTTAGAAGTGGAACCCGATTTCCGCCGTCAGAGCCCGCGGGGTCACGTAGTGCGTGCCGCTGAAGGTGGAGAGGAAGTTATACAGCGCGTATTTATTTGCCAGATTGATCGCCGTCAATTGCAGGCTGACTCGGTAACGGTCGTTGTCGAAATGAGCCAGATGGTCATCTCCAATGGCGAGATCGAACAGACTGCGGTGCTGAATGCGGGGGGGGTGATGATCGTCGTCTTCTTCGCCGGGCGGCGGAATATTGACCAGGTTAGAGGTGAATTCGTTCGCCGGACACACCGAGGGCAATGGTGAAGTCGGCGTCGCCTTCACTCCGTTGCAGGCGAAGCCTGCTTCGAATTCCAAGTCGGCGGTGAGGGGGTTGCCCACAACATCCTGCATT
>DATKQB010000071.1:0-57377 GCA_035523795.1 Verrucomicrobiia bacterium | reverse complement strand
AAACCGCGGAAGAGACCGCGCACAAACTGGGGAGCGATGTGGAGATAGTGTTTGCCGATAACGACGCCGTGAATCAGAGCACGCAACTCCTAAAGGCAATCCAAAGCCGAGTTGAGTCCCGACCCGATGCGATCGTGGTAGAACCTTTCGGAGGCACAGCTCTTCCGCAGGTCGCGCGTGCCGCCAGTGCTGCAGGAATCGGTTGGGCGGTCCTGAACCGGAGGCCGGATTACTTGTCGGATCTGCGCAAGGCAGCAACCGCACCTATGTTTGCCCTTAGTTCCAATCACTCCGAGATTGGACGCATTCAGGGAAGACAGTTCGCAGCGTTGCTGCCCCGAGGCGGTACTGTTTTATACATTGAAGGACCTTCACAGAGTTCTTCGGCTCAGGAACGCGAGTCCGGGATGCAGGAGACGAAACCGTCGAACATTGAAGTGAAGATGCTGAGGGCACACTGGACAGAGGAAAGTGCCTGGCGGGCGGTGCGTTCCTGGCTGAAAATGGCCACCTCACAGAGCGCGTCGATTGGCCTGGTCGGCGCGCAAGACGACTCGATGGCCCTGGGAGCTCGCAAAGCTTTTCAGGAGATTACCAACGAAGCCGAGCGGTCGCGATGGCTGAGCTTACCGTTTACCGGATGTGATGGTCAGCCGGCGACGGGCCAAGCCTGGGTACGCGAAAAATGGCTCACCGCGACGATACATATTCCACCGCTTACGGGACAGGCGATGGAGGTTCTCGCAAAAGCCAAGCAAGACGGAACCCAACCGCCGGAACACGCCTTTACCAAGTCGATCTCGATTCCTCCGGTCGAATCATTGGTTCCACGGAACCCATAACATCTCGGCTGTGGAACCAGGGAGAAAGAAGCGAAGGACATTAAGCCAGCAGTCGCGATCTAAAACATCACGGCAACCAGAGTGGCCCACGGAATTGTTCTCATTCGGGAACGATACGTTTTATTTCAGGCCCTCAACCACGTAGAGGTAAGAGAGCGTGCGGCCGAATGTATACAGGTCGAAGTTTCCATCCGGCGTGATGAGTCCCGAACCCACCCCAGAAACGCCCGCCAGATCGCCAGGTGCATGTTGATGGTGCAGGCGCCGCTGGCCCGTCCTCAAGTCCGCAACGTATATCTTGACTGGCATCGTGGAAACATCGCCTATGTAGATGGATTTACTGTCGGCCGACCATCCAGCCACAACTTGATCAGCCCCAATGAAAGACAAAGGCTGAGGTGCCTGTTCCCCTGCGAACGGAAGGATCCAGTAAGCTTCATCCCTGCGCCCTAGCACATAGTTCCTGTTCGGAGAAACCAACGTGCCCCGGAAGCCTTCCGGCCCGAATGGTTTCGGCGGCGAACCGTCTAGCCTTAGAACGTAGGTTCGTGGAGCTCCGCCTTTCTCCGTGGCAACCATAATCAATCCCTTACCATCTGGCAGGAACTGCAGGTTTGCAGTATGAAACAGTTGACCATCGCCGAGGGTAATCGGTTGTCCAGCGCCGGTCGGCAGCAAGACCGTGGGCGCGGGCTGTTTCACGCTGGTCGACGCTACCCACTTATCGTCGGGTGATATGGCGAGCCCCATTCCGGATCCGAGCTGGATGGCTGGAGAGCCATCTGTTTTGCGGAGAAACACCGTGTAATCTGGGCCGCCGCCTTCGCCGTCTTCCTCCAAGACTGCCCACTTACCATCCGTGGAGAGGGCACGTCCAAGAGTCCAGTCGAACCAGGACAAATCGACGTCCCGGTCTTGTCCCATTCTGTGGCCGTAAACTTCTTGTCGAGTTGCCTCGTTGGCGATCAAGACTTGCCCTTCCTTGCTGATGTCGAAAAGATGCAATCGACCGGGAATGTGCAAAAGGTCCCGTAAGTGGCCGCTGAGATCGACTGCATAGAGCGCGCTGTTGATACCCGCATCGCTGCCCGTGAACCAGATCTCGTCCCCAGAGTGGGACCATGCCAGGCCGGTAAGATCGCTCCATTCCTTGGTTAATCGGCTTGCCTTTCCCGAGAGGTCCACCACGGCCACGTATCCGCGTGTATCGCCGCCATTGGGATGATCGAAGAAAGCAATCCGCTTGCCGTCGGGAGAGACCGCAACATCCGAAATGTACCCGGTGGTGGTGGAGTAAATGGATTTTCCGATCGGATATTCCAAGCGCCACTCTGGACGCACGAAATGCACTGCCGCGAGAGATTCCCCGTCCCGACTCCAGGCAGCTTGCAGCACATCCCCCAGCAACTCGCGGGGTGAACCCCCGGTCAGCGGGACGACCGATAGCATCCCGCGGGGAATGTCACCATGATCTGATTTTTGCCGGAGAGCCATTTCCCCTCTCGACGAGATGCTCAGGATCTCGCTATCCTGGAGGTCGATTGCGCGCGACATCAGTGCATCGGTCCGAGTGGTGTAGACCTGCTCTTTCTCAGCGCCGTTCCAGGCCGCGCTGTATAGGATGCTTTGCCCATCTGGAGCAAACTTTGCCCCATAAATCGACCCCCGTTGAAACGTAAGCTGGTGAAAATGGGGTGCGAGCACCGGCCCCTTATTCCTGGCAGCGTAGTAAGTCCCCGCCAAGGCCAGCACGACGGTCAGGGCCAAGACAGCTTGCTTCCAATAGGATCTTCGTTGGTCGGTCACGGTCCTCAAACGGGAGGCAGAGCCCGACTGGTTGGAAACGGATTCCAAATCAAACGCCACATCGCGCGCCGAGTGGAAGCGCTGCTCGGGATTCTTCTCCAGGCAATGTTGCAGTATCCGCTCCAGTACCGGAGAAATATTGCGATTGGTCTCACTCAAGTCAGGAGGGTCTTCCTTGAGGATTGCGCTCATCGTATCGGCGGCAGTTTCTCTGTGAAATGCCCGTTTACCCGAGAGCATCTCGTAGAGAATGACCCCAAAGCTGAATATGTCGGAGCGTGCATCCACAGCAACGCCACGTACTTGCTCGGGCGACATGTATCCGGCTGTCCCCATCACCGTGCCCAACTCGGTGGCGTGGGTCAGGGTCGGAAGGGAAGTGTGGCCACCGGATTCGGTCTGCGTCAGTTTGGCCAGCCCGAAGTCCAGAATTTTGACTCGCCCATCTTTCGTAAGAAACAAATTCTCTGGTTTCAGATCGCGATGAATGATCCCCTTCTCGTGGGCCGCGGCTAATCCATGCGCGATTTGCAAAGCGTAGTCCAAAGTCTTGCGGACCGGGATCGATCCACTACGCAGTCGATCCCGCAGCGTTTCTCCCTCCAGCAGTTCCGACACCACGTAAGGCGAGTTCTCGTCCGTGCCAATGTCGAAGACGGCCAGGATGTTGGGATGGTTGAGTGCCGCCGTGGCTAGGGCCTCTTGCTCAAAACGGCGCAACCGGTCTCGATCAAGAGAAAGCGATTGCGGCAAAACTTTGATAGCAACTTCACGCTTGAGACGCGGGTCCCGGGCGCGATAGACCTCTCCCATGCCCCCCGCGCCCAGTGAGGAGACAATTTCATACGGCCCGAGTTTGGTGCCAGAGTTTAGAGTCATGCGTGGGCGCAATTATAGCTTGAGCGCTGCAAATAGCTCCTCTCGCATCTTCTTTCTGGAATCTGCGCGCATGCGCTGCACCCGTGGTCGTCGAGGAGGTCCAGTATGCGACGGGGTTGTTCCAATCTGAAGGTTGAAATCGACGCCCATCGGGCGGCTGATTCCCCGTCAGGATTTGCGTTACGAAGAGAGCGATTCATCGCCCAGCCGACAGCCGGATCAGATCGTATGGTTCATTACATGCGTAGAAGTGAAAAATTGAGGAACCCGCACGGCTGAGTGCTCTCTAGCCACGAAGAGGCCGAGACGTCGCGAGAGTCTTGATCTGGACGCCAATCGCGGTCAATTTCACGATTTCGTCATCGCCTCGCCTAAACATCGACCATCAGTGGGTGAGTGATGCGATTCGCCGGATTAGTAGAGCTCGATGGCTGCGGCATGGCCCGAAGCAGAAGCGAGTCGACCATCCCGTGTAACCAGTGCAGCGCCGAGTATTTCGGCAAGCACGATGTAGGCAGCATCGTAGGCAGAAAGATTGTGACGCAGTTGCCAAATTCGTGGCAGGAGCACGACATCAGGAGCACGACATGAGGATAGCGAGTACCGAGCTGTTATTGTCATTATTTTTGAATATAACGGCTCCCCAATATTTTTGAGGCTGACATAAGAGGCCATCTAAGAGGCCATCAAGGTCGTCCGCGTCCAGGAGCCGCCTCTTCAAGCGCACCATGCTGTACACGATTCTTTTCACCCGCACGATCGTCTCTATCACTGGGCGGCGGCTCGTTGAGTTGCTGTACAACGCGGAAGGCGGACTACATCAGTACGATAAGAGTGCAATTTGTGTGGACTCTTTTCAGAGCACCGATCACATTCTCGCCGCCATATTTTCAGAGGTTGTGCTTAAACGCAAATCTCAGAGCGCTCAAAGTTGACTACGAATTCACAGCGCAATGGCTGTCCAGCCGGGCGAGGTTGAGACAATACATCCTCGCGGCCGCGTTCTCGTTGTCACGCACAACACCCTGATCCGCGTTGCGCTGTGTCAACGGCTCGGCGTGCCGCTCTCCAAGTACCGTAGCGCGTTTCCCACTCTACCGGACGAGCGGCGGCTGCCGAACCAAAAGCTCCCCTTGCCGGGTCGAACGAGTAGCGGTAAGGATGGGGTAGAATACGCGGCTGGCGCGGGATTATGGATTTCGGGCAAAAGCCGCCAGTGTGCATCTGAAACTTCGATGGGGCAGGCTATGATGCGAATCATTCTCATCGGAGCCGGCCGTGGTGGAAGAGCCTTGCTGGAACTGTTCCACCACGACCCGAGCGTCGAGATTGTCGGCGTCGCCGATAAGGATGAAGGGGCACCCGGCATCGTACTTGCCCGGGAACTCGGCTTACCGGTTTCCACAAACTACAGAAAATTCCTGAAAGCTGATACTGCGGACTTAATCATCAATGTGACCGGCGATCCTGACGTCGGCCGGGAAGTTTTTCGCCTGCGGCCGCACGGCACGGAAGTGGTCGGCGGCAAAACCGCTCGCTTTATCTCAGAGTTTGCCGGGAAGAGGAATCAAGCGGAATCTGTCCAGGACCAATACCAGCTTGCTCTGCGCGAGCTTGAAGGACGCGCGGAAGGCGAGTTCATTATTGGCAACAATGTGAAGATGAAGGAAATCTCGGCACTGATTTCCAAGGTTGCGCCCACGCCCACGACCGTCTTGATCCGCGGCGAGAGCGGGACCGGGAAAGAGCTGGTGGCGCGAGCCATTCATCGCAACAGCACGCGCAGCAATCATTCGCTGGTCACTCTAAACTGCACGGCCTTGTCGCCTGCTCTGCTGGAAAGCGAACTCTTCGGCTATAAGCGGGGCGCTTTTACGGGCGCCTATAGCGACAGCAAGGGGTTGTTCGAAAAGGCGGACGGCGGAACGATGTTCCTCGATGAAATTGGCGACATGTCACTGGAGATCCAGGCCAAGTTCTTGCGCACGTTGCAAACCGGCGAGATACGCGCCGTCGGCGACATGCGGACACGAAAGGTTTCGGTGAGAATTGTCGCCGCCACCAACCGGAATCTGGAGGCCGCTATTAGTGAAGGCACGTTTCGCGAAGATCTCTTCTACCGGATCAACACCTTCTCTATCACTCTGCCGCCGTTGCGCGAGCGAATTGAAGACATTCCGTTTCTCGCGGAGTATTTTTTGCAGCGGGCCCGGGCCAAGGTTAACAAGAAAGTGGAAAGCATTTCCCCCCAATCGCTCGCCCTGCTGAAGAACTATTCGTGGCCGGGCAATCTTCGCGAACTGGAAAACATCATTGAACGGGCGGTAGTGTTGACTTCGTCGGCGGTAGTCGAGCCCGAACATCTTCCTCTGCACGTGCAGGGAGTCATGTCGCCCCAGTTAGGCTTCATGCCGAGTAAAGCGCGCGTCGTCGAGCAGTTTGAACGGGAAGCGCTGTCGAGTTATTTGCTGAAGGCCGAGGGAAACATTTCCGAGGCTGCGAAGCTGGCGAAAATACCGCGCCGAACCTTTCATCGGTTGCTGGCAAAGCATAAGATCGCGACCCGGGCCCGCGGTGAGACGAAACGGTCACAGTAATGAGATATCATTGTCACTACCACGTTCATCACTGTTAAGCATAGCATTATCTTATTGTTCGGAATTTGTACTCGCCTCCACATGAGACACTTATGTCTCAGATGCGGCGAGATGTCGAACGCCTGGCTTTCCTTGCAGCCCGCCTCAGACGTAGTTCCAACTGACAGAACTATCAACAAGTTATGCACTGCCCCTTTGCCACCACGACTTCAAAGCGAGGGATGGAACAGGAATTGCCCTAACCAGAAGTAGTGCGGAGATCGTTGGCGAAACGGCCGGAACTACTTCGCAACCAGATCCGCGACCGTTACCCAGCCAGATGGCCGGGCAAACCAGCCCGGCTGTCGCTGCAGAATTCCTGGAGTTCGTCTTGATAAGCCTAAAGTCAGGTGGAGAATCTTCTGGCACGCTGCCAGGTTTAATCGGGAACAGCCGAGAGCAAAAACAAATGAAAGTCAGCGAGATCATGTCGAGCCGCGTGGTAGCAGCCAAAACCAACGCCAGTTGCACCAGCCTCGCGCAAAAAATGCTCTCCGGCTTCGTTAGCGGATTGCCGGTGATCGATGACCGGGGACACGTCATCGGAGTGGTGACTGAGTTCGACATTCTGAAAGTTCTGCGAAATGGCGAGAACGGCCTGTCGGCGATAGCGAAAGACATCATGACGAAAGAACCGATCTGTCTGGAGGCGAACCAGTCGGTAGACGAGGCGATCGAATTGATGACCCGGCACCACATTATCCGAATCCCGGTGGTGTCTGGAGGAAAGCTGGTGGGGATGGTGTCGCGGACGGACGTTCTTCGCGCCTACGTGAAGGAGGAATTTCAAGTCTTCGAGACGACACAGGACTTCGAAGGATAAGCAGTCCCCGTGGGGCGGAGTTGAGATGGAAATCAGAGACCTCACCATTATCGGTGGAGGGCCAACCGGCTTGGCGGGGGCGTTCCGCGCGGGGATGCACGAGATCTCAGCCCGAATTGTCGAGACGGCACCGCACCTCGGCGGGCAGGTGACGGCGCTTTATCCGGAAAAGAATATTTACGACGTGTTTGGAATGCCGGAAGTCCTGGGCAAAGATCTGGTGCGCAACTTGACCAGGCAGGCTCTGCAATTTGGGGTGGACGTTCACCTGAGCGAAGAAGTGAAGATGCTTGCCCTTCACAATGAGGAGAAACTTATAGACGTGGTCACCAATCACAAAGTGCATCAGACGCGGACCGTGCTACTGGCGGGCGGACTCGGCCTGATCACCCCGCGCAAACACGATGCGGAGGGCTGCCACCGTCTGGAAGGACATGGCGTTCACTATGGGGTCCGCGATCCCGAACTATTTCGCGGCGAGAATGTGGTCATCGTGGGCGGTGGGGACTCGGCGCTGGATTGGGTGTTGAACTTAATGCCAATCGCTTTACGTGTCACCGTGGTGCACCGATCGGAGGAGTTTCAGGCACATGCCTCGACGCTGCGACAAGTGCAGCAACTGGCGGATCATGGTCGGGTCGGCCTGCATACGTCGACCTTGTTGAGGGCGGCTCACGGCAACGGATGCCTGGAGGCGGTAACTCTCCAAGACTCGCGCGGGGTGGAGCGCAGGCTGGAGGCGCAAGCTTTGCTGCCGATGATCGGATTCCATATCAATCTCGGTGCGATGGAGAACTGGGGCCTTGACTTTGACGACAAGAAGATCGTTGTCAACTCGCGCATGGAAACTAACTTGCCCGGCGTTTTTGCGGCCGGCGACATGGTCACATATCCGGGGAAGATCAAGCTCATCGCCACCGGATTTGCCGAAGCGGCGATCGCGGTGCGAAGCGCCGTGGAATACGTGCGACCCGGCCAGAAAGTACGCGTGCAGTACAGCAGTATTGCGGGCGTTCCGAAACCTCGACTGGAAATCTACTCGTCGTCAGCGTTGAAGTCCGATGCTGAGACAGCTTTCAGTTCGAAGTTTGCCTGACGAGAAAACGGGGCGCGCGGAATATCTAGTGCGAAGCGCAACATTCACACGTTCTTCAGGAGACAGCAATGGTGAGTAACAACAACTCGGGCAAAAAGAAAAGCCGTTGGGGCGCAGGTGTCACGCCGTACGCGGAGATGGGCTACTACGACGCCGATTACGAGCCGAAAGCAACGGACATTCTGTGCGCCTTTCGCCTTGTGCCGCAAGCGGGCGTAGACCCCATTGAAGCGGCGGCAGCGGTAGCGGGGGAGTCTTCGACGGCAACCTGGACCGTGGTCTGGACCGATCGCTTGACCCCTTACGAGCATTATCAGGCGAAATGCTACCAGGTCGATCCTGTTCCTGGGACCGATCAGTACATCGCCTACATCGCCTACGATATTGATCTTTTCGAAGAGGGCTCGATCGCCAACCTGACATCTTCGATTATCGGCAATGTGTTTGGCTTCAAAGCGCTCAAGTCTTTGCGCCTGGAAGATATGCGGATTCCTCCGCACTACGCGAAGGTTTTTCAGGGCCCGGCGCATGGCATCGTCATGGAACGCGAATACCTGAATAAGTTCGGACGTCCGTTGCTGGGTGCCACTGTGAAACCCAAACTCGGCCTTTCTGCCCGCAACTATGGACGGGTGGTCTACGAGGCGCTGCGCGGCGGACTCGACTTCACCAAGGACGACGAGAACATCAACAGCCAGCCTTTCATGCGCTGGCGCGATCGTTTTCTATTTTGCATGGAGGCAGTCAACCGCGCGATGGCCGCTACGGGCGAGATCAAGGGGCACTACTTGAATGTGACTGCCGGAACGATGGAGGAAATGTACGAACGCGCAGACTTGGCCAAAGAGCTGGGCTCAGTGATCGTAATGATCGACCTCACGATTGGTTACACCGCGATTCAATCCATGGCCAAGTGGGCGCGCCGTAATGGCGTAATTCTGCACCTGCACCGCGCCGGTCACGGAACTTACACGCGGCAGAAGACGCACGGCGTGAACTTCCGCGTGATTGCCAAATGGATGCGGCTGGCGGGAGTGGACCACATTCACGCCGGCACGGTCGTCGGAAAGCTCGAAGGCGATCCTAACGCCATTCGCGGCTACTACAACACATTGCGCTCGAACAAGATCGAGGCCGACCCATTGCAAGGTTTGTATTTTGAGCAGGACTGGGCTTCCATGCCCGCAACCATGCCGGTCGCCTCCGGCGGCATTCATGCGGGTCAGATGCATCAGTTGCTGTACCTTCTTGGGGAAGATGTCGTGTTGCAGTTCGGAGGTGGCACGATCGGCCATCCCGATGGCATTGCTCAAGGAGCGACGGCGAATCGTGTTGCCACCGAAGTGATGATCCAGGCTCGCAACGAAGGTCGCGACTTCCTCAACGAGGGGCCTGAGATTTTGAATAAGGCTGCTCGCTGGTCGCCGGAACTGCGCAAGGCGTTGGATATCTGGAAAGACGTCAGTTACGACTTCGAGTCAACCGACGTGCCCGATGCGGTCGGCACCGTCACAGTTGGATAATCTGCACCGCGCAGCGAGCCTGCACTTGCGATGTCTGCAGCGGAAACTTAGAGGAATCATGCGAATCACACAAGGAACTTTTTCTTACTTGCCAGACTTTACGGAAGACGAAATCAAAGCCCAGATGCGGTATTGCTTCGATAACGGCTGGGCGCTCTCCATCGAGCACACAGATGACCCTCACCCGCGAAACTCGTACTGGGAAATGTGGGGCCTTCCGATGTTTGACTTGCAAGACCTGAACGAAGCGATGGAACGCCTCGACGAATGCCGCAAGGCGTTCCCGCAGCATTACATCAAGGTAAACGGCTATGACCGAACCCAAGGCCGGCAGACGACGATGTTGAGCTTCATTATTCAACGTCCCGAGAATGAGCTTGGCTTTTCTTTGGACCGCGCGGAGGCGCACGATCGCCGCATCCAGTACACCATTCGCTCCAGGAGCAAGTCGGCGAATTAGAGGGCCTCGAGAATACCATGCAAGAGCTGGATACAGATTCCGTCGTGGATGCAGCGCCTGCCTCGGAGATCGAGGAGAGTTTGGTGGACGTCGGAGCGGCGCACCGGGATTCCAACCTCGAGGAAATCCTGAATGAGTTGGATCGTGAACTCGTGGGCCTCATGCCAGTGAAGGACTACCTCCGGCGCCTGGCATCGCTGCTGCTGGTAACGCGTTTGCGCGAAAAGGTCGGGCTGTCGAACGAGCGCCCTACGTTGCACATGTCCTTTACCGGGCATCCGGGAACGGGCAAAACTACCGTTGCGATGCGCATGGCAAAGATACTGCACCATCTCGGTTATCTGCGGCGTGGCCACCTGGTGGTTGCGACCCGCGACGATCTGGTCGGCCAATACGTCGGCCACACCGCTCCCAAAACAAAAGAAATTTTGAAGAAGGCCATGGGAGGCGTCTTGTTTATCGACGAGGCGTATTACCTCTACCGCCCGGAAAACGAACGCGACTACGGGCAGGAAGCAGTCGAGATGTTGCTTCAGGCCATGGAAAATCAGCGCGAGGACTTGGTCGTGATCCTAGCCGGCTATCAGGATCGCATGGCAACTTTTTTCCATCACAATCCCGGGTTTCGCTCTCGCGTGGCCCACCACATCAGCTTTCCCAATTACACGTTGGAGGAACTGACCACAATCGCCGAATTGATGCTGCGCGAGCAGAATTACAGTTTTGATAACGACGCGCGAAAGGCGTTTGTGGAATACCTCGAGTTGCGCACCAAACAGCCCCAGTTTGCCAATGCCCGCAGCGTGCGCAATGCCATCGACCGGATCAAGCTGCGACAGGCCAACCGCCTGGTCAACGCGGGCGGACGCATCCACAAAGAGCAACTCGTTCACATTGCCGCCATTGACGTCCGACAGAGCCGGGTTTTTCAAGGCGGGCTGGGCGGAGAAGATGAACCCGGCACGACAAACGGTGCGCGACCGACGCCGCATCAGGGGAAGGTGGGACCATGAATCGAAGACCAATCCTGCTGGGCATCGTGGGCGACAGCGCTGCCGGCAAAACGACAATTACACGCGGATTAACCCGCCTCCTTGGCCCGGAGCGCGTGACCCACGTATGCGCCGATGACTATCACAAATACGACCGCGCAGAGCGCGCACGCCTGAACATTACTCCGTTGCATCCCGATAGCAACTATCTTGACATTCTGGAACTGCACCTGGAGCGTGCGCACTATGGCCAACCTATGCTCAAGCCAGTCTATGACCACAGCACGGGCTCGCTGGTTCGGCCCGAGTACGTGGTGCCGCGCGAGTTCGTCATCGTTGAAGGCCTGCTCGGATTTCACACCGCGGCGATGCGGCAATTCTACGACGTCAAAGTGTTTCTTGATCCTCCCGAGGACATGAGGCTTTTGTGGAAGATCAAGCGCGATACCGCCAAGCGCGGTTATGCGCCCGAAGAAGTTCTGGCGGAAATGAAGAGGCGTGAACCGGATTCGCGGGATTTCATCCGCCCGCAGCGTGAGTTCGCCGATATTGTCGTCCGCTTCTATCCGGAAACCGGCGTCGGATCGGATCAGGCAGATGGGCATCTGAACGTTCACCTGGTGTTGCGCCCAACCATTCCTCACCCCGACCTTACTTATCTGGTCAACCATAAAAATGGCCAGCCTGCGGCGGTTCGCCTGGATCTGGGTCGAGACTGCAGAAGACCGGTGGAGTTTCTTGAAATCGACGGCAATGTAACCTGCGAACAGACCGGCCAGCTGGAACAGGCGATCTGGAAGCACCTTCCCGATCTGCGGCCGCTGCGGGCCGAACAATTCGGCTACTACAACGACGGCAGCGAAGTGCGGCATAGCGATCCGCTGGCCCTCACGCAACTGCTCATCACTTATCACTTGCTGCGCGCCTACAGCAAGGACAGTCCAATCCCGTTCGCGCGGCCGGTCGCGGCCCTAAGCCGACTGAAGTCCGTGCCCGATGAATCGCCAGTGGAGGTTGTCACAAAACGGTGAGACCGGCTGTCATGGCATACACCATTTCGCATTCCTCGACGTGCACATACCACGCCGAAACAACGGAAAGAACCTGGATCAGGCCCAACACTCCATTAATCCGTAAATTCCGGTTTGAGAAATCAGTCGCAATCAACTCAGGCTGTAGCAACTGAGCCTTGCGGACTGCATCCCGGCCATCTTCGGCTTCTCCGCACACTTCAAAATGCCCGTCCAGCCTGAAGAATTCGCGCTGCTCAAACCTTTCGTCCCGAAGAGTGCAAAACGAATTTTGGCTGAGCCACTCCCGGGGTAACTATCAGCGATTCATTCCACAAACTGTAGAAGATTTCCGTCTGGATTGGAATTCGAATGAGTAATATAGCCCTGTGAAGACACTGAACGAAGTGTATTCATCACTCTCTACCCAGCGCCGCTATGAGGTCTGGTTTGTTCGTCTGGGACTGGTGGACGGTAGTGGGGCGTGGTGGTTCCGATATTTACTGATGAATCCTGGCCGGCGCGGGCGCCCTGGCGGTCCAGGTGGGATGCCGGTCCAGGTGTGGGCCACATGGTTTCCGCGGGATGGAAAACCACAGAGCTTCATTCAGGGATTTCCTTTGGAAGGTCTGAATCTCAGTGCCAGGGGGCAAAATCCATTTCATTTCCAAATCAGTAACTGCGCCATTGGCGAGGGCTCTTGCCGCGGAGCATTGGAAGTTGATGGGCACGCGATTTCATGGGATCTGCACTACCGTTCCACATTTCGCGTCACTCTCAGCAGCAAGGGCTGGATTGGATTTTCGCGTTCACCGCATTGCGACGCTTTTTTTTCCGGCCAGATCACGCTGGATGGCCGCAGTTTTGCGGGAGATCCTTTGGGGTTCGGAGTGCAAGGACACAACTGCGGATACCGGCATCGCAACTCCTGGACTTGGAGCCATGCGTATTTTGCCCGCGCCGATGGGCGTGCGACCACCTTGGAAGCGTTGGTTTATGAAATGCCATTTGGGCTCGTCTTTCGCAAAGCCGTCCTCTGGCATGAGGGAGAGTTACACCAATTCCGCAATCTGCAGGACATCAATAGAGATCGGGATCAGCTGGCGTGGAATTTTCGTTGCTCCATGAGGGATGGATGCCGGTTGGAAGCTGCGATCGATGGCGCTGGGCCAAGCATCCACCGTTTGCCCTATGTGAAAACCGATTGCACGGGCAGCTTTGAAGTCGCGAATAACAGCCTGGCGGGAGCCGTGCTCCGCTTGGAGCGGTCAGGCAAGCCGATTCAAACCTTAGAAACGAGTAGCGGGGCCGTATTGGAGATGGTCGGCGACTAAATTCGTTGGCAACATGTCCGCTGGGAAGCCTGTGCCTTGGCCAGGCGCTCGGCGACGATTGCATACGCCGAAGGATTGAAGGCCATTCCGATGTGCGTGCCGGGGACTTCAAAGTCGGCTTCAGGATTCCTGGTCATGCAATAACGCCAGTCCACGATGCCGTCATCGCGCGTGTAAATCGCGGTCTCGAAGATCGAATCCGGAATGTCGCGCTTCAACGAGTTGACGAAATTACACGTACAGTGTCCCGTGTAACAGTCGGGCAGCACGCTCTTGCCATGTTCTCGGAGAATTCGCGCGCGAATGGCTTCGGCGGCCCGGAGAACCGTTCGACTGGTGGCGGTGCCGCGAAAGGGCGCCGCCAGGGTGATGATCGACGCAATATCTCGTGCCCTTTGGCGCGCCACCGCGCGTGCGATCACCCCGCCCAGGCTGTGTCCAATCAGGTGAATTTTACGTCCCGTCTCGGATCGGGCTCTTTCGATGGTTTGGTTCAGGTGGCGCTGAACCAACAGATTCGGGCACTCGGCATTGATCGGGATTCCCGAAAGATAGGGCCGGTAGCCGATACGCCCTAGCCAGGCGTGAAGTTCTGTCAGGTAAAGATCCGTGCCCAGAAAGCCGGGAATGATAACGACTCCGGAATCATCGCCGCGGGGTACGCCGAAGCCGTAATAGACGGGAGTTGCGTGCAGCAAAAGAATCTCAGCCGCAAACAGCACTTCCGTCCAAGGGAAAATCTCCGCTTCCAAATCAACCCTGTGAGTTTGCATCTGCTCCACCTCAGATGCCCTTTTAGCCTTTTTCGTCCTGCTCGGCACTTTTTTCCCGATTCTGTCCGGCATTTTACGCAAAATACGCTAGAGCGGTCCGTGGAGGATGCTTGCCCCCGCGCATTATACCCTTCGCTTTTCTTTCCGGTGTGAGCCTCGTTTTGCTGGCGTGCGTTTTTCCAGCCGCGCTTCCAGTTCCGCCACGCGCCTGCGTAGCGCAGAGAGTTCCGGTTCGGCTCCGGCTCGCGGTTGGTCCGGCGCCGTAGTGCCCAAGAACTTCTTCATCATGTCCACCGGTGACAGGATGGCGGACTGGACCTCGCCGAGTCGGCTCTGCACAGCATCTTGCACCTTCTGATAAGTGTCGAAGGCGGATTTTAGATACCACATGACGAACTCCTGCCGCACCTCGTCGGACGCCACTATAAGTTGACGCAGTAATTCCAAGGGCAGGCCTGTCGGCTTATCCTTTGCGTCTTCCGTGATGATTTGGGTCAGGGTGACACGGGTAAGGTCCTTTCCAGTCTTTGCATCCACAATCTGGACCTCCTTGCCCTCCCGAATGAATCCCGCAATATCGTCGAGATTGACGTATCGGCTGTTCGAGGAATCGTACAACCTGCGATTCCCATATTTCTTGACGACAACCGGACTCGGCTTCATTAAACTTATTTTATGCTGCCTTGCACACAGAACAAAATATATATTGACACAGCGCTTAGCTGCTCCTATAGTTTAACTGATGCTGCAGTGCAGCATAGTGGAGGTGTCAAATGCCAACAACCGCAACCCCTCGATCTCATAGTGGGGAGCCTTCTTTTGTTCATCTTCTGTCGGGTTGGGCGCAGCAGGGAGTCCAGAGTTTTTTTGCCACCCAGCGGATCCTTTTGGATCTTGCGATGCGGCAGAATGTAAGCCTGATGCACTCTCTGCGGGAACAGCTTTCCCACCCGCAACATTCTCCGACTGCCATTTTGAGCGAAGTGACCGCCGAGGGTATGTCGAACTTCATTGAAGGGCAAAAGGTCCTGCTGGAGTTAGGGCAAAAACAGAACCAAATCCTGATGACAGGAGTGAAGGAACGAGTCGGCGAATGGCCTGCAGCACGGGCGATTACCGACCTGCTGCGGCGCAGCGTGGAGACTTTTATCGAAATGCAGCAGGAGTTCCTGAAAATTACCGGCAAGCAAACCCATAACTGGATAGAAGCAGCCAAGGCTGGAAAACCGTACGAAAGCAAACATCTGGTGGAACTCGCACAGGAAGCGATGGATCACTTTGTTAAAACCCAAAAGCACTTCATGGACGTAATTGCCGAAGAGACGGCCAAGGCCACAGGGGCCAAGCATACCAACGGCGTCAAGAAAACCAAGAAGGCCGAGTTATCCCAACTTGCGCGTCAAGCTACAGAGTCCTTCATCGATGCGCAAAGAAAGCTGATGGATGTAGCCGGACGGCAGATGAACGCGAACGTGAAAACCGCCGGTAAGACCCTGGAACTCATGCGGCCATTCCCGTTCTTGCCGTTGGCAGAGCTGACGCGAGAAGGCGTGAAAAGCTATGTTGACGCCCAGAAAGACTTGATGAATGTCATAGTCGGGGCAGGCGGTGAACACAATCGCCCGCATAAGGCCGCACATCGCGCGAAGCGTCCGCTAAAACGGCACCCGGCTGCGGCAGCTGGAGCCGCTTAGTACTCGCTGATTAAGGCTGTCGTCGACGCGGCACGTTCTTACGGGTCGAGCCGTACGTGGACGAGTATGACTCAGTACGCCAACGTACTTTGCTTACCGCAAGGTACGTTGGCTGTCCGTGCTGCCACAGACTTCATTCCAGGTAGAGCGGACTAGCGTTTCCTACAGCGAGGCGCCCATGAAAATCCCTCTGACTCCCCTGCGCTTCTTGCGTTATGCGTGTGAACAATTTCCGAACAAGGTTGGGGTGGTGTGTGGCGAACATCGATTCACGTATGCACAATTCGCCGAACGGGCCGGGCGCTTAGCTGCCGCCCTCATCACTGCAGGAGCAAAACGTGGCGATCGGATCGCCTTTCTCAGCAGGAATTGTCATCGCCTGCTCGAGGCATACTACGGTGTCCTGGAAGCCGGCTGCGTCTTGGTGCCGATAAATATTCGGCTGGGCCCGCAGGACATGGCTTTCGTTTTGAATGATGCACAAGCAAGATTCTTGTTTGTGGAACCGATGTTCTTGCCGCTAGTGGAGTCGTTCCGGACGGCTGTTGTTTCGGTTGAGGCCTCTTTCCTGTTGGACGGTCAACCACAAGCGAACTGGTTGGCGCCGCAGAATTACGATGATCTTCTGGCAGCGTCTGCTTGGTACCAATGTGACCTTATGAAAAGTGAAGAGGACTCACTGGCGGAACTCTTTTACACGAGCGGCAGCAGCGACCGCCCGAAAGGCGTGATGCTCACTCATCGCAACGTTTATCTACACGCCTTGTCTGTGATCGCAGCCGCACAAACCTCCGTCAGCACAATTGGAGAAATGTGCTGCGAAACTGTGTTGCTTCATACCATACCTCTGTTTCATGCGAACGGGTGGGGCACGGCCCACAGCATCACGGTGGTCGGCGGTACCCACGTGATAGTTCACAACTTCAATCCGCTGGAAGTCTTCCACCTTATCGAGAGAGAGCGTGTAAGCACCTGCGCCATGGTGCCCACAATGGTCACGGCCCTGCTGAATTCTCCCGCAAGAGCTGAACATGACCTGAGCAGCTTGCGGATCATCATCATTGGCGGAGCTGCCTCATCGCCCACTCTGGTAAAGGAGGTCGAGCAGAAACTGGGTTGCACTTGCATCTCCGGATACGGGCTGACCGAAACTTGTCCTACGCTCGCCAAATCGCAAGTAAAGGCGGACCTGCAACTCGAGGGAGAACAACGCTATGCTCGCCAGGCGATGACCGGTTTTGCGATTCCCGGTGTGGAACTTCGAGTGGTCGGTCCCGACGGAAAAGATGTCCCACGCGATGGCAGCGTGATGGGTGAAATCGTAGCGAGAGGTGACGTCGTAATGGATGGCTATTGGCGCCAAGCGGAGGCCACAGCGGCTGCGATGAACGATGGCTGGTTTCACACTGGGGATGTTGCTGTGGTGGATCATTACAACTACATTCAGATTGTGGATCGCAAGAAAGAGATCATTGTCAGTGGCGGCGAGAACATCTCTTCCTTGGAAGTGGAAAAAGTTCTCAGCGCACATCCGGATGTATACGAGGCAGTCGTGATTCCCGTTCCTGATGACCAGTGGGGTGAGGTGCCGAAGGCGCTGGTGGTGTTGAAGCCAGGATCCCAGGCGAGCGCTGATGAGATTTTGGAGTTCTGCCGCTCCCGGCTGTCGCATTTCAAATGTCCCCGCTCGGTGGAATTTCTCATGAACTTGCCGAAGACGGGATCCGGCAAGGTTTCGAAACGAGAGCTTCGCCGAAAGTATGGACAGTGCCAACGAGCACCCTTGGCGAGCGGGCTCTAAAGCCATAAGGCGGAGCATCAGCCCCAGCCGCCAATAAAGGCGACATGCTGCGTTCGCAGCTGGTTGTTGTACACCGCTTGTGCAACTACGAATCATTCAATACCGTGGCCTCCGACAGATGCTAGAGATGACTAAATGTAACGAACGAAAGCGAAGCAGTCTCAGATGACGTGCTCGCCGTGTAGAAACTCGGAATCAACCTCCAGAGCGCTTCCCCCTCCTTCCGGGACCCCATGTGACCTGGCTCACACTGACGCGTGACGCGCGCGACAGATTCCATCACCCGTCTCTGATGCAATCAATGCAGCTTCCCTTTCGAGCAACCGAGGAGTTCGTGATGGATGTATCCAAGTGGTCCAAGTCAAATGCGGATTACGGACGCAGGCTCCTGGATTCTGGAATCGATGGAGCACGGTCTGGTAAAAAAGCATTTCTCAACGGAAAATCGCTTACTCCCTATCTTAGTGATGCAGTACAAAGCGCATTGATGCCCGCTGTCCTTGGTGCGTGCATCGGTCTGTTTAGCTGCTATTCAGCCAATCACAAGAAATCTCTCAGCAGAGCGCTGACGTTCGGTTTGCTGGGCAGTGCAATCGGCCTGGGTGCAGGCCTCGCTTGGGAAAGCCGACGCCTAACCGCGAGCGTCGCCGCGAGTGCATTGAGGAGTATCGAGAAGGTTCGCGAAGAGCACTGGCTGGCCAAGCATCCTATTGATTACGCGTAGATACGAAGGACGTCTTAACCGCCATTAGACAATAACCCTGCTCCGCCACCCATCGTCGTCACGAGAGCTGGCTACTAGAACTGGGAACGTCAAAGCAATCGTGCTCCTCATAGGCACGAGGCCCCGACAAACAGTTAGAGGGAGCAGCCATGATCACGCAGGGAGAAGTGCAGGAGCGGGTCGCAATCCCGTTCACCCCAGAAAGCCTTAGTGAAGAACGAATTGCCTGCCTCGAGAGATTAGTCCGTCAAGCCAGAATCGCCTCTGCCGTCTTTACTCAATTCACCCAAGATCACGTTGATCGCATCGTTAAGCCGATGGTCTTGGCCGGCTTGGAACAGGCTCAATATCTCGCCAGCCTGGCGGTTGAGGAAACCAAGCTCGGAGTCATGGAAGACAAGGTCATCAAAAACATGGTGGCCACGGAGTTCGCTTACAACTACATCAAGGATAAACGTAGCGTTGGCGTGATCCGAGAGTTCCCGGAACGCAATCTGGTGGAGATTGCGGAACCCATTGGGGTCATCTTCTCGATCACTCCAATTACGAATCCCACTTCCACGGTACTCTTTAAATGCATCATGGCCATCAAAACGCGCAACGCGGTTATTTTCAGTCCGCACCCCAACGCGTGGCGTTGTTGCTCCGAGGCTGTGAAGATTATGTACGAGGCAGCGCTCAAGCATGGCGCGCCCGAAGGGGTGTTCGCCTGCCTGGAATCGCATACCATGCAGGACAACGCTTACCTCATGCGACACAAAGACGTGGGCTTGATCGATGCCACCGGCGGACGTGGTGCGGTCAAAGCCGCCTATAGCTCCGGCAAACCAGCCTTGGGCGTAGGTCCGGGCAACACTCCGGTCTACCTGGAGAAAACGGCAGACCTGAATACGGCCGTGACCGACATCATCCTCTCCAAGACTTTCGATAACGGAACCATCTGCGCCTCCGAACAAACGGTGGTGATCGATGATGAGATTTATGACCTTGCGCTACAGAAATTTGCGGAACTGCGTGCGCACATCTGCAATGAGAAAGAGACGGAATTGCTGGCACGCACGGTGATCGACCCTGAGACTGGATTTATGCAACCGATGGCAATCGGGCAAAGGGCTGGCGATATTGCCCTCCTTGCCGGTCTTTCCGTGAAGCCGGACACCAAACTCCTGATTGTGCCGATTCAAGGCGTCGGGCGCGATCACCCCCTGTCGGTGGAAAAGTTGTTCCCTGTGCTCGCGGTCTATCGTGCGAAATCCATCGATGGGGCGCTCAAGGTCTGCGTCGACGTGAATCATGCCGGTGGACTAGGCCACACGGCGGTCATTTTCTCGCGCAACGAAGAGGTTATCCGCCGGTTCACTGAGTTGATGAATGCGGGGCGCATCCTGGTGAACTCGCCCGGCTCAGTCGGAGCAGTGGGCGGGATTTACAACGATCTGGCACCTACTTTCTCCTTTGGCTGTGGCACTGGCGGCGGCAACAGCACTACCGACAACGTCAATATCTACCATTACCTCAACATCAAGCGCGTGGCTCGAAGGACGCAAGCCCATATGTGGTTCCGGGTCCCCAATCAGATTTATTTCAACATGAACGCGGTGCAGAACGTGCGCCAGTTCCGATCGCAGTCCACCATCATCATTACCAATCCGGCTCTGGAGAAATTCGGCCATGTCGACATTGTTCGCCGCTACATTCCGAAGGAAACTCATGTCCACGTCTCGATCATTCCCGACGCCGAGCCCGAGGTGAAGGTGGTCATGCAGGGGGTGGAGGCGCTCAATTTCTACAAAGCCGACCAGATCATCGCGCTAGGGGGCGGTTCGGTCATCGACGCGGCCAAGATCATGAAACTCAAATACGAGTCGCCCGACGCCGATCTGGAAGAACTGGCAGCGCCCTTTCTGGATCTGCGTAAGCGTGTGGTTCAGTACCCGACCGAGAAGATTAACCGGGCGCGGCTGATTGCCATCGCCACCACCAGCGGAACCGGAAGCGAAGTTACTCCCTTTGCCGTTCTAACCGACAAAGAGCGCGGGCGCAAAGTGACTCTTGCCGACTACTCGCTAAGTCCAGATGTAGCGATCGTCGATCCGCAATTCGTGATGTCCATGCCAAAGGGACTTACCGCCGATACTGGCATCGACTGCTTGACCCATGCGCTGGAGGCTGGAGTTTCCAGTTATGCGTCGGCGTACACCGATTCCAACGCCATGCAGGCAATCCGCATGGTGTTCAAGTACCTGCCGATCGCTTACGAGCACCCCTGCGATGAGGAGGCGCGCTCCATGATGCACAATGCCGCTTGCATCGCGGCGATGGCATTCTCCAATGCGTCGGTGGGCGTGAATCATGCGCTGGCGCACGCCTTCGGGGCGCGCTTCGGCGTGGCGCATGGCCGGGCCAATGCGTTCATGTTGCCACACGTCATTGCGTATAACGCATCCGTGCCCACCAAGTTCCTGCCGTCGCCGTACCAGAAGGGATATGTAGCACACAGGAAGTACGCTACGGTCTCGGATTTGCTGGGTCTGGGCGGCAACACGATTGAGGAGAAGGTGAAGAACTTAATCGTGGCAACAGAGCAACTGCTCGACCAGCTTGGTTTCCCGCGGGCGATTGCCGATCTGGGAATCCCCAAGGAGGAGTTCGATCGAGCGATGCCCGATCTCACCAGGCTTGCCTTTGACGATCCCTCCTGGCGGTCGAACCCTCGTATGCCCTTGATGAGCGAATTGGCTGAGCTGTTTTGGAACGCCTATGAGGGACGAAGTGCAGCGAAGGTGACCAGGGAGTCTCACCGACAAGCATCTCAGCGAAAGACCGCGTAGCAGACGGTGGTAGATATGGCTATAGAAATGATGGGCTTATGTATCGAGATTGATGAAGAAGGGGTGGTACAGGCGTTGCGCGAAGCCGCGGAAAAACTGAATAGCGTCGAAGGCGAAGTCACTTTAGATTTCTCTTCCGCGCCCCGCATCGATCCGAGCGCCATCCGAGCGCTGCAGGAGTTCGCGGACATAGCGGACGACCGAGGTGTGACAGTGGTGTTACGCGGCGTCAACATCGGCGTTTATAAGGTGCTCAAACTGGTGAAGCTGGCAGGGCGATTCTCATTCGTGAGCTGAGATACGCGACGAGTTTGGTAAGTGAAACTTGTCAGGTGGAGTTCGAAATAGAGTTCCGCCACTGAAGTTCGAAAGCTGAAGTTCGACAACGGAATTGGAGAGCGGCCATGTCGAGCCATGCGCAGAGTGACGATCAGATTAACGATCGAAGTGACAAGCAAGGCGATCGCCTTTCCTGGGGCGACACTGTTTTCCTCCATCTCGAACGCGAGGGCATGCCACTCAATGTTGCCTGTGTGTGCGTGCTCGAGGGCGAGATACCTTTTGCAGACTGTGTCTGGTTTGTCGAGTCGAAGCTGCCGCTGATTCCCCGGTACCTCAAGCGGGTGGTGCCGCCGCCGCTCAATATTGGGCTTCCCAGTTGGGAATACGATCCCACCTTCGACGTCCGAAACCACCTGCGCGAGGTGAAGCTCAAGCACGGTTCCGATGCGGAATTGAAGACGCTTGCGGGCAAGATCCTGAGCAAGGTAATGGACCGGCAGCACCCGCTATGGGACCTTACCCTGGTGCATGGGTTGCAAGGCAATCGCAGCGGGCTCATTTTTCGCCTGCATCACTGCCTCGCGGATGGTATCGCCGGGGTTGGGATCATGAATGTACTCATGGATGCGAGCCCAGTGGCGCCTCCGAGGCCGCGAAAAAAGCTTCGACTCCGAGTCCCGCCGCCGCGTGACGCGTTGACTTCGCTGACCAACGGCTGCGTCGACTCCTATTCTGAAGTGGTCAAGCGAATTTTCGATGCGCTCGCCAACCTTTCGAGCATGGCGGAGCGCTTCGCGGCCAATGGCGGAAACCTGGCCACGGACGAGTTCACGCGCCTGCTCCCAGAATTTACCCTGTCCACCGAGCGCTTGCGGTTCAACGTGCTTTACCGCGGGCCCCAGAAGTTCGCATGGGCTGAAATCTCCCTCGTAGAAATCAAAGCTATACGGCATGCCTGCGAAACCAGCGTAAATGACGTCATTCTCGCGCTGGTCACTGCGACCATCCGGCGCTATCTCGAATTGAACGGTGACGCCGTGAAGGGAAGGCGCTTCCGCATGATGGTTCCGGTCAACCTGCGCGGCGGCGAAACTTCGGGCGAATTGGGGAACCGCATTTCCCTCGTCCCCGTCACCGTTCCGCTCGACATCCGCAATCCTCGCAAACTGCTGGCTGCCGTCCACAAACAGACCGAACTTCTCAAACGAGCGCATACCGCTGAATTGGTGAGCTTGGTCGGCGGTTTGCTGGGCGTGATCCCAGCTTCAGCGCAGGCGGTGGCCGGCTACATCATTAGCCGGTTGCCGTTTACACCTTTCAACATGGTTTGCACCAATGTGCCAGGACCGCAATATCCGCTTTATCTGCTCGGCCACAAGATTCTGCATTGTTATCCCTATGTCCCGATCGGTGGAGAGATGGCACTTAACTGCGCCATCTTGACCTATAACGGCACGGCGTATTTCGGATTCAGCGGAGATATGCATGCGGTCCCGGACTTGCGGCGTTTAGAAGCGCTCCTGCAGTTGAGTTTTACCGAACTGCGAAAATCTGCTGGGATTGAGCCCCCGCGAAACAAGAAAGAGAAGAAGAGATTGCGCGCGAAGGCGAAGATTACATCGACGCCTGAACGAGTTCCTGCGTCCACGGCTCCTGCGCCTCTCTCTTCGGTTGAACCGGCGATAGCACTCGGGCCCGCAGTTAAGAACGAACCAGTCTTGACGCGATTGATCGCCTAGGTGGCGCCAAGCGGAAGTAGACAACGTGGTAGGCATGCAATCAGTTGCGCAGGTGACCTCTTGGTTGGTCACGGGCCGAATCCTGTTCCTAACCATTCATCTTCTTGGCGTCGCGTGTTTCTCCTACATTGTGGCCAGGCGCCTGGTTCCGCTCCTTCGGGGAGAACGTGATTTTCGGTTTGACCAGCCGTGGTTGCGGCTGGAAAGAGTTCAGAAATTCTGGCTGGGTCAGTGGAAACACCCGCGCTATAAACTCGCGGGCATCCTACACATTTTCATTTTTGCCGGCTTCATAGTTTTGTCTATTCGCGCGTTCTCGGTGCTGATCGTCGGGGTCTCCGAGCATTTCGTCATGCCGGGCCTCTCGGGAAGAGCCGGCCCTGTCTATAACCTCGTTACAGATTACGCCGCCACCATCGTTTTTGCTTGCATGGTGATCGCGATCATTCGACGACTGGTTTTCAAACCGGCGCGGTACAGTGTACCGCCGAGGTTCGGCAAGAGCCACACAGCCGACGCCGTCTTTCTTTTGGTCTTGATTGCCATCCTGATGGTGGCCGACAGCCTCTTTGCCGCCGCCAGAGCCGCTGCCCTATCCAATGCTGGCCCGCAGGTGGACGTGCTAGCCGCTTTTTCGCTCCCGTGGTTGTTCCAGAGGGTTCTTGTCTCAACCGCCTTGCCCATTCTCGGAGGGTTTTACTTCGGCGCTTATCTTGTCCATGAATTGGCTTTCTACTTCTTGCTGTGCTATCGCCCGTTTGGCATCCAGTTCCACGTGGAAACCTCGCTCTTCAATATTTACTTCGCAAAGTTAGACCGGGAGATTTTGAAGCCGGTGCGATGGGGAGTTCCCGATGAGCAACTCGACCGGCTGAAATCCTTCGGAGTCAAGACGTTCGAAGACTTCACCTGGAAGCACATGCTCGATTTCTACTCCTGCGCCGACTGCGGGAGGTGTTCCGACAATTGCCCCGCGAATGCGGTGGGAAGGCCGTTGTCGCCACGTTTCATCGGCATCAAGGCGAGAGACTATAGCTTCCAGCACTATCCGGTTTTTGGACGCGCACACAACGGCACAGCATTGGTCGGCAGCGCAGATTCCGGCAGCATTTATTCCGATGACGAAATCTGGTCGTGCACCACTTGCGGCAGTTGCGAAGAAGAATGCCCACTGCTGGTCGAGCACATCGACAAGATCGTCGACTTGCGGCGCGGCATGATCGACAACGGAAACGTCCCGCAGTCCCTGCAAAAGCCTCTGAAGGCGCTGGAGAGTCGGGGCAATCCATACGGCAAGATGGAGAAAAAGAAAGCCGATTGGGCCAACGGCAAAGAATTCCAGCAAACCTGCCCGGTCAAGATACTCGACAAGAAGAACGGCGCCGATACCTTGTACTTCGTCGACAGCATCACGTCCTACGACGACCGGATGCAATCGATCGGGCGTGCAACCGCAAAGATCCTCAACCACGTCGGAGAGAATTTCGGAATCTTGGGCGCGGCGGAAAGAGACAGCGGACATGAAGTCCGGCGTTTCGGCGAGGAGACGCTTTTCATGGCCCTGCGCGACCACAACACAGATGCCATCAAGGCATCGGGAGCACGGCGAATCGTTACCGCTGACCCGCATGCCTACAACGCGCTGAAACACGACTACAAGGATGTGCCGCCTGTGGAGCACATTAGCCAGGTAATCGCCCGAGGAGTGCAGGACGGCAAGATCAAGTTCAATCCGGTGGAAAACAAAAACAGTGTGTACGCCTACCACGATCCGTGCTACCTGGGGCGCCACAACCAGATCTATGACGACCCTCGAGATGTGCTGGACGTGATTCCCGGCTTGAGAAGAGTCGAAATGACGAGGGCTCGCGACCGCTCTTTCTGCTGCGGCGGCGGCGGTCTGATGCTGTTTTACGAGCCAAGAGAAGATCAGCGAATGGGCGTGAAGAGAGTGCGGATGGCGGCCGAAGCTGGAGCCAATGTAATCGTGACCGCCTGTCCGTTCTGCATGGTGAATATAGAGGATGCGATCAAGGTCGCGGGTTTTGAAGGAAGAATGACCGCCATCGATTTGGTGGAGTTAGTGGACAAACACATCGTGCGAGATGTGCCGGTCCGAGTAGCTTGTTGAAAAACTTGATTTCTTGTCGTTCCAGGCAGCCTTTCGCCCGGAGCAAACGTCGAGCCCCGAGCGAAGCCGAAGGGCGGGATCCGCAGTTTCAGTGGAATCGTCGCACGGAATCCTTTAGTTCGTTGCGCCTTGGAATGACAACGTTCGGAGATTAACAAGCTGCTAGAGCAATTCCGTGGAGGTGAATGTGGAGATCCTAGTTTGTGTACGAAGAGTGCCCGACACTTTGGAGAACGAAATTCAGCTCAACAGCGCGGGCAATGACATCGAGCGCGATGAGTTGATCTATTCGATCAACGAACCTGACAACTACGCGGTCGAAGAAGCCCTTCAGATCGTCGCGAGAATCGGCGGCAGCGTAACCGTAGCCACGATTGGCAGCGAAGATGACGAAGAAGTCCTGCGCCGGGAAATGGCCATGGGCGCGAATCACGGTGTGATGATCTCAGACAAGGCCTTTCGTGGATCCGACGGCAAAGGCATCGCCACAATTCTGAAAGCCTTCGCACAGAAGGGACACTACGACTTGATTCTGACCGGCGTTCAGGCCGAGGACGGCGCCGCCCAAGTCGGCGGCATGCTCGCGGCGCTACTCGACTACCCGTTTGCTTCCCTGGTCAATTCCATCGAGGTTCTCGATGGCCGGAAGTTGAAAATCAGCCGCGAAATCGAAGGGGGCAACAAGGAGATGAACGAGATTGATCTGCCTTGTGTGCTCTCGATTCAGACCGGAATCAACGAACCGCGTTATGTCGGTATGCGAGGCATCCGGCAGGTGGCCTCAATCCCGATTCCGAGTTTCAGCGCCTCGGATCTGGGAGTTGACAAAAGCATGGTAGGCGAATCTGCCGCCAAAGTGAAACGCGCGGACTACTTCGTCCCCGCACTCGGCAAGGGAGCGAGAATTCTGCACGGTACCCGGGATGAAAACATCGATAAAGTTCTGGAGTTAGTGGTGGCCAAGGGAGGATTGAAATAATGACTCGCATCTTCGCTTACATCGTGCATAAAGATGGCGTGCCCGGCGATTCCGCGTTAGAACTGGCGGCTGCGGCCCATAAAATCGATCCCGCCGCTTCGCCGACAGCCATTCTCACCGGTTGGGGTACGGAACTCGACGCGGCGGCCAAAGCCCTGGGGGCCTCTTACGTTGCGGTTTGGAAAATCGCAAACGAAGCTCTTGCCTACCCCAATGCCGAATTAGTCCGGAAAGCTCTGCTGAAAGTGCTACCGAGTGACAGCATTGTATTAGTTGCTCATGATCATTTTGGAATCGATCTGGCTCCGGGACTTTCCATCAAATTGAACGCGGCCTTCCTCTCCGATGTGCTGGACATCGCCGGAGTTGAAGGTGCTGCCGTCAAAGTAGTCCGCCAGGAATTTGGCGGACAGGTGAGTGCTCACGTTCATTGTGATATTTCATCGGGCGTGGTGGTCACTATCCGTCCGGGCGCATTCAAGCATTTGGAAAATCTTCCTCTCAACGGAACCGTGGCCGATAAGTCCGCTGATATTGGCGCGCTAACAGCAGGCCGGCACTATCTGGAGACCGTCGTTGCCGAAGCCGGAGATGTCGATATTACCAAGTACAGCGTTTTGCTTTCGATTGGCCGTGGCATCCAGGAGAAGGATAATGTGGCGCTCGCGCTGGAACTCGCTGATGCGATGGGGGCCGGCGTGAGTTGCTCGAGGCCGGTGGTCGATGCCAAGTGGATGGAGAAATCGCGCCAGGTGGGTTCATCCGGAAAAACCGTCAAGCCCAAAGTCTATCTGGCATGCGGCATCAGTGGCGCCTTCCAGCATTTGGCCGGCATTAAAGGCGGCCCTTTCCTGATCGCCATTAACAAAAATCCGAAGGCTCCGATTTTCCAGGTGGCAGATGTCGGAATTGTCGATGACATCCTGGAGTTCCTGCCCGAAATGACCAACAAAGTTCGTGAATTGCGACACGCCGCATAGCAAGGTGAGGAGCAGAGTGAGGCAATCCCGATGATCGCAAATAAGACATTGAAGTTAAGTTTGAAGTCGCTCAAGGATTTTGCCAAGAAGCGTCTGGCGGATGAGGTGGTCCGGGAGCTTGATGATCGCGACGAATGTCCGCTGGAAATTGTTCGCCACATGTGCAGCCCGGATAAGTTGGGCATTCAACTTCTATTTATTCCCGAAGAGTTCGGGGGCATGGGCGGCGGCGCCTTCGATGTGTACTGTGTCTGCGAAGAAATGGCGCGCATCGATCTGGGCGTTGCGACAGCAGTACTGGCAACATTTCTAGGCAGCGATCCGATCACGGTAGGCGCCACTCCGGAGCAAAAGAAAATCTGGTTGACGCGCATCGCAGACGAGGGATTGTTGTTCGCCTACGGCGCCACGGAGCCGGAAGCGGGCAGCGACTTAGGAGCGCTTCGGACGACGGCGGACCCCGTCATGCAGGACGGTCGTGTCATTGGGTACAAGATCAATGGAAACAAACAGTGGATCAGCAACGGCGGAGTGGCGGATGCCTACTCGGTGTTGGCCAATACGCCTGGCGGTCCGAGTTGGTTCATCGTGGAAAAGGGCGCAAAGGGTTTCACACACGACAAGCCGGAAGATAAGCACGGCATTCGCCTCAGCAACACGGCAGCTCTGGCGTTCAACGACGTCTTTGTTCCCGCTGACCGGCTCGTCGGTGGCGTGGAGGGCCAGGGGTTGAATCAAGCGCAGGCCGTGTTCGGATATACGCGCCTCATGGTCGCGGCATTCGGCCTAGGAGCCGGCTGGGCTGCGCTCGACCGGGCAATTCCTTATTCCACGAAGCGTATCCAAGCCGGTGCTCCGCTTTCGCAAAAGCAGGGATATACGCACAAGCTGATCGTGCCGAACGTAGCGCGTCTTGAGGCCGCCCGTGCCTACGTCGAAGAAACCGCCGAGCGCATCGACGCCGGTGCCGAAGGCAGCTTGAACACCGAGGGCGCGATCGCGAAATACATGGCGACCGAAGCCGGCAATACAGCCGCTGAGGCCAGCATCCAGGCACTGGGTGGCTACGGTTACACGCATGAATACATGGTGGAAAAAATCAGCCGTGATGTTCGCATCACCACTATTTACGAAGGCACGTCCGAGATCATGGAGATGACCATCAGCCGCGATCGCTGGCAGTCCCATCTGAAAACGCGTGGTCAGTACTATCACGACCGGGCCAAGGAATTCGAGGCGTTGCATGCGCGCCATCAGGATGTGGGTGCGAATACCGCAGCGCTGGCTTTGCACGCATTGGCTGAAGTTATGGAAAGGGCGCGCGTCGCGCGCCTTACGCGCTATCAGCACATTCTCCTGCGCCTGGGAGAACTAATCGCTTATGCCGAGTGCGCGGGAAGCTTGTCCCGGCGCGCCGCGCTTCTGGCTGAAGGCAAGCTCAATGAGAAAGTGAACCGCCGTTTTGACGTGGCTGCGCTGGCGGCGATCAGCCGGATCTTTGCCCGCGATGCCGCACTCAAGGTGGCCGAAGACGGCTTGCGCTGGGTCATCGGGGCCGGTGGGACCAGCGCTGTCGAGTTAGCGGGGTTTGAAGCCAGTTTGGGATTGCCTGTCATTCACGGCGCGCAGTCGGGCCTCATTTCGGACATGGATTACGTAGCCGATGTACTGTACGGCCGCGCTGTCAAGCACACCGCACTGGCCGCGTAGAGGTTGAGTTTGCATTCTTATAGGAGTTTCGTCATGGAAAACACTTCTTATCGGGCCATAGCAATTGTGGGAGCCGGAGCCATTCTGCCCGACGCGGCGAACGTATCGGCCTTTTGGGAAAATGTGAAGAACTCTCGTTACAGCATCACTGAGGTCGATCCTGAGCGCTGGGATCCGGCGTTCTACTACGATCCCGATCACAATGCACCGGACAAGTCTTATTCCAAGATCGGTGGGTGGGTCCGCGACTATGTATGGGACCCGATCAAATGGCGTCTTGGTGTCCCGCCGTGCGTCATCGCCGCCATGGATGAGTCACAAAAATGGGCGATCGCCTGCACCCGAGAAGCGTTAGAAGACTACGGCTATCCCAAGCGGCCTCTGAACACCGATCGCACGGCAGTCATCCTCGGCAATGCCATGGCCGGGGAAAAACATTATTTCACCGCCTTGCGCTTGTACTTTCCGGAATATGCCCATGAATTGGACGAGAGTACCAGTTTTGCCGGCCTGCCGGAAGCGCTACGCCGTGACATTACCCGGGAATTGCACGACCGGATCGCCAAGCGTGTCCAGGACGTCACTGAAGATACTATGCCCGGAGAATTGGCTAACTGCATTGCCGGCCGCATCGCGAACATTTTCAACTTCCACGGCCCGAACTACGTGGTGGATGCAGCGTGCGCGTCAGCGATGGCAGCCATCAGCGCGGCGGCTGAGGGATTAGTGGAGAACGATTTTGACCTCGCCGTCACCGGTGGTATTGACCGCAACATGGGTGCATCGACTTTCGTCAAGTTCTGCAAGGTTGGAGCGCTGTCGGCGACCGGCACGCGTCCCTATGCCGAAGGGGCCGACGGCTTCGTCATGGGCGAAGGCGCGGCAATCTTCCTGCTCAAGCGCCTGGCCGATGCCGAGCGGGACGGAGACAAGATTTACGCAGTGCTGCGGGGCATAGCCGGATCGAGCGACGGCAGGGGAAAGGGTATCACCGCCCCCAATCCTGCCGGCCAAAGATTGGCCATCGAGCGTGCGTGGCAGAACGCCGGATTATCGCCGGCTACCGCGACCTTGATGGAGGGCCATGGAACATCCACCCGCGTGGGTGACGTCGTCGAAGTGCAAAGCATGACCGATGTGCTCAGCAGTTTCCATCTTCCTTTCAGATCAGTGGCGCTGGGTTCGGTCAAATCGAATTTCGGGCACCTTAAGGGAGCGGCGGGCGCTGCCGGGCTGTTGAAAGCCGCCCTGGCGCTTCGGGACAAGATCCTGCCGCCCAGCATTCATTGCGAGCACGGCAATCCGGATATCGACTTTGCCCACTCTCCGCTGTACGTCAACACCGAACTAAGACCATGGACGATGCCAGTGGATGGCGTGCGTCGCGCCGGCCTGAGCGCCTTTGGTTTTGGCGGCACCAATTTCCATGCGGTGCTCGAAGAATACGTTCCAGGAAGGCTGAATGGAAACGGCAAGCGGTTGGTGGCCTTCAGCGAAACGCCGGCGACGGTGAAGGAACCAATTCCAATGATGCATGTAAATACTTCCCGCTTGACCGAGACATCTCAATATAAAGCTCCGTTACGCGGCGCGCTGGTAATCGGCGCGACTTCGGAAGCTGCGCTCATCGAGCGTTTGCGAACGGTGGAGCAGGACGCGAAGACAGGCCGAGTGTCGGTGTCAAGTGCTCCGGCTGAATCTGATTTGCGCGCCCCCGAGCGCCTGGCCATTGATTACGATTGTGCCAACGCCACCGAACTGGCGCACAAAGCTGCCGACGCACTCAAAGCGCTGGCGGCCAATCAGCCGGCGGTGTGGAAAGCTCTGCGTGCACAAGGCATTTTCCGCGGTCACGGTCCCGCTCCCAAGGTAGCGTTCCTGTATACCGGTCAAGGGTCCCAATACGTGAACATGCTCGAGGTGCTTCGGGCGACGGAGCCGATTGTGGCCGAGACCTTTGCCGAAGCCGATCGCGTGATGGCGCCCTTGCTGGGCAAGCCCCTCAGCAAATTTATCTTCGTTGACAACGCGGATGCCGTCGCCTTAGCCAAGGCCGAGGACGATCTGCGCCAAACCGCGATTACGCAGCCAGCCGTTCTGGCCACCGACATCGCGCTGACCAGACTTCTCGCCGCGTACGGCATCGAACCCGATTTCACCATGGGTCACAGCCTGGGCGAATACGGAGCGCTGGTCGCGGCAGGTGCACTCCCCTTTACTGATTCTCTCGAAGCCGTCAGCGCTCGCGGCCGCGGAATGACCCAGGTGGCAATGGTGGACAACGGCCGTATGGCTGCAGTGTTCGCTCCGCTTGAAGACATCGAACGAATTCTGAAAACGATCGACGGCTATGTCGTGATCGCCAACGTCAACAGCAACCACCAGGCGGTTGTCGGGGGCGCCAGTCAGGCTGTGGAACAGGCGATGGAAGCTTTCCAGAAAGCCGGCTACGAAGTGGCTTCGCTAACTGTCAGCCACGCCTTTCACACATCGATTGTAGCGGGAGCCAGCAAGCCGCTGCGCCAAGTCCTGGAGCGCCTGCATCTTGAATCGCCGCGTTTGCCAATCGTCGCCAACACCAATGGCGAGTTTTATCCCATGGGCTCTAGAGTCGTGCCTCAAATGCTGGACATTCTGACGCAGCAGGTCGCTTCTCCGGTCCAATTTGTTAAGGGTTTGCACACGTTGTACGACGCCGGTGCTCGCGTGTTTGTTGAAGTGGGGCCGAAAAAAGCTTTGCAAGGATTTGCCGAAGACGTGCTGGGTAACCGCAGCGACATGGTTTCGTTGTTTACCAATCATCCGAAAGTCGGTGACATCGTTGCCTTCAACCAAGCGCTATGTGGCCTATACGCGGCGGGACTTGGCCGTCGAACCACCGACGACTTGCACGAGCCCGCGGTGGCGGCTGCAACAACTGTTTCCGCGCCTGCGGAGACTTCTAAACCAATCGGCGCAGCAGGGCGCGCGCCCGGAGACTCTCCTGCCCGAAGCGCGCAACCCATGCCGTCGAACGGCGATCGGTACAACGAGCTCGGCCATTTATTTGCCGATGTTCTCGACCGCGGCTATGAAATCTATCGCGGCGGGAATGTGCGCTCCACCTTTGCTCCGGTGGTTATCACCGGAGCAGCATTAGGTCTGCCTGGAACCGAGCGCATCTTCGACGATGACAACATCGGCCGTATTCTGCGCGGCGATCAATTCATCGCTCACATTCCAGCGCGCTTCCGGCGCGCCCTGCTTGACAAGCACATCACTCGGCTGGTCAAAAGCGAGAACGGAGAACCGACATTTGAGACTCTCACGGATGTGGCGGATGTCATCAAGCTGGCGGGCCGTGGTGGCGCTTTTGATCTGGAAAAAGAATTCGGGATTTCCTCCGATCGCGTGGCAGCTCTTGACGTTGTCACGCAATTAGCGATCGCCGTGGGCATCGACGCCCTGCGCGACGCCGGCATCCCGCTGGTGATGCGCTATAAGACCACGACCAAAGGCACGAAATTACCGGAGCGCTGGGGATTGCCTGAACCTTTGCGCGACGACACCGGCGTGATCTTCGGCTCTGCGTTCCCCGGGTTGGACTCGTTTGCAGATGAAATGGCGCGCTACTACGCGGATCAAGAACGTCGGGCGCAGTTGTCCATGCTCGACGGCCTGCTCGCGCGTGCGGTCGGAACCAATGGCCATTCCAATCTGGTGCAGGAGATTAACCAGCGCAGGGACGAATTGCGCGCTGCCATCGACACAGAACCATACGTTTTCAACCGACGTTTCTTGCTCCGCGTCTTGTCCATGGGACATTCGCAGTTCGCGGAATTCATCGGCGCTCGCGGTCCTAACACTCAAGTCAACGCTGCCTGCGCGAGCACCACGCAGGCAGTGGCGTTGGCGGAGGACTGGATCCACACCGGACGGTGCAGCCGGGTAATCGTCATCTCGGCCGACAACATTACCTCCGATCATCTCATTGATTGGATGGGCGCTGGCTTCCTGGCCAGCGGAGCAGCCGCCACCGATGAATTGGTCACAGATGCCGCGATTCCCTTCGACCGCCGCCGCCACGGGATGATCATTGGCATGGGTGCCGCAGCCCTGGTTGTAGAAAGCGCAGCCGTAGCGCGTGAACGGGGAATACAACCCATCTGCGAAGTGTTGTCCACCACGACGAACAACAGCGCATTCCACGGCACACGTCTTGATGTCGAGCACATCGGCCAAGTGATGGAGGACCTGCTAGCCAAAGCCGAAGCCGGCAGAGGCCTTTCGCGTCACCAGATTGCGCCACAGACCGTTTTCGTTTCCCATGAAACCTACACACCCGCGCGCGGAGGCAGTGCCTCGGCCGAGATCCACGCGCTTCGTCACGTCTTCGGCGATGTCGCGGATCGCATCGTGATCGCCAACACCAAGGGCTTCACCGGTCACGCCATGGGCGCCGGCATCGAAGATGTCGTCGCAGTCAAGGCGCTCGAAACCGGCTGTGTGCCCCCGGTCGCCAATTTTAAGGAAGTTGATCCGGAGTTGGGACCGTTGAACCTTTCGAAAGGCGGTACCTATCCCGTCGAATATGCCATACACCTGGGAGCGGGTTTCGGATCGCAGATCAGCATGATGCTGCTGCACTGGATAAAAACCAAAGACGGGATCCGTCGCTGCCCGAACGCTCTGGGTTATGCATACCGCATCGCCGATGCCGGCGCTTGGAGTGCCTGGTTGAGCACTATCGCCGGCCGGCCAGCTGTCGATTTGGAAGTAGTCCGCCGCACGCTGCGCGTCCGAGACCAAGCGGCGGCAGCGCGAGTCGAAGAAGCCGCTCAGGGATCGCGATCGGCGCCAGCAAGAAAGACGACCGCGACCGACCCGCCGCAAGCACCGGCGCCTAAGCTTCAAGTCGCCGCTCCCGCCTCGGCGACGGCGAAGGGCGAACCACAAATAGGTCGGGTGAAAGAGAGAGTGCTTGCTCTAGTGGCCGAGAAAACCGGCTATCCGGTCGACATGCTCGATCTCGATCTGGATCTTGAAGCCGATCTGGGGGTCGACACCGTCAAGCAGGCGGAGCTCTTCGCCACAATCCGCGAGGCGTACAACATTGCGCGCGACGAGAATCGCAAGTTACGCGACTACCCCACACTAGCTCACGTGATCCGCTTCGTGTATGAGAAGCGCCCGGACCTGTCTGCAGCCGCAACGGTCGCAAAGGAAGAAATCAAAGCAAGTCCGGCGAAACCCACTGCGGTCATTGAGAAACCGATACCCACGGCTCCATCTGCGCAAACCGTCACTGGCGATTCCGTTAAGGAACGCATCCTCGCTCTAGTCGTTGAGAAGACCGGCTACCCGAAAGATATGCTCGATTTGGATCTCGACCTCGAAGCAGACCTCGGCGTGGACACCGTCAAACAGGCGGAAATGTTCGCCGCCATCCGCGCGACCTATGACATTCCGCGCGACGAAAACCGCAAGCTCCGCGATTACCCGACGTTGGCGCACGTAATCCGTTTCGTGTACGAGAAACGGCGTGACCTGGCTGAGCTGCCTGCGCATCCGTTCTCACCGCCTAACGGCGAGCCCACTCTGGCTGCGTCTTCTGTGCCCGCTCCGGTCGCAGTCGCAAGCCAAGCGGCAACCGACGACTCCATCAAGGAGAAGGTGCTGGACATCGTGGCCGAGAAGTCTGGCTATCCCAAAGATATGTTGGACCTCGATCTCGATCTGGAAGCGGATCTTGGCATCGACACCGTCAAACAAGCTGAGATGTTTGCGGCGGTGCGAGCCGCGTACAACATTCCGCGCGATGAGAATCTCAAGTTGCGCGACTTCCCGACCTTGGCTCACGTGATTAAGTTCGCTCACGACCGGCAGCCCGGCCTGAAAGAAGAAACAGCATCGAAGAAAGCAGCGGCGCACGTGTTTGCGGGTTCGAAGGCGATTACGATTCCGCGTCCGGACCCCGCTAGTTTTGACGCCGCAAATCGTATTCCGCGCCGCCTGCCTGTTCCCACCTTGCGTCCGCGATGCTCCGTCTGCAAACCAACAGGCGTGACCCTCGGACCCGGTTGCCGAGTAATCCTTGTTTCCGACAGATCTGGTGTAGGAGACGTGCTGGCGCAACGACTGCAGACCATGGGAGTCGAAGTTCTCCGCACCACTCTCCACACCGGTGAGCCGGTGAGTACAAGCGCGTTGGAGAATCGGCTCAAGAGCTGGCTGGCCGCGGGTCCGGTGCACGGAATCTACTGGCTGCCCGCGCTGGACAACGAGGGAGACCTCAGCGCTATGGATCTCGCGGGCTGGCATGAAGCCTTGCGGGTGCGCGTCAAATCGTTGCATGCCATCATGCGCATTCTGTACGAGCAGATTGCTACGCCGGGCACGTTCCTCGTGTCAGCAACGCGACTGGGTGGACAGCATGGCTACGATGACGCCGGAGCAACGGCGCCGTTGGGTGGTGCGGTCACTGGATTTGCCAAGACCTATAAACGGGAGCGGATGGACGCTCTGGTGAAGGCGGTCGACTTTGAAGCCGAACGAAAACCGTCCGAGGTCGCCGACGTCCTGGTTGAGGAAACCCTCCGCGATCCGGGCGCAATCGAAGTCGGGCATAAAGAAGGCCTGCGCTGGACTGTTGGGCTACAAGAACAGCCCGCAACCGACGGGCGGCCCGGTCTAAGGTTGGACAGCAACACCGTCTTCCTAATCACCGGCGCGGCGGGAAGCATTGTATCGGCCATCACCGCCGATTTGGCGACGGCCTCCGGAGGCACGTTCTACCTGCTCGATCTGGTGCCTGAGCCTGATCCGGAGAATCCGGATCTCGAGCGCTTGGTGACTGACAAAGACGGCCTCAAGCGCGATCTCTTCGCACGCATCCAGCGGCGCGGCGATCGCGCTACGCCAGCTCTGGTTGAAAAAGAACTGGCAGCACTCGAACGATCGCAAGCGGCGTACAAAGCCATCGCCACCGTGCGGGCTGCCGGAGGCACGGCGTATTACTTCAGCGTCAACGTCACAGATGCAGAAGCTATCAGCAAAATCATCGAGCAAGTGCGCACGCGCAGCGGGCGCATCGATGTGCTGCTGCACGCCGCGGGCATCGAGCGCAGTCACTTCCTGCCCGACAAGGGTGCGCTTGAATTCGACCTGGTCTTCGACGTCAAGAGCGATGGCTGGTTCAATCTTCTTCACGCCATCGGCGACATGCCCCTGGGGGCGACCGTGGCGTTCAGTTCGATTGCCGGGCGTTTCGGCAACGCCGGACAGACGGATTACAGCGCGGCCAACGACCTGTTGTGCAAGATCACTTCGAGCTTCCGCACTACGCGGCCGACGACACGCGGCATCGTCATCGACTGGACGGCATGGGGCGGCATCGGCATGGCCACGCGCGGCTCCATCCCCAAGATGATGGAACTGGCAGGAATCGATAGGCTGCCGCCAGAGGCGGGGATTCCTTTGATTCGCCGTGAACTAACTACCGGTGGCGCTGGCGAAATTGTCATCGCCCAGCGTCTCGGTGTTCTGCTGAACGAGTGGGATGCGACGGGCGGACTGGATTCATCAACGGAGGAAACTCCGGCGCGACCGTCAGCCCTCGGACCAATGATCGGCAAAATCGCAAGCACCGGCTTGCACAGCGGTCTCACAATCGAGGTTACGCTCGACCCAGCCATTCAGCCGTTTCTACATGACCACCAAATCGATGGTATTCCAGTGCTGCCCGGGGTCATGGGGATCGAGGCCTTTGCCGAAGCCTCGCTATGTCTGCTTCCCGGTTGGCACGTTGCAGCGATCGAAGACGTGAACTTCCTGGCGCCGTTCAAGTTCTATCGGAGTGAACCGCGCACGGTGACGGTCGAAGCAGCGATCCATCCGCAAAGCGGCACCTTGCTGGCAGATTGCCGTTTGACCGGATGCCGGTCGCTTCCCAACCAAGCCGAGCCACAAGTGACGACTCACTTCAGCGCACGCGTGCGGCTTACAAAACAGCTGCCCAACGTGGTGGCCATGCCGCTGCCGGGCTCACCCGGCGGGCATACCGTCGAAGCCGCCAATATCTATCGCCTTTACTTCCACGGGCCCGCATACCAGGTCGTGGAACGGACCTGGTGGGATGGAAAACGTATCACCGGACTGATGGCCAAAGGCTTGCCGGCAAATCATCTGCCGTCCGAGCGGCCGACAGTTATGGCGCCGCGCCTGATTGAGCTTTGCTTCCAAACTGCCGGAGTCTGGGAGATGGGCGTGCAAGGCCGAATGGGTCTGCCGCAACACCTCGATTACCTTTCATTATTACTGACCCCGGAGTCCGCCGAGATCCGGTTCTACGCTGTTGTCACTCCCGATCGTGGTCGCGGAAGTTTCGATGCCGAGGTTGTGGATGAGAAAGGAAACTGCTACTTGCAGCTGAGCGGATACCGCACGGTAGCGATTTCGGACGCTATGGATGCCGAGCGGCTGAAGGCACTGCAGGCTGCGATGTTACTGGATACCATCGCTGCATGAAGGGCATGCGGAAGGGCATCCGCCTCGCCAGCCTGCCCTGCGCGCAGTCGAAGCTTACAGAGGTTTGGCGGCTGGGCCGGAACCTCCGGCTTTGCTACGCAGCTTGGATCGACGGCGCGGCTAGTTGTCCTGACGATCTGGTGATCGAGGACCCATGACGCACGACTTTCAACGCGTAGCCATCGTGAATCGCGGCGAAGCCGCCATGCGTTTCATCCACGCGGCCCGCGATTTCAATCAAGAGCACGGTACATCTCTGCGCACGATCTCGCTTTTTACCGAGCCTGACCGTCATAGCATGTTTGTGCGTGAGGCGGACGAAGCGGTGTGTCTCGGTCCTGCCCAGGTCCTCGATCCCAACACCAAGCAGATCAGGAGCAGTTACGTCGATTACGGCAGGCTCGAACGCGCGCTGGCGACCGCACGCGCGGATGCGGTATGGGTGGGATGGGGCTTCGTGGCCGAGCACGCCGCATTCGCTGACCTTTGCCGCGAGCTAGGCATCGTGTTCATCGGTCCGGATGGCGATGCGATGCGGCGTGTCGGCGATAAGATCGCCTCGAAACGATTGGCCGAGCAATTGCAAATCACGGTGGTTCCCTGGAGCAACGGGCCGGTGGGAACTCTCGCGGTCGCCCAGGAGCACGCCGCACGCTTGGGCTATCCGCTTTTTATTAAGGCCACCGCCGGCGGTGGAGGTCACGGCATTCGTCTGGTGCATTCGGAAGCCCAACTCGCGCCAGCTTTTGCCAGCGCCCAGGCCGAGGCGTTCAAGGCTTTCGGCGACCCAACCGTTTTCCTGGAGCAACGGATTGAGGGCGCCCGCCACGTCGAGGTCCAAGTGATCGCCGATCAGTACGGGACGACGTGGGCCGCCGGCGTACGCGACTGTACTATCCAGCGGCGCCACCAGAAGATTCTCGAAGAAGCACCGTCGCCGGCACTTTCTACGAAGCAAGATCATGCGCTGCGCCAAGCGGCTGTGCGCTTGAGTCAGGCAGTGGGCTATCACAACGCCGGCACAGTTGAATTCTTGTACCAACCGGAGATCAACCGTTTTTCGTTCATGGAGATGAATACTCGTTTGCAGGTCGAGCATCCGGTGACCGAATGCACGACCGGGCTCGATCTCGTGAAACTTCAGATTCACGTCGCTCGGGGCGGTCGCCTCGAAAGAGCATCTCCGCGCACCAGCGGCCATGCCATTGAGATGCGCCTGAATGCGGAAGACCCGGATAACCGCTTTGCTCCCGCTCCGGGTGTTATTGAGCGATTCAGAATTCTGCCCTCGCAAGGCGTGCGCGTAGACACCGGCGTGGCCGAAGGCGACGGAATCCCCTCGGAGTTCGATTCGATGATCGCCAAGATCATCGCTTACGGCCGGAATCGAAAAGAAGCGCTTTCCCGCCTCCAACGGGCATTGCGCGAGAGCGTTGTCGTGATCAAAGGGGGCACCAGTAACAAGGCCTCTCTGCTGGAACTGCTGAATCGGCCCGAGGTGCAGTGCGGAAAGATAGATGTTGGGTGGCTGGACCACCTCGTGGCAACCGGTGCCCATTTATCCAGACGATACGCGGACGTGGCTCTTATTCAGGCCGCGATTGAGGCCTACGACGCCCAGTTGGCTGTGGAGCAAAAGCAGTTTTATGCGTCGGCAGTGCGAGGACGGCCGCAGGTGCGAAGCGAGGTTGGCCTGACTGCTGAGCTCCGCTATCGAGGCCGTTCCTACTCGCCTAAGACTTATCGGCTCGGCCCACAGAGATACCGCGTGGAGATGAATAAAGCGCGTATCGATGCAAAGATTGACCGTTTGGATCGGTTCGAATGCTGGCTCACTGTCTTCGGGCGGCGTTTTCGCATTGTGTCCGTAGTTCAAGGTCTAAGTTACCGGATCGAAGTGGAGGGTGTTTCGCATCGGATTGATCGAGATGACGGGGGCGTGGTGCACGCGCCAGCGCCGGCGGTGGTGGTCTCCATTGCTGTCAAGGCGGGCGACACGGTTTCGGTTGGGGAACGCCTGGCCGTGCTTGAAGCTATGAAAATGGAGACGCAGATCGTGGCCCCATTTTCCGGAACTGTCCGGCAGGTCATGGCCATACCCAACGTGCAAGTGGACACGGGAACTCCGCTTTTGCAGATCGACCCTGACTCCGGTGCTGACACGTCGGAGGATGCCGAGCGCGTGGTCTTTGGCACGTCGCTTACCTCTGAAGGAAGCGGAGAGGTCGCCGAATCCAGCTGCCGTCAAAGCCTGGATGAACTCCGCCAACTTATGTTGGGCTTTGACGTGGATCCGAAGCACACCGCAAAGTTGGTTGCCGAATGGAGCCAGAAGTGTCCTGTATACAGCGATGAAATCAGACAGCGCGAAGATGAGATCCTCAATATTTTTGTGGACATATGTTTCCTATTCCAACGCCAGCCGGAGGGAAATCACCGGGCCAGTGCCGAGGCGCATCTGTTTTCTTATTTGCGTATGCTGGAGACGCGCGGTCAGGGACTCCCGCCAGCCTTTGTCAGCGCGGTCGAGCGCGCACTGGCTCACTACGGTGTGCAGGCGCTGGAGTGCTCCCCTCAGCTGGAAGAGAGCTTGCTCTGGGTCTACAAGTCGCATCAACGCGTGGAGCAGCAAATCGCAGCCGTCGTGGGCATTCTCGAACGGCGTCTGCGATGCGTCCAGAAGCTATCCCCCCTTGATGCGGAATCGTTCCGGATGCTTCTCGACGCTATGGCCTCCTTCACCAACGGGCTCTTTCCCGCGGTCACCGACTTGGCACGGGAAGTGCGCTATCGCTACTTCGACCAGCCTCAGTTTGAGCGGGCACGCAAGCAAGTCTACGATGAGGTGGAGAATCACCTCGGCTACATGGCCGCCAATCCCAATGCTCCGGATCGCCACGAGAGAGTGCGGGCGCTGGTGGAGTGTCCGCAGCCGCTGTTTAGACTAATCTCGGGTAAGTTCCCAACTGCCGACCAAGCGATGCGCCAATTGATGTTGGAGGCGCTGACTTGGCGGTACTACCGGATTCGAAACCTCCAGAACTTTCGCTCTCTAGCTGTCGGCGAACAATGCTGCGCATCGGCTGAGTACGATCACGAGGGGAAGCGCATCCACGTGTTCACGACGCACGCCGAGTACTCCCGGCTGTTAGAGGCGGCGAGGGCACTGTTTCCAATGATTGCGGAAGTCCCGTCGGACCATGACATCGTTCTGGATTTTTATGTTTTTCATTCCGGCACGCTCGGCGACCCGGAGGCTGCGCAGCAGGAAATATGCTCGGTGCTTAACCAGGCCGGCTTCCCGCGGTCCATCCGGCGCATCGTAGCGACAGCTGCCAGCACGGGTCACGGAGAGGGTGTAGCTGGTTGGCATTTCACCTATCGCTCCAGTGAGAATGCCTACCAGGAGGAGAAGCTCTATCGCGGAATCCACCCAATGATGGCAAAGCGGTTGCATCTCTGGCGGCTTAGCAATTTCAAGATTGAACGGCTGCCGTCAGTCGAGGATGTGTACCTGATTCATGCTGTTGCCCGCGACAATCCCAAAGACGAGCGGTTGTTCGCTTGCGCAGAAGTGCGCGACGTAACCCCAGTTCGGGATGAGGCGGGTCGCATCGTGCAGTTGCCGCATCTGGAACGCATGTTAACGGAAGCAATGGCCGGAATCCGGCTGTTTCAGTCGCGCCGCTCGACCCATCAACGGCTCCATTGGAATCGCATATTGCTCAACGTGTGGCCACCGCTCAACCTTGAGCGGGATGAATTGCGCGATCTTGTTCACAAACTGTCGCCTGCGACCGAAGGTTTGGGGTTGGAACAAGTCGTGGTGCGCCTCCGCATTCCCAATCCTGCGAGCGGCGAGTTGCGCGATATGGTGGTACGCATCTCGAGCCCGGGCGGCGGCGGTATGCTTATCACCTTCCGACCCGCGGACAAACTGCAACCAATCCGGTCGCTGACCGAGTATGACCAGAAAGTCGTCCGCATGCGCCAGCGCGGCCTCATCTACCCCTACGAAATCATCAAGATGCTAACACCTGCCTTGGAGCACACGCGGGCGGAATTTCCAGCTGGCGATTTTGTCGAGCATGATCTGGACGTGGAGGGCCATCTGGTAGCCGTCGATCGACCCTATGGTCAAAACAAATCCAACATCATCGTTGGCGTCATTCGCAACTTTACAACCAAGTATCCCGAGGGCGTGACGCGAGTTCTGCTGCTCGGAGATCCGAGCAAAGATCTCGGCGCTATAGCCGAACCAGAATGCCGGCGCATCCTCGCAGCTTTGGAGTTGGCCCAATCCAAGGGCGTTCCGCTGGAATGGTTTCCCATCTCGGCCGGAGCCAAGATCTCGATGGACAGCGGAGTGGAAAATATGGATTGGATCGCCCGCGTCCTAAGGGCCTTGATCGAGTTTACGCAGGCGGGAGGCGAAGTGAACTTGGTGGTGAATGGGATTAACGTGGGTGCGCAGCCGTATTGGAACTCCGAAGCGACCATGCTCATGCACACCCGGGGCATTCTGGTCATGACGCCGAGCGCAGCTATGGTTCTCACCGGCAAGCGCGCTTTGGACTACTCCGGCAGCGTTTCGGCCGAAGACAATCAAGGGATCGGCGGTTACGATCGCATCATGGGCTTCAACGGCCAGGCGCAGTATTGGGCCCACGACATCGATGAAGCCTGCCACATTCTATTACGACATTACGACCACACCTACGTGGCTCCCGGCGAGCGCTTCCCCCGCCGAGCCGCGACCACCGACCCCCTGGATCGCGATGTACGAGGTTATCCTCACGGCAGGAACCACAATGGCAATAACGAAGAAGGGTTCGAACTGATCGGCGACATCTTGTCAGACGAGACCAATCCTGCCCGCAAGAAATCGTTCGATATTCGCAAAGTAATGAGGGCAGTCACCGACCAGGACCATGCACCGCTGGAGCGCTGGGCTGGAATGCGCGCGGCGGAGACCGCCGTAGTGTGGGACGCCCATCTCGGCGGCTATCCCGTGTGTCTTATCGGTATCGAATCCCGGGGAGTGCCCCGGTTAGGATTTGTCCCCGCTGACGGGCCGGATCAATGGACCTCGGGTACGCTGTTCCCGCAATCGTCAAAGAAAATCGCGCGCGCGATCAACGCAGCCCGCAACAACCGACCGGTCGTAGTCTTGGCCAACTTGTCAGGATTTGATGGCTCACCGGAGTCGATGCGCAGGCTGCAGCTTGAATATGGCGCGGAAATCGGGAGGGCGGTCGTGAACTTCAAAGGCCCGATTGTCTTTTGCGTGATCTCCCGATATCACGGAGGCGCTTACGTGGTTTTCTCTCGAGCTCTGAATGAAAGCATCGAAGTGGCAGCCCTGGAGGGAACGTATGCTTCCGTCATCGGCGGCGCTCCGGCGGCAGCCGTAGTCTTCGCCGGTGAGCTTGAAGCCAGGGCCAAGAAGGATGCGCGGCTGCAGACGTTGAACCAGGCGATAGCCCAGGCGGAAGGCACGGAGAAAGGGCGCTTGCGCGCTCAGTGGGACGAACTCTTCAAAATCGTGCACTCCGAGAAACTGGGAGAGATGGCCTCCGAGTTTGACCGCGTGCATAGCGTACAGCGCGCTCTGGACGTGGGCGCTCTCAATTACATTATTCCGCCCGCGGACCTGCGGCCTTATCTCATTCACGCGGTGGAACGCGGTATTGCGAGAGAGAAAGAATTGAAGTCCCCGGTGTCAGTGACCAACCTATCGGGGACCACGATGAAAGAAGTGGCATAGTCTGGCCCAAGGTGGCTGGGATGAATGTGTACTGGTTAGAACAAGCCGAGGTAGATGTGCGGGTGGATGACGATTGGCTAAGTGCCAATGAAGCAGCCAGCCTGGGTGGCATCCACTTTCCCAAGCGCCGCGCAGACTGGCGACTGGGACGCTGGACGGCGAAATGCGCCCTGTCGGTTACCCTGGATTTGCCAGTCCACTCCCAACCCCTTAGGAAAATCGAAATTCGCGCGGCGCTGTCTGGCTGGCCACAGGTCTTTTTCTGCAACCGGCCGCTCGCGCGCAGCATTTCACTCAGCCATCGCGCTGGTGTCGCGGCTTGTGCTGTGTCGATGTCCAGCGCGGAGCTGGGTTGTGATCTGGAAATGGTCGAGCCGCGCAGCGAAGCTTTCGTCGCAGACTATTTCAGCATCGAAGAGCAAGCTCTGGTTGCGAGCGTGTCTGCGGTGGACCGGCCTCGGCTCCTAGCCCTGCTCTGGAGCGCAAAAGAGAGCACCCTGAAAGCGCTGCGGGTGGGGCTTCGACTCGATACCCGGTCTGTCGTCGTTTTCCCGTGCGCTATGTCATTTGACTGCAATGGCTGGAACGAACTCCGGGTTCATTACACAAGCGGGCGCAATGCCGGAGATCTCCCTGTCGCGGATCGACTCTTTCATGGTTGGTGGCACTATGCAGACAATATGGTGCGCACTCTCGTCGCCGCGCCACCGCCAGACCCGCCCATTCGCTTGCGGATCCCGGTTTGCGTTCCCAACGCATCTTTCCTGTTCGCGTAGAGGATGGTGTTTGGCATGACCGCCCGGATATATTTCAGAGGCCCGACTCTCTACAACCTCCCGCGGATCGAGCCCAGCAAGGGGAGCGGATGTCGTTCTGGAAACCTGGAGGGACATGACCCATGACTTCCAGATATTTGGGCCGGCCTCGCCGAAGAGCGCCGAGGGACCGCAGAGAATTTGCCAAGTGATTGATGGAAGGGTTCGAGGGCAGAAGAAAATAGAGACTGTCCGGTCGTGAGTAGAACGATCACAAGCGATCTGTAGCGTAGCGACGAGGAGTCTGTGGTGGCGCGCAACGACCAATTCGACTTCGACTTCATCGTGATCGGTTCGGGCTTTGGCGGCAGTGTTTCGGCGCTTCGACTGATACAGAAGGGATATCACGTCGCGGTCATGGAGATGGGTCGGCGCTGGACGCCAGATAATCTGCCAACCACCAGCTGGTCCATTCACCGCTGGATTTGGCGCCCCAAACTGGGTCTGCGCGGCTTCTTCAATTTGCGATTTTTCAAGCACGCCACCATCTTCCATGGTTGCGCCGTGGGTGGAGGGTCCATCACCTATGCATGCACCTTACTTGCTCCTCCGGAAAAAGTATGGGGAAAGGGTTCCTGGACGGGATTGGTCGATTGGAAAACTGAAATGCCGCAACACTTCGAAACGGCCGCACGGATGCTGGGCGTGACGGAAAACAAAATCCTGGGACCGGCTGACTATCTCTTGAAAAAAGCAGCGGAAGCCTCGGGCTGTGGTCACACTTTCTACTGCACCCAGGTTGGCATCTTCCAGCCTTCGGAGGGAGAGGCAGGCGGGAAGGCCTTCCCTGATCCATTCTTTGGCGGAGAAGGTCCGTCGCGAACCACCTGCGTCGCCTGTGGCGGCTGCATGATGGGTTGCCGCTATGGCGCGAAAAATACGCTCGACCTTGGCTACTTGTATCTGGCTGAGGAGCAAGGAGCCCAGATCTTTCCCGAAACCAAGGTGGTGAACGTCAAACCGCTGGGTGACACCGGCGATGGCAGCGGAGGCTATGAGGTAAGCACGGTCAAGTCCACCACATTCACTCACCGGCAGCCACGACGGTTCACTTGCCGGGCTGTGGTCTTCTCCGCCTCTTCCCTGGGCACAATGGAACTTCTATTCCATCTCAAAGAGAAGGGCTCCTTGCCGGCCATCAGCCGCCAACTTGGCCAACATGTGCGCACTAATTCCGAATCGCTCATCGGAGCGCGCACTCCGGGCTACTCTCAGGATTTGTCGCAGGGCGTAGCGATTGGTTCTGGCATTTACATCGACGAACACACCCACATTGAAGCTGTCCGCTATCCAAAGGGTTCCGACGCCATAGGGTTTCTAACCACGATCCTGACCAATGGCCGTCCTGGTCCGCGGCGCATTTTGCTCTGGCTGAAAAACGTTATCGCTTCTGTGCTGCGTCATCCGTTCAAGACTCTGCGTGTGCTGCAACCATTGGGATGGGCTCGGGAGTTCGTGGTTCTTCTCTGCATGCAGGCGCTCGATGGAGAGATCGAGATGCGCTGGCAACGCCCCTGGTTCTGGCCGTTTCGGAAGTTTCTTGTCAGCCGGGGCGAGAAAGTGCCGACTTACATTCCCAAGGCCAACGAGTTCGCCGAGAAATACGCGCAACTCACTGGCGGTTTTCCCATGAGCATGCTGCCTGAGATTCTTTTCGATGTTCCGGGCACGGCTCACTGTATCGGAGGTTGTGTGATCGCCGACTCTCCCAGCCACGGCGTGGTGGATTCTCAGCACCGCGTCTTCAACTATAAGAATCTGTACATCTGTGACGGGTCCGTAGTGGCGGGCAACCTCGGGGTCAATCCCAGCCTAACCATTACCGCACTAGCCGAACGGGCGATGAGCTTTATCCCTCCAGCGGCAGGGACGGATTGGAACGATGCTGCGTCAAACGTCCCTCGTACCTCAAGCTGACGCGAGTGGGACCGTCGAACCCGCGGGCAGCACTCGGTTCAGTAGTGCCTGCTCACCCTGCAGCCACAAACGGCCGGTATAAAGCAAGGCGCTGCACTGCAGCGTGATCCAGTCCCGGGTCTTCAGGGGCGAACGGAACTCTTTGCGATTACGTATCCAATGCTCGGCAACATGACGCGCAATGGCGAAGCCGAAGCCCATGCCGCTGTCCGATCCTCCGATGTCCCGCAGGATTCCATCCAATGTAAACATCACCTTGGATAACATAATCAGCGGACCGGGGAACTTGATACCTTTCATGGCCACGCGCTCCAGCAGCAGCATGGCATCCACTCCAGTGGAGAATCGCACCGTTGGCAGTTCGTGGAGAAAACGCGTAACCAGCCCCGAAACCATCCGCCCCCGCAGTGAAGTGCTTCTGATGCGCTGCTGACTGAGCGCAAGCACTTCGTTGCATGTGCCCACCGGATCGCGCAAGGTCACCATCAGAAATAGGAGTGCGAGATGCCGGCGCTGATCGCGGCTCAAGCGTTCCCGCAGCGCCCAGTCGATGATCGTCAGTTCGCTGGTGCGGTTGTTGTACAGCAGATTGCCGGCGTGAGGATCGCCGTGAAAAATGGCATACTCCTGCGCCGCCAAAAGTGGAACCGCGACCAGCGCTTCGACTAGCTGCTCGGTAATTTTCCGACGCCGCGCAAGGGGTAGTCGGGCCGCCGCGTTCGTCACCTTGATGCCACGCTCCTCGGTGAGCGCCGTAATGCGGGTTGTGCACAGCGGCTGAATCAGCCGCGGTACGCGCACACCTTTCATCGACCGATACAGACCCCAGGCTTCGACCAGCGTCTTCTGCTCACGGACAAAGTTGACTTCGTGCCGCAGCAACCGACGGACTTTCTTGAAGGTATCGGGAAGCAGTTTTGCGGGAAATCCATAGCTATGGTGCCGGTCCCCAAAGTATTGCGCCAGCCCCTCCAGGTAGTCCATGTCCTCGGCAAAGTACTCGGGGATGTGCGGTTTCAGAACTTTGAAAACACCTCGTTCCCGCTTTCCACCGCCCGAGTCGCGCCACGTGAAGCGGACCACTGCACTGACGCTGGCTTCCGACAGAATAGCGGGCGCGATGCGCACGGCGTATTTCTCAGTCCGCGGCCCCAACTCTTGCCGAATGATCGCGACCACATCCTCCGGCCGGACATCGCGAATTCCATTTTCCAACCGGGCGAGCGCATTGCGCAGAGCAGGACGAAGATGCTGGTTGCGCGCGATGACTTGCCCCAGTTTCTGTAGTCCGGGTACTTTTGCGATTAGCCGCAGCAAGCGCTCCTCCGCGGTGGTTTTCGCGGGAAGCTCGAGTTGCTCGATAATCTTAGGAGCGAGGCGGGCGGGCGAGAGACGCGCCACCACGAACATCATGGCGTCCCGAACTGGTGGACGCCACTTCTCGCAAGCCCGCGGAACTAACCTGTCCACCGGAACGATCGAGTCGACGATCCATCGTGCCACGGCATCGCGCATCACGCGGCCAGCGGGGCTTTGCAGCTCGGATTCGATCGCACGGGTCTGCTCGGCGACCGTGGCTGCTTTAGGTAAATAGCTTGCAAGGGCGGCGCACAACTGTTCCGGAGTTAGTTGGTGGAGACTGCTCTCCATGACGGATGGAGCGATGATCGACGAACCCGGCATAGGGTCACCCGACCTTCAACATGATAGATCAATGCAAGCGGCGACATTGTGACTTTCATCACGGGATCACGAAAGGCCCACCGGCTGCTTCCCCTGTCACTCCATCGAAGGTGAACTCTTTCGACAAGACGCCCTGGTCTGGTTGGCCTGGAGCAGGTTGAAACTGGCCAAAAAAGGTTTCCCCGCTGTCCCATACGGCTGGAATACTCCGCAGGCACTGTTAGATCCGACCACGTTTTTCTCGATCTGTCCCGCTCCTTATACCGCTGCCAGATGCCCGAGCCACACCACCAGTTCACCGGCAGATGCGGTCAGCGGGCCGACATAAACGTTTCTTGCGCAGAACATCGGCCGGATGCCGCTAACTTGCGCTCCCTGTCAAGCCGCAGTTACGGCTTCGAATGTCTTTGCGGAATCGACATCTTCAGTTGCGAAATGCGAACCCATTTTTGACGAGAGTAATGCTTCGCCTGCTTTAGCACGAGCATCAACTGGATTGTTGTTACGCTCCTCAAACAACAATCGTCGCAGCGTTCTGAGATCGTTAAGAATTCTGCTGCTGCTATTCATGTGGATTTCGAGTTTCTCTAGGTTGTATGCAGCAATTCGCAATGCATCCAAGCGGCGTGAAGCGCCCGACTCGGACGCGTTCTCCACATCAATCTCAAGCTCTCGTCTCGCTTCAGCGATACTTTCACAGAGGAGACTGACAAAATCGTGAGCACTCTCGATGCTCTCGAATGGGTCATGCATCGGGAATGTCATTGTGTGACTCTCCGTATTCGAGTTCTTCTCGTTTAGACCGTAATCTCAACCTGCGCAATTTCGAGTTGCGGTTCAAACCTGAGCGGCACGTCCAGAGCGCGAGAAACGAGGCAAAGGTACTCCGCCCTTTGGAGTAGTTCAATAGCACGTTCCCGCTGATTTGTATCTTTGATCTTCAACGACGGGCGAAGGACAATTTCTGTGAACCCGTACCCTGAGGCGAGCTTGCAAATCGTCCCTGAGGCTGCCACTTCCAAGTCGGTGAAATCAGATTGGGCGCTTGTCGCAATGCTTCGCATCGTCGTCGTGAAGCACGCGGCAACGGCTGCCAGAAGGAGTTCCTCCGGCGTCCAACGCCCTTCAAGTCCGCCAAACTCGTGGGGGGCAGTGAAATGGATCGCATTTGGAGCGGAATCCGATTTGACGATTCCTGTACGTCCAGAAGTCCACCAAGCCTGCACCCGATAGTCATGTTGTGCACTTTTTTTCGCCATGGAATTGCCCCTACGCACCGGGTAGAGAAATATCTCTTTCTTCAATTGTTCCCGCATTACACTCAAGCGAGAAAGAAGGCCCACCGAGGGAGCAGCAGGCGCTTTCGTTCTGTGGGTGCAAGACTTGAAGCCCCTCCCCCAACGATAACTTCAATCTCCTGCCGAACACTTTTTGCGGCAGTGCATGCGATCACTCTCGGTTGTGACCCTGCTCACATCTGCCTTGACGAGATTAAAATGCACCGTTCACCACTACCCCACACGCCACCACACACGAATCCCATCCTTGATGTGAGTGTCAGCTTCGCGCTCTCGCACGAATAATTCTTCGCGTCCTTAACTTGGAAATACAGCCTTGCGGGCTGCTACGGCTCTCTAACCGCCCGAACGCCGTGACGCAGCCGAGTGAGGAGTAAGATTTTCAAGGTTCTTTGGCATGTGCAGCGGATATCAAAGGCCATCAAGTCGGCGATAAAGGTGTATCCTTTCGCCCATGCCTTTCCACGAGTCTCGGCGAAGTAGCCGCGTCCCTCTGAAGATAGCCATCGCGGTTGAGAGCGGCGCTGAGACTCTGACGTGCGAGGGCGAGACTATCGTTGTGAATCTGCACGGCGCGTTACTCTCGACCACGATCACGTTAGACATTGGCATGAAAATCTCGATCCACGTGTATCTGACGGACAAGCGTGCCAATGCTCGTGTGGTCTACGTTGATCCTGAGGACGCGCTGCGGTGCGGCATCGAACTGGAGCAGCCACGAAACATCTGGGGCGTGCCCCTGCCGCCCGACGACTGGGACACATCGAGCGGTCAAGTCACTGAGCGGTAGCCGAGCCAGACCTGGCTACGGGAAAGGGCAGGCAGCTACGGGGAAACCCCCTTCCTCTCACCTGTCGCGGCGATGGGGACTACTCATCCCGCATCTGGACTGTTCACCAGCCTCCTCTGATTCCCCTGACCGATGACATGATCGACAAATGATCCGAGCGGTTTGTCGCTAGCCTTGATCGGAAACGTCTCGGGCAGACTTTTGGGGCGGAGCGGGATGTCGAACCGAGGCGTTTTCGATAAGACCTCATGCGCCTCTGGCGCACCACCAAGCATGAAAATACGGTTCAGCAGACCAGCTACATCGAAACGAGTCGGTCCGTGATACAAGCATCCGTGGTTGGCGATTGCTTGAAGGTCGGTAGTCTATGTGATGACACAGATCCCGCCGATGAGACTGACCCGCGCCGGTAAAGGTATCACCGTTTGTCGCACCCGGAAACGGGAAGGACGCATGACAGTGTCTGCGCCAGACCTGCGGCGCAGCAATCGCCTCCGATGGAGGCGTTATGCAAACTCTGATCGAGCGCGGATGTGGGCTGCCGATGCGACCGGAGTACCGACTTGCTACCGCGAGCCTCATGCTCACGGACGAACGGCGCGGATTAGCGCTACAATTTCAACAATTGCTCGTTACCGAATCGAGCGGGAGGCCCCCGTGCCCGTGTACGACTACGTTTGCAACGATTGTCATAAGACCTTCGAACTGATTCTTACCCTGAGGCAACACGAAGCAGAAGCGAAGTGCCCCAAATGCGGCAGCAAGAACGTGGAGCAAGAAGCGACTGCTTTTTATGCCGTGACCGGGAAGAAGAGTTAGGCTGGAAATAACCAGGCAGTGCCGTGTGGCGAAGTTGATGCGGCTTTGTGCGCCTCGGATGAAACTCACTCTCAAGGCACGGATCAACCGCTCCGACGCACGGACGATCAAACAAGCAAGGCCAGATGACACTCACAGCGACGGAGTTCTTGCGCCGCTCCTGTCTGCACTTCCTGCCCACAGGTTTCGTGCGCATCCGTCATTTTGGTTTTCTGGCAAATTCGCTTTCGCGCTTCCCGGCTAGCGTTGAGCCGACAACTCCTGGCTTCGAGCAGCGCAACAGACGAGCGATCTGCAACCAGCGACGTGCGTTCTGAGAATGCTTGTCTCTGGCACTGCCCGCGCAGGCATTCCGACCGCTACAGATTCTGCCAACGCCTTTCAGAGATTCAGGGCTACTCTCATACTCCAAGCTTCGCCTTAGGGACTGGGCATCGCCTTTCTGATACGCGGCATTCGCTTCTGCCATGAGCTGTTCGCGCTTTAGGCGATCCGCTTCATCAGTGGCTAGGTCCGGATGGATTCGCTTCGCAACCTCTCGGTATAGGGTTCTCAGCTCCGCGGAGGGGAGAAACGGCTGTACCCGGGCGGCCTCGCCATGGACAGCAGGGTCGGACTCTTGGGCCTGTGTGCGCGCTTTCGCCGCAGCACGTCCCGACTCTCTGTGCCCTTTTCTTCCGCCTGCCTCTCGGCGATCCTTGCGTTCCACTCGTCGAGTTCAGCATAGAGAGTTCCGACTCGGCGGAGATACTGCCCTTCAAACGCCAAGAGTTCAGCACGAAGATTCGTCAGAAACAACTCACGCTCGACAACGGTAGCCTGCAGTAACGCCAATTCTTCACGCTTTCGCGCAAGTTCATCTTGCTCAGGGATGTTCTGAGGGCGATTCCATTCATAGGACTGCACCGACAACGGGCGGCAGAATAATATCCTATTTTGGGATACTAAGCGCGGGTGGCCATAATCCAGCCGTCCTGAAGGACGCCACCTACCGACATCGTTACGCGCAATTTCTTGGCCGACTGAAACAAGCCAGGGCCGAGGCTTCGCTGACTCAGGTCGAGGTCGCTAAGAGGCTCAAGCGGCCCCAGTCATTTGTCTCGAAGATTGAATCAGGAGAGAGGCGGGTTGACGTAGTGGAACTGAATGAATTGGCAAACCTATACAAAAAACCGCTGGAGTTCTTCCTCTCCTCTAGATAGGGCCGACCAGGCAAAGGCTGATTCTGCCCAAACATCGGCGTCATGATCCATTCCGTGGACTCAACACTCGATTGTGGTCAAATTGCAAAAGTTCCTCCCGGAGCCGACGGCGCAGCTCCGTGGGCTTTTCTATTTTCCATTCATCTTGCGAATCACTTTACGAACCTTCCAGCGTGGAATCGACCGGATTCGAAGAAACGATGTCACAAAGCAGCGCACAGGTGTAATCTTCTCTGTCCGCAACTCGCCCATAATGGACGACCAAAGCCTTATCGTTATTGCCGGGATCGCGCTGTTTGTGTTGTTCGGGCCTTGGATACTGCTTTGGAGGAACAATTCCAGGCGCAAGCGCGATCGGGATGAAGACCAGTGGCGATGGAGAGAACTGACTGAGCGTCTATATGGACTCGAAGAAAAGGTTCGGACGCTCCAAAAGGCTCGCGTAGCTCCGTCCTCGGACCAGGCCAAACCCGCCGCATCGGAGCAGCCTGTTGTTGCAACAGAAGCAGCTAAATTTCCAGACCCGAGCGTCATCCCGGCGGAGAAGCGTGATGCCCCACTCAAATCCAACCTTTCCGTTCTGGCTGCCGCTAACTGGGTAAAGAAAGACACTGTCGAGTCTCTAACTCCCTCCGCTTCTCCTGCCTCAACGATCCCCTCCATCCCTGTACCACGACCTTCCAAACCTCAGCCAAGTTTCGCAGCCACCGAGATAAGTCCCTCATTGGTTGATCGACTCAAGGGCTCTCTCTCCCTCGAAGAGGTGCTGGGCACAAACTGGCTGAACAAGCTCGGCATTGTCATCCTGGTGCTCGGCATTGCCTTCTTTCTTGCATATCAACTGAAGACGCTCGGACCAGCAGGCAAGATCCTGGTCGGATTCGTCACGGCCGGCGTCATGCTGACCGCGGGAATCTGGTTCGACCGCGGAGAGCGCTATCGGATTCTGGCCCGCGCCGGAATAGGGGGCGGCTGGGCATTGGCGTTCTTCACAACGTATGCCATGTACCACGTGCCCGCAGCCCAGGTGCTTTCCTCGCAGCCTCTGGACTTGGTATTGATGCTGACCGTGGCGGCTGCGATGGTTGTACACACACTCCGATACCGCTCGCAGGTCGTGACCGGTTTGGCGTTTCTGCTCGCTTTCTTGACGGTGACAATCAGCCACTCCAACGTGTATAGCCTTTCCGCCGGCGCCGTGCTGGCGGCAGCGTTGGTGACGATCGTCCTGCGCATGCAGTGGTTCGAGCTAGAAGTCTTCGGGATACTAGCCAGCTACCTCAACCACTATTTGTGGCTGCGGCCAATCATCGAGCCGATGCATGGCAAGCATCATCCGTTTCCGGAGTTCGCTGCCAGTGCCGGTATGTTGGGTTTGTACTGGACGATCTACCGCCTATCTTACGTATTCCGCAAACCGACTGCTGACATCCCACAGCAGGAACGTGTTTCAACCGTTGCGGCTTTGCTGAACACCGCACTGCTGCTGGCGCTGTTCAAGTACCAGTCCGCGCACCCGGAATGGGCGTTCTGGGCACTCCTTGCGATCGGCGCGGTGGAAACGATGCTCAGTCGATTGCCAGTCGTCCGACGGCGCCGCCCTGCAGTCATCGTTTTGTCGACGTTAGGTGTCATATTGCTCGTTGCCGCCTGCCCCTTCCGCTACTCCGGCATGCGTCTTTCAGTGCTGTGGCTGGTGGAGGCCGAGGCATTGCTGCTGATCGGAGTGTGGACAAAGGAAATCGTCTTCCGCCGATTAGGAATTCTCGGCATGATTCTGGCCTCAGGGCAGATGCTTGCCGTAGACGCGGCAGAAATCTTCGGCCGTCGGATGGATAGCGCAGACCTGCGGCCGGATTTTCGTGTGGCAGTCCTTCTTGCGGTTGCTTCGGCGCTGGCATATTTCAACGTTTATTGGGTGCTGAAGCGCTACCCGGGTCTGTTCTCGCATGAAGTCGATCGCCGCGTGATGCAACGAATGTCCTATGTCGGTACCGTGCTGCTATTGATCGCGGCGTGGGCCGCGTTCCCCGAAAGCTGGACGGCGGTTGCGTGGGGTGCGCTAGGTCTGGCGCTCGCGCTGTGGGCACGCCGACTGTCCGTTACGGTCCCTGATCCTCCTGAGACGCGGGTCTGGGAATTGTATTTGCAGGCGAATTTTTTCGCTCTGCTTTCCGTTTTGCGCGTTCTCGTAGTCAATTTGGAAACCACGGCAAAGTATCACGGCATCAGCTTACGGCTCTTGACGATTGCATCGGTCTCCACGTTGCTTTACGTCACTTCGAAATGGAGTGGAATGCCGGACAGAGTACGCGGCATCAGCTTCGGGCAGCGCCTTTATTCTCAAGGACAACTGGCAAGTTCGGCATACACATGGTCAGCGTCTTTTCTTGTTGTCCTGCTCGCGTGGTATGAACTGCGCCCAGTGAGCGTGGCCGATGCATGGATGGTCGTTGGACTGATGCTGTTTGAACTTGGCCTGGAGTGGAAGAATCTCGCTCTTCGACTACAGGCCTATGCTGCCTTTGCCGCCGCTTTCGTGAGGATTTTCTTTGTCAATCTCAATGCGGCGGGGAATCCCGGTGAGATCAGCCCGCGTTTCTACACGATAGTTCCATTCGCGCTCGGCTTCTTCTATGCCTACTGGAGGCTGCACGAGAAGACGCTCGATCTGACCAAGCGGGAAATCAGATTCAAGGCAGGAGAAGTGTGTTGCTGGATGGGCACAATCGCATTTGCCGCTTTGATGCGCTTTGAGCTTGAGCCCGACTGGGTTGCGGGGGCATGGGCGGCGCTGGTTTTCGCACTCATGGCAATTTCGTGGCGCACCGAGCGCCGAGTGTTTCTCAACCAGGCAATGCTTATCGACGCTGGAATTCTCTTTCGTGCCGTGCTCCACAATCTTTATGAGCGCAGTTACTTTCCGGCCCCAGGATGGGAAAGCAGATGGATCACTGTGGGGACCGCAATTTCCCTTCTCTTGCTCTCGCTGCCCTTTGCATATCAGCTCCGCAAGAAAAATGAACCGAGCACAGAAACGGGACTTGTGCGGTTATTGCAATCTGTGGCCAGGCGCCCCGAGCAGGTGCTCTTTTTTAGCGCTATCGGTTTACTCACGGCGCTGTTGGCCTTGGAGATGCGCCACGGCATGGTCACACTTTCCTTGGGTGTCGAGGGTGTGGCAGTTTTTGTGTTCGCGTTATGGGTAGGAGAACGCAGCTTCCGCCTCACTGGGTTAGGACTGCTGCTGCTGTGTGTGGGAAAAATTCTGCTGGTTGATGTGTGGCGGCTCGAACCACGAGACCGATATCTGACCTTCATCGTGCTCGGCACCGCCTTGCTGTTGGTCTCGTTCTTGTACACGCGAAATCGCGAGGCCCTGCGCCAGTACTTATGAAACGCTGGATTCTATTTTCGGGAATTGTTGTTCTGACTGCCGCATCGGTAGTCGTCAGCGAGCGCCGGAAAGTCGATGTGCCGCCGAGTCCAGCACCGTTGTTGTACCTGATCGCCGATACCGAACAGGAACTGACGCGAATGCCTGTCAGCTTCACGCGTATGTCGGACGAAGAAGAAATCCGCATAGGCAACGAGTTGGCGCGTTCGTATAGTGACGCCACCGAAGAGCGCGACAAGACGCCGGAATCCCGCATCGTCGAGCATTACCTCACTCGTATCGGCGATCAGGTATCGCGCGACGCACATCGACGCCTGCCTTATAAATTCCACTATCTTCCAGATGAGTACATGATCAATGCCTTTGCTCTTCCCGGAGGGCATGTCTACGTCGGCGGCGGGCTGCTGCAACTCATGGACAGCGAGGACGAACTCGCCGTGGTGATCGGACACGAAATCGAACACATCGACCATTACGATTGCGCCGAGCGCGTGCAGACCGAACAGGCACTCCGAAAAATTCCTTTCGGGTCGATCGTGGCTTTGCCGATCGAAGTGTTCGAGGCTGGCTACAACAAGGATCAGGAACTCGAAGCTGATCGTGACGGAACCCGGCTCGCCATGCTTGCCGGCTATTCGCCCAATGGGGCCATTCGCTTGTTCGAGACTTTCGCTCGTCTGTACGACGAGCAGCACGGCAAGTCCCGAACTCCGCAAGAGGAGCTTTCTCAGATCGCGCTCCAAACTCTCGAGGGATATTTCCGCTCCCATCCTCTTCCCTCCGAGCGCATTGCGCAGGTTCAAAGGTTAATGGCTAGCGAGGGCTGGACAGCGCGCCCCGAGCGCGATCTCGCGGTGGCTTACATTTTCAGGACGGCAAAGGCACAAAGCGCTTTGCTTGCGAAGAAATATCCCCAAGCCGAGCAACTCGCGAATCAGTCGCTGCGGTTGCGTCCTGATCAGCCCAAAGCCTTTCAGGTACTGGCGCTCGCTGAATTTGCGCAGGCGAAATTTTCTGCGGCAGCGGACGCTTATCGCAGGATTCTCGAGATCCAGAAAACCTCGCCTCCCGAGATTATCGCCGCTTACGCGCAAGCTTTAGCGGCAGCTGATCGAAGAAGCGCATTGGCTAGTTTTCAGAGCTGGGCTGAGAATATACAAGGTGACAAACCGCGCGAAGTTGCAGTGTGTATCGCTGGGCTCCAGCTCCTCGCCGGCGCTCCCGAAGCGGCCCACAAAGCAGAGGGTGAACTGAATCAAAGCGTGTCCCGAGACGCGCCTCAATGGATCGGCGAATTGGCCTGGTGGCACTATCTGGCGGGCGACTACACCAACTCGGTTGAGCTGTTGTCTGCCGCTGTGCAGCTGCGTCCGGGAGATGCCATGCTGAACTTGCAGCTCGCATGGGCGCTCATCGAAGTCCGTCGTTACTCCGATGCTCTGCAGATACTCCAGAACTATCCCTATGAACCAGTCCATCAGACGGAGAAAGCGATGGCGCAAGCAGTGGCCAGGTGGCAGGCGCAGCAACGAGATGGAGCTATGGTTTTCTTCAACACTGCCTGGGCCGGTCAGCCGGAATGGCGAAATCCCGATTGGGTGAAGGCTCTCTATTCGCCTCTGGTCTTGCGAAGCATCGAGGAGATGCAAGCCGAGCAGGAGCGACGTAAGCAGAAACTGAAAGCTGCTGCAGTACTGTGATCAAACCCACGAGCGAAGAATATTGACAGATGGCCCGGCAAGAGCAGCCGCTGGTTTGCTGCTTCTGGCCTGTGCCGGATTTGGATTAACCCTGATTATCGCTGTCGCACGGGCCCACCAATTATTCAAGCTCGTTCTGGCCTTTGTGCTGGTGTTGGCGCCGATTTTCGCAGTGCTCGCCTGGGCTACCCGGCGCGCCCTTCGCGACCCAGCCCTCAAGAATCAAGCACGGAAGGAACGCAAGGCTAAAGAGTCCAATCGGAGTTTACCCCTCGCGGGGCCAGTGAGTGTAAGCCAGTGAGTGTAATCGCATTATAAGAGGGCGCCCCTCTTGAAGTAGGTTGTCATCGTTCGCATGATCACCTACGAAAGGAGCACCCTCGATGAGCGGTGAAAAGTATATTGGGCTCGATGTTCATCAAGCAACGATCTCAGTAGC
>DATKQB010000070.1:0-7949 GCA_035523795.1 Verrucomicrobiia bacterium | reverse complement strand
ATCGAATTCGTTCGCCCAGCTACATCAATAGAGAGGCGGGACCGCGCCGTCTGGTTTGATGCCAGGATTCGGGCATTGCAATCAGGTAAGTGAGGTGCTCACTACGGATGGGGGCGTTTCTTATCGGCTAACGCCGGATTCGACTCGATATAGCTGGTGAACATGTTCGCTAACCTCGTCGCGGGACTTGCAAGCGGCGCGACGATTGCGATTGGAGCGGTTGGAATCTTGGTGGCTTTGAGAAATCAGCATCGGCAGTTGAATGCGAAGATGTACATTGAGTTCTCTGGCCGGTTTCAGCAGCTGCTACGGTCGTTTCCCACCGAAGCTTGGCTTGCTAATGCCGATCCTTCTCATCCTATGCCAGCTCCAAGTAAGGAGGTGACTGAATACACGCTTTACGCCTTCCAGTTCGTTTCCGATATCTTTTACCTTCACCAGGGCGGCTACCTTTCCGCAAACCTTTGGAAGTTGTGGGATCGAGCAATCAAGAAGACGTTAAGTGGTCGCGTCTTCGGCGAGAGTGGGAGACACTGTCGGCGGAGTTTATCTACAGCCCGCATTTTGTGGAATATATAAACACGACGATGGACTCTACGCCGACGCGGCTGATAAGTGCCCTCTAGTATGCGTACGGAGACAATTTGTGGAAGGCGCAGCGCCAGCTGAGGCCGCTGGCGTTCAAATACACGAAACCAGAGATGAATACTGCCCGCCGTCTGGTAGCTCACGGCAGGATCGATCGTGTCAAGCAGCCCGGCGATTCAGATCGCAGACGGGGCTCAAGTGGGCCGCCAACTTTTTCTTGGAGTTGAATAATCTCCACTTGGCGGTCCCAATGGGAATCGACTGAACGGCGGCGATCTCGTGATATTCCCAGCCTTCGACAAAGCGCAGGGTCATTGCTTCACGCTCCGGCGCATCCAGAAACTTCATCCACTCATTGAATTCCGAAGCAGGCCCGACTGGATTACGATTCGGGGCCGGCAGGAAGTCGATGATGTCGGTCACGTCCAAGATCGGCACCTCGCGGGTGCGCTGTGCGAAGTGCCGGGACGCGGTATTACGAGCAACTTTGAAGAGCCAGGCGCGGAACAATTTGTGATCTCTGATCTGCCGGGCCTTCCGGTAGACCGTGAACATCACTTCCTGCGCCAGATCCTCGGCAATGCCATTTTCAAAACCCCGCCTCCGATAAAACGCAACGAGTTGCGGTGAGAACACCCGGAACACGGCATTGAACGAGTCATCGTCCTCTCGTTCAAGAAATCGCTCCACAATCTCGCACTCGTGCAGGTCCCTCATTGGTGATGTCCGTCCTTTCAGCGAGCATTTCTCTCATCGCTCGCTAATTCATACATTGGGGGATCTGCCCACGGGATTGCATCACGCGATTGGGAGTTTTTGGATCGGCCCGTCTGCAAAAGAATGGCCTAACCCATTGGGGGTATTTGCTAATAACCACTGACGTACGGGCTACGGCTTCCGGATCGTCAAACAAACCACGGCGTATGCGGCTCTTCGTAGGTGAATATGCGGCACCGACACAACCCAACCGGAAGCGGCGCAATGAGCGCTTTCGCGTTGCTGTTCTGCTTCAAAGTAGTGGCGATTGCGGCCACAACTGGCTTGCCCTTAAGTTCGACGAATATCTTCGCGCCTGCGTCCACGCCGGCAAAAACTATATTCGGCTTGTCTATGTTTGTGCTGGCCGTGACCGCGCTAATATTCGTGGTTGTCGGTGGTTTGCTGGTATACTCCGTCGTCAAGTTTCGAGCCCGTTCTGATGATGGCGGTCGCGAACCCGCCCAGGTGTACGGAAGCACTCAAATCGAACTGGCCTGGACAGTCATTCCGGTTCTAATCGTCATTGTTTTGTTTCTGGGTACTGCCCGGGTCATTCATGCTATCCAAGATGCTCCCGAGCCGCGGACCGCTCTCGACGTTACCGTCGTCGGCCATCAATTCTGGTGGGAATTCCGGTATCCCAAGCTGGGAATCGTCACGGCAAACGAGTTGCACATCCCGGTAAGCGATCCCGCGCATCCTACGCCCACATTCCTGAAGCTGCTCTCCGCAGACACCGACCATAGCTTCTGGGTCCCGGAACTCGGCGGTAAAACCGATCTGATTCCAAATCGCGTGAATCACATGTGGCTCGACCCTCCGCATCCGGGCATCTATCTCGGCCAGTGCGCCCAGTATTGCGGAGTAGAGCACGCCAAGATGCTGTTGCGCGTCGTCGTAGAGACACCCTCAGATTTTGCCGCGTGGGTGGCGGCGGAGCAAAAGCCCGTCGTTCAGGATCCACGGGTAAGTGTGGGCAGGCGCGTTTTTGAAACCACTGCATGCATCAACTGCCACGCGGTCCGCGGCACGCCTGCGGACGGACGCTTCGGTCCCGATCTGACGCACCTGATGAGCCGCAGCACCATTGCTTCTGGTGCGGCCGACAATACGCCCGAAAATCTCCGCCTCTGGATTAAGAACCCGGACGCCTTCAAACCCGGCTCGCTGATGCCGGCGATGAAACTGAGTGACGCGGATTTGGACGCCGTCACCGCGTATCTGGAGACGCTGCGCTAGACGAGAACTTGGAAACCACCTATGTCAACGATAGCGATCGGAATCGACAATCTTGAAAGCGCGACACGTCCCTGGACAGACGCTCTACATGAGTGGGTGACCACAGTCGACCACAAACGGCTCGGCATTCTCTATATCCTATACGGCCTTTGCTACCTCATGATCGCCGGCATTGAAGCGTTGATCATTCGGATCCAGCTCATGCACGCGAACAACAATTTTGTTTCTCCGCAAGTCTTCAACCGGATGTTCACAATGCACGGAACCACGATGATCTTCTTCGTGGTTATGCCGATCCTCTTCGGGTTTGCGAATTACCTTGTACCGTTGATGATCGGCGCGCGCGATATGGCTTTTCCGCGGTTGAATGCGTTCAGTTTCTGGTTGACCGCACTCGGCGGGCTGCTGCTCTACTTCAGTTTCCTCGGCGGCAACGGCTTGTATGGCGCCGGAAATGCACCCGACGTGGGCTGGTGGGCATACGCACCATTGGGTGCGAAGGCGTTCTCGCCTGGCCACAGCACAGACTACTGGACCATCGCCCTTCTCGTCTCGGGATTCGGGAGCGTCGGTACCGCGGTCAACATCATCGCCACCGTCTTATGCATGCGATGCCCCGGAATGCACCTAGGGCGAATGCCCCTGCTGGTCTGGCTGAACCTTGTGATGTCCGGCATGGTTCTGTTCGCGATAACTCCGTTGACCGCGGCGCAACTCATGCTACTGGTCGACCGTTACCTGGGTGGCCACTTCTTCGATACGCAAGCCGGTGGCTCCGCGACACTTTGGATGCACTTCTTCTGGATCTTCGGGCATCCCGAAGTCTACATCCTCGTGATTCCTGCTTTTGCTTTCTTGTCGGAAATCATTCCGGTGTTTTCACGCAAACCTATTTTCGGATATCCCGTCATGGTTGCGGCCACCATCGCGATCGGTGTCGTAAGTACGAGTGTCTGGGCCCACCACATGTTCACGATCGGAATGAATTCCTACGCCAATAGCTTTTTCGCCATCACAACCATGGCTGTCGGCATCCCCACCGGAATCAAGATCTTCAACTGGATCGGGACGATGTGGGGCGGGAGGATTCAGTTCAAAGTGCCTATGCTGTTTTGCGTTGCCTTTCTGTTTCAGTTCTTAATCGCTGGTCTTACCGGCATTATCCAGGCGTGCGCACCCGTCGATTGGCAGCTTAGTCTCTCGTACTTCGTTGTCGCTCACTTCCATTACGTGATAGTTGGCGGAATTCTTTTCGCTCTGTTCGCCGCATTCTATTACTGGTACCCCAAATTCACCGGGCGCATGTTGAGCGAAACGCTCGGCAAATGGCACTTTTGGCTTTTCGTGATTGGTTTCCATTTGACCTTCGACGTAATGCACATTCCTGGAATTCTCGGCATGCCCCGGCGCATCTACACCTACGAGCCCGGCCGGGGCTGGGATACGTTGAACCTGATCGTCACGATCGGTGCATTCATTCAGGCAATCGCGATTCTTGTCTTTGTAGGGAACCTGATTGTTTCTTACTTCAAGGGAGATCGGGCGGGAAACGATCCATGGGACGCCTGGACCCTGGAATGGTCAGTCAGTTCTCCGCCTCCTGCATATAACTTCGCCACTATTCCGGTCGTCGCCAGCCGCCGGCCGTTGTGGGACGAGAAGCATCCCGAGGATCCGGATAGCAGATACGAGTAGAGGAATTCCACATGAGCGCACTTACGATTCCAGTCACTTCGGCCTCTCGGTCGTGGGTTCTTCCCGATCGCGGCAAGGTCGCGATGGCTGCCCTCATCATTGCCGAGTCCGCCATCTTCACGATCTTCGTCGTGGCGTACCTCTTCTATATCGGGAAGAGCCTGACCGGGCCCACTCCGGCGCAAGTGCTCGAGACGCCAGTGTTCTTCACCATCTGTCTTTTGTCCAGCAGCCTAACTGTGCACTTCGCCGCGAAATCTCTCGAGCGAGGTAAACACGTGGTCTTTTTATGGCTGTGGTGTTTGACCGCGCTCCTTGGGAGCCTTTTTCTATTCGGCACGGGTCAGGAATGGCATCGCCTGATCTATGAGAAAGGCCTGACCATCTCCACGAACCTGTTTGGAACCACCTATTACTCGCTCGTCGGGCTTCACGCATTCCACGTAACCGCCGGGCTAGTCATGCTTCTGATCGTCCTGCTCTTCGGTTTGGCTGGCCGCGTGAGTCAGAGTGAGTCGGGCCGCATCGGCGTACTGGCTATGTACTGGCATTTCGTCGACGCCGTCTGGGTGGTCGTTTTCACTGTGGTTTATATCATCGGGCGCTGAGAGGAACATATGGCCACCGCGCAATCAACAGTAACGACCGAGCAGACCTCACGGCCACCAAGAGAGATCGCGTCGCCCGCATCGACGGCTTGGCCTCTCGTATTGGCCTTTGGTTTCACGCTAATATTCGCCGGCCTGCTCACGAGTGTATCGGTGAGCCTGCTCGGCGCCGTCTTAACGATTGCAGGTTGTGCCGGCTGGTTCCGGCAAGTTCTCCCAACGAACCATGAAATAGAAGTGCCAGTCACTCCGGGCGAATTTACGGCTGTCACGAATCGGCCGGTGGTCGACCGTTTGCCCGTCGCGCCCGATCAAGTTCGCGCCTGGCTGCCTCTGCGCACGCACCCGATATCGGCTGGCCTAAAAGGCGGATTAGCCGGCGGAGTCGCGATGGCAGTGCTGGCCTGTACCTATGGACTGCTTAAGGCGGGAAGTATTTGGTATCCCATTAATCTCCTCGCCGCGTCAGTGTACGCGCAGTCGATAAAGCTCGGGTCGGCGCAATTATTCTCATTTCATGCCGATAGCTTCGCGATCGCCCTGGGTCTCCATGCGATCATTTCCGCCGCCGTTGGATTGCTGTACGGAGCAATGCTTCCGATGTTCGCGCGACGGCCGATTATTCTAGGAGGCCTCATCGGCCCAGTACTGTGGTCGGGCTTTCTGTATTCGATCCTGTCTCTTCTTAATCCCACGCTGGAGACCCACATCGATTGGCTCTGGTTCGTGGCGTCACAGGTGGCTTTTGGCCTCGTCGCAGGACTGATTGTGGTACGGCAGCCGCGCGTACCGACTAGCGAGAACCTATCCTTCGCCATCCGTGCGGGCGTAGAGGCCCCAGGAATCATTTCGCCGCACGAATCAGGAAAGGAGAGACCGTGAATACTTTCCGCCCAGCCTGTTCATTCATGGTGTTCGTAGCGTTACTGCTATCTGCCTGCGGAACACCGCATGGTGAGCCGCGAAAAGATTCCGAGAGCCTCGCGCCCAACGAAGTGTTGGATTTCGGACCGCTCTTTTTCCAAAATTGCGCCGGCTGTCACGGCGAAAACGGCCGTGGGGGCGCGGCAATCGCTCTCGCTGATCCGGTCTATCTGGCTGTTGCCGGCGATCGAACGATTCGGAACGTTATCGCTAATGGCGTCCATGGAACCTCCATGCCCGCGTTCGCCGAGAGCGCCGGCGGACTGCTTACGAACAAACAAATCGATGTACTGACGAGACAAATGCGGGCGCGGTGGAGCAGGCCCGGAATTCTGGATGGCGCCAATCCGCCTTTCTACACAGCGAAATCCGACGGCGACGCGGAGCGCGGCCAGGTCCTGTACAAGACCTATTGCGAATCCTGCCATGGCCCCAATGGCCGCGGAGGTGCAAAGGCAAGCGACATCACCAACGAAACCTTTTTGGCGCTGATCAGCGATCAGGGGCTGCGGACCGAGGTCATCGCCGGCCGTCCCGAGTTGGGGGCCCCCGACTGGCGAGGTGATCTTCGCGGCAAACCGATGTCCGACCAGGAGGTCACGGATGTGGTTGCCTGGCTCGCTTCAAAGCGCGTCGAAGCGCCCGGCCAGCCCTATTCCGCCGCGAATTACCCACAACACTAGGAGGCTGAACCATGTCAAATGAAACAACAATGATCTCCCGGCGCGGATTGCTCGCCAAACTGGGGATTCTCTTCAACGGATGCGTGGCGGCCGTCCTAGCATTTCCCGTCGGGCGATTTCTGTTGTCATCGATTACGCGGGGGCGCGCGAACGGCTATCTGGATTGGGTATCCCTCGGTCCTGTCGCTCAATTCCCGGAGGGCGAGACCCGGCTCGCCACTTTTCGCAATCCGCTGGTAATGCCAACGGACGGCAAGACCGTGGATACTCCCTGTTGGGTTCGGCGTATTGTAGGCGATCGATTCCAAGTCTTCGCCATCAACTGCGCGCATCTGGGGTGTCCGGTCCGCTGGTTTCCGCAATCCGGTCTGTTCATGTGCCCGTGTCATGGCGGGGCATACTATCGCGACGGTTCGCGCGCATCGGGCCCGCCAGAGCGTGGTCTTTTCGAATATCCGTATAAGGTGGAGAACGGTCTGATCACAATTCAGGCCGGCGAAATGCCCACTCCCGGGCCGAGCGCATCGCTGATGCGAAAGGAACCGAGATGCGGAGGATGCGCATGATCTCCCGGATCGGAAAATGGTTCGACCAGCGCCTGCAGCTCGCTGCGCCCATTCGCGAGGCGTCGGAACATCGGGTTCCGCGCAATACCGCGAGCTGGTTTTACGTTTTCGGCAGCGCCGCGTTGGTCATCTTCTGTCTGCAACTCGTGACCGGCATACTGCTGGCTCTGACTTATGTGCCCTCAGCTGGAGAGGCATGGAGTAGCCTCCAGGCGCTCAACCACAACATCGTACTGGGATGGTTTATCCGCGCGCTGCACGGCTGGGGCTCGAATTTCATGGTGGCGATTGTCTTGATCCACATGGTGCAGGTCTTTCTATTCGGCGCCTACAAGTTTCCCCGTGAACTCACCTGGGTCCTCGGCATCTTTCTCCTGCTCATGACGCTTGGGATGGCATTCAGCGGGCAGGTGCTGCGTTTCGATCAGGACGCATATTGGGGGCTGGGCATCGGCGCCTCGATCGCGAGCCGCATTCCCTTCGCCGGTCCCGCGATCGTGAAGTTGATGTTAGGTGGGCCAATTATTGCGGGGGCCACGCTCTCGCGATTCTTCGCCTTGCACGTTTTCGTGATCCCGGGCTTACTGATTGGTTTCGTATGCCTGCATGTGCTGATGGTGTTCAAGCTGGGCATCAACGAATGGCCAATGCCTGGGCGCATCGTTAAGCGAGCGACTTATATGACTGATTATCACGAGCTGACAAAGAACGATGGCGCTCCCTTCGTTCCGTACGCCATCTGGAAGGATATGTTTTTCGCGGCCTTCATTCTTCTGGCCGTCGCGGCCTGCGCATGGTGGTTCGGCCCGTTTGGGCCGTCCGGCCAGCCCGATCCTACGATCATTCAGACAGTGCCAAAACCAGACTTCTTCTTCCTGTGGCTTTAC
>DATKQB010000069.1:0-19926 GCA_035523795.1 Verrucomicrobiia bacterium | reverse complement strand
GCGCAGACGGTCACCTTGCTTCCTACGTGTTTTTGTACGGTGCGGAAGTTTTGCCGCAGCGCGCTTAGGGAGACTTCGGCCCACGTGGGGCGAGTCGCTGTACGGCTCAGGATTTCAGCAGTGGTTGCCACTTTTTCGGATTATAACGGGAGCAGGCCCGCAGCTTGAGGTTACGCCCGGGCTACTCCCGATAATCCAGAGTGCTTCGAAAATCAATTTTCAATCAATTTCCCGTCAGGGAGAAGTTGACCGTGATCTGCGTTTCCACCTCGATCGGTTCGTCATTCAGAATGTACGGACGATACCGCCAACGGCGTACAGCATCGATGGCAGCTGCGACCAGCATGGGATGTCCGGAGAGGACGCGCAGATTCTCGATCGTTCCATCCTTTGCGATCACTGCGGATAAGACCACTGATCCTTGAATGCGGGCCGTTCTGGCAAGCGGCGGATAGATTGGCTGGACCTGATGAATCAGATTGCCCTCCAGCATGTGCGAGGTGCGAAACGGCCGAGACGGCCGCGCAGCAGGCTTTGGAGGCGGCGGAGGCAGAACATTGTCACTTCCGCTGACGAAAATATTGGGTAGTCCATCGCGTGCACCCAAGCCGGTGCATCCGGGGCAGGCGGTGGTGGTTGCTGGCGGCAGCGAAGACTGTTCGTCGCCAACAGGAATGTCGTGGGGAATGTGCCCAGGCTGCACAAATGGGATGATCGGGGCACTTGTGGTTCGCGGAGAGGACCCGGTACGTGTTGTGTCGCCCATCCGCGGAACATCCCGGCGCCCCAGACTGATTGGGGCCGAAACCATGCGCACTTCGGGCATAACGATGGTTTTCAGCAAGGGGATCAACAGCAAGCCGCACAGAATGACGACCTGCAGCCCGAAGGAGCTGAGTGTGGTAAAGCTGCGACGAAGGCGTTGTGTCCAGGAAACTTCCAGCAGACTGCTTGAAAAGATCGGGGATGGGGAGACGGCCTGTGCTGTCATAGTGTCCTCCAGCGTGACTTCTTGTGCTGGTATGGACACCGAGGAAGAAGAAAAAAGCGGAAAGTCGAGAAAAGAAAAAGGCCGCGTTTTCACGCGGCCTGCGGGAACATTTTCGATGCGATAGGTGTCGCGTTACTGCGGCTTGCTTGCGCTCCCGGAACTTGGAGCTGTAGGCTTCGCCGCTCCTGACCCAGACGACGGTTTCGTGGAGGGCTTGGCTGCTCCACTCGAGGGCGGGGGCGGCGGGGCTACGCCAGACTGAACGTTGTAGGCGTCGACCACGGGCTTGGTGATGTCCACCGATTCTGTCCACCAAAGAATGTTGCTCTGTGGCCACATCTTTGAGGTGTCGACGATCACGCCAAAACCGTTGTCCTGCGCGTATTTCACGATGAGCGGCGCCATCTTCTTCAGAACGCGGGAGGCGATCTCCTGCTGCTGATTACCAACTTCTTCCTGAAAATCCTGATAGGCGCGGTCGAATTCCTTCTGCTTGGTTTCGATCTGCCGACGCAGAGACGCAGCGGTGTCCTCGTTCAACTTGTCTCCCTGCGTTGAAAGCTGCTTTTTCAAAGCCTCGAGTTCGTCGTTTTGGCCTTTGAGCTCATTCTCTTTCGGCTCGAACTTTTTGTTGAGGGTTTCCATATCGCGGCGGCCTTCGTTGCTGCCGACGATGGCTTCGTTGATGTTGATGGTGCCGACTTTGGTACCCCCTCCGGTCACCATCGCTCCCGGCGAAGAAGGATTTGGCTTGGCCGGTGCAGTCCCGGGTGCATCTGGGATGGTGCCGCTGGTTTGAGCCACTGCGGAGATGGTGAACAAAACCGCAGCAACCATAGAAACTCGCAGGAACTTGCTTGTCATCGGATCGATTGAACTCCTTGGAACATGTTCTCGAGAACATGCTTCCGGGTGTGAACGTCTCTGTCTCAGAAGTTTTTCAGTCAACGCTGGGCCGCACTGAATGAGGTCTCCGCCGCGCTACAGGCCGCCATCGGATAGGCGCACTAGATTGCCAGCGTCACACGCCTCACTGCGGGAATTTCTTCAACCCGCAACGCTCTGTTCTACTGGCGTGATCCGCAATCATTATATGTATGCAACTCCGATCGCGTCAAACAAGTCAGTTTTCGGCCAAACGTCATTATCCGGCTAGAACGTGGTGGCCACCGTAAACCGGAATGTCTTGCGCGGTTCACGCAAGAGGAAATTCGGAGAATAAGTTTGTTTGGCCAGGTTATAGGTGTAGTCGCCTGCTCCCTGGTAAGTGCCAGTGGGGAACATGCTCCGAGTCACAGGAATGGGCGAATTCGAATATTCGTTCAAGCGTAAAGCGTTGAACGCCCAATAGATCCGGAAGGGAGCATTGACGACTGGCAGGAACGTCTGCAGTTCCAAGCCGGTCGACATGCGGGGACGCCAATTCACTGCACCCAGGACCTGTAAATATTGCGAGGGCGGCGGATTCAGGCGGCTGCCGAGCGTGCAACCGTTGGGTTCTGTGGGAGTGTAGCTGGGGCAGCCGAAATAAGTGCTGATGACCTGATCGTACTGTTCGTCGGCAATCTGCAATTGCGAGCGGCGGATGACCGGATCGATGCCGGTATCGACAAAGGGAGCAAGCACCACCGGTCCGGCAATGGTGATGCGGTATTCCATATTCGTCCACAAACTTAAATCACCGCCGGGAAACACGATCTGATCGATGGGGATTGGTACGGTCACGCAGTTCGACTGTGGCGAAGGCAGCGCCGCATTGCAGGGATGAGCAGGATTGACGGGAATCGGAGAGTTATCGGAATTTCTCAGCACGATCGAACCTGCATTCGGCAGAAAAGCGACCGGCGAGATCGAACGGACGTCAAAGCCGCGGACATCGTTTTCACCGCCCATAAAGAAGCGCTGGAACGGCGGCGCGACCAGACCGCCAAAACCGCTGATGAAGGATCCCTGCACGTTGAATCCGAAGGCGTTGCGGCGATGCTGTGTGGGGATGAACTCCTTGTACTGAAAGATTGGACGAACCGAGCGGACCGTTCCGCCGATGCCGGCCAGTTCCATGCCGACGACCATCTGATGGCCGCTGTGCGGAGAGATTCCGCTATCCAGCGTATTGAAGGAGAAGTTAGGGAAGATCTTGCTGGTAATGATTCCGTTTACAGCCTGCGGCCCGGAGATTCCGCGGAACGCGAGATAGTCGAACAGAGTCTTTGAAGCGGTACTCAATGGCAGCAGCGTGGAACGGTCAACTGAATACGTGATGCCAATGCGCTTAAAGGACCGCTTCAGCGGATAACTGAGAGAAGTCGTTCCGCCCACGCTGGATTGCGAATAGTTTTGCAGGTTCTGCAGAACCGCATTGGGCAGGCTAAGATTTTGTCCACTGAAAATGGAGAGTTGGCGAGCCTGGTTGTAGCTAACTTTATTAGTGAAGACTGTGAAACCGAATTGCAGCGGACGATCGAACATGTAGGGCTGCGTGTAGCCAAACATCGCGCTGCGGGCCAGGTTCCCCAGGCTGAGTTGCACCTGGAGGGTTTCGCCACGGCCCAGGAAGTTGTTGGTGGAATAGTTCAGCCCAATGAACGCGCCCTCCAGGCCGCTGACGCCGCCATTTAGGCCGATGCTGTTCTTGCCCTTTTCGTGGACGTGCAGAGTCAAATCTACCTGGCCGTTTTTCTCGTCCAGCTTCTTCTCAGTCACATTGGGATCGTCAGGCTTAAGCTGATCGAAGTAGGACAGCTGGTTCAGTCGTAGCAAGCTCAGTTCCCAAAGTTTGGAGTTGTAGATTCCCCCTTCTTCCAGCGCCAGTTCGCGACGGATGACTTTGTCGCGGGTGGTTGTATTGCCCACGAATTCGATGCGCCGCACAAAGAACTGCTTGCCTTCGTCGACATCAATATCGAGATAAGCCAACTTCTTGTCGTCATCGAAGTTGGTAGAGGGCACGGGAGTGAAATTGATGTAGCCAAACTCTCCGTAGGCTTTACGCAGATTGTCGAGGCCTTTGGCGATTTTCTCGCGGCTGAAAATGTCACCATCTTTGATGGGAAACAGGCTGCGCAAAGCGGCGGTATTGGTGATGGCTTTGTTGTTTTTGAAGGTTATTTTCCCCAGCCGGTACTGATCGCCTTCCTCAATTGGTATGGTGATATCGACGGCCTTGCCCGGGCCGGACTGAAGCAGAGGAATGTGGAAACCCTTGTGACCCGTGTCATGAATGTTGGTCTGCGCCTCGCCGGGGTTTGCCTTGAAGTATCCACGATTTTGATATTCGGCTCGCACCCGCTCGGTGTCTTCTTCGAGCTTGGTGGCGTCGTAGGTCTTGGCAAAAATATTCTCCAGAAAAATCGAGTGGGGGATGCCGATCGGCTTCAGATTCTTCATGGCCGCACGCAGAATGCGGCTCTTGATGCGCTTGTTGCCTTCAAAGCGGATCTTGCCCACCTTCACCTTTGGGCCTTCCTTGATCACAAAGGTGATGCCAACCGACGCGGGCGGGATTTGCCGCACTTCCGTGCGAATGGTCGCGAACTGGCGTCCGTGCTCGGATAACAAATTTCTGATCGAAACTTCAGCCTTCTTGATGCGCGTGGGGTCATATTGACTCTCGACGGAGAGTCCGACTTTATCCTGCTTGAAACGGTCGAGAACATCGCTGTTTGAGACCGCGTTGAGGCCGACATAGTTGATTTCGCGAATCGTCGGCTTCTCCTTCACCTGCACGATGATTCGCCATCCCTTGGGAGTTTGCTCACGCAGAAACTTGATGTCTTCGAAATATCCCGTGTTCCAGAGAGAGTTGAAGTCGCGCTCAAGCGCAGCGGGATCGTAAATGTCCCCTGGTTTGGTGAAGATGCGGGCGAGAATGGTCTCTTTGGGGATGCGGCGGTTGCCGGTGACGTCGATTTCCGAGATGACGTCGTTTTGCGCCCAGAGAGGCACTACCGACGCCAAACACAGAAAAAGGGCCACGAGTGCCCAGGCGGCTCGTCCCTTCCTCCGCAAAAACCTGCGTAATGAAGAAGATGGGACGGCGCATCCGGCGGCGACAGCGCCGGTCCGATTAGGCACAAGATTCTCCGGATGAACGCGAAAATGAATCGCTACAACCTCAGTCTCTGGGATGTAAGAAAACTGCCATTATACGGTAGAGCAATAGAAAGCGTCCAAGCCGCGGCTTACGGTTTCTTGTCTGCAGCCGGTTTGCGGTGACTAGTTTGGAAGGAAGAGCTAAAGATGGGTCTCGAGCACCGACGCCCCTTCTTCCCGGACTTAGCCCCTGGTTTTGGTTTCAGCCAACTCTACCTCCACCAAGACGGAATAAAACGTGGCTGAGTTGCCCATGTCAGTAAGTTTTTCTGAGGTTAAGCTGTTGATGCTTTGAAAGCCCGGCGTCAGTTTGGCCCAATTCAGTGTGGCGGATACGACACCGGGTTGCACTTTTCCGTCCACTCGCGACTTCAGGCGGATCTCGCCGCGACCATTAAACACGCGGACGTTGTCGCCCTCAGCGATACCACGCGCGCCAGCATCGGTTGCCGAAATTTCCAGGAGGCCGGCGTCTTCCATCTGCTGCACCGAAGGCAAGTTGGAGAACGTGCTGTTGAGAAAGTTATCTGCCTTGCGAGCCAGCAATTCCAGTGGAAATTTCCCACCATTCCGATTGTGGCGTGATTCCGCAGGCGGAGTGAACTCGACGACCGGATCGAGTCCTTGCGCCTTCAAGTCTTCGCAATAAAGTTCTGCCTTGCCGGATGGCGTACGGAAATCGCCCTGGGCGAAAGGAAGAAACGGTCCTGCTGTCGGATCGGTGGCGCCCTTCTGTCGCGAGAGATTCAGCCGTACGTGAGGATCTCTTTCCAGCCGCGTCCGATCGATTCCTTCGAGCCATGGGCTCTCAGAATCGAACGCCAGATCGATCATTTCATCTACGCTCTCGCGGAAACAGGATTCGTCAAATCCCATCCGCAGGCTGAGAGCGCGAAATACTTCCACATTCGGTCGGCACTCGCCCAGCGGGTCGATCGCCTGATTGGAAATCTGCACGTAGTAATGTCCATAAGACTTCTGAAGGTCTTTGTGCTCAAAAAAAGTGGTTGCCGGCAAAACGATATCGGCATAATCGGTCGTGTCGGTGAAGAATTGGTCGTGGACGACGGTGAACAGATCGGGCCGGAGCAATCCACGCACGACTTCGTTGTGGTCGGGACAAACCGCCGCCGGATTCGAGTTGAAAACGAATAGCGCCTTCACCGGCGGGTGGTTGACGGTATTCAAAACACGTCCCAACTCGACCATGTTGATGGCGCGCGCCTCCCGTCCCAGAGCTGCGCGCATGAGGTCCGGACGCTTCAGGGCGGAGCTGTTGAATTCAAAAGCCTCACTGACAGACATCTGCAGTCCGCCACCGACGTGCTTCCACGAACCCGTGATGCAGGGCAGCATACAAATGGCACGAGTTGCCATCCCGCCACGTTCGGAGCGCTGCACGCCATAATTCAGGCGAATCACCGAAGGAGTGACTCTGGCGTACTCGCGCGCCAGCTTGCGAATATCCTCGGCGGAAATCCCTGTCCACCGCGCCACTCGCTCGGGCGAATATTCTTTTACTTTCTCGCGCAATTGCTCGAATCCCAGCGTGTACTTTGCAACATAATCGGAGTCGTGAAGGCTCTCGCCAATGATGACGTGCATCATTCCTAGCGCGAGCGCCGCGTCGGTTCCGGGATTGATGGGCAAATACCAGTCTGCGCAATCCGCCGTCCGCGTGCGATAAGGATCGATCACGACCAACTTCGCGCCATTCCGGCGCGCTTCAGTAATGAACGGCCACAGATGCACATTGTTCCCGTGGATGTTCGAAGCCCAGGCGATGATGTATTTCGAATGCCGGAATTGTTCCGGCTCGGTACCCAGTTTTATGCCGTAAACCGATTTCAGTCCGGCTTCTCCAGCCGCGGAGCAGATCGTGCGGTCTAGTTGCGACGCTCCCAGCCGATGGAAAAACCGGTGATCCATCGTCGAGCCGTTTAATGTGCCGAGGGTTCCGCCGTAGGAGTAAGGCAGGATGGCTTCACTGCCAAATTCGGCGATGACCGTGCGAAAGCGCGAAACGATCTCATCGAGCGCCTCAGCCCAGGAAATTCGCTTCCAAACCGGCTGTGCCTCTGTAGGGTTGGACGCATTCGTCCGTCCCTGTGGAGCGAAGCTCCGCGGCCCTTTCGGCGCCATTCTCCGCATGGGATACAGCACGCGATCGGGTGAATAGACCCGATCGAGATATTTCGCGACCTTGGCACACAGAAATCCGCGTGTTATCGGGTGCTTGGGATCGCCTTGAATGCGGGTCGCTCGCCCATCCTCAACCGTGATCAATACTCCACAGGCGTCGGGGCAGTCGTGCGGACAGGCGGCATGAACCACGCGCTTCATCGTCCCTCGATTATAAGGGTGCGCGGCGAGGAAATTCGTGTCGAACGATATGCATCTGAAACAAAAAACGGACGGCCCGGAGGCCGTCCGCAGTAATAAACCTTCAGCTTAATTAGCGGGCGCCGGAGGATCAGCCACCAGCCCAGCGTAGAATTCAACGTTCCCGCTCAGCGGATCCTTCAGCAGCAGACCGCCCGTCACGAGCGGAATTTGCGTCGCCGTGGTCTGAAGCTGGCCCAGGCCCGTCAGGTCGTAGAACAGCGTCAGGTTGAAAGTGTTTACGGTGACCGGTCCGCCGGCGGAGTAGCCCACCAGACCGTTGTTCAACATCTGGAAGCTGCCCTGATTGCCCTCGTTGATAGAAACCGTGCCTGGACTGAACAGCCCGTAAACGCCCTGCAGACGGAGAGAGATCATCTGTGGCGTGAAAACACTATTGCTGTAGCTGCCGCCGATGAAGATGCGCTGACCGACTTCAATCGACGTGCTGTTGAACAACGCATTCGTGGGGCTGGCGGATCCGAGGAAGCAGATTTCATAGTTGGAAACGGCAGTGATGTCGATGGTCTGAATCGTATCTACCCAGCTAGTCATATCCGAACCAGTTTCGCCGACCCACATGGTCACGCTCAGATCGCCGGCGTTGTTCGTCACTTGCAACACACGTCCAGAGATGAAGGACTGCGAGGTCGTAACGACCTCGACGCCGCTGGCCAGCAAGCTGCCATCCGCCTGGAACTGCCCTTGCACTGCGACAAATGCGGGAGTGGACAAATCGTTGATGTTCCAGCCGCTATTGAACTGAGTTGAACCATTCACATCAATCGTCAGTTGCCGTCCGTACGGGCCCTGGATCACGAACGAGTTTCCCGCGGCATTCACTGAAACCAATCCGCCCATCAGATCGGTGACCTGGCCGTCAGAAGCCGTAGCCGTGGTCGCCTTGACATAGATCACGGGGTTCACGGCGATCGTGTTGTTGGTGACCACTAAGTTCCCGTTCCCATCGGTCGCGAGCGAATCGCGGATGTCCATATCCATTCTCAATCCGGCAAGACCATTCGCGCCCACTACCATCGAGGTGGGGAAATTCACGGTCAGGGTGTAGGGATTCTGATTGCTTGGGAATGCGCCATTGAGCGTATTCAATACCGGCGGATTCTGCGTCATGTCGACATACGTGACCACCGGATTGGCGAGCACAAACGTCGCGCTGACGTAGTTGTCGGCAGGAACTGAACTGAAGGAAAGTGGAGCCCGCAGGCCAATCAACCGCGCGAAATCGACAGTCTGTGGCGACGAGATCACCGTTGCCGTAGTGCCATCCTGGCCATTCAGTGTGACCGAATTCAGAGTGACGTTAAAGCCCACGACGGAAGCGAGAGGAGCATCCTCTCCCGTCATGAACACGTTTGCGGTCTGGGGATTCGAACCCGAATTGGACGAATTCGAGCCGCAGCCCAGCGTGATCATTATGAGCACGAACGACAGAGCCAACCCAAGGAACTTTTTCATGGCAACTCCAATTGCAAAGTTTGTCGTGAATGAACCGGTGGGGAACCGCTTCTCGCTTCACGGCCATGAAAACACGCGGCGGCGCGGAATGTCGCGTAACCACGGGGCAACGGTGGGTCACGACCGTACAGTGTTACCTCTGTAACGTGACGGCCGTACGTGCTTGGAATTGATGGGGTTTTCGATGCAGCTTGCCGGGGGACATGTACTTCGCGCAATCCGGCTATTTCAATTCCATCACTTCTTTTTCTTTCGCCTTGCTCATCTCTTCCATTTTCTTGATTTCGTCATCGGTGAGCTTCTGGATTTCCTCGAGCGAGCGCTTCTCTTCGTCCTCGGTGATCTTCTTGTCTTTCAGCGCCTTCTTTATCGCATCGTTGCCATCGCGGCGAATGTTGCGGATCGCAGTGCGGTGCTCTTCCAGAATCTTGTGCAGGTGCTTCACCATGTCCTGACGCCGTTCCTGGGTAAGCGCCGGCACGGGAACGCGGATCATCTTGCCGTCGTTCATAGGATTCAGACCCAGATCCCCCGAACGAATCGCTTTTTCGATGGCGCCGAGTTGCGACGGATCGAAGGGTTGCACGGTTATCAGCTGCGCTTCTGGAGCGTGCACCTGCGCCACCTGATTCAACGGCATCTGCGAACCGTAGGCTTCGACCATCACCCCATCGAGCATGTGTACCGAAGCGCGGCCGGTGCGCACCGCCGCCATCGCTTTACGGAAATCTTCCACTGCTTTTTCCATGCGCGTCTTGAGTTGCGCATAGGTTTCTTTGAGAGCAGCGATACCTGCCATCACCGGCATAGATTCAGCTCCGTTCTTTCTCTAAACCAAAACGATGAATTATAAACCCAACTTCAACTCCGCGGATTTTCGCGGATCAGGGCGACTTGGCGTTGCATCGGCTGAAATTCGGCTTTATCTGTGAGGATCCGCGTTCATCCACGGCGAAACGAAGCTATGCACTCACCAGTGAGCCGATGCGTTCGCCCGTCACTACGCGCCGGATGTTGCCTTTACCGTTGAGGTTGAAGACCACGATGGGAAGGTTGTTGTCTTTGCAAAGTGAAATGGCGGTCGAGTCCATCACCTTCAGGCCGAGCTTCAGCACATCCATGTAGGAGATCTGATTAAACTTCTTGGCGCCGTCGACTTTCATGGGATCGGCGTCGTAGATGCCATCGACCTTTGTGGCTTTGAGAATGGCGTCGGCCTTGATTTCCATGGCGCGCAGGGAGGCTGCCGTGTCTGTTGAGAAATACGGATTCCCCGTCCCGCCAGCGAAAATCACCACGCGGCCTTTTTCCAGATGGCGAATCGCGCGCCGGCGTATGAAAGGCTCGGCAACCTGGTTCATCTCGATCGCGGACTGCACGCGGGTGTAAACGCCCTGTTTTTCGAGCGCATCCTGCAAGGCGAGCGCGTTGATGACAGTCGCCAGCATGCCCATGTGATCGGCGGAGACGCGGTCCATTTCTTTGGCCTGCTGCGCCACGCCACGGAAGAAATTGCCTCCGCCGACAACGATGGCAATCTGAATCCCAAGCTTGTGGACGTCACCAATCTCAGCAGCGATTTCGTGGATGCGCGCCTGTTCGACACCGAAGCCCTGGTTCGCAGCCAGTGCCTCGCCCGACAGCTTAAGAAGAATGCGTTTGAAGATGGGTGCGGTCATGGATCAATTCTGTGCGATTGTCATTCTGAGCGCAGCGAAGAATCTAGGCATTTCTGCTGGTGGCAGCAAGTACATAGATCCTTCGCTCCTACTCAGGATGACAGACAAAACCCAGAACGAAAAAAAGGCGCCCTTTCGGGCGCCCGAATTTATTCAGCCTTCGGCTCTGTGGGCTTCGTGACCGCAATGGTCTGGCCCGCATCGCCGACCTTGAATCGCGCGAAGCGGCGCACCGCGATGTTCTCGCCGAGCTTGCCGATCTTCGAGGCGATCAGTTGTCCGATGGAGATGGTCTGGTCCTTGATGAAAGGCTGCTCGAGCAGGCAAACCTCCTCATAGAATTTTTCCATCTTGCCGGCGACCATTTTTTCGGCGATGTGCGCGGGCTTGCCGCTGGCGATCGCCTGTGCGAGATAAATTTCCTTCTCGCGGGCGAAGTCCTCAGCCGTAACGTCTTCCTTGCGCACATACTTCGGATCGCTGGCCGCAATATGCATGGCGATGTCGTGCACCATTTCCTTGAAATCCTCGGTGCGCGCGACGAAATCACTCTCGCAATTCACCTCGACGAGCACACCAATCTTGCCCCCCGCGTGAATGTAGCTGGCCACCGACCCCTCGCTGGTCACGCGCGTCGCCTTCTTGGCCGCGACCGAAACACCTTTCTTGCGCAGGATGACGACTGCCTGTTCCATGTCGCCTTTGGCTTCGGTCAGAGCCAGCTTGCAATCCATCATCGGAGCGCCGGTTTTTTCCCGAAGGTCCTTCACTTGTGCCGCTGAAATATTCACAGTAGTTGTACCCATTTTAATTGCCTTTCAATCTTGGTCCCCTGCACCGTGATGAGGGGCTTCTATAAACGACGACCCGCGCCGGGGATTCCTAAGTATGACCCGCGCGGGTCTGAATTCCTATGCCCGGTTTGTGACGGTTCCCTCAGGGGCCAAAGCCCCGCTTCTACTTTATCGCTCAATGGCACTGATGTCGTGCCATTCCCTGTCTCTGCTTCCCAGGTCTCGCAAAAGCGGCAAGACTTGGGGCATCCCACTTCCGTTCTCAGAAGCGCTAGACCGTCTGGCTCTCCACGTGATGCGGAACGTCGGCGTCTTCGTTGGCCACCGGCTTTTTGTGCGTGCCCGGGCCCATCACTTCTTCCATGCTGATGTCCTCGGTCGCATCTGGCGAGTCGTCCGCCTCGCCGTGGAACTCGGCTGGCAGGGCTTCGGCGGCCTGCGCCTGCTCGGTGCCCGCCTGCATCTCGGCGACCTGCTTGTCAGTCATCAACTGAGCGCCCTCAGCAATCGATTCCGAAATCTTGGAGGTAAACAAGCGGATCGCCCGCAACGCGTCGTCGTTGCCCGGAATCACATAATCCACCTCGGTCGGATCACAATTGGTATCGACCACGGCGACCACTGGAATACCCAGCTTGCGCGCCTCGCGTACCGCGATCTGCTCCTTATTCGAGTCGATCACAAAAATCGCGTCGGGGAGACGGCTCATGTTCTTGATGCCGGCCAAGTTGGCCTGCAAATGTTTGCGCTCGCGTTCGAGCTTGATCACTTCTTTTTTCGGTAGCAGCTCGTAACGGCCATCGGTGGCCATGTCGTCAAGTTCTTTTAGCCGCTTCACCGACTTCTGCACGGTGACCCAGTTGGTGAGCAGCCCGCCCAACCAGCGCTGGTTGATGTAGAACATGCCGCACTTCTGCGCCTCTTCGGCAATCGCATCCTGTGCTTGGCGCTTGGTACCAACAAACAACACGATCTTGCCTTCGGTGGCGAGATCCTGCACAAATTTTGATGCTTCCTTGAACATCTTCAGCGTCTTCTGCAGGTCGATGATGTAGATCCCGTTGCGCTCGCCGAAAATGAATTCCTTCATTCGCGGATTCCAGCGCTTGGTCTGATGCCCGAAGTGAACACCTGCTTCGAGCAACTCCTTCATGGTGATGGTAGCCAATGAACCTCCTATTTAGTCTGCATCCCGCCGGTTTGGTTCCACTTCGCCGTTCGAAGTTAGACTCTGCGAAACCAGCGGGATTGCCATTCCCGTCCCCGCACCGCGAGGTACGGGAAGAATTGAACACCTAAGACGGACGTTTCAAGGTTTCAAAGTGACAACGTTTCAAAGTAGTTCTTCTTTGAAACTCTGAAACCTGTGAAACTTTGAAACCTATCTCTTCGAGAACTGGAAGCGCTTCCGGGCGCCCTTCTGGCCGTACTTCTTGCGTTCCTTGCCGCGAGAATCGCGGCTGACCATACCCTCGGACTTCAGCTTCTTGCGCAGTTCCGCATTGAATTCCATCAGGGCTCGGGCCAATCCCAGTTTTACCGCGTCGGCCTGTCCGCGAACCCCACCACCCTGGGTCGTCACCACCACGTTGAACTGTGAGGCCGACTCAGTGGAGGTCAGCGGAGCTTTGGCCGCGGAGCGCTGCGCTGGCGTCACGAAATATTCCTCGAATGCGCGTCCGTTGACCTTGAAATCACCGCTGCCGGGACGCAAATAAACACGGGCAATCGCCGACTTGCGGCGTCCCGTTCCGTAGTATTGAACCAATTCAGCCATCTTTGCCGTCAGCTCTCGGCCGTCAGCTTTCAGCTAACGCCGGCGCTGCACACCTTTCAGAAGATTTTCAACTTTCGCCAAACCAAACTCGTTGTCATCCCGAACGGAACCGTTTTTCAGGAGCAGTGAGGGATCTCCCGCTTCTCTGCGCCCTGTTTACGACACCGCGACCTTCCGGGGCTTATGCTCGCGCACTTCCAACTTGAAGTCCTGCGGCTTTTGGGCCTGATGCGGATGCTTGTCGCCCCTGTACACGTTCAACTTGGAAAGCATATGGGCCGCCAGCTTGTTTTTGGGCAGCATGCGTTTCACCGCCGCCTCGATCACCGCTTCCGGTTTACGCTCCATCCGCTTCTTGTAGCCTTCCGTCTTCAGGCCGCCGGGATATCCCGTGTAATGCTGATACACCTTGCTCTCCGCCTTCACGCCGGTCGTGCGGATTTTCTCCGCATTGATAACGATCACGTGATCGCCGGTGTCGATGAAGGGCGTATAACGCGGATTCTCTTTACCCATGAGGATGCGCGCCACCTGCGAAGCCAAGCGCCCGAGCGTCTGCCCGTTTGCATCCACGACGTACCACTTGCGCACAATTTCCCCCTGTTTGGGGAAATACGTAGACATCGGAAACTCTCCCAGATTTGAAAAAGGCTGCGAAAGAAAACCGCTCGTTGATTCCCCAGCGAGGACGCCGGGACCATCAGGCGGGCAACCACACTACTACCAAAGTCTTTAAGATACCTAAGCCGCTCGCCGATTGTCAACGCTATGTTACGGAAGATGTTACAGAAACCGGACAGAGCGAGCCTATTTACATGCCCGGCAATTTCATTCCTGCCAGGCGGCGCGAAAAACTAGCCTTCCCCATCTGCTTGAACATCTTTTTCATCTGCGCATACTGGCGGAGAAGGTCGTTGACTTCCTGCACGCTCGTGCCCGATCCGCGCGCAATGCGCTTGCGCCGGCTGCCGTTAATCACCTCGTGGTGAGTGCGTTCATGGGATGTCATGGAATTAATAATGGCCTCGACGCGGTTGATCTGCTTTTCGTCCACCTGATCAGCGGCTTTCTGTAAGCCGGAAAACGGGCCGATCGAGGGCAGCATGCCGACTAGGTTCTTCATCGATCCCATGCGGCGTACCTGTCGTAATTGATCGCGGAAATCTTCCAGCGAGAAGCCATCGCCGGAAAGCGCTTTGGAAGCCATCTCGGCAGCTTTTTTCTTGTCGATCTGCTGCTCGGCCCGCTCAATCAGCGAAAGGATGTCGCCCATGCCCAGGATGCGCGAGACGATGCGGTCGGGATGGAAAGGCTCGAGCGCGTCATATTTTTCGCCGACACCGATGAACTTGATCGGCTGGCCCGTGACCTGACGGATGGAAAGAGCCGCGCCACCGCGCGCGTCGCCGTCCATTTTGGTAAGCACGATGCCGGTCAGCGTTAGCTTTTTGTGGAATTCATCAGCGGAGTTGACCGCGTCCTGGCCAGTCATGGCGTCGGCAACGAACAGAATCTCGGAAGGATTGAGCAGCTTCTTGAGCGACTGCATCTCCTCCATAAGTTGATCGTCGATGTGCAAGCGTCCGGCGGTATCGACCACGAGCACATCGCATCCGGAAACGACTGCTTCGCGGCGAGCTTCTTTCACCAACCGCTCGACGGTCGCTGTATTCGCCTCCGTGACCTGGCCTTCGTAGATGTTGGCCTTCACGGCCTGCGCGACAATCTTCAACTGCTCGCGCGCCGCAGGACGATAGACGTCAACAGAGACCAGCAGGGGACGATGTCCTCCTTGCTTCAGCCAATGTGCCAGTTTGCCGGAGGTGGTGGTCTTGCCGGAGCCTTGTAGTCCGGCCATGAGTATGACCGTAGGCGGTTGCGAGGCGAACTTCACCCGCGCTGTGTCTTTGCCGAGCACAGCGACCAGCTCATCGCGGACAATTTTAATGACCTGTTCTCCGGGCGAAAGCGCGGTCATGACTTCCTGGCCGACGGCCTTGGCGCGAATCTGATCGATGAGCTGCTTGACGACCTTGAAGTTGACGTCGGCTTCGAGCAGGGCGAGGCGGATTTCGCGCAGCGCCTCGTCGATATTTTCTTCGGTGAGTTTCGCTTGTCCGCGCAGAGACTTAAACGCGCGTTGCAGTTTTTCCTGAAGGTTCTCAAACATATTTACTGCTCAATTTTACCAGCCAGTCGCGAGCGCGTCAGAATTGCTGGACCGAAAATGAGAATTAGCCAACCGGCGTCATCGGCTCTTCAGTGGGTGCGGCAGCAGTTTGATGGGTTGCAGCGGCCTTCAGGCTTTCGGCAGTTTTCGGGCGCACATCGACGACAATAGTTTCGTGGCGAGCGGCAGTCCCTCGAGCACATTCAGCCGATTGGTTTCGTGCATGCGAAAGAAGCGGCGTTGCTTCCGGCCTGCGAATTTCATCGAGACATAATACCCTGATGCCAGCTGGCAGATTTGCATCGCGCGGATTTGCGTTGTCCACTCGGCGTGAGATCGAGCCCTGTCACTAACCAAGCTTAGGGCGGGCGAGTTCAACACGATCTCGCGTGCGTGTGTATTGCATTCCCCCCATACGTCCGAGCAGATCGAGCGAGTCGCGGTCGACGCGTCCGTCTTTGAGGTGCGCGTCGTCAATATGAACGGCGACGATCCGTCCGATAACGAGGCTACCCCCGGCTGGACCGGACGAGAAATCAAGGATCTGGTAAAGCTTGCATTCGAAGCTTACAGGGGATTCGGCGACCCGTGCTGGGCGGACGAGTTGCGAGGTCTGTGGCGTGACCTCGGCAAGTTCCCATTCGTTTACGGTTGAAGCGTATTCACCGCTGGTGATGTTCATGGACTCGAGCAGGGCGAAGGTGACGACGCTGATGACAAATTCCTTGGTTTCGCGAATGTTGCGAAGCGTGTCTTTTGGCTCGCCGCGATCGAAGTTTGAATTCTTCGGAGCGCGCAAGCCTGGGGCGAACGCGAGCAGAGGCGGATCGGAGCAAACGCAGTTGGAAAAAGAAAATGGGGCGAGATTGGGCTGTCCTGAGGCGCTGAGCGTTGACACCCATGCAATCGGACGAGGCGCAACGCAACTGATCAGAATATTGTAGAGCTCGCGGTGAGGAAGTTCGGAAACGTTGACTTGCATCTACTGAATATAACGGGACAGAGGAGGCTCTGGTTACGGGGCGATCGGTTGGGGAACGGAGCCGGAGTCAAACGCTAGTGCGATGCGGCGAATACTTCTTTCGCCGCCACCACCGTGTTCGCGTGAATGGTCACAGTATCTTCGATGTCGAGGGCGTAGCCGCCCGCGTACGTGACCATGATTGGGATGTCACGGGTGCGGGCGACGCTTAAGACGAGTTTGTCGCGTTTCTTCAATCCCTCGATCGACAAACCGAGGCCGCCGAGTTGGTCCTGTCGATAAGGATCGGCGCCGGCAATGTAACAGATCAGATCGGGTTCGAACTGGCGCAAGCCGGAACTGAGGGCATTGTCGAGCCAGGCGAGATAATCGTCGTCTCCGCAGCCGTCGGGAAGATCGACATCGATGGAGGAAGGCGGCTTCCACATCGGGTAATTATTGTGCTGGTGAAGGGAAATGGTGAAGACATCTCCGGCGTGTGCTCCGCGGATTTTGCCTCGGGGAGCGTTTGGCGGCGGGTCGACGGTCGAGACCGAAGACGATGGCAGCAGAGCGCTGGCCGTACGCGTTCCGGCAAATATCGCAGCGGTCCCATTTCCTTGATGCACATCGCAATCGACGGTCATGGCGGTGCGGATCTGGTCGTCGCGCTGCAATCGACGGATGGCAACAGCCACATCGTGGATCATGCAGAATCCTTCGCCGTGATCAGGGAAGGCATGGTGAAAGCCTCCGCCGATGCTGATCGAAACGCGGTCGAGGAGCGCCTGTCGTGCGGCCAGGATAGAGCCGCCTGCGGCGAGCCAGAAAGCGTCAACGAGATCGCGCGAGTAGGGGATCTCCATTTCCATTTCTTCCCGCGGACTGAGCGTGCCGGTGCGGAGCTTTTGCACATATTCCGGTTTGTGGACGAGGAGGATGTCTTGATCACTGGCAGGTTGAGGCTCCAGGAAATCGCTTGCGTCGGCGACGCCTGTGGCGATCAGGCGATCCCGCACCCGGCGGTATTTTTCGGCGGGGAATACATGCTGGCCGATGGGCAGGTAATAGGCGTTGCTGTAGACGAGCTTGAAGGGGAGCATGCGGAACGAATCATCATACGCTTGTCATCCTGAGCTCCGGCGCAGGCTAGCGCTTTTTCTGCGGCTGAACGGTGGGCACGATAGCGCGACGCACTGGCACGATTGCTCCTTTCGCCGGATCGGCTGCGGCGGTGGCACGCGTCAGCACTTCGTTCTGGATATACTGAACGAAATCCTGGATCTGCCGCTGCATCTCTTCCATGCGCTCGCGCATTTGCAGGATGATGGCGATGCCGCTGATGTTGACGGCAAGATCGCGGGCGAGCGTGAGGATGAATTCGAGGCGTTGCAGGTCTTCGTCGGTGTAGAGGCGCGTATTGCCTTCGGTGCGCGACGGTTTGAGCAGGCCTTCGCGCTCGTAGAGACGCAGGGTTTGAGGATGAATGCCGTACATCTCGGCCACCGCCGAGATCATGTAAGCGCCCTTGGATTTACGCTTGGTCATGAAGTTTTGGCTTCGCTTCCGCTCGATTGTAGAGCAGGATGATATTTCTTCCTAATCGCTGAAAATATTTCCTTCCAAACCTGGCTTGGGTTGCGGCATCCAAGAAGGCGGAGGGAATTCATGGATCAAAACGACATCATCAGTGTGCTTGAAAATCTTATCGAAACCTGCAAGGACGGACAGAAGGGGTATCAGGATGCAGCCGAGCATGCCAAACGGCCCGACCTGAAGACATTTTTCAACCAGCAGAGTCTTGAACGGTCCCGATTTGCAGGCGAGTTGCAAGCGGAACTTCCGCGCTTGGGCGAACCGGACAAGAAAGCTTCCGGTTCGGCATCGGCGGCCATGCACCGCGCCTGGATCGATACGAAACTTGCCATGGGCGGTGGCGACAAGACGATTCTCGAGTCGGTTGAGTCCGGAGAGGACAATGCCAAGCAGACTTATAAAAAAGCGCTCGGCGCCTCCTTGCCGGCGAATGTTTTGGAGATTGTTCGCCAGCAGGCAGCGAAGGTTCAGCAGGCTCATGACGAAGTGAAAAGGCTGCGTGATGCGGCCAAAGCTGCAGCCTAGTTTGGGATTGGAAGCAAGAACAAAAGGGAACCCGGATGTCCGGTTCCCTTCTTAGTTTCTGCTCTGCCTGACCATCTACGAAACTGGCTGGGGATGCTCTGATTCTGCCGACCATCCTGCAGGCTTCAGTGCGTGGTTGACAAAGTAGGCAACGAAGCCGGCGGCGATCAGGATCATGCCAAAGGCAAAGGAACTCATGCCGAGGATGGATTCATGCTCGCTGCGGATGACTGAGAATCCGAGCAGGAGCATGGGCGGAATGCCGATGGCGATAGCGCCCAGCTTTCCCCCCGGGACCTTGAATGGCCGCTTCAGGCTCGGTTCGCGGAAGCGCAGCACGGCGAGAGCCATGAATTCCAGCAGCAGACTGGCACCGTAGAGAAGAATGTCAATCGTGACCAGCCGGGCAAAGCCGAGGCCAAGACACATTGCCCAGCAAACCGCCAGCGCACTAATCGCAACCCATGGCGCTTTCGATTTCGGATGCAGCTTGCCGAAAATTTTGGGAAGCATGCCATCCTGCGCCATAGCGAGCGGCAGACGCGAGTAGCTCATCACCAGCGCGTTGAACATGCCGAAGCCGCTGATCATGCCGCCGAGAACGACGCCGATACGCAGCAGCGGGCCGCCCATCAGCCCGGCTATGTCAGCCCAGGAGCCGGTCTCCCATGCGGTCGCCTTTAGGCCGGTCGCCCACATGGCGGCAAAGGGAAGGACATAGCTGAGGGCGACAATTCCAACCGCAACCAGCATGGCGCGCGGATAAGTCCGCTGCGGTTTTTCAACCTCGGTAGCAATTGTGGAAGCGTTATCCCATCCCATGTAATTCCACATGCAGATAAGCAGGCCACCGAGAATATCCACGGTAGAGGTCGTAGGCGTAGTCACAGCCTTGGCCAGGGCTCCGATCTTGAACGGAGCCAGGATCACAATTGCCGCGAATGGAGCCGAAAGAGCCAGAAACAGCCAGAGCGAAGTCAAGGAGACGACCTTCACCCCTGCGATGTTCAGCAGCGCGCAGGCGACCACCACGGCCAGTGCGACCCACCATCCGCGATTGTTCACCTGGAACCACGGGAACATGCGAGTGAGGTAGGCCACAAACAGCGTGGGATAGATAGCCATGTCGAAAATCGACGCAACCAGCGACAGCCAAGCTTCTTGAAATCCCCAGAAATTGCCCATCGCACGGCGTACCCAGGCGTAATATCCGCCTTCGAAGGGCAGCGCGCTGGAAAGCTCGCCGATCATGAACGCGGTCGGGAGGCTCCAGAGCAGGGGCGTGATGAACAGGATCAGAATGGCGCGTCCGTAGCCGGCGCCGTGCACGATGTCTTCGGTTCCATAGGTTCCGCCGGACACCATAAAGAAGGTGGCGGCGACCAGGGGCCAGAGCGTGAGGCGGACAAACTTTTTGCGGCTGGGGACGGCGGCGAGAGTTTGGGGATGTTCGAGTTGTTGACGGGGTGCGCTAGCTGTGGCC
>DATKQB010000068.1:0-26414 GCA_035523795.1 Verrucomicrobiia bacterium | reverse complement strand
GAGGGCGACGTACTCGGCAACATTATTGTCCTGGTGGCCAATCCATTTGGCGATGCGCACCGGATCGCTGTCGCAGCCGCTGATCACCACCCCAATGCCCGACGGCCCCGGATTTCCCAGGCATCCGCCGTCCACATAGGCCACCAGTTCTGCCATCACTTCGATTTTTTCCGTTGCTGTTTGCACTGTGCGCTCAACCTCTTTCATCGTCAAGACGATTATTTGGTTCCCTTTCAGCGTCTTGCAGTTGCCCTAAGAGCTGTGAATGTTTTTGTGCAAAATGCATCCGAAAGCAATTTAGGGGCGACTAAGTTTTTCCCCTACAAGCATTTGCATTTTCGGTTATGCACAGTTCGACAGCCTGTCTCTGCACCAAAACTTTGCGTTGACTTTTATGAACGCAGTGTTAAGGTAGCTTGCGTCGACGGTCAAAAGGGTTGGCACAATAATACTGAGCCAGTCCAAAGTAGACTGAGTGATCAGCTTGACGAGGCGACTTGTTGAGCGACCGGACCTGAAAAAACCGACGGCCCTGCGAGGGGCAGTTGGGGTCAGGGACTGCGAAAGCAGTGATCATATCAAGGGGTCGTGACGGTACATGCATCCACGTTGTTCGCTCCCTCGCAGGAGCGGGCGGCTAGAGCATAACCAATGTCACGGCCCTTTTAATTTTTTCCCCGCAAATCTCCTTCCGTACTTGTCTGAGCCCTTTACCTTTCGATGAAGCACTCAGATCCGAAACCTACTGTGCCTCTGATCCAGAAACATTATGTCCATATCTGCGACGGTCCTGAGCGGGGAATTCTTGCTCCGCATCACGCCGGCACAGCGAGAGGTCCATAGATGCCCTCTTTCTCGATTCGCTCTTTAGAAAATCGTTTCGCTACTCGCTTCGCTCCTGTGCAATAATCCATCGAACAAGCAGTCGAAACTTCGCAAAAGGCAAGGCTCGATGGCCAAAAATCCCCTGTCGCGTCGTCAGTTCATGCAAATCGGCACTGGCGCTCTCGCCGCCACCACCGTCGCAAAGAACATTCTTCAGCCGAGAGTACTTTCCGCCGCCACTAGGGTTGCTCCCAGCGATACCGTGCGCTTCGCTTCCATCGGCACCGGCATTCGTGGATGCGAGCACCTCGAAGCCTCGCTGGATGTACCCGGAATCGAATGCGTTGCCGTCTGCGATCTCTACGATAGCCGCCATGTCGCGGCCCAGGAAGCAGTCAAGAATCCCAGCGTTCCCGCCACGCGCGATTACCGTTCCATCCTCGACCGCAAAGATGTCGACGCGATCATCCTCGCGACCATGGACCATCAGCACCGTCATATCTTTGAGGACGCATGTGCTGCCGGCAAAGACGTCTATTGCGAAAAGCCCATGTCGCATACCGTCGAAGACGGATTCGCCATGATCGACGCCGCGCACAAACACAGCCGCATGATTGCCGTCGGCAGCCAGCGCGTCAGTTCTGTGCTCTACGCGAAAGCGAAAGAAATCTACGACTCCGGTAAACTCGGCGAAGTCTTCTGCATTAACGCCTATTGGGATCGAAATTCGCCCAGCGGCGCGTGGGTTTATCCCATTCCGCCGGATGCCAGCGAATCTACGATCGACTGGAATACATTCCTCGGCAGCGCCCCGAAGCGCTCATTCGATCCCGTGCGTTTCTTCCGCTGGCGCTGCTTCACCGATTACGGCGAGGGACTCGGCGGAGATTTGTTTGTCCACCTCCTCTCCGGCATTCATTTCATCACCGGCACAAACCAGGCTCCCTTGCGCGCTCAATCCGCGGGCGGGTTGTTCCATTTCAAAGATGGCCGCGACTTCCCAGACCTGCTTGAAACTCTCTACGACTATCCCAATTTCCGTGTCACTCTCCGTTGCAATCTCAACAACGACGGCGGAGAATTCATCGGCTTTTACGGGACCAAAGGCACAATGATCATCAAAGACACGACGCTGAGCTACAAGCCGCAAGACACTCGTCCCGAACCTGAGGGATATTCGATCTACGGCTGGCCGCAGAATCTGCGCGATCAGTATCTGAAGCAGTGGCATGCCGAACATCCCGATCCTGCGCCTCTGGAATGGAAGGTGGATAACGAAGGCGAGTCCTACGCCAATCCTGCGGGATACAACGACACCGCTGATCATCAGGCGAACTTTTTCAACGCCGTGCGCACGCGCAAGCCAGTCGTCGAAAATGAGATCTTCGGCAACAACGCAGCCCTCGGATGCCACCTGGCAAATTTTGCCTACTTCAACAACTGCGTCGCCGTGTGGAACGCTTCTGCGAAAAAGATTGTGAAGGGATAGCGAAGTACAGATGAGTCTCCATGTCTCGCCGGTTTCGACCAGACATGGAGGGCCGTACTGCGTGAGCTTTTATCTCGGCAGAACAATCATGTCCGCAGGATTCGTAATGACATGCGGCGACCCAGGCGCCTGGGTGACGCCATGCGCTGTCACCGTAAACACCCACAGCTTTCCAGCCTCGCTTCCAATCGCATAAAGATGGTTTGAGTTATCCCAGAAAACCTGGTCCACTTCCTGCGTGAGGAGTAGCAAAACCAACGAATCTTTTACGGGACTCCAGTAACGGCAAATCTCGGCAGCACACTTTTCTGCATCCATCAGGCGCCTGTTCTCATCCTGACGCTTGAGAATTGAAGGAGTAACGATGACGAAACCGACCCGCCGCCTCGCCATGGCGCAGTGGGATGTTTTTTCCTCCCAGCCTCTGGAGGGCAACTCGCTGGCTGTTTTCTTCGATGGACGATCGCTCACGGATCACGAAATGCAGTTGCTCGCCAAGGAAATGAATCTGTCGGAGAGCACATTCATCATTCCCCGCGACCGGGAGGTCGAAAACGAACGTGGCGTGCGCGTGAGAATCTTCACCGTGTCTGAAGAATTGCCTTTCGCTGGACATCCGACCCTCGGAACCGCCTTCGCAATTCGCGGAGAAAGCGGCGCCAAAGAAATCACACTTGATCTCAACGCGGGCAAAGTTCCCGTGTGCTTCGAACAGTCTCCGGGCGAACCCGCCTTTGGCGAAATGACGCAAATCGATCCAGTTTTTGGCAGCCAGCACGATCGTGAAACCGTCGCCCGAGCCACGGGCTTGAAAATCCGCGATTTCGACCCCGATTTGCCCATCGAAACCGTTTCGACTGGCGTGGCATTCACCGTCGTCCCCTTGCGCTCATTGAAGGTCATCCAAAATTTGCGAATTGATTTACATCGTGCGGCTGAATACCTTGAAAAATCCGAAGGCAAGTTCTTCTATTTTGTTGCCCGCCAAACCGTCGACCCGGCAGCCCGTCTGCATTCGCGCATGATTTTCTATAACGGCGAAGATCCCGCCACTGGTTCAGCTGCCGGATGCACGGCTGCATGGATGGTCGCGCATGGAGTCACGCAATCCGATGAGCGCGTGCTGATCGAGCAAGGCGTCGAAATGCAGAGGCCGAGCCGGATTTTTGTGCGTGCTTCGCGTTCCGGTAACCGCGTAGTTAACGTTCGCGTCGGCGGCAACTCCGTCGAGGTCATGCGCGCGGAAATTTTCCTCTAATTCGCATCGTTCCGGATCAGAAAAATTGCTGCGCGCACCATCGTAATCGAGTGTCAATAGGCAGAAAGTCCCATTAGCATCGGCGCTACTTTACAGCGCGTTCTCTTCCCGCTACGATGCAGTTCGCTCTGCCACTCTTCATATTAGAGAAAGCCCTGCCACCGCGATTGGGCGTCGATCGCGGCTGGCGAGTTGCGATAGGCCCATGAAACCGAAGCGTACGATTCTGTGTGTGGATGACAACGAGCAGTCCCTGTCCAATCGCAAAATTGTTTTAGAAACACGCGGCTATCGTGTAGCCAGCTGTGCACGCGGAGAAGATGCACTCGAAAGATTTCAGCGGGGCGGAATCGATCTGGTGATCGCCGACATGGCCATGCCTGGCCTCGACGGTCCCCAACTGATCGCCCGCATCAAGCAAATTTCCCCCAACACTCCTGCCATCCTGATTTCCAGCAAAGTACGCATTTACGATCACGACTCGCAGGCCGACGTATTTCTCACCAAGGGTATGTACGCCACCTCTGATCTGCTGGAGCGCATCCGCCAACTTCTCGTGCGCAAGCGCGGCCCCAAGCGTCTGCAAGCACGTCTTCCTGGAGTCGTAGCCCGACAGATTGGCGTCGCTTGACAGAAACCGTGGGTTGCCGCACTTCGCTCTTTCGCTTTCCGACTCACAGGAACTGCCTTCTCCATCTTTTAACTCTGCGCTAGGTACCCGTTTCTGCTTCCGATACAATGTTTTCGTGAAACCGAGCATCTTTGTTGTCGAAGACGATGCGGATATTTCTCGCCTGGTTCGCCATCATCTTGAGAATGAAGGCTTCAACGTGCGCGTTTATCCTACGGGGGCGAATGTCTTGTCGGACGCCGAGCGGCAGCGGCCTGCCCTTTTCCTGCTCGATATCATGGTTCCGGGCAAGGACGGGCTGGAAATTTGCCGGACGATTCGCCAAACTGCCGGCGTTGCCTCGGTGCCAGTGATTTTCCTGACTGCCAAAAGCAGCGAGGCCGACCGCGTGCTTGGACTGGAACTCGGAGCCGACGATTACATCGCCAAGCCTTTCAGTCCGCGTGAACTGGTGGCGCGAGTCAAAGCTGTGCTGCGCCGTTTCGAGCGGCCCCTGCCGCCAAGTCCCGTCAAAGTGGGGGAAATCGAGATCGATCCTTCCGCCATGACCTTGACTGTCAATGGCAGTCTGGTGCCGACTACCGCCACCGAGTTCCGCCTGCTCGATTATTTTGCGCGGCATCGCGGGCGCGTCTTCACCCGCGACCACCTGCTCGACTCAGTGTGGCGCGATACGTCTTATGTCACACCGCGCTCCGTCGACGTCTACGTGCGACGCATCCGCGAAAAAATCGAGCCGGACCCGGAGAATCCGCGCTACTTGAAAACTGTGCGTGGCGCAGGCTATCGCTTCGAGGCTCCCAAGTGAGCGCGGTAACTCGAGAGGTTACTGGATGACACAAACCTCCCGCCTGCTGATCATTTCAATCCAACAATGAAGAACCGCATTTTCTTCAAGCTGCTGGCCGTCTTTCTCATCGTCATCGCCGTGACCGCCGTCATCATGGACGTCATTCTCGGCAGCGCGTGGGAAGTTTCGTTGCGCACTGAAATCGAGCGCAATCTCAGTCAGAAGACTTTGATGTTCGCCCATCGCGTCGAAACCGATCACTCCCGTTCCTTGGCAGAAATCGCCGCCGAAGAAGCCCAAGCTGCCGGTGCCCGTGCCACGATCATCGACGCCTCTGGCAAAGTCTTGGCAGATTCGCAAACCGACCCGGACAAAATAGAAAACTCCGTAAAAGCAAAAGAGATCACGGCCGCTCTCGCCGGCAAGACTGGCATGGATGAACGTCGCAGCGCGACCGTCGGCACCCCTTTCCTCTACGTCGCCGCTCCCATCTCCGGAGGCGCGGTGCGTCTTGCTTATCCTCTCTCGGATGTCGAAGCCATCAAGCAGAAAGTGCAGCAGCGGCTGATTTGGGCATCGGCACTCGCACTGCTGGTTGCCCTTCTCGTAGCCGCCATCGCCTCAGTCTGGACTTCGCGGCGGCTGGAGCGCATCGTCGACGTCGCCGCCCGCATCGAGAGAGGCGATCTTCGTGCCCGCGTTCACGAAAGTCCGCTCGATGAAATCGGACGCGTCGCCGCCGCCATCGACAGAACCGCCGGACAGGTTGAGCGTAGCTTCGCAGCCGTGCGTTCCAGCCAGCGCCAGCTCGAAACTCTCCTCAACAGCATGCAGGATGCAGTCATTGCGGTCAGCGCCGATGGCCTGGTGCAATGGGCGAATCAGCCCATGGATCGTCTGGTTCCGCAGCGTACCCGCTTGAACGCGCCCGTCGTTGAGACCATTCGCGATCCTGACTTTCTCACCACAGTCAATGCCGCCACCACTTCTAAGGAGGTAAAGACTGCGCGCGCAACATCGATTGTCCCGGGTCGCGCCTACGATGTAACCGCCGCGCCTTTGCCCGATGGCGGCGCTGTTGCGGTATTGCGCGACCTCACCGAAACCGAGCGTGTAGAGAAGACACGACGCGATTTCATTGCCAACGTCTCGCACGAACTCCGCACTCCCCTGACCTCGATTCAGGGCTACTCCGAAACGCTGCTCGACAGCACTCCGGAAAACTCCGGGCATACCCGGGAATTTCTTGAAATTATCCGCAAGAACGCCGCACGCATGTCGCGCCTGACCGAGGATTTGCTTACCCTCGCTCGCGTGGAATCAGGCGAAACGCGCTTCGAAACCGAACCCGTCCCGCCCGTCGAACTCCTGCACGATGCCGAAGAAAGTTTTCGCGAGATCGCGCGCAGTCACGGCGTGGAATTGCAGATTGTCGACGGCGCCGCGGACGGACCGCTCGAGTCGTTGCCTTCCGTCGCCGCCGATCGCGAAGCCATCCACCAGGTCTTCTCCAACCTTATCGAGAATGCGATAAAGTACGGTCGCTCCGGAGGGAAAATCCTGCTCGGGGCGCGCTCCGCTCGGCGCGGAATTGAATTCTACGTACAGGATTTCGGCGCGGGCATCTCCTCGGAACATTTGCCGCGCCTGTTCGAGCGCTTCTATCGTGTGGACAAGGCTCGCTCCCGCGAATCCGGCGGCACCGGTCTCGGTCTCGCCATTGCCAAACACATCGTGCTGGCCCATCGCGGCTTTATCCGCGCGGAAAGCGAACTCACTCGCGGCAGCACATTCCTGTTCACTCTGCCAAACGCCTGATCCATGGCCTGATCCTGACCATCACCATTTTTCATCTTACGAATTTGGTTGACAGTGGTCATACCACGCAGTCAAACTCTCGGGCTATCCCGACGGCCAGATAGCGTGGTTCTGCCCTCCGCCGGGCGACATTCATCACGGACTTTTCCTCGCGATTCAGAAAGGAACGTATGTCGCCGAATCGTCTGCTCGCAGTTCTCTTCGTCACCTTGTCACTCGGAATCGTGGCCTGGGCCCAAGGTGGTCCCACCGGCGCCATCAGCGGCACAGTGCAGGATCAGACTGGTGCCGCTCTCGGCAACGCGCAGATCGATATCATCAGCGACGCCACCAGCCAGTCCGTCCGCAAGCTTACCGCCAATCCTGCCGGGTTGTTTGCCGCCTCCCTGCTGCCCGTCGGCAGCTACACGGTCGAGGTAAGCGCTCCCGGGTTCGCGACCACGAAGTTTGCCGGCATCATTGTGCGCATCACCGAAACCACGCGCATGACCGCGGCCTTGAAGCCTGCCGCCGTACAACAGACTGTGGAAGTGCAGTACGAAGTTCCGCCGGTCGAGACCACGGCTGCCACCACAGGTGAATCGCTGGGCAATACCACGATCACGACTCTGCCGCTCGCTACCCGAAACTTCCAGCAGTTGCTCACGCTCTCGGCTGGCGCTTCCTCGGACCTAAACGGGGCCTCCCAGCTAGGCCGCGGCGCTGTCTTCATCCACGTCAACGGCGGGCGCGAAGACAACAACAATTATCTGATCGAAGGTATTTCCGCGGCCGATTACGCCTTCGGCGAACTCACCTACACCCCGCTGCCCAATCCGGATGCAATCCAGGAATTCAAAGTTTCCACCAGCCTTTACGACGCCAGCCAGGGACGTAACGGCGGCGGCAACGTCAACGCCACACTGAAAACCGGCACGCTCAAATTCCACGGCGATCTTTGGGAGTACTTCCGCAACACCGACCTCGACGCGCACGATTATTTTCTCGGTAAGGTCGTCGTGAAACAAAACATTTTCGGCGGCGATTTCGGCGGTCCGGTCGGCAAGGACGCCAAGCTCGGATTCTTCTATGTCAACTATCAAGGCACCCGCCAGCGCAGCGGTGACTCCCCGGGAACGTACATCAATACCAGCATTCCCGTCTTGCCGACCGCCCGCGATCAGACTACTCTGATCAATACTTTCTTCTGCGGTGCGAATTGCAGAGGTGCAACCCCGCCGATCTGCGGCAATGGCCAACCCTGCCTCGATAGCGTCGCATTGGCCTTGCTGCAAATTTCCGGCACCCAGTTCGCCAACGGCAGCACCGGATGCGGGACGTCAGGAAACCAGGGTTGCCTCATTCCCACCGTTCCCGGAACACCAGGATTCACCAACGGCCAACTCGACTACGGCCCCCTCGTCCTCACCGACCCGGGAAGATTTCGCGACGACCAATTCACCGCTAACTGGGATCGCGACTTCAATAACGGCAAGGATCACCTCGCCGAGCGTGCCTTCTGGTCCGACTCCGATACCTTTGAGCCGTTCGGCGCCGATTCGTTCGGCATTCAGACCGGTGGGCTCCCGGGCGTCAACAATCTCAACTTCCCGCTCGACGTTCCTTTGCACAGCCGCTTCGGCAGCATTACCGAAACACATACATTCACGAACACGCTGATCAATGAGTTTCGTTTCGGCGTCAACATCATCAGCGACCGTCTCAATAATCAAGCGCCCATCACCAATGCCGAAGTCGGAATCAATTTACCGACCGCCGTTGGCGTAAACGGTCAAGCCGGCGATCCCAACATCTACCGCCTGCAATTCGGGACCTGGGGTTTCGGAGCCTATCCCACGCAGCTCCAATCTGCCCTTTCCGACAATTGGACGATCATCGATACCCTGAGCTGGACCAGTGGTCCCCACCAATTGCGCTTCGGCGGCGAGATCGACCACGTGGCCCTTCGCCGCAGCCTGCCCATCGCCGACAACGGTCTGGTCTTCTTCACGCCGCCAGTCACCGCGCCAACAGACTTCCAAACTTTCCTTCAAGGCTCTCCGTATTTTGGTGAGGGCGGCGGCGGACTCGGCAATCACGATTACCGCATCCCCAGCTATTCATGGTTCGTGCAAGACGATTACCGCGCCCGCAAGGACCTCACGTTGAATCTGGGCGTGCGCAACGAACTCGTTGGTGCCCCGTACGATGTCCTATGTCATACCGGCAACACCAATCCCGAACTCGCCATCACTACGGGCCAGCCCTACATCTGGCCCAAGTGCGTCGACAAATTCGGGCTCGCGGGCGTGACCGGAACCGAAAATTCTGCTGGCCTAGGCAACGAATACGCCACCGTCTTCGAACCGCGCATCGGCTTCGCCTATGACGTTGCTGGACGTCATACGACTTCCATTCGCGGCGGATATGGGATTTATTCCGTCCGCGAAGATCTCGGCGCTGCCGACAATCTCGCCATCACTCCGCCTGCATATCCCTTTGGCGTCGATGTCCTGCCCGGCCTCTTCGGAACCTGCGCCGCGACTGCTAGTTGCTTAGCCAACTTATTCACGGCGAACACCGGTAATCCGGTTTTCGCTCTTCCCGGCATACCCGCGCTCGGTGCCCCTCCAACCCAGCCTTACGCTCCTGTCGCCTCTGTGCTGCAGAGCTTCGCGTCACCCTGCACCTTGGGTAACACAGCCACAGCCAGCGCCGCTGATCAATGCGGCACTAACTTCAGCGGCACCGTCAATAGCCTCATCGAACTCGCCGTCCCGCTGCACTGGGTGGTCGGAACCACGCAGCAGTGGAACATCACCATTCAACGCGCGCTGGGAAATGAATGGTTCGCTGAACTCGGCTACGTCGGAACCAAAGGCTCTCGCTTGCGCTCCACCTACGATCCTGATCAGGCGACGTTGGCGACCACCGCTAACCCTCTGACCCTTACGGGACCGGCATGCACAAACCTTCAAGGTGCCGGGCAATCCTGCACCATCGTCGATTCCACCGCCGAAAATGTCAGCGCTCGTGCCCCATACATCGGCATCGCGCCTTCCGATTTTGAAGACTTCGCTCCCAACTCCGATTCCCACTACAGCGCGCTGCAAGCTACTCTCGCGCATCACTTTGCCAAAGGACTCTATTTCCAGAGCGCCTACACCTACGCGAAATCGATCGACGACGTTTCCACCGCATCCGTCGCCTTCGTCACTCGCGTCAACGACCAAAATAACGCGCGTGCCTCGCGCGGCCTCTCCGACTTCGATCGCCGTCACCGTTTTGTGGCCAGCGGCGTTTACCAGTTGCCTTTCTTCGCCAATGCCAATGGTCTGGAAAAAGGCGCTCTCGGCGGATGGGAAACTTCGGGCGTCATAATCCTGCAATCGGGGGAACCTTTCACCGTGTTTGATCCTGCTGGTGGCAGCGCCTACAATCTGGCCAGCCCGTCCTCCACGGCGTCATTCGTTCCTGGCTTTGGCTGCGCCAACGCTACGAGCCACGGCAGCACAACTCAGCGCCTCGGTAATTGGCTCAATGCGTCCGCTTATCAGCCCGATCCATTGGCCACGCTCTCTGACGGCACCTCGAGCGACGCCACGCTCTATGGCAACACGCCCCGCAACTGCATCATCGGCCCCAACCAGAAGAACGTCGATTTCACACTCGGCAAGTTGTTTCACATCACTGAAGGGCAGGGCATCAACTTCCGCGCCGACTTCTTCAATCTGTTCAACCACCCCTCGTTTGCGAATCCGTCTGCTCCTGCCGTGGGCTCTACCCCTGGATCGGGTCTTGCAGCCATCAATTCCACCGTCGGAACTCCCCGCCTGATCCAGTTTTCGCTGAAGTATTCGTTCTGAGAAAGAGTGTACGGTTGCCCCACCTTGTCGCGCGCACTTTGCGACAGGGTGGGAGTGTGCCGAAAATTACCCCAAAATTCACAGCTCTTTAACCACTCGTTTGGCAATCAAACTTATGCTTAGGCGTTGGGCATCCAATCAAATGAACGGCAAAATCGCCCCGACGGATCCTCGCAAATTCGTCCGGCCAATCGCCGTCGCACGCGAAGTTCCTCGGCGGACTTACTCATGAGCACTGCCATCAAAAGCCCTGATCCCGAACCGGCCCATCAGTACATCGTGCGCCGAACCGTCGAAGCTTGCCGTCTCGCCCAGGAAGCCGCTGGCGCTGCGGCCGAAGGCATCGCCACCGGCTCCGCCACGCTCCTCGGTTCCCTGCGTCAGCGCGAGCGCGAACTCGATACTCTCGACATGGAAATCGACTCCGGCGTCACCACCGCCATCACCGAAGTCGACGCCGCTCAGGCTCGCGAGCTCCTGGCCTGCATGAAATTCATGATTGGCCTTGAGCGCATCGGTGATCTTCTGCTCAGTTTCGGCAACAGCGCTCAGGCCGCCGGAGGCCGCATTGATCCTGAGGACACTCGCGATCTCACTCAGATGGCGACCATCCTGGAAAAAATGCTCACCGATTGTGGTGCTGCATTCTCCGCCCGCGAGATCACCAAAGCCATTGACGTTCTGCGCGCCGACGCTGAAATGGACCGCCTGCGCAACCTGATCTTCCTGCGCCATATCGAGAATCCTGAGAACATTCACCGTCAGGCTAGCCTGCAAGTCATCTTCATGACCCAATCGCTCGAGCGCGCCGGCGACCACGCCAAGAATCTCGCCGAAGAAGTCTGCCATTTCGTTAGCGGACACACTGTGCGCCACGTTCTCATGGCTTATGACAAGCCTGTTGAGCAGATGTTCATCGACTATCTCCGCCGCCGCGACCAGCACCGCTAAGAATTTAGCGGAAGCGAAAATTAAGAAGAATGGGATGTCCCATGTCTCACTCCCGTTGCGAGACATGGGAAAATCACTGCTTCCACCCGTGGAAGCGCAGGTGCCTCTGTGGGTGAGGTCAGCGTGCTCCTCAGTGTTCTCTGTGGTGAATGGTCTTAATCCACACAAATCTGCGATCCATGCACTCACCTCACCCGAACCACTGATAATGTTCCCAGAACTGCGGCCAACTCAATTTGGGTCCCCCGCACACAAAAATCTCCGGATGATCCCGGCTCTCTTCATTTCTCACGCCCAGTGAATTTCCGTTGTGCCCCGCCACTCGACAGCCGGTAAACCCCTCATCCATGTCCTTCTGTGACCACCCCACAACGATCAAGGTCGTGGGCTGCGGCGTCGGATATCCTCGATACCATCCCGAATTTGTTACAGAAATCGGCCGCGGCAATCCGTAAGCCTGCCCCAGAATCTCCACTGCTCCCGCTTCCCCGTAGTTTCCCACCACCACGCCGAAGTTCGCGCGCTGCTCTGCCGGCAGTGAATCCCGCACCCTTGCAACTTCCCGCACCAGTTCCTCCCATCCAATCTCCTCCCGCAGGTCGCCATTGTTTTTCAGGGCAAATTCCTTCAATCGGCCAGAATTCGCGAATGGAATCAAAACCAGTCCCAGAGCCAGCCCGCACACCCCGACTCCCGTGAAGTAGACTCCCTCAACTGTCCAGCGCCATCCCCGCGACAGTCCGGAAATCCACTGTTCCCCCGCCACCGCTCCCATCGCCAGCAGCATGGGATACGCCCCCGCCAGGTAGTAATCACGGCCTTTCGACACGGCGAACAGAACGAAAGGAATTACATACATGCAACCCAGCATCCGATAGCGCCGGTTAAGAAAATAAGCAATCAGCCCGGCTATCCACACCGGCGCCGTAAACAGATTGCTATCGACCCAGAACTGCCTGCTGAAAAATCCTTCTGCCCGCCCTTCCCCCACATCGCGCTTGTGAATGTGTTGCAGGAAGTGCAGCGAGATGAAATCGTGCCGCCATTGCCAGATCACATTTGGCAGGCAAATGAAGAATGCAACTGCGATCCCTATCCAGAACCACTTGCTTCCCAGAAAACGCCGCGCCCGCGTCAGGATCAATCCGCCCGTAATGCCCGTGACGTAGAATCCCATCGTGTATTTGGTCATGAATCCCACGCCAATCGTCGCTCCAATCGCCACACACCAGCGCGGATCCTCCGACTTCAGCAGCCGGATCACGAAATACGCGATCAGCACCCACCACAAGTAATCGAAGCTGGAATATTGAAATTCTGTCCCTTCGAACATCGACAGCGGAGCCAGCGCCACGGCCAGAGCAGCGGCAATCTGCGCCAGCCGCCCGCCCCCAAGTTCGCTGGCCATCAATCCGCTTACAAAAATAGCCGCGGATTGCGCAATCACCGAAAACATTCGCAAGCCAATCAGCGAATGCCCGAATAATCCCATTCCGATCCGCTCTATAAACGGTGTGAACGGCGGATATGCCACAAATCCCCACTCCATATGGAGCGCATCGCTCAGCGTCTGCAACTCATCGCGGTGAAATCCATAGCGTCCGTTGGTGAGGATGTGTACCAGCGCCATTGCCCCGGCAATCGCCAGCAGCGCCCGATGATCGGCTCCGGCGAAATGAGACGAAGGGGTGGATTTTCTCTCCAACAGCTCTTCACGCATAGAACGATCCTCTGAGCTGATGCGTTCACGGAACCACTCTGGTTCGACTGAATTTATACAGGAAGGCCGCTCGCCGGACGTGCCCCGAATGTTTTAGGCAATCTTTATTGCAGCTGGAAAACAGTCTCGTAATGTGCCGACCGCGCATCAAAATGCGCCAGCAACTTTCGCGCCTCCGGAAGAACTACCGCAACTTCGTAATCCTTGCCGGCGAATTCTTTAACGGCATCGATCGAATCGAAAAGCGTAATGGTGACGAACTCTACTTCATCCACTGCATCGCGCCGCAGCACTTGAGCGCCCTTGAATCCGCGGACCCGATGAATCCCCGGCAACACTTCGCCCCGCAGCAGATTTTCATAAGTGTCCGCATTCTCTCGCGAAGTCCATCCATGCCAAACTCTGCTGATCACGATAACCTCCTCATTTCTGCTTGCAGTTGGCCAGGCGCAACATCACCGCCCAGTATTTGATCAACGGCAACATTCCGCTCGCCGCGGCGGATTAATACGATCGCCCCGAGAATCGCTGCCGACGCTGCAATGATCCTTAGGTTCATTGCCTCAGACGCCACCAGCCATCCCAGCAGCACGGCCACCACCGGATTCGCATACGTATGCGTCGCCACCACCGTTGGCGGACAACGCTGCAGCAACCACGTGTACGACGTAAAGGCCACGATGGACCCGAACACCACCAGATAGGCCAGACTCAGAATCGATCTCAGAGAAATTCCTGCCCAGTTCGTGGCTTGCAGTTCGCCCGTGGCAGCCGCGGCAATCCAAAGCATGCCCGCTCCGCAAATCAGCGGCACCGCCGTCCGCGCTATCGCATCTTTGGGCAACTTTACTTTCGCCGAAACCACTACGCCGGCGGCCCACGCCAGCGATCCCACCAGCACCGCGGCCACACCCAGCAAAGTCGCGCCTTTCGCCCCCAGTTCTCCCCCCGTCAGAATCGCCACGCCTATCGCACCGACCGCCAAGCCCATCGCGCTCACCTTGCTGATGCGCTGCTGCCCAGTGGCCCACGCCAGCACGAGAATAAACATCGGCTCGGTGGCAATCAGTAGTGCCGCCAGCCCGGAGCCGACGTATTGCTCGGCCCAATGCAGGCATCCATGACTGATCAGGAAGAACAGCGCTCCTACCACCATCCCTGCCATCCAGTGCTCACGCTTAGGGCGATATCCCCGCTTCCACGCCCACCCAAAAAGCAAGCTTCCCGCAACCGTGTGCCGCATTCCAAGAGCGACCAGGGGTGGAACGGTTTCGACCGCATAGCGGATTGCCAGATACGTCGATCCCCAAATGATGTAAATGGCCGCGAATGCTAACGCCAACTTGACGTTGTATCCGCCGTTGCTGTCGGATTGCCCTGGTTTGTCCGTGATGACAGGTGCGCTCATGATGACGGGTCGTCCTCCTATGATTCTCAACTTTGCGGTAAGGACTTTTTCTTTTTGCCCCGCTGGATTTTCGTTTTCCGGTGAAGGCCATAGTTGTCTGTTCTTTGCCAAGATCTGTGCGGGCTGGGTGCGGAGCATGTTATATAACCTCTGAAAATATTTTCATCGGTTAGAGACATCTTAATGTGACAACTGCTAACTTGTCAACAATGTTTTAATGGTTAGATAATATAAATAGGAACGTTATGACAGAGGTCCATTCGGGAAAGTCGCGACGCCGTCCCCCACGCTTCGATCTCATCGCCGGATCGGTGCCGCTCGATTTCGTCAACACGCTCGACGATCGTTTTACCGACCAGCCGAAAGAACTGCTGACGAGCTACGCGGAACTCGCGCGCTTTGCGGAAGACGCCGGAATTCTTGAGCCATCACAGGCCGATCATCTTTCCCGCTTAAGTCATGAAGCTCCGAAAGAGGCCGACCACGCCTTACGCGCCGCCATCGAGCTGCGCGAGGCGATCTATGGAGTGATCTGGGCGATCGTGACCGGAAAGCCTGTGCCGCGTTCCGCTCTTACCCGGCTCAATCACTTCGTTCAGCTCGCCGCGCAGCACTCAAGCCTGGTGCATGGGGATGGAAAATTCGCGTGGCAGTTCGAAGATCAGCGGAATAATTTGCAGGCGCCGGTGTGGCACATCGCGCGAGCAGCGGCCGAATTACTTGCTTCCGATCAACTCCAGTTCGTCCGCGCCTGTGCTTCGGAAAATTGCCAGTGGCTGTTTCTCGATATCAGCAAGAACCATCGCCGCCGTTGGTGCGACATGACCAAGTGCGGCAACCGCGCAAAAGTGCGCGCATTCTATTCACGCCAAAAATCGTCTTAGCCAATTCGGCTGGCTGTTCCATTTCCGAGCGTGCGACCACGCTCTTCGCTATTCATTTCCTGCTCATGCGCGCTCGATTCCTCCACGTTACAATCGCCAGCAGTAAGAATTCAGCCCGGAGGGCCCTCGAATGTTTCGCATACTTGCCATTCTGCTGCTGTCAACTGCGGCGCTGGCGCAGGACGTGGTTCATTACACGACAACCATCGACAATGTGAAATACCTTTTTGCCACTGCCGAACCGGTGGCTCACCTCAAATCCGGCGACATCCTCGATACCAACACGCTCGACTGTTTCGGCAACGCTATCAAAAAGCCTGGCGACACCCTGAGCATGGCCAAGGGCGATAATCCGCTCGCCGGACCTTTTTATGTGGAAGGCGCGGAACCGGGCGATACGCTGGCGGTGAAGATCCTCGACTTGCAGGTCGATGGCGATACGGGCGTGGGGGCATTCGCTCCAGGATTCGGCGCGCTCAATGAGACGAATTACACCCCTATGCTGCATCCGCCATTGCCAGAAAAAATCTGGATCTATCCCATCAACCACGCCGACCACACCGCGACCTTCAAGGCGCTGGATTCCGATTTTTCCGTAAAGATTCCTCTCCATCCTTTTTTCGGCTGCATCGGCGTCGCGCCCGCTGAAGGGGAAGCGCGCAGTTCTGTCGTTCCCGCTGAATTTGGCGGCAACATGGATTCCCCGGAAGCCAGCGTCGGCAATACAGTCTATTTCCCGGTGAACGTAAAGGGCGGTCTGCTTTACATCGGCGATGGCCACGCCGCCATGGGCGATGGCGAGATCGCGGGCACCGCGATCGAAGTTCCGCTGAAGGCGCGGCTACAGTTGAGCGTCATCAAAGGACGCAAGATCGATTGGCCGGAATTTGAAAACGATGACGCCATCATGACCGTAGGCGCTTATCGCCCGCTAGACGATTCGTTGCGCATTGCCTTTACCGAATTGGTGAAGTGGATTCACCGCGATTACGGCTTGTCGGAACTCGATGCCTATGAACTCCTGTCGCAGGTAGCAAAGATTCATCTCAACGAGATGGTCGATCCCAATTACGTAATCGTGGCATCGATCCAAAAGAAGTACCTGCCGCCGAAGAAGAAGTAGGAACCGTCACAATGGCTTTGGGAAGGACACGGCTTCAGCCGTGGTACCCAAAAAATTAGCGTGAATTCACTCGCATCCGCATGCCATATTTCGGCCGCAGGGTAATCAGCGGTTGCGGCTCAACCAGATGTCCCGGCACGAGGCTGAGATTCCACTTCTGCGCCAGCGTGGCCAAAACCAGCACGCCCTCCATCCACGCGAACGATTCACCGATGCACTGTCTTCCACCCGCGCCGAACGGAAAATAACTGAACTTCACACGCCGCGCCTTCGCTTCCGGCGTGAATCGCTCCGGGTCGAAACACAGCGGATCGGGAAAGAACCGCGGATCGCGGTGCAGGACGAACTGGCTAGTCAGCACCGTCGTCTTCGCCGGCAGGAAAAAATCGCCCAGTTGAAAATCATCGAGCGCGTACCGTCCCATCGCCCATGCTGGCGGATAAAGCCGCATCGATTCGGCCAGCACCATTTCTGTGTATCGCAATCGCGGCACATCTTCATACGTCGGCAGGCGGCCTTGCAGTTCGCGATCAATCTCTTCGTGCATGCGTCGTTCGCATCCCGGATTTTCTGAGAGCAGATACCACGTCCAGGCCAGCGCGTTGGCCACGGTTTCGTACCCGGCGAGGAAAATCGTGATCACCTGATCGCGCAGCGAGCGCTCCGACTCCGGGCTCCGGTCGGGCGATGCGGCCAGCATCATATCGAGCAGCGATCCGCGATCGGACCTCTCGCGCCGATGCGCTTCGATCATGCGGTATACGACGCGGTCGATCCGCTTCCGCGCCCGCACAAACGCCGCCAGTCCCGGCGGACGCGCGTGCACCAGCCACTCCGCCGCCGGCAGCATCACCAGAAAGTTGTAAAGACCCATGATGCGGTTGATCGCGTCGGCCAGTTCGTGCACCTCCCCGCGCAAATCGGTCGCAAACAACGTCTCGGCCACGACGTGGAGCGTCAAATGCATCATGTCCCTGGCAATGTCGCGCTCTTCGCCCGCGCGCCACTTCTCACGCATGCGCGTGGCTTCGCGCACCATGATCGCCGCGTATTCTGGAATTCGCTGCCGATGAAATGCCGGTTGCGCCGTTTGCCGCTGCGCACGATGTTCCGCGCCCTCGGCCGTGATCATGCCTTCGCCCAGCAGCATCTTCGAGCGCCGCACCGTGCGCTCTTTTACAAAATTGTCGTTCTGCACGACCAGAATTTCGCGCACGTAATCCGGATGGTTGAGAAAAACGATGTGATTCCATCCGATCTTGTAGTGCGCGATGTCGCCGTATTTTTCCGCAAGGTGCTGAAACAGAAGGATGGGATTCGCCGGACGGAATCGCCGCCAAGCCAGCCATATAAGATTCCGTTCAAAGCCGAGCGGGAATTTGTATCCGCTGCTTCGGATCGGCTCGCGCACCGGCTCCTTGACTGCTGTCGCCATCTTGCTAGTCCGTGTTCCAGTGTACGACGCGCGCCGATCCTTGTGCGGAGCAACTGGTCTGATCCGGAGCAAATTGTCCAGTCACTCCGCTCTTTTTTCGCACTACATCGTCAATACCACTCGGAATTCCGCTTTACCGCTCAGCATGCGGTCATAGGCTTCCGCTGCTTTTTCGAGCGGATAGGCTTCGATCATGGGTCGCACACCTTTCTGCTCGGAAAAGTGCAAGGTATCTTCCGAATCGGCAGCTGTTCCCGCGGCCCAGCCTTGAATCGTCCGGCTCCCGCTAATCAGTTGGAGCGGCGTGACTTCAATGGGATCGAAGGCCGCACCGACAACGATCAGTTTGCCATTTGGCCCGAGCCCATCGATCAACTCCGACATCGCTTTCGAATTCGGAGCCGTCGCCAGGATGACCCGCGCTCCGCCCAGTTGCTGCAATACTTCTGCGGGCTTCGTCGACGCGCTGTCTATATATGTGTTCGCACCCAGCTTCTTCGCCAGTGCGCCCGTTTCAGCGCCGCGCCCGATCGCCACCACGTCGTACCCGAACTTGCTGGCATACTGAACGCCCAGGTGGCCGAGTCCTCCGATGCCCTGCACCGCAACCAGATCTCCCGGAAAAGCGCCGCTGTGCCTCAGAGCGTTGTAAGTTGTAATTCCCGCGCAGAGCAAAGGTGCGGCATCGACGTCGCGCAAGCCTTCTGGTATCGGCACCAGCGCCTCTATGGGAGCAACCATATATTCCTGATATCCGCCGTCGTAGTGAATGCCGCACACCTTCAGGTTCCGGCAATTGCGAAAATCGCCTCGCCGGCATTCCCGGCAGGTGTTGTCCTGGCCTCCGTGCCATCCCACGCCGACTCGCTGACCTTCCTTCCACGCGGTCACTCCAGCTCCAACTTCATCAATAATCCCCGCGATTTCGTGCCCCGGCGTCCGCGGATATTCGATCCCCGGCCACTGGCCTTCCTTTGTTAGCACATCGCTGTGGCAGACGCCGCACGCCTGCACCTTGATTCGAACTTGTCCGGCTTGCGGAACTGGAACTTTGAGCTCGACGATCTGGAAAGCACCTCCCGGCTCCGAAATCTGAGCCGCTTTCATCGTGGCCACTTCGGGTTTCGCTGCTACTCTGAGCGTCGCCATAATTCCTCCTTCAAATATTCGAGTTACTTTTCAGAGAATGGTTGCAGGCAATGCCAATAAACTTGTTCGCGACGGACCCGTGATGGAGAGAACATGCTGGCTCCGACGGGGTTTTCCCGGCATGACCGGGCGTTTGAACGGGAGTTGTGTGGGACGAAGAAAAAAACTACTGATTAAAACCTAGACCAATGCAGCAGTTGCGGTCAATCAGAAGAACTACGTAGCTTTCCAATAACGCCCATTCCGCGATACGAAACTCCACGAGGCGCCTTCCGCGCGGATGTCTAAAGCTTCGCCGCTCCGCTCTTCTGCAGCTGCTCGAGATCCGCAAGCACCTCCGAGCTATTCTTCGCCGGATCGACGCTCAGATACGTCTTGGCAATCTTGCCATCAGGATCGATCAGAAAAGTATGTCGCGCCGCAAACTTGGCCACCACCAAATTCGTCAACGAACCATATTCCGCGCTGACCTTGTGCTGCGTGTCGGCCAGCAATTTGAAATTCAATCCCTGCTTCGTGCAAAACTCCTGGTGCGAGTCCGTGCTGTCGACGCTTACTCCCAAAACCACGGCATTACGCGCCGCATATTTTGGCTGATCCACCTGAAACTGGTGGGCTTCGCGCGTTCAACCCGGCGTCTGATCTTTGGGATAAAAATAAAGCACGACCCACTTCCCCCGATAATCCTTCAGACTCACCGGCGAGCCATCCTGCGAAGGTAGCGTGAAATCAGGCGCGTTGCTGCCCACAAGCGGCACAGCAGATCGCGATAGCAAACGTGGCACCAGCAAGATCGCCACCACCAGCACCAGTAAGATCAACAGGAGTCGTGGCATGAAAGCTCCAGTGTCGCGATTCTAACTCACTCCGGCTGCTGTTCCACGCGCACAAATTCCCGCGATTGCCTTATCATGGTGTTGGGGTTCCCCAGCAAAATCGAAGAGGGAGAGAGCAGACGTGTCTGTAACGGAAACGGATGGACTTGAAGTACTAGAAACCAGGGAATGGGTGGATTCGCTCGATTACGTTCTTGATCGAGGCGGCCCGGATCGCGCGGGCCGATTGCTCCAGCAATTGGCACTGCATGCGCGCCGCGAAGCCGGCGTCAATCTGCCGTTTTCGGCAACCACTCCTTATCAGAACACGATTCCCGCCCGCCAGCAGGCGCCGTTCCCCGGAAGCCAGGAGATGGAGCGCCGCATCAAAAGCCTGGTTCGCTGGAACGCTCTCGCCATGGTCGTGCGTGCCAACAAGATTCAGGAAGGCATCGGCGGACACATCTCCACCTTCGCCTCGGCAGCCACGCTGTATGAAGTCGCCTTCAATCATTTTCTGCGCGCGCAAACCGAGAACGGCGATCGCGACGTCGTTTACTTCCAGGGTCACGCCGCGCCCGGAATCTATGCCCGCGCTTATCTCGAAGGCCGCATCCCCAAAGAAAAGCTGCAGAATTTTCGCCGCGAATTGAAGCCCGGCGGTGGACTGAGTTCGTATCCGCATCCCTGGCTCATGCCCGACTTCTGGGAATTTCCCACGGTTTCGATGGGCCTCGGTCCGATCCAGTCGATCTATCATGCGCGCTTCATCAAGTATCTGGAAAATCGCGGCCTGAAGCAGTCGACCGGCGGAAAAGTCTGGGCCTTCCTCGGCGATGGCGAAATGGATGAACCTGAATCTCTTGGCTCAATCACGCTGGCCTCGCGCGAAAGACTCGACAACCTGATTTTCGTCGTCAACTGCAACCTGCAGCGGCTCGACGGCCCGGTGCGCGGCAACGGAAAGATTATTCAGGAACTGGAGGCCATCTTCCGCGGCGCCGGCTGGAACGTCATTAAAGTGATCTGGGGCTCCGACTGGGACAGTCTCATTCAGAATGACCGCGACGGGCTGCTGGTGCGGCGCTTGGGAGAAGTCAGCGACGGACAATATCAAAAATATTTCGTCGAGAGCGGCGCTTATTTCCGGCAGAACATGTTCGGCACTGACCCTCGCCTGTTAAAGATGGTCGAACACCTTTCCGACGAGCAACTCGCTCGCATGCGGCTGGGTGGGCACGATCCCATCAAGGTGCACGCCGCGTTTCGTGCCGCGGTCGATCACACCGGTTCGCCGACAATCATTCTCGCCAAAACCATTAAAGGTTACGGACTGGGCGAGGCCGGCGAAGGCAAGAACATCACTCATCAGCAGAAGAAGTTGAACGATCAGGAACTGGAGTTGTTCCGTTCACGTTTCGGCATTCCGATTCCCGACGACGAACTGCACATGGCACCGTTTTATCGTCCTGCCGACGACAGCGCGGAAATCAAGTACATGCAGGCGCAGCGCGAGCGACTCGGTGGGTACATGCCCGCCCGCCAAGTCCGCGCCACGCCCATGAAGCCGTTCCCCGATTCGCATTTCGAGGAATTCCACAAAGGCACGGAAGGCCGCGAAGTCTCGACCACCATGGTCTTCGTACGGTTGCTCTCGAAGCTGCTGCGCGATCCGGAACTCGGCAAGTTCATCGTTCCCATTGTCCCCGATGAAGCTCGCACGTTCGGTATGGAAGCTTTATTCAGGCAGGTGGGAATTTATTCAAGCGTTGGCCAGAACTACGAACCGGTCGACATGGACACGCTTCTTTATTACAAGGAAGCCAAGAACGGCCAGATTCTCGAAGAAGGCATCACCGAATCCGGTTCGATGTGTTCGTTGATCGCCGCCGGTACGGCCTATGCGAATCACGGCATCAACACCATTCCCTTCTTTATTTATTACTCGATGTTCGGCTTCCAGCGCATCGGCGACCTGATCTGGGCCGCGGCCGATATGCGTTGTCGCGGATTCTTGATCGGCGGCACGGCCGGCCGCACCACGCTCGCCGGCGAAGGCCTGCAGCATCAGGATGGTCACAGCCACGTGCTCGCGCTGCCCGTGCCGAATTTGCTGGCATACGATCCCGCTTTCGCTTACGAAATCGCGATCATCATCCAGGACGGCATCAAGCGGATGTATGTGGATCAGGAATCGATCTTCTATTACCTCACGGTCACGAATGAGCCGCTGCCCATGCCGGAAATGCCCGGCGACGTTCGTGAGGGCGTGCTGAAAGGCTTATATCGCTTCAAGCCTTCGACGAAGACCGACGCCAAGCTGCGAGCGCAATTGCTGGGCAGTGGAACCATCATGTTCGAAGTGCTGAAGGCCCAGCTCATTCTCGAACAAAAATTTGGGATCGCCGCCGACGTGTGGAGTGTCACCAGTTATAAGGAGCTTTATCGCGATGCCAACGATTGCGAGCGTTGGAACATGCTGCATCCCACCGAGCCCGCGCGCGTGCCTTACGTCACGCAGACGCTCAAAGATGCGCAGGGACCGTTCATCGCCGCGTCCGACTACATGAAGGTGCTGCCCGAGAGCTTGGCCAAGTGGATTCCGGGTCAACTCGTCTCCCTTGGCACCGACGGTTTCGGACGCAGCGAAAATCGCGCCGCTCTTCGCGACTTCTTCGAAGTCGATGCCATGTACATCGTACTGGCCACTCTCGGAGCCTTGGCGCGCGAGAAGAAGATCGGCACGGATGTGGTGAAGCGTGCGATTCAGGAATTAGGAATCAGTCCGGACAAGCCGAATCCGGCGATCAGCTAGTGGCTGTTATCTGAATTGCGAGGCCTAAAATCTCATAACGGCGTCATTCCGAAGCTTCGCGCTCTTACGCGCAAGGCGAGGAATCTCGCGTGAGCGCAAGGAAGATGCGCGAGATCCCGAATAAAGAAGAAAAAGGAACTCTGCGGTGATTGAATTCAAACTTCCCGAACTGGGTGAAAACATCGAACAGGGCGATCTCGTTCGCCTGATGGTTGAGCCGGGCGCGAACGTGAGCGCCGGCCAGTCTGTCATGGAACTCGAGACCGACAAAGCGGTCGTCGAGGTACCTTCATCGGTGAGCGGCACGGTAAAAGAAATTCGCGTCAAGGAAGGCCAGAAAGTTAAGGTCGGACAGGTCGTCTTCACCGTCGATGGCAACGGAGCTTCTTCCGAATCTGCAAAACCCCCAGCCAGTCCCGCGCCAGAAAAACAAGCCGCTCCTCCCCCGAAGCCGCAACCGCCGGCCAGCCCGAGGTCGGAACCGACAGTGAGTACGGCGCCCGCCAATTCGGCGCCGCAGACTGTAGCGATTCCCGAGAGAAGAAGATCCGCTGCGGCCTCCTCTGCTCCTCAGGAATTCAAACTTCCTGAGCTCGGTGAAAACATTTCCCAGGGCGATCTTGTCCGCCTGATGATTTCCCGCGGCGCGAAAGTTTCCGAAGGCCAGCCCGTGATGGAGCTTGAAACCGAAAAAGCTGTGGTTGAAGTTCCATCCTCAGTCACGGGCGTCGTGCGAGACGTCCTCGTCAAAGAAGGCGAGAAGGTTAAGGTTGGGCAGGTCATTTTCACGCTCGAAGGCGGCGCACCCGCTCACGCGGAGCCATCCCGTCCGCGCACTGGTCCGGTCGAACACGTTTCCGGACAGCATGGCGCGCGCCTCGCGTTCCAGGCGGCGATTCAGGCCGAAGGAAAAACCGAAGAGCAAGCACTGCCGCCGGATTATCACCCGCAAGCTCCGCCGCAGGCGTTCTCGATGCCGGTGCAATTGGGAAAAGTTGCCGGCACCGAGCATCGCCAGCCGATTCCCGCTGCTCCGAGCGTGCGTCGGCTTGCGCGCGAAGTCGGCATTGACATCTACGAAGTGAAAGGCACGGGCCCAGGCGGGCGCATCAGCGAAGACAACGTAAAAGCCTACGCCAAATCCTTGCTGCAAGCGGCTTCCGCCGCATCGCACTCTGCCCCGCTGGCAGGACATTTCATTCCGCCGCAGCTTCCTGACTTTTCCAAGTGGGGCAAGATCGAGCGCGTTTCCATGCGCGGTGTGCGGCGCAAAACCGCGGTGCATCTCGCCGAATCATGGAACACAATCCCCCACGTCACCCAGCACGACCGCGCCGACATCACCGAACTCGAACAGCTGCGCGCCCGCTTCGCTCCCAAGGCAGAAGAAGCGGGCGGCAAGATGACGGTCACCGCGATTGCGCTCAAAGTTTGTGCGGCTGCGCTGAAAGTCTTCCCGCAATTCAACGCCAGTATCGACATGGAGAAAGAAGAAATCGTTTACAAGCAGTACATCCATATCGGCGTTGCGGTCGATACCGATCGCGGCCTGCTGGTTCCGGTCATTCGCGACGTGGATAAGAAAAATATTGTCGAACTCGCGGTCGAATTGTCTCAGGCCTCGAAGAAGGCGAAAGAAAAAAAGCTCACGCCCGAAGACATGCAAGGGGGTACGTTCACCATTACGAATCTCGGCGGGATCGGCGGTGTTGGCTTCACTCCGATCGTGAATCATCCGGAGGTCGCGATCCTCGGCCTCTCGCGCTCGCGCATGGAGCCAGAATGGATCAACAATAAATTCGAGCCGCGGCTGATCTTGCCCCTATCGCTTTCCTACGATCATCGCCTGATCGACGGCGCCGACGCCGCCCGCTTCCTGCGCTGGGTCGCCGAAGCCTTCGAGCAGCCATTTTTGTTGAGTGTGCAGGGATAACAAGAACTTGGACCACAGAGAACACAGAGTCGCACAGGGAACGGCAGCGATAAATCATCTTTTTTCCTCCGTGTCTTTCTGTGCCCTCTGTGGTTAAGAGCCTCTCATGTCAGACTCCACGAACCTTTCCATCGCTGTCGTCGGCGCCGGCCCCGGAGGCTACGCCGCCGCATTCCTTGCCGCGGACCTCGGCATGTCCGTCACGCTCATCGATCCTGAATTAAATCCCGGCGGCGTCTGTCTTTATCGCGGATGCATTCCTTCGAAAGCCCTCTTGCACGTCGCCAAGCTGATTGAAGAATCGCATCAGGCAAAAGACTGGGGAATCGAATTCTCCGCTCCAAAAATCGATCTCGTGCGCCTGCGCGGTTGGAAGGAAAATGTCGTCAAGAAACTCACCGGCGGCCTCGGCGTGCTTTCCAAACAGCGAAAGGTAAAGTATGTGCAAGGCCACGCCGCCTTCGAAAATTCGACCACCCTGCGCGTGAAAAAATCTGACGGATCCGAAGAGTCTCTCTCTTTCGATCGCATCATCATTGCCACTGGCTCGCGTCCCGCCATCATTCCCACGCTCAAGCTCGACACGCCCCGCATGATGGACTCCACCGGCGCGCTGAATCTCGAAGACATTCCCACCTCGCTGCTCGTCGTCGGCGGCGGATATATCGGCCTCGAACTCGGCTCCGTTTACGCCGCGCTCGGCACGCGCGTGACCGTCGTCGAGATGCTCCCCGGTCTTCTTCCCGGCGCCGATCGCGATCTCGTCCTTCCGCTGCACAAGCGTCTGGAAAAATTTTTCGACGCGATCCTGCTCAATACCACCGTTGCCGCCGTCAAAGAGGAAGGCTCAGGCATTCGCGCCACGCTCAAAGCTCAAGACGGCAGCCAGCAGGAAAAAGTTTTTGACCGTGTGCTCGTCTCGGTCGGACGCAAGCCGAATTCCGAGATTCCCGGTCTCGACAAAACGCGCGTGCAAGTGAATCCTCGCGGATTCATCCAGGTCAACAAGCAATTGCAGACCGACGATCCCGCGATCTGCGCCATCGGCGACGTGGTCGGCGAACCCATGCTCGCGCACAAGGCCTCGCATGAAGGCCGCACGGCCGTCGAGGCAATCGCCGGACACAAAGTCGCCTTTGAGCCGAACGCGATTCCTGCCGTCGTCTTCACCGATCCCGAAGTTGCGTGGGCCGGTCTCACCGAAACGCAGGCGCAAAAAGAAAATCGCGAGATCAAAGTCGCAAAATTTCCCTGGGCTGCTTCCGGCCGCGCCGTCACGCTCGATCGTCCCGAAGGCATGACCAAGCTCATCATCGATCCACACACCGAGCGCGTGCTGGGCATCGGCATCGTCGGCGTCAGTGCCGGCGAGATGATCGCCGAAGGCGTCGTCGCCATCGAGATGGCTGCGCTCGCCAAAGATGTCGCGCTCAGCATTCATCCGCATCCCACGCTGTCAGAAACCATCATGGAGTCCGCGGAAGTTTTCTTCGGAACCAGCACCGACATTTATCGCCCCAAGCGG
>DATKQB010000067.1:0-16028 GCA_035523795.1 Verrucomicrobiia bacterium | reverse complement strand
GCCCGCACTGTTGCTGGATCGTAAGGATCACAGTTCGGGTCGAGCATGAGGATTCCGTTTACCCCAGCAGCTTCAGCGGTTCTAATGATTGTCCCCAGGTTCCCGGGCGACTCGATCGATTCAACCGCGAGCCAAAGGGAGTTTCTCGTTGTTCGGAGATTCTCCAACGGGAGCCAACTCTGCTTAAGAACCGCGCCTATACCTTGTGGTTCGGTTGCGAGCGTCAGCTCACGGTAGAGTTCGCGGGCAAGACGGATGCCGGGAACCCCCTGTTGACGCAGCCGACGGGCGAGTTTTTGGCCAAATGGATTCGATAGAACCGAGGGATCAAGAAAAACAGATTCGATTGAGGCAGAGTGCTGGACGGCGCGGGCAAGGTGGCGGATGCCTTCGATGATGAAGAGTTTTGTGCGGGAACGGCCTTGATGGGTCTGGAGTGAGCGAAGATTTAGAAAGCGGGGATCGCGGGGGGAGCTGACGACTGGGTACTTTTTCTCATCCATTTCCTCCTTGCGGCTGTGTCACGGCGCCGCTGCCATAAAGGTATTGGACTACATCGTTGATTTTGCCATAGCCGAAGGCATTAAATACAGAGCGCCTCGGGCTACACTATTGACAACAAGCACTAAGAAGAACCTTTTTGAAGCCTGGAGTGGGGAGAAGACATGTTCGGGCGGCTGAAGAAAAGCGCGAAAGAGGGGCTGGACCCAGTGAAGCGGGCGGCGGTCTTGCAGGCGGTTTCGCAGCACTTTCTTTCCCTTGAAGAAGATAAGAATGGGCTCCCAGGCATTGCAGGCCGGCTGGCACGGTTTGTCGTCGAGGATGAGGATCGGGCCGCGCCGAACGATCTGACCCTACATCTCGCGAACCGGCAATACAACGGCTGGCAAACCTCGCAGGGATTTGTTCAGCACCATAAAGACAAAGTTAGGGCTTTTTTCCATGGGTTGCCACGGGATGCGGAGTTGTATTTAAGGCTGGCGCAAGTCTACGAAGCGCTCTACTCCCCCCGCCGAACCTCATGGGCCGGCTCCATTCCCAATCTCAACAGTCAGTTCGACGGGTTAAAGAGCTTTCTACTGTTTGTCGCCGAAACCGCAGCCGATAAAGAAAAGAACGTCGACATAGAAATGGTTGAGTCGATGTTGGATGCAAAGAGCGTGGATGCGGGCGCTCTCGTGACTGGTGCATTTGTTGTCGAAGACGCGCAGGGCAAATGGCAGCACTGGTCGTGGCTTGCATTGCCGTATTCGATCTTCTCCCGCGTTGAGGGATTCTCAAGCCTTGTTGCCCGTTATCCCGATATCGTGCGGAAAGGATTCGCGCAGTCAAATGCTGGGGCACGCGCCTATTCGCTCAACGCGCTGCGTTATCTGGCTAGTGACACGACGCCCTTTGCCGATGAGATCGCGGTGATGGCGGTGGGTGGATCGAAAGAAGTTCGCGAAGCCGCCGAGCCGTTTATCGCAGCGGCGTTTGAGGGGTATGGTTCGCGGCTTGAAGCTAAGGCAACAAAAGGGACCAGCGACGAGCGCTACAATGCGGTGCGACTACTGGCCCGTCTGGGCGGCGACAAGATACGGCCGTTTCTTGAGGAGCGGCTCAAGGTCGAAAAGGCGTCAAAGGTAGCCGAGACGCTGCAGGACGTGCTGAATGGCTCCAGGTCGAAGCAAGGGAGCGACGCTGCTGACGGACCCGAAGTTTTCGGACTCTCGCCGTCGCCGCCAGTTGCGGTAAAGGCCCCGCTCGATCCGGCAGTGTTTGATGAGCTGCGCGCGTGCATCGATGAGTATGAGCGCAAGGCCGAAGAGGAGCACAGCCGAAATGAGTGGGCGAAAAAGAACAACTACAAGTTCGTGCCGCTTCCGCCTGATACCGCTGTCCGGCTGTTCAAAGAGTTGCAGGAACTCCAGGTTACGGGAGACAAACAGTGGCCTAATCTACATCATTCCTACAGCGGAAATAACTTTCAGATGCTGCAGAAATTCGCAGCACACCCCGCTTTTGAGCTGATCCACCTTGTGCGATGGTGCCTTTTGCTTTCAGGGCGGACAAAAGATCCGAGAACCGGGACTTGGCAACACTGGTCGATCCGGCATAGCTGGGGAAGGCCGTTTCAGTTGTATCAGAAGTCACGCAAGCGTCCCATCGACCTGAGGGAACTGGCGGCTGTACTGAAGGCGATAAGACTTGAAGAGACCCTGATCGGCGATGAAATATGCCAGCACTTCTATGGGCCGCGCTTGTTTTCGTTCAATGATCCCGAGACCGTCTGGCCATATTTCGCCGAGCACATGTTTCTGCTTGCAGAAGCATTCGGCACGCAACAAATTCCGTCAAATCGCAGACCAACCTGGCTGGATGAAAAGAGACTGCGTTCGAACGCCTTCGAGATTTTGAACCTGTTTCCGCGAATCCCGGGGCGATTCGTTCCCATGCTGTGGGACGTTGCGCTAGGGCCCAGCAAGACCGAGCGCCCTCTTGCGCAAAGATGCCTCAACAAACGGAAAGGCAGAGAGGAACAAATCATTGCGGCGGTCAAGAGCCGGCAAATCGACGCGCGCATCGCCGCCGCGGAGTGGCTTGCGGATCTCAAATACAAGCCAGCAATCCCAGCATTGAAGTCTGCGCTGGCAAACGAGAAGAGCGAGATTGCGCGCGACGAACAGATGCGTTCGCTTGAGACTCTGGGAGTTCGGCTTGAAGATCTGCTCGACGTAAAGCAACTGGAAGAGGATGCGGAAAAGGGCCTGAAGAAAGGTGTTCCGTCGGACCTCGAGTGGTTTCCGTTTTCGCAGCTGCCGGCGGTTCGCTGGGCCGACTCAGGCAAACGAGTCCCGCCGCGCATTATCGAGTGGTTTCTCATGCAGGGCTATCGTCTAAAAGATGCCGAGGCGAATCCACTGCTGCGGCGTTATTGCTCGCTGTTCCGTAAGGATGACCGTGAACGATTGGGGCGCTTTGTGTTGGATGCCTGGATCGCCAAGGACACCAAACCAAAGCACACATCGGACCAGGCCGCGGTATTGGCGGAGCAGGAGACCGCACAGGTCGCAGGATGGGCACAAAAAACTCCACAGTATTACAAGGATTTTGATAGGCAAAAGTACTATCAAGCGGCTTTCAATCGCTTCCTAGTGCAACCCGAAGGCTCACAGATCGGCACGAAGGGCATACTGGCCGTGAGCGGTGCATGCTGCGGTCCCGACGTCGCTCAGATTGTGCATCGCTACATAAAGCAATGGTTTGGTTACCGCGGGGCCCAGGGAAAGGCTCTCCTACAAGTATTGGCGTGGATCGATCATCCAGCCGCAATCCAGGTGATTCTCGCGGTCGCCAACCGATTTCGCACGAAAGGCATTCAGGAAGAGGCGAATCGCCTATGTCAGGTGCTGGCTGAGCGCAAGGGCTGGACACTCGACGAGCTTGCCGACCGTACCATTCCCAGTGCCGGCCTCGACGAACAGGGAATCATGGAACTCGATTATGGTTCTCGCGTATTCACTGTGCACCTGATGCCTGATATGAACTTTGAATTATCGAACCTTGCTGGCAAAACGATTGCATCGCTACCCGACGCCAACCAGTCGGATGACGCAGAGAAATCGAAAGCGGCCAAGGCCATGCTCTCAGCCGCGCGCAAAGAGCTCAAGCAGGTGCTCACTATGCAACGCGACCGCCTTTACGAGGCGTTGTGTACGCAGCGCACTTGGCGATTTGAAGAGTGGGATACATATCTGCGCCAACATCCAATCGTGGGCCGATACTGCCAGCGGCTGGTGTGGGCTGTTTGGGATGGGGATAAGGCCGCTGCATCATTTCGACCGATGGACGACGGATCGTTGACGAGCAACGAAGACGACGCGGTAACCGTTGACGCAGATGCTACGATCAGGCTCGCGCATGAGCAGACCATTGGCAAAGACGCCGCTGCGGCTTGGGTGTCCCATTTCGCTGATTACAAAGTCGAACCGCTCTTCCACCAATTCGGAAAGGAATCATATACGCTGCCAGCCGAATTGAAGGAAGAGACCGAGCTCAAGCAGTTCCACGGCCACCTGGTGAAGGCCTTCTCGTTGCGCAACCGGCTCACCAAGCTGGGCTACTCACGAGGCCAGCCGATTGATGGCGGATGGTTCATGGAGTACCGCAAGGGCTTTGCAGGCCTTGGGTTCGCAGCCGTGATTGAGTTCACCGGCAACACTCTTCCGGAGGAAAACCGCACCGTTGCCTTGCTGCGACTCTTCTTTGAGCGTCGCTCGCCAGGGGATGGGCAAGGTATTGCTGAAGAGATTCCGCTCGGCGAGTTGCCGACGGTGTTGCTGTCAGAGTGCTGGAACGATGTGCGGATGGCGGCGGCTGAAGGATCCGGATTCGCCGAAGACTGGCAAAAGCAGTCGGAGTACTGAAGATGACCAAGGATGCTTTAACTGAGGCTATGGCAAGACAGACGTTGCGGCCGCCGTGCGAATTGCAATTTCGCGAGGAACTCGCCGCGCTCACAGCAACCGACAAAGGCAAGAAGCCCGAAGGATGGAAGCTCTCGCCTCAGGCGGTTAAAGTTTTCGTCGCCGGCTCGAACGAAAAGCCGTTGGAGTACGAAGACGGCGGAGCACGCCGCAGCATCGTAATTCGCCGAAAGTTCTATGGCAACGATGCGTTGCTCGACCGGTGCATTGTCACGCTGCTGGGCAATCGCGGCTTGCTTCTGGTCGGCGAACCGGGCACAGCCAAATCAATGCTGTCAGAGCTTCTGGCAGCGGCCATCTCGGGAGTTTCGACGCACACCATCCAGGGCACAGCAGGAACCACCGAAGATCAAATCAAGTACTCGTGGAACTACGCAATGCTGCTGGCCGAAGGGCCCAAACCTGCAGCCCTCGTCCCGTCGCCGCTTTTCCTCGCCATGAAGCACGGACTCATCGTGCGCTTCGAAGAGATCACTCGCTGCCAACCGGAGATCCAGGACTGCCTCATCGGCATCCTCTCCGACAAGGTAGTTCATATCCCCGAGCTCGCCGGAGGCGACGCGGTACTTTTTGCGGAAAAAGGCTTCAATGTTCTTGCCACCGCCAATATTCGTGACCGCGGTGTTCACGAGATGTCGAGCGCGCTTAAGCGGCGCTTCAACTTTGAGACCGTCAGCCCGATCGACGACCGCAAGCTCGAAATTAAACTTGTCACCGAACAAACCGAGATGCTGCTCAAAGAGGCAAAGGTTCCGGTGGAGTGCCCGCCCGACGTGATGGAGCTGCTTGTCTCAACCTTTCAGGATCTGCGCACCGGCGCTGCTGCGGACGGAACCGTCGTCGAGAAGCCGTCCACTGTTATGTCGACAGCGGAGGCCGTTGCCGTAGGTTTTTCAGCGGGGCTTGAGGCGCACTACTTCGGCGACGGAAAGATGGAAGGTGCGCACGTTGCGCGGCAACTCCTGGGCACCGTACTCAAAGACAATCCCGAAGATGCCAAGAAGCTGCGCCAGTACTTTGACGTGGTTGTAAAGTCACGGGCAAAGAAGAGCCGCGCCTGGCAATCGTATTGGGAATCCCGTAAGAGCCTTGACCGGTAGCTGAGCCCCGACGCATGAGCACAATTCCTGAGGCCGGAACCAGCAGTTTGCAGCAGGGCCGCAGCCCTGAGCTTGATGCAGTGCTCGACTCCCTGCGTGGCGAGGCCTGCGTCTATTTCCCGATCCGGCATCACAGCCCAGCGTGCGCATGGCATCTGACAAAGCTCATTCGCGAGCTCAGGCCCACTCAAATCCTGGTGGAGGGGCCCGCGAGTTTCACGCCGCTGATTCCAGCCATTTTGGATCCCGAAACCCGGGCGCCAGTCGCCGTCTATACCCATTTCATCGACGTTGACCGCAAGCTCCACAAGCCTTGCGAAGGTGAGCCTGACTTTGGTCCGGCGCGATATGCCGCCTACTATCCTTTCTGCGATTACTCGCCGGAGCTGGTTGCTCTTCGCGTTGGATCGGAGTACGGCGCCAACATCGAATTCATCGACCTTGATTACGCCGAACAGGTCCTGGCTGAGCATCATACGGCTGAAAGAACCTTCAAACCACGCATTGAAACACTGATGCGAGAGCAGTACCTGCAGCGCAGCCGTTACCTCAAGCTGCTGGCGGAGCGTAGCGGTTGCCGCGACTTCAACGAATTGTGGGACCATCTTTTCGAATCGGACTTTCGATCACGCTCGACGGATGTATTCATCCGCGAACTTGCAGCCTATTGCTACTTTGCTCGCATCGATTCCACGCATGAGTCACTTGAAGCCGACGGCACACTGGCTCGCGAAGCGCGCATGGCCTCTGCAATAGACAGGGCACTCGAAGAGCGGAGCGCGGGCCTCGTGCTGGTTGTGACGGGCGGATTCCACACAGTCGCTCTGCCGTTTGTGGTGGGCACGTCGGGCAGTCTGTCGGCACCGCAACGTCGCACTTCCGATTCCGTGCAGCAGGCGCTTATTCGCTATAGCTTCGAGCAGCTTGATGCACTCAATGGCTATCAATCGGGAATGCCCTCGCCGAACTACTATAACGAGCTATGGCGTTCAATCACTACAGATTGCCCTGAGCCTTACGCCGGAATCACGACTTCGATGCTTGTTGAAATCGGGTCAAGCACACGGCGAAACGACATGCAGATTGCCTTGTCAGCAGCTGATGAGATCGCTGCTCTGCAGCAAGCCTCCATGCTGGCAGCGCTCCGCGGACATCCCGGTCCGCTCCGTGAAGATCTGCTCGACGGCGTGCGCAGTTGCTTCGTCAAAGGCGGAATGGATGCTGAAGGGACAGTGTTAATGAGCATTGTCACGCACATTCTCTCCGGCAAAGCGATCGGCATCGTACCGGCCACAGCCGGCGCGCCGCCAATTGTGAATAGCTTCCGCAAGGAAACTGAACGCGCACGTCTCGACATCAGCGACTCAGTCAAGCGCAAAGTTTCGCTCGAGCTCTATCGCAGACCCGACCATAGGCGCACCAGCCGACTTCTGCACTCGCTGAGTTTTCTGGGTGTACCTTTTGCCGCAGTCGTTGCTGGTCCCGACTTCGTCCGAGGCAAGGGCCTCGAGCGAATCCATGAACATTGGACCTACTCGTGGAGCCCCATGACTGACGGCGGGCTCGTGGGTGCCGCGGTGTATGGATCGACCGTTGAGGAAGCGGCGAGCAACCGCCTGCGGGAAGCAATCGCGCGCCTCGATGAAGAAGGCAAAGGCCGGAACGCTGCGATAGCAGTCTCAATGCTGGTCCATGCGTGCCGCATGGGACTCCACCGACACATTGGAGATCTTCTGGCGTTGATAGCGGGCAAGATCGGCGAGGAGCCGTCGTTTAACGGCGCTGTTAGCGCAGCCAATCAACTACTCATGCTGTGGCAATCGCGGGAACCGCTGGAGGCGCACTCCCTCGGAGAAGTCCCGCAACTCCTGCGCGCTGCTCATCTGCGAGCCTGCTATCTAACGCCGAACCTTGCGCAGTGTCCTGAAGATGAACTGGCAACTGCGCTCGAATCGCTCAATGTAATGCGCGAGTTGATTGCTGCAGCGCCGGCAGACCTGCTCGATCCAGAGATTTTTTGGGATGCGGCAGCGGGGATTCTTTCGGAGCCCAATCAGCAGCACGCCCCCTACAGCACGATCGCCGGCGGAGTCGCTGGCCTGCTGCATAGCGCCGGTCGCATGAGCACTGAAGAACTCGATGCGCTCGCTGTTGGTTCGTTGGTGGGCATTTCCGATTCCGAGCGGCGCGTTGGTTTCCTACGCGGTCTAATGAAGACCTGCCGTGAGGCAGCGTGGCAGAACGCATCGCTCCTTAACTCGCTCGATGGAATGCTGACTGAATGGGATGAGCGAGAATTCATTGCTGCGCTGCCCAGCCTACGGCTCGCACTGGCCGACCTCACGCCTCGGGAAACGGATCGGGTTGCAGCGCTTGTGGCCGACCTTCACGGCGAACAATCGCTCGGCGAGGTTATACACCTGCGGATGACAGAGGGAGAACTTGAGCGCAACCGACGCATTACCGCGGCGGTGCTGGACTCCCTCAAGGCCGATGGGCTCGCTGGCTGGCTTGAGGAGACATCACGATGAGCGCGCAACACAGTGCAACGCTCGCGCGCTGGCGCCTTGTGCTGGGCAAATACGCCAAGGAGCGCATTTACACCGGAATGAGTGCCGAGCAGATGCGCATGGAAGATGCCCTCGACTTCCTGTATTCGCGTGAGTACTGTGGGCGAGGCGTGCGCGATGAAGACGCTGAAAAGAGCCCGGAAGGCTCGCTTGACCCAAGCCAGCTCAACGTACCTCGATGGTTAAGCGAAGTCCGGGAACTCTTTCCCAAGGAGACTGTGGCCATCATCGAAAAGCACGCTCTCGATCGGTACGGCCTCACGGAACTGGTCACGGACCCTGAGATTCTTCGCCGCCTTGAGCCAAATTTCGAATTGCTCAAAATGCTGCTTACGTTTCGCGGACATTTGAAGGGCGAGGTCCTGAATGAAGCACGCTGCGTGATTCGCGTCGTCGTGGACGAAATCAAACAGCGGCTCGAAACCGAGATCCGCCAAGCGTTCTCAGGGCGCAGCAACCGCTTCAGGCACGGTAACGTAAAGGTTGCGCAGAATCTTGACTGGAGCGGGACGATTCGCAGGAACCTGAAGAACTACTCGACTGCGCGGAAGCAGATGGTCATCGACAACGTGCTCTTCTTCTCGCGCATTCAGCGCCGCCTGCCCTGGCGTGTCATCCTCTGCGTCGATCAAAGCGGCAGCATGGCTGGCTCTGTCATCTACAGTGCTGTCATGGCCGGCATTCTTGCCGGACTCCCACTAATCAACGTCAAACTCGTGGTCTTCGACACCTCCGTAGTCGATCTGAGTTCCCACGTCGAAGATCCAGTAGAGCTGCTGATGAGTGTGCAACTCGGTGGGGGCACCAATATTGGCCAAGCAATGCGCTATTGCGAACAACTCATGGAGGACCCGCACCGCACCATCTTCGCGTTGGTAAGCGACTTCTGTGAGGGCGGTGAACCTTCACGCATGATCGCTTCGTGCCAGCGCTTCAGAGAGGCCGGAGCGAAGCTTCTCGGCCTCGCCGCGCTCGATGAAAACGCAAACCCAAGCTACGACCGGAGAATGGCTGAAGCGCTCGCCGCTGAGGGCATGGATGTCGCGGCTCTTACACCGAAGCATTTCGCAGAATGGTTAGCCAAGACGATCTCTTAAATCGGCTGATCGCGCTGGTGCGCGGCCTCGACGACTCCTCGTGGGAGGCCTTGGCGAGCAAGGGCCTGCTGCGCCGTGCGCGCAAAGAGTTGGAAGGCGGGTTGGCCGTGAGCGTCGCCACTGAGGCCGAGTCGGTTGTCACGCTGTTGGTGCCGCCATTTGAAGTCTCGATGCCAGCCGCAGGCCCTGCGCGCGCGACCTGCACCTGTCCCGCAGGCGGTGTCTGCCAGCACATCCTTGCAGCAGGGCTCTATCTCCAGAGCCTGAGCGTAGCGCCTGAAGGCTCGCCTCCGGCGCTGTCGCCCGAATCAATTCGTGACGAAATTGTGCCATTCACCCAGGAACGGTTGCGTGCTTGGGCTGGGCCCGCCGAGTATCGGGCTGCCCTCGCCGTGGTCGAGAAAAACTCCCTACCACCGGTGTTTGAGTGGACTGATTCGGTGTTGGTCAGGCTCATGCCGAGTGCGATTGAAGCGCGATTCGTTCCGGGCGCCGGGCTTGAGGGCATGATTGTGCCGGCAACAAAGGGAGCCCGTGTGGCTGTGGCCGCAATCCTCGCGTTGCGTGCCGCGCTCGGCTTTGAGATGCCACGAGTCGAGCGGCAGCAGTCGCTGATTGAAGTGACGGGCGCGCCGCGAACCAACGCCGAGATCCTCGCCTCGGCGCAACAAGTCATGGAAGAGGCCGTGGCGGTTGGCTTGAGCCATCTCTCTTCCGGCATCGGTGCGCGCCTCACGACACTGGCAATCTCCGCCCAGGGTGTAAATCTGCCGCGCATTTCCCTCGCCTTGAAAGCTCTAGCCGACGAAGTGCGGGCTCTACAAGAACGAGAAGCACAGGCGGACGAATCGCGGCTGTTTTTGTCGCTTGCGCGCTGCTGGGCGCTCGCCGACGCGACTCGTCGCAACGGAGATGCTATCGACCCGGGGCTCCTCGGCGTGAGCCGTTCGCAATATATCGATGTACCGGAGATCGAACTCTGCGGAGTGGGCGCTTATCCCTGGCAAACGCGGTCCGGCTACCGCGGACTAACGCTTCTGTTCTGGTCAAACAAAACGCGCGAGTTTCTTTCTTGGTCAGAGGCACGGCCCCGCACCCAGCAATTCGAACCGCGCCAACGATTCTTCGCCGATGGCCCTTGGGATGGCGCCCAGAGCCCGCGCCAGGTAGCCTCCAGCAACATCGTTCTGCGCGGCGCACGTCGTACCACCGCGGGCAGGATTTCTGGATCAAGCAAGACTACCGTGCTGGTGCCCGGTCCAACATCGCTCGCACAACTCGATTTTGGCAACCGTTGCTTCACTTCTTGGCCCGCCCTGAACGCGCACGCTCTAGCCGTTCAACCCATTGGCCTTCGGGACTCAAATCCGCTCGACCGCATTGCTGTAATTGAGCCCGCATTCGCCGGTGCAAAGAGCTTTGAATCCGTCACGCAGACACTTATTTGGGAGGTTTACGACGAAGAAGAGAACCGCTTGCAGCTCTCACTCTCATTTGAAGAGTTAAGTAAAGAGACGGTTCGCACGCTGGAAGCGCTCAATCCACCCGCCAATTCTCGCTGCAAGATCCTGGTGAACCTGAGCCTCGCTGACAAGGGGCTGATCGCAATGCCCATATCGATTCTCGACCCTGGGAATGCCGGTTCGCCTGTATTCCATCTTGCTTTTGATGCGCTGCCTCGGCAAATGTCGAAGAATCACACGCGCGCCGCTGAAGAGCAGCAGGAGGAAGACGCGGGTTCCGAAACCGACGAAACCGCAGACGCTGAGGAACTGCAAGCCGCTTCAGTCTATTTGAGTGGCTTTCTTGCTGAATTCGAGCGGCGGCTGGTCGCTGCGGCTGAAGCTGGAACGGCCACCGGTATCGCCGAAAATGCCCGACGGTTTTCTGAGATGCGGATTGATGCTTATAGTGCCGGGCTCACAACGTTGGCCGCATTGCTGAGCCGCCTCACAGATCGCGATGCGGAAAGCGCTCGCTGCTTGATTCAAGCGCGTTACCTCGCCCACCTCCACGCAAGCGCCGGCGCGCGGATAATCTAGCCGCTATTGCGGGCGGACATTTTCTCTAAATCAGGCAAATAGTTCCCTTGTCAGAGCCTCGGATCAACCGGCTCACTTTCCAACGCCAAGACACCGAACACGCATTCATGGGTTCGGCGAAGAGGTTCCTTGCGAACGAAACGTTCAAGAGCTTCGACGCACAAGGCAAACTCCCTGCTTGCAAGGGAGCGCTTGGCGCCCAAACCACGAGAACGCAGACGTTCCAGGTTTTCCGGCATCAAGTATTCCGGGCCGTAAATGATGCGCAGGTACTCAGGTCCGCGGCACTTGACGGCGGCCTGAGCGTATCCGCGCCGGCCCTTGCTGATAAAGTCGAGGGGCTTGACCACCATGCCCTCACCGCCAGCCGAGGTCAGAGTCTGCCACCACTCAGTTGCTTGTTCGCAGCTGCCTGTATCGTTCACGTCGACGATGTTGAACGGCGTGGCTAGTAACAACTTCTCATCGTGAGAGCAGAGTTTGGCCAGCCTCTCCATATGCCAGCCGTGCTGCTTGTCTGCATGCACGGAACCTTCGGTCGCAAGCAGATGGAATGGCGCGAGCTTCAGATCTTCTATAGACCTGACAGGCCAGCAATAGTACCGGTATGCTTCGCGATACTTCGTCAGCGACTCAAGACGGGCTTCCGTGCGCTCGGTCAGTTCTCGCAAAGAATCGATTCTTGTCATTGCCTCGGCCAGGGCAGTTCTGGCGCTCAAGAGCACCTGAGTTCCCGCAGCACCGACCGGCGCATATTGCGATGTCAGCAATTCCTGCGCCTTTACCGACCACGGCATCAGCTCGCAATCAAGGCACATCCAGTCAGTGCCCAGTTCATTCCAGAGGCCGCTGCAATCGGCCGCCTCCCGGACGTGTCTCAGAAACTCCTTCTCCAATGCCGAATCGCTAAAGAAGCGACGGCCGGTGCGCGTATACACGACGCCCAAGGCAGGCTCAATAACGCCAAAGCGCATCGTCGATACAGCTTCGTCCCGGCAGACAATCATCACGGCACGCGAACCCATGTGCTTCTGTTCGCAGATCACCCGCGGCACGCCTTCGTGCCGGTAGTAGGCGAAAGCCTCCTGTGGGTGCTCAAGCAGGCCGGGCAGTTTCGACGTCTCCGACGGAGACATGGTCGGCGGCAGGTAGATCAGCCACTTTGGGTCAACCGCAAACCGGCTCATCACTTCGAGTGCGGCGATTGCGTTTTCTTCCCGAATGGTGATGCGCGGTAACAGGCGCGTATCGATCAGCCGCTTCCCAACTACGTCGTCGATGTCGAGGACGTCGTCTGCCGCGTGTTGCGCAGCGCGAGGAGCGAGTTCCTCGTTCGGCAGGAAAGGCTTGCGAGACTCGTAATATGTGGCCTTCGCAGGTATTGATACGATCTCACGTTCTGGATAACGAAGAGCCGTCAACTTGCCGCCAAAGACACAGCCGGTATCAATATTGACTGTGCCATTCAGCCAAAGCGGTTCCGGAACTGGCGTGTGGCCATAGACGACTAGCGCCTTGCCCCGGTAGTCCGCCGACCAGTTGTAGCGAACCGGCAGGCCGAAATCGTCGGTCTCTCCCGTCGTCTCGCCATAAAGCGCAAAATCACGCACCTTCGCCGAGCCGCGTCCCTGCATTGATTCCTTCATGCCGGCGTGCGCGACAATAAGCTTGCCGTCGTCGAAGACGTAGTGACTCACCAGGTCATCGAGAAACTTCAACGCCTGAGCGCGAAACTCTGCGGGCTCCTTTTCCAATTGCTGAAGCGATTCCGCCAGACCGTGCGTAAGTTGCACGTCGCGGCCCTTGAGAGCCTTCACAAGCTTGATGTCGTGATTCCCAGGAACACAAAACGCCTGCCCGGCGTCAACCATCGTCATCGCTAGCCGCAACACATCTGGCGTAGATGGTCCTCGATCCACAAGATCGCCGACGAAGACGAGTTTCCTGCCATCGGGAGGCACAACTGAAAACGCCGCATCCTGCCGGGCGATACTCGACGCGTCCTCGCGGACGACCTGATAGCCAAGCGCGGCCATAAGTTCCAGCAACTCATCGAGACAGCCGTGAACATCGCCAACGATATCGAATGGACCATGCACATCCCGGCGGTTGTTCCACAGGGGCTGCCGCTCTATCCTGACCGCGTCCACTTCTTCCGGGGAGGAGAGCTTGAAGACGTAGCCGAATCCTTCGCGCTCCAATCCGCGAAGGGAGCGGCGCATTTGTTGAGCCTGATTCCGGATCACGTGAGGCCCGAATTGACGATCCGGGCGGCTGGTGTTGCGCTCCTGGCACAGCTTCTCCGGCAAATCGAACACAATTGCCACAGGCAGCACGTGATATTCGCGCGCTAGTTCGACGAGTGATTTGCGTGCTTCAGGCTGGACGTTTGTCGCATCGATCACGGTGAGCCTGCCGCGGCTAAGCCGTTTCCGCACAATGGTGTGCAGAAGGTCAAAGGCGTCGTTGGTCGCCGACTGTTCGTTCTCGTTGTCGGAGACCAGCCCACGACACGCATCCGAAGACACGACTTCGGTGGGCAAAAAGAGCTTTCTGCCGAAAGACGACTTGCCGGACCCGGAAGGACCGATCAGGACAACCAACGACAATTCAGGAATTGAGATCTTCATCTTGTCAGTTTTTTCAGGAGCGTTCTGCCACTATTGTTCGCATCAGTCTTTCATGTGTTAAATCACTCACGTGATCTCAGCGACAGAACCGCATAGCTTTTCTGGAATCCGAGCCAGCTATTCATGAATTTATCTCTGCGATCAATTGGTCCCAGTGCGCGTCAATCCTCTGAACAACTTCTCTGAGTTCCGTATGGCAGGAAGGCTCTTCTCCCCATGCGCCATGGCTCGCCCTGCGCCAAATGAGCCATAGGTCAACCCAACTGTTATTGGCACCCTGAGGGGAACAGCGGACATCCAGTTCCTTACGACCGTATGTGAATTGAAACCGAGCATTTGGAAATTCAACTGTTGCATAAATGTAGTCAAAAGGAGGTGCTTTGTCGCCGATTACTCCGGGAACAACTTCCCCTGGGTGTTTTGCAAAAATATCTGCAAAACTCAATTTCAATTCTTTTGCAAAGGCAGTGTGCCTTCGCCGGGAACTCATCAGGTCGAAGCCCCCGAACGCCAGATTGTAGAGAATGCCGAGTGGTTTGAAGATGACCCATAACGCCCAATCTGAGGGTGTTCTTTTTAGGCGTGGCCGAAAGTTTGTTCTCATTTGTTCCTCGCTTGCTCGCACTTCATTCACGTGCAAAGATTCCCATCTGTGTCGGCGCACCATGCGCTTCATCGACTGGACCGACCGGCTGAATACGGACAGCGTATCCGAACCGGCTGGCCATGCGGTTTGCCCACGTCTCGAATTCACTTCGCGTCCACTCGAACCGATGGTCGCGATGCCGCAGCTTTCCGGCAGGCAACGTCGGAAACAGGGCGTTGTATTCGACGTTTGGCGTCGTCACGATCACGTGCCCAGGCTTCGCGAACTCAAACAAGACGCGCTCAAATGCTGCGAGTCGCGGCGCATCCAGGTGCTCTATGACTTCGACAACAGCCGCCGCGTCATAGCCTTCAAGCCTCTTGTCGCGATACATGAGCGAACCCTGAATCAGTTCGATACGGGCGCGCTGCTTCTCGCCCATCTGATTCAATTTCAACTTGTCATTTGCGATTTCAACGGACCGCCAGGACACATCCATTCCTAGGATGTACTCGAACTGCGAATCACCCAGCAGAAGTCGAAGGAGTTTACCTTCGCCGCACCCAAGATCGAGAATCCGCTTCGCGCCGACTCCCCGCAGAACCGAAAGCACCGTTCCCAGGCGTTGTTCGTGCAAGCCGAGCGGACGTTCGACCTTTTCCTCCTCTTCATCGCCGCGCGCTGAGGTTGTTTCATCCTCGGGCGGCGCATCCTCTGCCAGCCGCTCCATCGCGGCGCGCGTCAAGCTCCGCTGACGCTTGAGATAACGTGCAACGATCAGTTCCTTCTCTGGATGTGCCCCGAGCCATCCCTCTCCCCGCTTAAGAAGCTTCTCGATTTCGTCCTCACCCACCCAATAGTGCTTCTCGTTGTCAAGAACCGGAATCAGCACGTAAAGATGCGTAAGGAGCTTCTGCAAAGTCGTTGTCGCCCGAATCTCCAAAGCCACGTAGGGCGACTCTCCCCATTCGGGGAATTGATCGTCAAGCGGCAAGCGGGCGATTTCAAGGGTGTATCCGAGAGGCTCAAACAGCCTGCGTACCAGATCTTCGCCGCCGCGCGCCGCGATCACGGGCAGCTTCGCCACAAGCGGAATTGACGTCTCCGCCAGTTCCTGACGCTCTTTGCTCTTGCCATTCAGTGCGGTGGTAAAGAGCCTGCCTAGGGCGACACTCATGAAAGAGTTCGCGCCATACGGGCGGTCGTTGACGTACTGCTCCAGTTGCCCGCCTTCTCCGGCAGGACCACGGCGGCCGCGCACCAGGCCAACCGGATCCACTTCGAGCAAAATCGTCGCCGTGCAACGCGATTCGTCGGCCTCAGGATAGAAGACGTGGACATTGCCGAAAGAAAGCTCTTCCGTCTGCACCCGCGCGGGGTTCTTGTGGAGCAAGTATCGACCGCGATTTTGAACAGAAGCCGGTTTGCGCTAACTACCTTCGCCCGCTTCCCACGCGTGAGCCCACGCAAGTCCCTGCGCTCGTAGTCCCACAAAGCAAAGATGATGGAATTTACAGCGAGACGCTGAATGATG
>DATKQB010000066.1:0-33054 GCA_035523795.1 Verrucomicrobiia bacterium | reverse complement strand
ATTTAGAATTAGACTTTTAACTGTCCTCCCCCGAAAGGACATATGAAATACACCCTTCTCATCTTCGCCATCTTTGGAATCATTGTCTCGTCACTCGCCTTGCGCGAACACTATCGCGAATACGGCGACTCCCCTTGCAGCATCAACGCGCATTGGGACTGCGGCGTCGTAAATCACAGCCCTTACGCGATGCTCCCCAATCACGCCGATGATTGGCCTCTGCACTTCCAAATTCCAGTTGCAGTCGTTGGCATTCTGGGCTACATCCTCATGGCTATTCTTGCGTTGTCGCGCTCCTATCGATTCCTGCTTGCGTGCGCGCTTGGCGGACTCGGCTTTTCGCTCTACCTCGCCCACATCGAAAAAGATATCCTCGGCGAGTGGTGCATCTACTGCGTCATCTCGCTGGGAATCGTTTCCGTGATGACGCTTCTGACATTGGGGACAGTCATCGCGAAAACCATGCGCCGAACCCCGCTGGAAGAGAAAGTCCCATCGCGATAGCGCACGACAGACGATCCAAGCGAGCGCAATATCAGGCGCCCCAACGGCGACTGGGTACAACATATGCGAGGACTGAAAGATAAGCGTGTACTGATTACGGGAGGTGGCAGCGGTATCGGAGCAGCCACGGCCGCAAGATTCCTCGAAGAGGGATCACGCGTCTGCGTGCTTGATCGCGATGCGAAGGCTTGTGGACAGATCAAGCGCGAATTGCCGGCGCTTGGCGAGGCGATCATCGCGGACGTGACGGATCTAATGCAGGTGGAAGCTGCGTTTGCCGAGGCGATCCGGCTGATGGACGGGGTGGATGTGCTCATCAACAACGCCGGGATTAGCGTTCGGCATAGATTTCTAGACATTACGCCGGAGGAATGGGAACGCGTCATCGCGGTGAACCTGACAGGGGTCTTCTACGTGGCGCAAACGGCCGCGCGCCACATGTGGGAGCACGGCTGCGGAGTCATCTTGCAGACGGCATCAACCAACGGTGTCATGGGGTATCCGCATTATGCGGATTACAACGCGACCAAGGCAGGAGTGATCGAGTTGACGCGGTCGATGGCGCTCGAGCTGGCGCCCAAAGTGCGTGTATGCGCGGTTGCCCCCGGATACGTGCTGACGCCGATGCAGCGCGCGGAGTATTCCGATGCCATGCTCGAAGAAGTGAACCAGAAGATTCCGCTGGGCCGGCACGCGAGCCCGGAAGAAATTGCCGGGCTGTTCGCGTATCTGGCGTCCGATGATGCGGCCTTCGCAACGGGGCATGTGTATACGCTGGATGGAGGTGAGACCGCTGGAGGGTTGGCGAGCCGATAGTTTTTATGCGGCATTAGGGCCGCTTCATCGATCTTTTTCATTTCTTAGGAGTTCATTTTTTGCGAGTCCAACCTCAGGGGCTAAAGCTCCCTCTGTCGCAGGGGCTTAGCGGCACGACTGAAGCCGTGCCCTTCCCAAACCTGTTTATGAAGACGTGATAAGCGAATGAGGCATCCGGAACAAAAGATGAAAGCAACTCTATTTCTTGGAGGCGGGCGGATTACGGGTGCACTGGTTGCCGGACTTCGTCTGGCTGGAGATCGGCGAAGGATCGTTGTTTATGATCGGCATCCGGAAAAGTTACGGGCACTTCGTCGGAAATCAAAGGTGGAGATTGCGCGCGATCTAAAGTCCAATGTCGAATCTGCCGAAATGGTCATTGTCGCGGTAAGGCCCGCATCAATCGAAGCGATGCTGAAGGAAGTCGTCGACTGCGGCGCGAATTCATCCGCCTTTTGGATAAGCCTTGCAGCAGGCATTCCGTTGCGCAATTTGAAACGGTGGTCAGGCCGCCCGGTTCGATGGGCTCGAGCTATGCCGAGTCCTGTCTGCCGTATTGGCCGAGGATTAACTCCCCTGTGTTTCGAGCGAAGCGTGCCGAAAAGTGAGCGCGCGCAGGTGCGGAAGTTATTCAAGCAAGTGGGACTGGTGCTGGATCTGCCTGAGAAGCAGATGGACGCAATTACTGCGACCCACTCGCCTACGCATGGTTATCACGCACTGGCTACCCTGGCCAAGGCGGCACAAGATGCCGGACTGGATCGAAAAACTGCGCTGATCGCTGCGGCTCATGGGCTTGGCAATGGCATCGAATACTGGCGCGAGAGAGGAGAATCCTTAGAAGCTCTTCTGCACGAAGCCGCGACTCCAGGCGGGATCGCCGCCAGCACCATGGAAGCGATGAATCAGGCTGGCTTCCAGAACGCAGTAGCAAGGGGCGTCCTTGCGGGAATTGATCGAGCGCGGAAGAATGCCAAGTTTTGATCTGCGTTGATTTTCGGTCTGGATTGATATCTTGTCACCATCATCGCCAAAGCGTCGTCCTTAATACGTGCAGAATCACAATCAACACGGATACACGGCCGTTCCAGAGAGCGGTTGCGCTTTGGTAACTTCGCGGCGTCCACATTGGCTGGCATACTCGGGGCATATGGATGAACAGGCCACTTCCGAGAAGACTTCTGTCGAGACAACAAAATCTGGCCAACGTCCTCCTCGTGTGAAGCTGCGCGGATCGGTGCTGGTGCTCGTCCGGTTGCCGAATAAGCGCAATGTTCGGGCCGCGATTCATCAACTGTCGGTGACGGGCGGCGTCATGCACCTCGAGAAACCGCTGGATGAAAAGCTCGAGGTGGAACTCGTCTTTCATGTGCAGGAAGCCACCATCAGAACCAAGGCGCAGATGCTGTTTCCGATGTGGGCTACGCAGGGCTGGATGCAGCCTTTCCGCTTTGTTGACATGCCTGAGATGACGCGGGAGAGCCTGAACGAGCAACTGAAAACATTTTTCGGACAAGCTGCGAACGGCGCCGCTGCAGGGGTCTAGGCCGACGCCGTCGTTCCTAATCCCTAGCGCTTTTCTCGCCGACGTTACTGTCGTTACCAGCACTTCATTAAAGGTTTGGAATAAGATGCGTTTTAGGGCACACCAATGAAACGTCCGCGTATCCTAGTCTCACTCACCAACAACGATAACGATTATCAGCAGGAACAGGCAGCAGCTGCGCAGAAAGCAGCGCAGCGATTGGGCCAGGATGTAGAAATCATTCACGCCAACAACGACGCGCTGACGCAAAGCCAGCAGCTGCTCCACTACATCCAGGATGCGTCGATCGTGCGTCCTGACGCGATTGTGTTCGAACCGGCAGGAGGAACGGCGTTCCCGCAGGTGGCGCGAGCGGCAGCGGCGGCTGGGATCGGGTGGGTCGTACTGAATCACGAGGCAGATTATCTCGGTGAGTTGCGGCGGTCCTTCAAAGTGCCACTGTTTCTCATCACTTCCGATCACGAAGAGATTGGACAGATTCAAGGGAAGCAGTTTGCAGCGCTGCTCCCGCATGGCGGATCGATTCTCTACATCGAGGGGCCTGCGAACAGCTCGGCGGCCAAAGACCGCACCCGCGGAATGAATTCGAGCAGGCCGGCAAATATCCGCATGAAATCAATGCGGGCGAACTGGACTGAGGAGAGCGCGTACAAAGCGGTCAGTTCCTGGCTGCGACTGCAGACTTCGCAAGAAAGCCAGATTGATCTGGTCGGTGCGCAGGACGACAGCATGGCTATGGGCGCGCGAAAAGCGTTCAGCGAGATTACCGGTTCCGAACAGGCGCGCTGGATGAATATTCCAGTTACGGGTTGTGACGGCATGCCGAAGACGGGGCAGACCTGGGTGCGCGGCGGCATGCTGGCAGCTACGATCTATATTCGTCCAAATACAGATTTAGCACTTGAGATGTTGTCGCGGGCACTTCATGGTGCTGCGATGCCGGAGCGAACCCTAACGCAGCCCGAGTCGATTCCGAAGCTGGAGGAGTTGGCGAAGTTGGGGGCAAAGATGAAAAAGGGAGCGGGAGCCTAACGTTTCGGGACGTGGCCTTTCATCGACGAACTCTTTTCAAGGCGCTGCCGCGAGCGGCGCCTTCGTTTCTTGTTGAGACATGTTAGCCGTGGGCGGCGAATCTGGGTCTATGCTAGATTTGGTTTCGACGGGCCCATAGCTCAACGGTTAGAGCAGCAGACTCATAATCTGTTGGTTCCAGGTTCAAATCCTGGTGGGCCCACCACCCCTGTATTCTGCCTTTTCTATTCCGCTGGATTACTAACGCGGAACATTTCGGCTGTAATCGTTGACACTGTCGGTCCTCAAACGTAGATTTGCCCAAGGTTTTCGGCCGAGCTAGGAGCCCCGGATGGTATCCATGAGATCGACAATTTTGGCAACAGTCCTGGTGTGTGCGGCTGCAGCAGCATCTTTGGCGCAGGATCCGACCAAGGTCGAACCGAGACACTACAAGCTCGACTTTGAAAATGAGCACGTGCAGGTAGTGTCCGTGCATTACGGTCCGCACGAAAAGTCAGTGCTGCATGAGCATCCCGGTGGCGTGGTGGTTAGCTTGACAGCTGCGCATCTGCGCTTTACCGACGAAAACGGAAAGGTGCGGGAAGTGTTCGCCAAACCCGGTGAGGTGCGGTGGTATCCACCATTCAAGCATCGCGTGGAAAATCTCGGGGATACTACCTACGACGCAGTGTATGTCGGAATCAAGAACAAATCAGGCAGCGACGCTGCCCAAAACGAAGAGACGGAAGAGATCATCGCGAGATATCTCGCAGAAGCACGGCAGCGCTAATCTGCCGGCGCTCGTGCACGTGCAGCTGCCAATGTAAGTCATCGTCCCCGCAGCCAAGTTGCGGACTGCTCCTTCGCCTCGATAACCGCGTCCAAACGCATTTCTTCTGCTGCTGCCTCGATGCGACGCGGCCCATCCGTGTAAGATAAATGCAGCCATCAACTATTGAGGAAGGTTATGGAGCACACTGTTTTTTGCGTGAAGTTCAAGAGAAATATGCCGGGGCTTGACGAGCCTCCCTTTGACAACGAATTGGGCAAGAAGGTGTACGACAACGTGTCACAAGAGGCGTGGCGCATGTGGACGGAGCACTGCAAGATGCTGCTCAACGAGTATCGCCTGAACCCGTCCCGACGCGAAGATCAGGAAGTGATCGTGAAGCAACTTGAGGCATTCTTTTTCGGCGAGGGATCGGCGAAGCCAAAAGAGTACGTTGCGCCGAAGGAGTAGGGCGCGGTTTTTCGGAATTCGGCCCGCGGCCTTGGGCCCGCGAATTGATTTTCGCGTTAGGCTTCGCCTTTCAGAGTTCTCGGCTCGCTTGCGCCGCGCAGGAATGGAAGAGCGCCTAATGAAAGCGCCGCTCCGGGGATCACGATCCATTGCGTGATGCCGTACCCAAAGTAGCGGAGATGGCCGAGACCATTTACGGCCAGCTCGATCGGTTCGCCGATGACACTTGTCGCAAGAAGCCACAAGACCGGAGCGAGTGTAGCGATCAGGCGTATGAGGATTGAAGCTCCTGCACGGCGGGAAAGATAAGCTCCGAGAGCTCCCCACAGGGGCAAAACTCCCAACCAAGTCCCATAGAAGAACATTTCAACCGGGCCAGTTCGCGAAGGGAAGATCTGCCCTGCCAACAAAAGAAGCAGCGTTGCCTCTCTATGGAACGGTATTCAGTCTGTGGGAGTAGGGGTCGGGCTGGCTGGGTGAGTCGACGACTTGATTCAGGCCGTTGATCCAGTGGGTGTTGCCGGTTCCCGTCCAGACCTCCCGCTGCTTGCCATCGATGGAATCGGTGGTGAGATCAACGCCGCGGATGGCACGATCGATGCTGTCGAACTGGCTCTGCGATGCGGCGGAACGGCGCTGAAAGTCCTGCTGGATCGCAGCCATATTTTGGTGAAAGTCGCGCATGATCTGTCCGCTGGCTTGGCCGTTCAGCTGGAGCTGGCGGTACTCCCACTGCTCGCTCATGGCAAACGTACTGAGCGAGTGCATCAGCAGTTTCACGGCCTCTTGGGAGCGGTCCTGGGAGGCAATGAAGCTATAGAGGCAGGTCACAAGCCACGTTCCGACACCCTGCATCATCGTGAGTTGAGTTTCGGCGTAGACGTAGGCGACTTGCGGTCCGGAGGCGGAATCACAGGCATAGACCACCTCGCCCGCGGTGGTTTGCGAATTGGCCGCCGGCGGAATCATCAACTCCGCCTTCTTCATCGATTTCAAGTGAAGGTGCTGGCACTGCGAGGAAAAGCGGCCCTGGCCGTAAACATCGGCGAAAACCCAACCGGGACGATAGTTCGCAATAACCCCCTGCGCCAAACCGCGCGGACTGTAGGGATGGCCTTCGCGCCAGCCAAGGCCCATCAGTGTAGGCGTCAGTGTGGAGAAGGGTGGGACGTGATAGTCGCCAAGGCGAATATCAATCTTGCCATCGGGCGATATCATGTCGGCCATAGGGCGGGGATCAAGTTGGCCGAAACGATAGGTTCCTCCTGTAATCTTCCATCCTTTCGGAACATCCACCGTGAAGGCCTGCTCGGCGGGGTCCTGGTACTTGATCCAGGTGACAGGACCGGCAGCAGCATTCGGCGTAGCTGAAGGATCGAGCGGTTGCGACGTGCAGGCGATCGCGAACGATACGATGAGTGATAACAGGGCTAAAGTGGTTTTCAAAAGGCGACTCCGCAGCAGGAATGAGCGTGTGGCAGGCATCGTACCGCGTTAAGCGGCTGTTCACAAGGCGGAAGTGAAAGCGGCACTCTGGCCCGACGGGAGGCACGATGAGTGAAATGGCAATCTTTCGCTGATGGACTGTGGCTTAAGCTTTCAAAGCTGCCGCCTAATCATCAGTCGCCAGTCAGCGACACGCGGCATCCAATTGTTGAATGCTGCCGTTAAATCTGGACACCAACTGGCGTGGTGAGATAACCATGGTGAAAACACGCATCCCTCGTTTCATCGCACAAGGAGGCTCAAGATGACCGATAAGCAAAATAGCCAGCAGTATCCTGGAGTGCGGGATCAAGAGATCCGTGCCGCACTGGATCAGCATTGGGCGGCGTCCGATGCCAACGATTTTGAAACGGAGCACCTCATCTATCACGAGGACGCGGTGCTGGATTACCCGCAGTCCGGTGAGCGAACCCGCGGGCGCCGCAACATACAAGGCCAACGATCGAGTCAACCCAACAAGAAGCGGTTTACGGTTCAACGAATCGTCGGAGGCGGTGACCTCTGGGTCACCGAGTTCGTCCTGACATATGACGGGAAGCCGTCTTACACGGTGAGCATCATGGAGTTCAGCGGCGACAAAGTTGCACGGGAAACACAGTATTTTGCGGATCCATTCGTCGCTCCCGCATCGCGCGCTCAATGGGTCGAAAAGATCGGCAGGTAATCGAGGCGCGGAATTCGCTCCGATGGAGGGAATAAAGATGGAGTGGAAACGTTTAGTCCAGTTTGCACTGCTGGGTAGCGGCGATTTGGAGCAATACGCCATCTTGCTCGTACGCGTTTCGCTCGGGCTGTTCTTCGCCATCTCGGGGGCAAACAAGTTGTTTGTCGCTGGAAGAATGCAAACTATGTACGAAACGCTGGTTGCGGCCAAAGTCCCGTTTCCCCACCAGACGGTCTATTTCGTGTCGGGTGTCGAGTTCATTGGCGGATCCGTGCTGATTGTGGGTTTTTTTTCGAGCACGGCCTGCGTGGTTTTATTGATTGATATGATTGTCGCCTTTCTGACCAGCACGCTTTCCACGATGCCTAAGGGACTTTCGCCGCTTGGCTGGCTCGACGATTTCCTTTACCTTCCGGAGGTCTTGTACGTGCTCTTTTTTGTATGGCTCATCTGCTCCGGTCCGGGAGAGTTCAGTGTTGATTACTGGCTTGCCGGCAAGTTGCTGAAGTGATCGATCAACGAAGGTGCTGCTGTCGGCGCTACACAACCTAGGCGGCAACTCGGGCTGATTTCATTGAAGCGGACCGCGGTTGGCGCTCGCCCTCTTTTCCCACCTATTACCCTCTGGTTACCATGCACCAATATTGATGCAATGTTAATCATCCAGTAATCGCCTAGTAACAATCAGTTGTCACACTACAAATATGGATCTGCCTGCCTACAACACGCTGATCCTTTCCGACCTCCACCTCGGGGCCGAGATGAGTCATGCGCGCGAGGCTACGCGCGTTCTGAAAGAAAATCGCTTTGAGCGATTGATCCTGCTGGGTGACATCTTCGCTGATCTGAATTTCGCGCGCCTCACGAAAGAACATTGGAAGTTCCTTGGACTCATCCGAAAGCTGTCGAATCCCAAGCGGAAAATTGAAGTTGTATGGGTCGAAGGCAACCACGATCACGGGTTGGCCGATATTATGTCGCACCTGGTAGGTGTGCGCGTGTATCACCACTACGAGTGGACGTATCGCGGATTGCGGCACCTGGCGATTCATGGACATCAGTTTGATGGGTTCCAAGTGAATCAACTGCGGTTGAGCCGCGTAGGGACATCGCTGTATCTCGCTCTACAGAAATTAGATTTCAAGAAAAAGCCGATTGTCCGACTGATTGACCGCCTGAATACGCGCTGGCTGCGGATGTCTTCGAAGGTTTCGGCGGGAGCGCTGGAATATGCGCGGCGTTATGCGGCAGACCGCGTCTTTTGTGGACACACTCATGAGGCGCTGCGCATCGAACAAGAGGGCATTGAGTACTACAACTCCGGCGGTTGGGTCGACTCGCGCCTTACGTACTTGACGATTGATGAACTGGGGGTGCAAATCCATGACTACCACGAACGAACTGACGATCGTGATTCCGGCGAAGAACGAAGCGAAGCTGATTCCTCGTTTACTGACTTCGCTGACGAATCAGGATTACTCGAAAATGTCGAGTACGAGAGTGTTGGTCGCTGATGCGAAGTCGACGGATGGAACGCCCGAAGTGGTTCAAAGTTTTCGCGACCGGCTGAACGTGAGCGTGATTCCGGGCGGAATGCCTTCGGAGGGACGGAATCGCGGCGCAGCGCAGGCTGATACTCCTTACGTGCTATTTCTGGATGCGGATATCGAACTAGCGGACCGTTCGCTCATTCGCCGGTGTGTCGAGAAAACGCAGAAGCGGAAGCTGCACTGCGTGACCACGAATATTGTTTGCAAAGAGGGCAACTGGGTCGACAAGCTGTTCTACGTAACCAACGACTTGTTCCAGTATTTGTCGCAATTGCATCGCCCATTTGCGACCGGCATGTTCATGCTGTGGGAGCGCAAGAAATTCTGGGAATTGGGCGGCTTCCACGAGAAGATTCAGTTCGGCGAGGATTACCGGTTGAGCCAGAGAGTCGAGCGGCGGCGATTCGCGATTGTACGCGGCGGAGTTTACACCACGAACCGGCGGTTCCAGAAGATGGGACATCTGCGCGTGGGATGGCTGTTCCTGAGAACGGCGATGAATTTCTGGAATGAAGATTTCTTCCTGCGTGATCACAAGTATTGGGCACATCACGCCGACGGGGCGCGACGGGCATAACTGCTTTTAGCTGCCAGAAAAGTTTTGTAGTGGCCACGAGAAACAGGATCCGGCAAACCAGCTGGGTCCTGCTTTTTTGTGCGCGAAAGTCTGTCCGTGGTCAGAAGCGGACTACGATTCCGGTCGACAGGCGCACGTTATTCTCGGAGATATTAAACAAGTGCGCATGTACGTAATCTCCCTCAAAGCGCCAGGCCAGTATCCGAAGCAGACGGTAATCGATGCCGCCGCCAACCGCGCTAGCGAATGAATTGTCTGATCCGGCGGCGTTCGCGTTGATGTGAGCCACGCCAATCATGCCTTCAGCAAACGGGCGGAATTTCCCCACCGAAACCGAAGCGCGCGGTCCAAACAAGTAGTTGTGTTCGGCGATATTCGCGCTATAGGACGGAATACAGAGTCCGACTCCGCTACATACAGCTGGGAAATCTTCCGAGCCATAATACGCGCTGAAGTCGCCGACGATTCCGATGAATGGCAATACTTTGCCTTCGACCGAAGCCTCCCAACCATTGGTGCTGACGCGGTCGATACCAGAAGGATTCGTGTTGTAGTAGGAATATCCGAAGAAGACGTTGCCCGAAGTGGGGACCTGAGCTGCCGCTACGGCAGTGAACACGCCAACCATGACCGAAGCAAGAAATAATTTGCGCATGAATCTCCTTTCCAAACCCAGCAATCTGATAGTGGTGGCGTTCCCCGTTAGGGAAGCCCACCCCTACAGAAAGTTGTTGGATGATGCGAAGAAGAGATTCGTCTATGGCGAACTGGACAGTCTGATCTTAGCTCTAAAAACGCCGCCCGGCTGTTGGCTCTCTGCCAGCTAAATCTCAGAAACGCCAGACGATTCCTGTGGAGGCACGAACGTCGTTCTGGTTGGCCGAGCCGTAATGCGAATGCAGGTAATCGCCCTGTACGCGCCAGGAGAAGTTCTTGAACCAGAGTTTGTAATCGGCGCCGCCGCCGACATCGATCAGAATCGGATTGTAGATGAAATCATTTGAATTAACGTGTCGGACGCCGGCCATGGCTTGTGCGAAGGGGCGCCATTTGCCGTAATTGTTGGAAACCCGAAGGCCGCCGACTCCGAGGTATTGGGTAACTCCTGATCTGTAGTAACCGCTGCCGTCGCCCACAATCCCCAGGTGAGGGAAACGGTTGAAGGCAAAGAACTCGGCCGACGCATTCCATCCCTTATAGCTTTGTTTGTTTACCTGATCGGTGAGCTGGCCGTAAGACACGCCAACGTAGACGTCGCCGCTGGGAATAAAGCTAAAGAATTGTGCCGACATCGGAATCGAGAATAGCGTTACAAAAAGGAACGCCATTGCGGCAGCAGTTTTCGACACGAATTATTCCTCCCCGGCCCGAGGCCGGCAAAAAAGAAGTAAAGTCTCACGAAATCCGTTAGATGCAGTGTACCGGACGCTTTCGATGTCCGGCCCGACAAATTTTATCGCGCCGCGACATGTGGCAAGCAAGATGGGGAAAATTCACACGAAATTTATGGTGCCGATAACGGGGTACCCGCGTCTATTTATTAGCATGCAACCTATGAATACGAACTGGCAAATGTGGCAGCCGCACAATGCGGCTGCCCCTCGACTACATCCCAAGGAGTCGCAGTTGAAACTCAGTCTGGAAACACGTAATTGTGGTGACGTCATTATTGTGCACTGCCAGGGCCGGATCGTCTACCGTGACGAGGCGGCAGCTCTGTCGCGGGTCGTGAGTGAAGTTTTGCAGCACGCCGGCAAACTGGTGCTGGATTTGAGTGGCGTACATTCCATCGATAGCGCCGGTATTGGCGAATTGGCCGCGCTGCATCTTCGGGCGCAGGAGCAAAAAGTCAGCTTCAAGTGCTCCGGTGCCAACACAACCGTAAGAACCCTGCTCGATCTGACGAATCTTGATACCGTGCTGGACGTGTATCCCTCGCTGGAGGCAGCTTTGGAGGCCTTGCGCGAGCAACACGCCTGCGCGGACTGCTAAAGTCGCCGCTAACCTCTGAAACAAAACAAAATAGGGCAGGGCGAAAACTCTGCCCTATTCTTTCACACTGCGCTTTTCCATCTCAGCTTTCGCGCTGGAAGCGATAACGTCCTTTTCGTTCGGCGGCGATTGACTCTGCCACTTTCAAAAATGCCCGGCCGGCGTGCGATAGATTCGCGTCTTTGCGGTAGATGAGGCGTAGCTTGCGCTTGATCTGCAATTCCGCCACGGGGATGCGCACCAACTCGCCTCTTGCCAACTCTGGTTCGACACTCATTTCCGGCACCAATGCGACACCGCTTCCCATCGCAACATATTGTTTGATGGCTTGCAGAGTGGGCAGTTCAACATCCATGTGCAGTGGAGTTTTGTGCGCTTTGAATTGCTGAAGCACCTTCTCGCGATGCGGCGAGGGCACGATATGCGCGACGAAGGACTCGGTGCCCAGCTGGCGAATACTCACTTTCGGTGCGGATGCGAGAGGATGATTCGGCGGCATGACCAACACGAGTTCATCGAGGTAAACAACGATCGAATGCAGATTCGGCTCCTGCGGCTCATAGGACAAGACACCAAATTCCGCGTTGTAGCGAAGAACATCATCAGGAATACGGCTGCCGAGCGCGCGTTCGATGGTGACTCGGATCATCGGATGGCGCTGGCGAAATACCGCCAAGAGTGAAAGCAGGTACAGCACGGTGAATTCGTTGGCAGCGATGACGAGTTTCCCTTTTTGCAGCTCACGAAGCTCCGTCAGCGATTCAGTCGCTTCACTGCGGAGATTGATAAGTTTCTCGGCGTATTCGTAAAGAACTCTTCCCGCATCGGTGAGGACACCATCCCGCGAAGAACGATCAAACAAAGCTTCCCCTAACTCATCTTCCAGCTTGCGGATGGTCTGGCTGACGGCTGACTGCGTCCGATAAAGTTTTTCCGCGGCACGCGAGAAGCGGCGTTCCCGGGCAACGGCCAGGAAAACTTCCAGTTGAGCGAGCTCCAAGATGCGCTCCTAATCATTGCTATGATTTACATTAGAATAACTTATTATAGCGTTATTTCTAATTGTTTCTAAACAATTATAAGTTTTGCTTCTGCGCTCCTCGCCCATACCATTGAAGTTTCAGTTCGGACGCGAGGGATTCATGACGCCAGAATGTGCCCATATCACAGTTTTCGATACCACGCTACGCGATGGCGAGCAGTCGCCCGGTTGCAGCATGAATCAGCAGGAGAAGCTGCGATTGGCGCACCAGCTTGATCGTTTGGGTGTGGACGTGATTGAAGCGGGCTTTCCCATCGCCTCGGACGGCGATTTCGAATCGGTAAAAGCGATTGCCGCAGTGGTGCGCCGCCCGATCATTGCCGGATTGGCGCGGGCTTGCCGCGCAGATATTGAACGCGCCTGGGAAGCGCTGAAATACGCGGCGCGGCCGCGCATCCATGTATTCCTGGCGACCTCCGATATTCATCTGCAGTACAAGCTGAGAATAACCCGCGATCATTGCGTGGCGCAGGCGCGCGATGCGGTGCGCCTGGCAAAATCGTTCTGCGATGACGTGGAATTCTCGCCGGAGGATGCGACCCGCACGGATCCCGATTTTCTGATTCGCATCCTCGATGCCGTGGTTGAGGCTGGAGCGACCACATTGAACATCCCTGACACCGTGGGCTATACCGTGCCTGCGGAGTTCGCGGAGCTGATTACAACAATCCGGCAGCGGGTGAAGGGAATCGAGAAAGCAACAATTTCAGCGCACTGCCATAACGATCTTGGATTGGCGGTAGCGAATGCTCTCGCGGCGGTTGATGCTGGAGCGCGACAAGTGGAGTGCACGATCAACGGAATCGGCGAACGCGCCGGGAATGCCTCGCTGGAAGAGATCATCATGGCGATGCGAGTCCGTCCCGATCGCCACCCGTATGAGACGGGAGTGGTGAGTGAACAGATCTTCCCCGCCAGCCAGATGCTGAGCGAGATTACTGGTGTTCCGGTGCAGCCGAATAAGGCGATCACCGGCCGGAATGCGTTTGCCCATGAGGCTGGCATTCATCAGGATGGCGTGCTGAAGAATCCGCTGACTTACGAGATCATGACGCCAAAGTCGGTGGGAGTGCCGGATTCAAAGTTGGTGCTGGGCAAGCATTCGGGCCGTCACGCGCTGGGTATGCGCTGCGAGCAACTTGGATATCAATTTGACCGGCGGGCGCTGGACGATATCTACCGCAGATTTGTGCGGCTGGCCGACAAGATTAAGCACGTGGAAGATCACCATCTGCTGGAACTTATTCGCGAGACGCATAAACCCTCAGGTTCGGCTACGCCGCTCATCGAGCCGATTGCCATGGCGGCGGCTGCCCAAGCGAACATTGCCTCGCCCATTCTAGCCGCAGAGTCGACAAAGACGTTTCCCGAGCCGCATGCAACGAATGCATTTGGTGTGCCTATGCCCATTCAGCACGACGCTCACCATGAGCAGCAGCAGGAAGATTACCTGTGGGGAGTTTAGGAATTTGGTAATCGGATAATTGAGTGATTGAACAATTCTCTTCGTTCGATCCTAGTTTGTTCGCCTGCGCTAGAATCTTCGGGTCCGTCGATTACTCAATTTCTCGCTCACTCAATGATTCTGAATCTCACCGTTCTGCCCGGCGATGGCATCGGACCGGAAGTCACCGACCAAGCCGTACGTGTTCTCCGTGGGATAGCCGAAAAGTTCGGACATCAGCTTGAGCTTCAACAGAAGCTTATCGGCGGTGCTGCTCTGGCAGCCGCCAATGATCCGCTTCCCGCCGACACCATTCAGGCATGTTTCTCCTCTACCGCAGTGTTGATGGGTGCAGTGGGAGATCCGCGATTCGATCACAATCCTGGCCACTTGCGCCCCGAGGCTGGGCTGTTGAGCATCCGCCGCGAATTGGGTGCCTATGCGAATCTGCGGCCGGCCGTGTTCTTTCCCGCGCTCGAAGACTGCTCTCCGATGCGCCCAGAAGTTGTGCGGGGAACCGACATTCTCATCGTCCGTGAGCTGCTGGGCGGCGCTTACTTCGGGCAACCGCGATCGATCGAGGGTGATGCTGGAAATCGTGTCGCCGTGAACACGATGCGCTACAGCGAAGGCGAAATCGAGCGCATTGCGCGAGTGGCTTTTGACCTTGCCATGAAGCGCAAACGCAAAGTTCTGTCCGTCGACAAGGCCAATGTCCTCGAATGCTCGCGGCTCTGGCGCGAAGTGGTCACGCAGGCGGCAAAAGGTTACCCCGAGGTCAAGCTCGCTCATCAGTATGTCGATTCCGCGGCAATGCTGCTGGTGCAGAGGCCGACGGAAGTCGATGTGCTTCTGACTGAAAACATGTTCGGCGACATTCTTTCCGATCAAGCTGGGGGGGTAGTCGGATCATTGGGGTTGCTGGCCTCGGCGAGCATTGGTGGCCCGGTTGGCTTGTATGAGCCAGTGCATGGATCGGCACCTGATATTGCCGGCAAGGGAATCGCAAATCCGTTGGGCGCGATCCTGTCGGTTGCGATGTTATTGCGGCACAGTTTTGGATTGGAGAAAGAGGCGAAGTGTGTGGAGACTGCCGTTTCACGAGTTCTGGAACAAGGTGTGCGAACGGCTGACTTAGCGGGGAGATCGCATAACGCGATTTCAACTGCGGCGATGGGAGAACGGATCGTAGAAGCTATGGGAAGCTCCGCTTAGAAGCTTCTTCTGACCGGACAGGGGCGCAGAGGCTGAGGCACGCCTCGAAACGCTTGTGCCTTAGATCTGTGGGCGGCGGTCGTTGGGGACGGTTTTGGCGTGAGGAGAAATCGCAGGAGTTCCGTCATATTTGCCAGTCAAATTATTCCAACGAATGTGGAACATCTCCTGCACCATGCGGGAGCCGTCGACGAGTGGATTGATGCGAGTCCCTCCGGTGTGTCCCCACGCGACGGGAACTTCTTTCACTTTGTATCCAAACTTGCGCGCGAGGAAGAGGATCTCCGGATCGAATCCCCAACGTTCAATTTTCTGCAGCGGAAAGACTGCCTCCACGGCGGGGCGCTTGAAGGCCTTAAATCCGCATTGCGTGTCCGCAAATTGCAGCCCTAGCGTCATCCGTAAGAACAGGTTGAAGATGCGTCCGAAAACCTGCCGATGGAAAGGCTGACGCTGCGTCTGCGTTTCCGCCCGCAGCCATCGCGAGCCGATCGCGATGTCTGCGCCCGCTGCCAGGGCTTCAAGTAGCTTGGGGGCTTCTTCGATCGGGGAAGAAAGATCGGCGTCGCTGAAGAGGATGACCCTCCCGTCGGCATGCAGCATGCCATTGCGCACGCTATATCCTTTACCGCGATTCCCAGGGTTTTCAATCAGGCGCAGGCTGGGATCTTTTGCGGCCATGCTGCGCACAATCTCCGCCGTGTTGTCAGTCGATCCATCATTGACAACGATGACCTCGGCATCCCATGACTGACGGTGAACGTAGGCCAAGACCTTTTCGAGGCTGGCACCAAGACGGGCGCTCTCGTTGTAAGCCGGGATGACGACGCTATAGACAGGTTTCAAATTGGTTTCGTTTCTTGTGTCGTTTCTCTTCGAATGAACAGAAGATGCGTACGCACCAGCTTTGGCTGCCGCCAAAGCAGTCTAAACATTGTACGTTTGCCGCAGCCCCGTGGGAAAGGAATCAAAAATCGGGCGAAACACCTAAGAGCGGTGACTCTAATGCCTTATGCAACCTGGCGCTTTTGCCCCAGCATAGAGAAATATTCGCTGACCAGTTCGGTATCCCAGAGGCTGCGTTGAGCTTCCCCTTGCATGAATTGCACAGCCTGTTCATGAGTGAGCGACGGTTTATAAGAGCGGGCAGTACGGAGAGCGTCATAAACGTCTACCACTTGCAGGACACGTGGCAGCAGAGGGATCTCACTTCCCCTAAGGCCGTCAGGATAGCCGGAGCCGTCGGTATGCTCATGATGGTGACGAATGATCGGCAAGACCAGATGGAGCGAATGTAATGGACGGCAAATGTTCTCGCCGGTGATGGGATGTAGCTTCATGATCTCCCATTCGGAGGCAGTAAGGCCTTTTTCCGTTTTGTTTAGGATGTAATCGGGTACGGCGATCTTGCCGAGGTCGTGAAGGAATCCGCCGCGCTTCAAGGCGATGATGGAGTCTTCGTCCAGCCCAAGGTGCCGTCCAAGGTCGGCAGCATGATCAGAGAGGCGTTGGCAGTGACCCTCGGTATAAGGATCGCGGCCTTCAACGATCAATCCCAGCGTGCAGAGGACGGAGTCAGCCGTCTCGAGCTCATCTGTGAACTCCTTGAGCCGCAATAAAGATTTCACGCGCGCAATGAGTTCTTCAGCGAGGACGGGTTTGTTCAGGAAATCATCCGCTCCGGCTTCGATGCCGCGAACTTTGTCCGTGCTGTCGCTCAGGCCCGTGATCAGAACGAACGGAATCAGGCGCGTGGCCGGATCATCTTTCAGGCTTCGGCAAAGGTCGTAGCCAGATTTGCCGGGCATCATCACATCGGAGAGGATCAGGTCTGGATGCTGCCGGCGAACTTCCGCTTCCGCCTGCTCCGCGCTGCAGGCCGTGATCACCTCGTATCCACGCATGGTCAGCAGTTGGCTCATCAGCCCCGCGATGCTGGGCTGATCATCCACGACCAGGATGCGGGCGGTTCGATGTTTTGCGAGCAAATCCCCCATTTCAGAGTAAGAGGCAGCGCTGGCTTTGGAAGTTGTCCGAGGTTTCGGCTGTAACGGAATGGGCGAAGTAGAAGAAAAACTCATGATGCACCGCTCGCACTAGCGAACATTCTAATGCCATTCTCTCCGCTTTTTTCCCGGGTCAGCCATTTTTTTCTACGCGAACCGGAAGCCCGTCAGGGCTATCCTTTCCCACTTCGGAACGCAGCCCTCAATAATGTGATGCCTTACCTTGCCACGAAGCTTCACAAGTGCCTAGTCTCGCATCATGTTCTCCATTCGATCGAAATTCTTTCTTACAAGCCTGCTATGTGCAAGTTTGTGCGCGACCGCTGCAGGTGCTGGACCGAAGATTCACGTCATCGTATTTGGAAAGTGGGCGAACGTTGCATGGTCCACGGACGCAGGCGATAAGCCCGTTACCCTGAAAATCAGAGCGCTGATTGTCGATGGGCGAATCCGCGAATACGCGATCGGTCCGCCCCATGAAGTGACGGAGCGGCTGTTTGTCGTGCGCCGAGCCTTTCGTGTAAACGACAGCCTGCCCGAAGACTCCGCCGTTCAGTGGCGATGGCAGCGCGGAGGATGGTTGCTGGTGGATCGATTGACCGGGCACATCTCTCCCATCAATCTGCCGGAATTCGATTCTTTCTTTTCTGCATCGAGCTGGTATCGCGATTATGTAGCGTATTGCGGCGTCTCTGACGACGGTAGAAAGACTTATGCGATCGTGGCGCAGATTGGCAGGCGGAAGCCCGCGTTGAAGAAACAGCTATCGGATGCACTGCCGGAGAACGGCGGCGCGGATTCAGCGTGCGGAACTCCACTTTGGCAGCGTGGACCGATTCGAGTTAGCTTCGAGGCGCCGGAAGCACCAAAGCAGACTTTTGAGATCCGTGGACATGTCGTTGATATGGTCAGCGATGCTGACGATGAGGATGAAGGATCCAAATAGAACCGACGAAAAACGACCTCATCGACTGGGTTCACAGTTCTTGCTCGCAGGATCTCAATCGCCGGTCACTTCCGCGGGAGGGAGTTCGTCAGCTACGGCTTTATGTTTCACCTTGGCGCTGGTCACCAGGATCACCGATAAGACCACGATCGCGCTTCCTGACAAAATGAATCGATCCACGCGCTCGTTCAAAATCAGCCAGCCCAGAAAAACCGCTACGACCGGATTCACATACGCATAAGTTGAGACTTTCGACGTGGGAACGTGCTCAATCAGCCAGATATAGCAGATATAGCCAATCCAGGAGCCGCAAACGACGAGGTACATGACAGCGCCCAGTCCCCGGGCAGTCCAGTGGACGTGGGCAACGTCCTCCACAAAAAACGCAAACAGGAAGTTGCCTACACCTGCCGCTGTGATTTGCCAGCCGGTGGCACTGAAAACGTCCATCCCGGATTGCCAGCGCTTGGCAAGCACGGAACCGAGCGCCCAACTGAATGATCCCCCGATCAGGCTCAGAGATGACCACAGTTCGCGCCGGCCGAGCGTAGTGCCAGAACGCAGTTGAGGCCAGACGAGAACAAACAGGCCGACGAGTCCGATCGCCAGACCAATTTTACCTCGCCTGGAAATGTGGTGATCGCCGAGCAGAAGCGAATCAAGGACAAGAAACCACAGCGGAGTGATGGCAACGATCAGTGCCGCAAGTCCGGAAGGGACGGTTTTCTCGGCATAGGAAAGAGTCAGATTGCCACCCATCAGTAAGAGCAGTCCGACTATGGCTGCCAAAGCCAGCTGGCGAGCCGAGTAGAACACCTTGCGGCCGGTGGCGGCGCAAACGATCAGGATCACGAGTCCGGCCACCGAAAAGCGCAAGCCGCACATCAGCCCGGGAGGAATGGTTTCGACGGCAATATCGATGGCGAGGTAAGTGGAGCCCCAGAATAAGTAGACCAGTCCGAAGGCGAGAATGACCATCCACCGTTTGGGATGTGAGGTTGGCATGGAGAACAGGAGGCGAAGATACAATCTATCAGACGAGCGCTTCCGGGGAGTTGGATTCTAAAGTGCCCGCAATGCGCGGTTGAAATTCAGTCCAGCGTGGCCGGCAAAACTACTGCGGCAGCCTGGAGTATTCGGCTTTTGCGGTTTTCAGAATGGGCACGTCGGGGTCCGCGTCTTTCCAGAGAGCGAAGAAATCCTGGTAGGCGGCTTTCGCTTTGGCGGTATCGCCTTGAGCGGCATAGGCGCGGCCGAGATTGAGGTGGGCCAGCGCATAGATCGGATCGGTCGGCGTAACGCCCTGATGATCGAGAATACGCTGAAATTCCGCGGCCGCTTTGACGCCATCGTGCATTTCGAGATACGCCATGCCACGCAAATAATTGGCGCTAAAACCGAGTCCGTTCGGTGCGGCTCCCAAGTCGTAGGGACGGAGCGGTTCGAGGGCGGCAACGGCATCAGCAGGCTGCTTCTTCGCAACTGCCACCTCAGCACGAATCATCGGTTCGCGCCATGTATGAAGGTAGACATCGTCAGGAAATTCGCGGTCGAGATCCTTCATCAAAGCATCGCACTTCGCCGAATCTCCGGCAATTGCATAAAGGTCAGCCGCAGACTCGCGCACGCCACGGTCTTGGGAAGCTTGCAGTGCCCGCGGAATCTCGCGTGTCGCACCTGCTGCAGGGTAGCCGAGATATAGGTCGTAAAAACCCTGTACCAGCGGCATGATGCCTTCGAAATCTTTGTCGCCTTCGCTTTGGGCCGCAGTTAGGGCCTGATTCCACGTCACCCGCGCCGCCTGCACCTTTCCCCAAGCGTCCTGCCCCATTGCTTTGTAAAACAGCACCAGAGTTTGGTTTCCCGTGCCCTGTTCTTGCTGAGCGAGACGATCATAGCCGGAAATATCCCCATGCATGTACGCAAGGTCCGCCAATGTCAGCCGGGACACAGGGCCATCACTCTTCTGTGCGATCGCCTGCTCGACAAGGCTTTTGGCTTCGTCATAGCGGCCAAGTCCCATATAGGCGCGCGTCAGGTTTTCGTAGCCGTAGACATCGGTAGGGTCGATCTTGAGATCCTCGCTGGCGAAGTCGCGCGCCTTGTCGTATTGGCCGAGTTGGGAATAGGCCAGGGCCGAGTTGACGAGTGGAGGGGTTTCACGCGGGTATGTCTGGTGCCACTCGGCATAGCCATTCAACGCTCTCTCGAAGTCATTCGTGACCTCATCGTAGTAGTGCCCCATGATGTAGAACTTTTCGTGCTCGCTGGCGCGATCGCGCAGATCGTAGGCCTTTTTCAGGGCCGTCATCATATCGGTGCCACGTCCAAGATTGCTATAGCAGACGCCGAGAGTGGCCCATGCCATGGCGAAATTCGGATCGAGTTGCACGGCGCGCTCAAGATGTGGAATCGCGTCGGCATCGTTGGTCCGGTTGTGCGCAGCGCGGCCTTTGGTGAACTCCTGCAGTGCTTCGAGCGAAGAAGTTGTCGCCTGCTCGAGCGGCTTGGCGAACTGCTGCACCGATGCGAGCGACTCGCCCATCTTTTGGCGAAGATCGCTGGCGGCCTTATCGAGCGACTTGAGCACCTGCTCCTTCGACTCCGCCTGGACTTGCTCGCGGTCCAGCGTATCGCCGGTCGCGCCGTTGAGAGCGGCGAGCGTGATCACGTATTGATTGCCTAGGCTGGCGATGTTGCCTGTCAGCATCGCCTTGATGCCCTGCCGCTGGCAGATTTCGCGGGCTACGTCGTTCGTGAGACGCTCATCAGGAGAACGGCCCATCAAGCGAAGAGCCTCTCGTATCTTCGACTCTGGGACAAGATTGAAATATGGCGATTGTTCGAGCTGTACCGCCAAGGCTTGCTTCAACGTGCCGTCGAAAACGGAGTCGCCGGTGGTGTTGACAAAATCGGCGATCAGAACGCTGTCTTTCCCGGTGAACTTTACTGATTGTTTCGAGCGAAAATAAAGGCCAACAGCGATGATTGCGAGAACAATGGCTGCCGCCGGAATGATGAATTTCCCTAACCTTCTCTTGGCGACTGCAGCCGGATGCACTGTGCTGGAAGAAGCCGCAGCAGCCAGCACCGGAGTTGAACTCGGAGCACTTGAAACCTGAGCTGGCGCCGGAATCGGTTGCGCCACAGAGGTGGAAGACGAGTGCGACGTGACGGGTGTGGGCTCGGGAACCGCGGCCACCGAGCCCGAACTGTGCGCCACGGCTCGGCCACTTCCGGTGTCGCGCTTCAGGCGTTGAAGGTCGGCCCGAACGTCCGCCGCGCTCTGGTAACGCAGATTGCGATCTTTTTCCAGAGCTTTGTTGATGATGTCTTCGAATTTCGGCGGCAGATCAGGATTGAAACGAACCGGTGAAACTGGCGAGCGATCCAGAATGGCCTGGAAGATCAGCGCAGAGGTGTCGCCGCGGAACGGAAGCGTCCCGGTTGCCATCTCGTAGAGCACCACTCCAAAAGAAAACAGATCAGTGCGGCCGTCGAGTTCCTTGCCCTTGGCCTGTTCCGGCGACATGTAGGCCACGGTGCCGAGCGTCGATCCAGGACTGGTGAGATGTTCTTCGACGGCGACTGCCGTAGGAGCCGTCACATCGGGAGAAGCCGCCGAGTCGTGCGAACTTCCCTTCACTTTCGCCAGACCGAAATCCAGAATCTTCGCGTGTTCGCGCCGCGTAACAAAAATATTTGCCGGCTTGATATCCCGATGAACAATGCCGCCGGCGTGAGCCGCGTCGAGCGCGTCGGCGATCTCGATACCAAGAGAAAGAATCGTTTCCAGCTCCATCGGACGCCCGGCGATCTGGTGTTTGAGCGTCGAGCCATCGAGAAATTCCATGACCAGGAAGGTGCGGCCGCCTTCTTCGCCGATGTCATAAATCGTGCAGATGTTGGGATGATTCAGCGCGGAGGCAGCTTTAGCCTCGCGGCGGAAGCGCTCGAGTGCAGACCGGTCCTGGGCGAGATCATCCGGGAGGAACTTGAGGGCGACAAAGCGCCCCAGGCGCGTGTCCTCGGCCTTGTAGACGACGCCCATGCCTCCGCCACCGAGTTTCTCGATGATGCGGTAGTGGGAAATAGTCTGATCGAGCAAGTGGAATCCGGTCCCAGTTCAGAACATGCTAAGGCGGGAGCGGAGGGAAGTCAAAACTCGCGCTTATGTTCCTTCGTAATGATTTGGGGGTTACGCCTGCTTGACCCGGCCAGCTATAATCAATCAGTAATGTTCTGTGTTCGCGATGCTGCGCAAGAATTCCAATTCGGTTCTTCATTCGCACCGGCCGGAATGCTGGCTGGACTGCCTCGTGTGTCCGCGCCGTTTTCGCGCAAATCTTCCCTCGCGTCTGCGTCCTAGTCTGTTTGGCAGCGATTAATTCCGCCATCCTCTATTGAATGACCTCGGCTTGTATCGAGGGACCGCACGCTTGAACCAGAGCCGCGACCGAGGCCCACGTTCCCCGGCCAGATGGATCCCTCAGGGGCTAAAGCCCGAGATTCATTGTGGCCGCAGACGGCACGACTGAAGTCGTGCCCTTCCCAAAACAGAGGATGCAATGACGACTATGACTCAGGAAATTAAGACCACTAAAACCGGCACGACTAAGGGACCGCAGATCAAGACCGCCCTGCCCGGGCCGAACGCCAAGCGCGTCCTCGATGGGGATCAGAAGTTCATTTCCCCGTCCTATACACGCTCTTACCCCATGGTCGCGAAGAGCGGCCGCGGAATCGTTGTGACCGATGTGGATGGGAACGAGTTCTTTGACTTTTCTGCCGGCATCGCCGTGACGTCTACCGGCCATTGCCATCCCGATGTGGTCGCCGCCATTCAGAAACAGGCGGGCGAACTGATTCACATGTCAGGCACCGATTTCTACTACGAAAACATGGTGCAGTTGGCCGAACGGCTCTCGAAGATTGCGCCCATGCGTGGACCGCACCGCATCTACTATGGAAACTCCGGCGCCGAGGCGATCGAATGTGCGTTGAAGCTGGCGCGCTATCACACCAAGCGGCAAAACGTCATCGCGTTCTTTGGCGCGTTTCACGGGCGGACGATGGGAGCGCTTTCCCTGACGGCTTCAAAGCCGCAGCAGCGGCGGCGCTTCGCACCGCTCGTTCCGGGCGTCACGCATGTGCGCTATCCCGACGTCTACCGCGGATGCGTCGGCGGCAAGCAGCAAGCCGATGATTTTGCGCTCGGCTGCGCCCGGTTCATCGAAGAAAAATTGTTCAAGACGACTCTGCCGCCTGAGGAAGTCGCAGCCATTTTCGTTGAGCCGGTGCAGGGCGAGGGCGGTTACGTCGTAGCTCCGACTATCTTCATGCAGGAACTGCGTCGGATTTGCGACCGGCATGGCATCCTGCTGGTTCTCGATGAAGTGCAGAGCGGAATGGGTCGCACGGGCAAGTGGTGGGCCGTTGAGCACACCGGAGTCGAGCCGGATATCATCTGCAGCGCGAAGGGCATCGCTTCGGGTATGCCGCTGGGCGTCACTATCAGTCGCGCTGAGGTTATGGACTGGGTGCCCGGATCACATGCATCCACATTTGGCGGCAATCCGGTTACGATTGCGGCCGCGCTGGCTACTCTCGACGTAATCGAGAAAGAACACCTTCTGGAGAACTCGGCGGCAGTGGGCGGGCATATATTGCAGCGGATGGCGGATTGGCCATCGAAATACAATCTCGTGGGGGACGTCCGCGGGCGCGGCCTGATGATCGGTGTCGAGATTGTAAAGGACAAGGTCACTAAGGAATATGGCAACGTTGAACGCGACCGCATCGTCGAGATGGCGTTCGAGCGTGGCATCTTGTTCCTGGGCTGCGGACCGAGTACGATCCGCATTTGCCCCCCACTGATCGTCACCAAAGAGGAAGCGGACGTTGCCATCGACGTGCTGGAACAGTGCATCCAGCAAGTAAGCGTCTAGCGAGGCGGTTGTTCACGCAAACGAAGATAGCGAGTTCCTAATCCCCCACTTCCGGCCTAAAACCACCCGGAAGTGGGTTTTTCTTTTTTCCCCAAAAATCTCATCAACAACCCGCCCCTCTTAGCCGCGATATACTTCCGGAAGAAGCGGAGAGACGTCTCTATGGATGCGGGTTCCCGCAGAGTCCGAGTGATCGATTCCCACACAGGAGGCGAGCCAACGCGGGTGGTCATCAACGGCGGACCCGATCTGGGAACTGGTCCGCTGCACAAGCGCCTGGCCCGTTTCCGATGTGATCACGATAACTTTCGCTCGGCGGTGGTGAACGAGCCGCGCGGATCCGATGTGATGGTTGGGGCGTTGTTGTGCGAGCCCGTTGATCCAACCTGCGCGGCTGGCGTCATTTTCTTCAACAATGTCGGCTACCTTGGAATGTGTGGGCACGGCACGATTGGGCTGGTCGTGACGCTAGCCTATCTGCAGCGCATCAAGCCGGGCCAACATCGAATCGAAACCCCAGTCGGCACAGTGGGCGCGGTCCTGCACGAGAACGGAGAGGTGACCATCAGCAACGTCGCAAGTTATCGCAAGGCGGCGAACGTGCTGGTTCAGGTTCAGGGATACGGCGCAGTTCACGGCGATATTGCCTGGGGAGGAAACTGGTTTTTCCTGGTGCACGATCACGGACTGGATCTCACTCTTCAGAACATTGATCAACTCACGGCTTTTACCTGGGCAATCCGGCAGGCGCTTCGCGACGCGGGTATTTCGGGCGATGAGGGCAAAGAGATCGATCACGTTGAGTTGTTCGGGCCATCGCAACTGGACCACGTAAACGGCAAGAGCTTCGTCCTCTGCCCCGGAAAAGCCTATGACCGCTCACCTTGCGGCACCGGGACGAGCGCGAAACTGGCTTGCCTCTATGCCGACGGGAAACTCCGCGAAGATGAAACCTGGCGCCAGGAGAGCATTGTCGGCAGCGTGTTTGAAGGAGGCGTCAGCGTGCGCGATGGCAAGATCTACCCCCACATCAGGGGATCGGCATTCGTGAATGCTGACTCAGAGCTGCTTCTCGATCCACGAGATCCATTCTGCATGGGAATCCGTTCGTAGTCGCCATGAGTGAAAGCGCATTTGACGTCGCGGTGATCGGCGCGGGAATTGTCGGTGCCGCCTGCGCCGATGAGTTTGCTCGCCGCGAAATGCGCGTGATTGTGCTCGATCGCGCATTCATCGGAAGCGGAGCGACTGCCGCTGGCATGGGGCATATCGTCGTGATGGATGATTCCGAGGCGCAGTTCGCTCTGACGCGATATTCGCAGCAACTTTGGCAGCGACTGCGTCCCGAACTACCGAACGAGGTCGAATATGAGCAATGTGGGACCATCTGGGTTGCGGCAGATGAGGAAGAAATGGCTGAAGTACGGCGCAAGCACGAGTATTACGGTGCGCGTGACGTTCCAACTGAGATTCTCGATGCGCGTCGTTTGAAAGAGCTCGAGCCGAATTTACGCGCTGGAATGGCCGGAGGCTTATTGGTTCCGGAGGATGTCGTCTTGTATCCACCGTGCGCGGCCCAGTTTCTGGTTGAGCGCGCGCAAGCCAAGGGCGCGCAGGCTCGAATCGGCGTCGACGTTTTGCAAATTGGAGACCAGCGGATCCGGCTGTCGGATGGTTCCGAATTAAGAGCGAAAATCATCGTGAATGCCGGCGGCGCTGACGCCGCGCGGCTTACGCCGGGAATCGAGATCAAGCAGCGTAAAGGGCATCTGGTGATCACCGATCGCTACCCGGGTTTTCTCCGCCATCAACTTGTGGAGCTCGGCTATCTGAAAAGCGCGCACGCCGTCACCAGCGATTCGGTCGCGTTCAATGTCCAGCCGCGCCGGACCGGGCAGATTCTGATCGGCTCGTCTCGGCAGTATGGAGCAGAGCATCATGAAGTCGACCATTCGATTCTTGCCCGCATGACTGCGCGCGCCGTGGAATACATGCCGGCGCTCAATACGATGTCGGCGCTGCGCACGTGGACTGGTTTCCGCGCGGCCACGCCGGACAAGCTTCCGTTGGTTGGTTCGTGGCCGGGCGACAAATCTGTTTTCCTTGCCACTGGACACGAGGGTTTGGGCATCACTACTTCGCTCGGAACCGCGAAGCTTCTTGTCGATCAGATCACAGGATTGAAGCCTGAAATTCCGATCGAGCCGTACTCGCCTGCTCGCACCGCGAAGGAACACGCGCATGCTTAGCGTCAAGGTCAACGGAACGTCGATCGATGTTCCGCCGGGAGCGACAGTAGCTGCCGCCATTGCGATCGCGGGTGACGCATGTCGCCTTTCAGTGACAGGACAACGTCGTGGCCCGCTCTGCGGGATGGGCATCTGCTACGAATGCCGGGTGACGGTCAATGGTGTCGCTCACACAAAGAGTTGCCAGACCGCATGTGAGCCCGGGATGGACATTCGCAGTGATGAGTGAGTCCTTTCCAACTCGTTTTGGCGTGCTGGTCATCGGCGGAGGTCCAGCCGGCATGGCTGCCGCAGTGCGAGCAGCAGAGTGCGGAACTAGAGTCGGAATCATCGATGACAATCCCGCGCCGGGCGGGCAGATTTGGCGCTCTGCCGCCGGCGAAAAAAAACCTGAAGAGTTCATGCATTGGCGAGAGAATCTGGATCGCCAACCCGTTGCTCGCATGTATGGATTGCGAGTATTTGACCAGCCAGTACCAGGCATCCTGTTTGCGGAAGGGCAAAATGGCCACTTCGAGTTGCACTATCATCGTCTCGTGCTTGCGACCGGGGCGCGTGAGAGATTTCTACCTTTCCCTGGCTGGACGCTGCCCAATGTGATGGGCGCAGGTGGATTGCAGGCGATGGCGAAGAGTGGCCTGCCGATTCGCGGGAAGAATGTGGTGGTCGCTGGCACTGGCCCGCTCTTACTCGCAGTTGCGGCGTATCTGCGAAAGCACGGCGCGGAGATTCCTATCATTTGCGAGCAGGCGTCATGGGCCCAGCTGGCGCGGTTTTCGTTGGTCCTGCTCGCTGAACCTCAAAGAATCGCACAGGCAGCAAAGCTAAAACGCGAGCTTGCCGGTGTCCGATTTGCAGCCAACAGTTGGCCAACGGCGGCCCACGGTCACGACGCGCTGGAGAGCGTCACCATCTCTCACAGCGGAAAAACCGAGACTATCGGTTGCGATTATCTAGCCTGCGGATTCCATCTCGTGCCGAATGCCGAGTTGGCGGCTCTGCTGGGTTGCGCCCTCGATTCCGGCTCTGTCCGGGTCGACGAATTTCAGCAAACTACGGTCGCGGATGTATTCTGTGCCGGCGAACCCACGGGGATCGGTGGCGTCGAACTTTCATTATTGGAAGGACAGATTGCGGGATTCGCCGCGGCTGGAAATGCCGAAAAAGCGCGGGAACTTTTCCGCGCACGATCAAAAGCTCAGCGGTTCGCCCGAAGCATGGACCGTGCATTTTGTTTACGTCCGGAGTTGGCAAGATTGTGCTCGCCGGAAACCGTCGTTTGCCGATGCGAAGACGTAACCTATTCTCGGCTGACAAGGCAACCTTCCTGGCGGGCGGCAAAATTACAGACCCGGTGTGGCATGGGACCGTGTCAGGGACGGGTGTGCGGAGCAGCCGCTGAATTTCTGTTCGGTTGGAAATGTGAGTCAGTACGTCCGCCGATTTTTCCTGCGCGCATCGAAAGCCTGGGCAGACCAGAATTGAGTCCGGAAACCACTGCTATTACAGGGAGCCAGCCATGAATTGGAAAGGCATCTTGCCGGCGATTACTACTTGCTTCAATTGCGATCTCACCATCGATCATGGTTTCATGGCCCAGCACTGCCGTTGGCTTTTGGACAACGGATGTGCCGGCATCGTCGCGCTTGGGTCACTCGGAGAGGGCGCGACCTTGTCGTTTGAAGAGAAGATCGCGATCCTGCGAAACTGTGTGCGGTCCATTCATGAGCATGCGCCCGTTGTCGCGGCCATTTCGTCGCTCTCGACCGCAGAAGCTGTGGCGCTGGCGAAAACCGCCGCGGACTTGGGGTGCGACGGCTTAATGGTGCTGCCTCCTTACGTTTACAAAGGCGATTGGCTAGAAATGAAGGCCCATGTTGCGGCTGTCTTCAAAGCCACGCCCTTATCGTGCATGCTCTACAACAATCCAGTTGCCTACGGAACGGACTTTCTTCCCGAACAGATTCAAGAATTGGCGATCGAACACGAGAACCTTACATCCGTGAAGGAATCGAGCACCGATGTGCGGCGTGTTTCAGCGATTCGCGCATTACTCGAGAACAGGCTGGAAATTCTGGTGGGCGTGGACGACGCGATCTTAGAAGGCATCAGCGCCGGTGCGGCCGGCTGGATCGCCGGATTGGCGAACGCCCTGCCAAGGGAATCGGCCGATCTATTCAACGTCGGCATCAGCCGCGAGAGTAAGCGTGCTTTTGAGCTCTATCGGTGGTTCTTGCCTTTACTGCGGATGGACACGGTTCCGAAATTTGTTCAACTGATCAAGCTGGTGCAGGCTGAAGTCGGGATGGGCAACGCTCGCGTGCGACCGCCGCGGCTAGAGTTGGCTGGCCCCGAACTCGAACAAGCGAAAGAGACCATACGAGAAGCGCTACAAACGCGCCCTCTCGCCGCGAGCCCAGTTCTTTCCTCGAAGTAAATCTCCATCAGGAACTGGACCGCGTGTCGCTGGATGTGCCACCTGCGGCGGGCACGTACGCCCTCTGCGTATAATCCATCACCATGCGATCGGCGCTGAAACGCCATCCCAGAGTGCGGATGGCACGCTTCATGCGCTTGATCCAACCGCTCGGAAGACCGTCATCGTCGCGCTGGTAATACAGCGGAATCACTTCTTCGCGCAGCGTTCGCAGCAGGTCTTCGCCGTCGCGCGCATCATGGACCGCCATATTGGAGTGAGTTCTTCCTGTACCGATGGCGAACCCGTTGATGCCGTCATAGGCTTCTGCCCACCAACCATCGAGAATGGAAAGATTCAACCCGCCATTCAGGACAGTTTTTTGCCCGCTCGTGCCGGACGCCTCCTGTGGACGGCGCGGGTTGTTCAGCCAGACATCGACTCCCTGTACAAAGTGACGGCCGACGTTGATGTCGTAGTCCTCAACGAACACGAACTTGTCGCCGAACTGCGGATCGCGCATCAATTCGGCAATCTGCTGCAGCATTCGCTTGCCCGGTTCGTCGAGAGGGTGGGCTTTGCCGGCGAAAACAAATTGCACCGGTCGATTCGGATCATTGACCATCGAGACGAGCTTTTCGAGGTCTTTCAGAATCAGATTCGCTCGCTTGTAGGTGGCGAACCGGCGGGCAAATCCGATGGTGAGCGCGTCCGGGCTCAAGACTCGCTCCAGCCGTGCCAAAACCTCCGCGGATTCTCCTCGGCGCGTCGCTTGCGCGACCGCACGACGCCGAACGAATTCCAGAAGCTGTGACTTCAAAGCGAGATGGGTTTCCCACAACTCGCCGTCGTCCACGCTCTCAATACCTTCCCAGATTTTGGCTTCGCTGCTCCGTTGATGCCAGCCGGGCCCGAGATGCCGGTCATAGAGACGGAACATCTGCGGTGCCAACCACGATGGTACATGTACGCCGTTTGTAATGTGACCGATAGGAACATCGTCTTCAGGCTTGCCGCGAAATAGTTTCGTCCACATGGCGCGTGAAACCTCGGCGTGCAAAGCCGATACGGCGTTGGCGCGCCGCGACAGCCGCAACGCCAGAACGGTCATGCAGAAAAGCTCCTCCTGATTGGTCGGGGTTTCGCGGCCCAGACCGAGCAGACTTTCCTGAGACAAGCCAAGCGCTTCCCGCAACGGCCCGATGTGCTCCTCGACCTGAGCGGCATCAAAACGATCGTGTCCAGCAGGAACCGGCGTATGCGTGGTGAAGACGACCTCGCGCGAAACCCGCGGTACAGCAGCGTCGAAACCGATCCCTTCGTCTTCCATCCGCATGCGAATCGCTTCCAGGACGGCAAACGCGCTATGGCCTTCATTGAGATGAAGTACGCCCGGCGAAATCCCAAGTGCCCGAAGGGCGCGTAATCCGCCGACGCCGAGCAGCAGTTCCTGGCGAATGCGAATCCGCACATCGCCGCCATACAATCGCGAAGTTAATTCGCGGTCTTCAGGAGCATTGCCTTCGACATCTGAGTCGAGAAGTAACAGGTCGCGGCGGCCTACCTTCACTCGCCATACTTTTGCTTTGATCCGGCCGCTGCGGGTTTCGATTTCGACTACGATCGGCGTGCCATCCTTCCCAATGGCGACTTCCATGGGCAATTGATTAACGTCCGTCTCCAAGTATTCCTCGTGCTGCCATCCGGTGAGATCCAGACGCTGCCGGAAGTAGCCCTGGCCGTAAAAAAGTCCGATGCCAACGAGCGGAATATCCAGATCCGACGCGCTCTTGATGTGATCGCCGGCCAGGACCCCGAGTCCACCCGAGTAGACGGGAAGCGATTCGTGAATGCCGAATTCGGCGGAAAAGTAAGCCACGGGATGCGGCCGCAGCACTCCGGCATGCCTTGTTCCCCACGTTCGATCTTCTTCCAGATACTCCAGCAACCGGCGGTAGGCGTAATTTACGCGGCTGTGCAACATGATCTCGGCGGCACGCGCTTCCAGTTTTGCCAGAGGCAATGCGCCGAGCAGGGAAATCGGATTGTGGTTCAACTCGCTCCAACGGGGAGGATCGAGATCGATAAACAGGCTGGAAGAATTGTGATCCCAACTCCACCACAAATTGCGCGCCAAAGCCCACAGCCGCTCTTGCAACGGAGCAATAAAGCGATCGAGCGTTCGCGCCTCACTCACCACCGGCGCAACCTGGCTAGCCGCCTCGGTCAACATCAGGATTTCATCTTCGCTGAAGACGCGAGCTTCGACCGTTTGTACCACCAGCACGCCTTGGAGCACGCCGCGATCAATCAAAGGCACGCCGAGAAAAGACTGATACGCCTCCTCCCCAGCCTCTTCAAAATATTTGAAGCGCGGATGCGTTTTGACATGAGTAACGGCAACAGGCCGTACAGACTCAGCTACCAATCCAGTGAGTCCCTCACGAACCGCCATGCGCAAATTGCCTACACACTCGCGCCGCAACCCCACAGTGGCCGCCAGCACCAGGTTGGCCCGATCCGGCTCCAACAGATAAGCTGAGCAAACATCGGTCCGAAATCGTTTCGCGATCAGGGCTACGACGTTGGTCAGCATCTCCACAGGGTGAATGCCGTCGCCGGCAAGCTTGCCGACTTCTTCGATCGGAAGTACTTTTTCCGCCCCGTGCGAATACACTTCTTTCCTGTCTTCAACCAGCTTGTCGTATGGATTCACGATAAGTTCCCGATTCTGGTAGTTCTCTCCAATTAAAAGTATGGCTGGGTGTCTCTTGATAATGTCACAACTGCGCCAATTGCGGGAATAGGCCGGACGGCTACTCTGGAAAACGCCGCGAATCTACCTGCGCGACAGCCAAACTGATTGCGTCCAAACAGGCATAGGGAGTAGAATTCCGCACAATCCAGCCATAACTCCGCCAGACGCTTGCCCCTGCGATTTGGTGAGTGAAACAGCGTGAATGTTCCCAAGTCGATGCTAAGTGCTGCGACACCGCTCATCGATCGATAGAAGGAGTAGCGACCATGCAGCGAAGCGCCCCGCGTTTTGTGCTGTTTAGCATAGGAGTGCTGATTTTAGCCACTGTGGGCTGGGTTCTCTCGGGAAGTGCGGCAAGCCAGCCGAAAGCGCGCATCTCGATGTCGACCGACTGGAGCCACCAGCACCTGATCTTCTCCCGTCCGGGCTCAACGGCCGAATTGGCGCGGGTGCAGCAGGACCCGCGGTACTGGCAGCAGCTTTATCGGGAACAGCAGCAAATGATGGTTAGGGGCGAGGATCGCGATTGGGCCGATCGTTTTCGCCGTCACTTCTTTCCGGTGCGGCGCGATTGGGCGCAGGACCTTGGGACCGGAACCACGAGCCCAGGGACGGCTCCGGGGCTCTATGCTGCCAAGTTTTCCTTCGACATCAATGAGGCGAGTTGCGGCAGCGATCCCACGCCGGACTTTGTCGTGTTTAGCACGGGATTGCTGGGCTCATCCAGCCAAGCCAGCGTTGTTGCCTATGACAACCTCTACAAAGGTTGTCCGAGCGGAACTGTGCCGTCGGTTTACTGGGCCTATAACACCGGCGGGCAGGTTTTAACGTCCCCGATTGTTTCCCAGGACGGAACGCAGGTTGCGTTTGTCGAGACCAACGGCGGATTTGGGATTCTCGTTCTGTTGAAGTGGGCCGCGTCCGGCGGTTCATTTAGTGCACCGGCGAGTATTAGCACCGTCTTGCCGGCTTCGTATCAGGGGTGTACCGCTCCCTGCATGACACAAGTTGCGCTGCATGACTCGCACGGTACCCAGACCGATGACCAAACCTCGTCGGTGTTCTATGACTACAAGGACGATATCGCGTGGATGGGCGGCGCGTTCGGCTGGCTTCATCAAGTCACAGGCGTTTTCAAGGGAACGCCAACGGAAGTTACTACAGGCGGTTTCCCGGTCCAGGTAAATTCGGGGAATCCTACTTCGCTTTCCAGCCCAGTCTATGACAGTGGATCACAGAGTGTTTTCGTAGGCGACTACGGCGGGTTTCTCTACCGCGTAAATGCCTCCAATGCCGGAGTGACCGCGGCCTCTCAGTTGGATTTTGGCACCGGCATCGTTGAGTCGCCAATTGTAGATTCAGCGGCTGGCCTGGTCTATGTTTTCTCTTCCAGCGATGGACTTGAGGACTGCCTGAGCAGTTTGAACTGCGCAGCAGTTTTCCAATTGCCGGTTTCCTTTTCCGCAAACGCCTTCGGGTCTGAAACCACCGTTGGTGAAAGCAGTGCGAGCGGAAATACTCCCAACCCGCTCTATATTGGTGCGTTCGATAGCGCTTATTTCAGTTCGACCACCAGAACCGGAAATCTCTACGTTTGCGGCAACACCGGAGGCAACCCGAC
>DATKQB010000065.1:0-14676 GCA_035523795.1 Verrucomicrobiia bacterium | reverse complement strand
GTTGGCGTCCCCGACGGGATTTGAACCCGTGTTACCGCCGTGAAAGGGCGATGTCCTAGGCCGGGCTAGACGACGGGGACGATTGTGGATGGGAAGCTGTGGACAACCTTCCGATAGTAGCAGCCAAAAATCTGCTGTGTCAAAAGTTCTCCGCACAGGAGTTGTGTCCTAAATTCAATAAACCGCGAAGGACACGATGAGCACGAAAGCGCTGAAACACGCCTTTTTTCGTGCGCCTTTTCCTCCTGTTCCTCCGTGGCTTTTGTGTTTAATACGAGACCCCGCGCGCGTAGATCCAGTCGGTCGCGGTCCGCGCGATCCTTCCACGCGCTGATCAAAACGAACGCGTCTGAGAAGATCGCAGCCTTAGCATTTGCGGCCACCGTTCACAACGTTCGGGGACACAGCGTTTACAATCAAAAGAGAAAGATTCGAGCCGACATGCCCGACCCTCTTTATCTCAGTTTATGGTTTCCGGATTTTTCCGGCCCGGCCATGCTGCCGCACGCCATGGCGATGTTTCAGCAATTTCCGTTTTCGGCTGAGCGGCCGGGAATTACCTATGCGGCGGTGCAGCCGATTTCGTGGAACGAGGCCAGCATCGTCGAGCGCCGCTTTTCGCCCGGCATTCCGCCGGAGGAGGCGCTGGTCATTGCCGCCGATCTCATCCATGAAGACTACGCGTACGTCTTCGAGGCGCATTGGGATTTGTGGAGTCCTCCGACCCAGGAGCGGCGAGACTGGCGGCTGATGCCGAACCGGGTGAAGTTCATCTTGCAGGGCGATGAATTTGACGACGGGGCACAGGAAGAGACAGGAGATCTGCAAATTGATTTTGGTTCGGACGCCCCATTTCTTCAGGAAAATATTGACCTCACCGAGGAAGCTCAAGGCAAGGTACGCGATAACGTGGGCAAACTCATCGAATTCACGATGAAGGCCGAAAAGAATACGCGGGCAACAGGAAGACTGTTGTGGTCGGAATCAGACGAGAATCTGGCGCAAAAACTGGTGGCCCGCCTGCAGCGCGTACAGTAGCCCCTTAGTCATTTCTATCTAGGCCGGATTCTTCCGGCACGGCGCATTGCCTGACTTTTACCGGGCTTACTTTACCAATCTCTTCATCCACTTCCTCAACTACCAACCTCTCAAAGGCGCGCGCATCCAAAAAGTTAAGAGATCTTATGGGAGGGTTTTCAGGATGAAATTAAAACGCATTCTAAATGGATCGATGTTGGCCCTGGCATTGGCCGCGATGTGTGGGTTTGCCGCGGCGCAGGCATCGAACGGACAGATGGGAAGTAATACCACGGGAAATCACATGACGAACACGTCTAGTTCTTCCACGTCCAGCTCTTCGGAGTTGTCGACGGCAGATAAACACTTCGTCATGGAAGCCGCGCGGGCCGACAAGGCCGAGGTTGAGCTGGGAAAACTCGCAGAACAGAAGACGAGCAATCCGGAAGTAAAACAATTCGCAGAAAGAATGATTCACGATCACACGCAAAATGACGATCAACTCAAACAGGTCGCAGAGAAGACAGGGGTCACACTGCCGGCGAGTCTGAGTACTAAAGACGCGGCCCTGAAAGAGAAACTTTCCGGGTTGTCAGGTGAACAGTTCGACAAAACCTACATGCAGAACATGGTGACGGATCACACCCAGGATGTGGCCGCGTTCAAGCATGAGAGCATGGACGGAAAAGATTCGGCAGTGAAGAACTACGCTTCTGAGAGTCTGCCCACTCTGGAAAGCCATCTGAAGGAAGCCAGGCATATCGAGCCGATGGTCGCCAAGAATATGCCGATGTCGAAGGGACAATAAGAACGCTCAGGTTGCAATAATGAGAAAATGGCTCGGGATTTATCCCGAGCCTTTCTCACTGATGCCGGTCAAAACTATTTTGTTCTTCCGCCTTCAACCTTCAGCGTATCCGTCGCAGCCGCCTGCGCCGCCGCCAGACGCGCCGTGAGTACGCGGAAGGGCGAGCAGGATACGTAGTTCAGTCCTGTGCGATAGCAGAACTCAACCGATGATGGCTCGCCGCCGTGCTCGCCGCAGATTCCGACCTTAAGATTGGAGCGGGTCTTGCGGCCACGTTCGGTCGCCATCTTCACCAGTTGTCCGACGCCATCCTGATCGAGCGCAGCGAATGGATCCTGCTTGAGAATGCCTTCGCCAAGATAAGTTGGCAGGACCTTATTCACATCGTCGCGGGAGAAGCCGAACGTGGTCTGCGTGAGGTCGTTGGTGCCGAAGGAGAAGAACTCAGCTTCCTTGGCGATCTCATCGGCCACCAGGGCCGCGCGCGGCAACTCGATCATGGTGCCGACCATGTAATCGATTTTCGTTCCCTTTTCTTTGAAAACTTCTTCGGCGACGCGGCGGACGATCGCGCCCTGGTTGGCCATTTCCTTCAGCGTGGCGACGAGTGGAATCATGACTTCGGGAAGAACTTTGATTCCCTTCTTGGTGCAAGCGACGGCAGCTTCGAAAATAGCGCGCGCCTGCATCTCAGTGATCTCAGGATAAGTGATGCCGAGACGGCAGCCGCGATGGCCGAGCATGGGATTGAACTCGTGCAATTGCTCCACGCGGGCCAGTAGCGGAGGCAATCCTTTCTTCAGATCGCCAACGCCCTTGATGCCGTAGTCCTTGTACTTGGTGACGAGCTCTTTTTTCTGCGCGGCGCTATAAGACGAGAGCAGAGCGATATCGACCATCAACTCTTCGCGGCGCGGCAGAAATTCGTGCAGCGGCGGATCGAGCGTGCGAATCGTCACCGGCAGTCCGTCCATCGCTTTGAAGACTCCCGCGAAATCGTCGCGCTGCAGAGGAAGAAGCTTTTTGAGCGCGGCCCGGCGGTCTTTTTCATTGTCGGCGAGAATCATGGCCCGCATGTGGCCGATCTTTTTCTCGCCGAAGAACATGTGCTCGGTGCGGCAGAGGCCGATGCCTTCCGCCCCGAAAGCCCGCGCCTGAATCGCATCGCGTGGGATATCGGCATTGGCGCGAACTTTCATCGTGCGATGCGGATCAGCCCACGCCATAAACTTCAGCATCTCGGGATCATCCGGTGCAGCGGCGAGCGTATTCAGCTTGCCCTTGATCACGCGGCCAGTGGTGCCATCGAGCGAGATCCAGTCGCCCTCTTTGAACGTCTGCCCTTTCACACGCATCTCGCGGGCTTTTTCGTTCACGTCGACATCCCCAGCGCCGGCAACGCAACACTTTCCCATGCCGCGGGTCACGACGGCGGCGTGGCTGGTCATGCCACCGCGAGAGGTGAGAATGCCCTTGGCGACTTCCATGCCGTGAATATCTTCGGGAGTGGTTTCGGCGCGCACGAGAATGACCTGCGCCTTGCTGTCTTTTTGTACCGCTGCAACGGCGGCGTCAGCGGTGAAAACGATCTGTCCAACAGCAGCACCCGGAGAAGCGGGCAAGCCTTTGTTGGAAAGAACTTCGATCTTTCCGCTCTTCTCATCGAGCCTTGGCACGAGGAAGTCATAAAGCTGATTGGGTTCGACGCGGAAGATCGCCTCTTCCTTGGTGATCAATCCCTCTTCGACCATTTGGATGGCGACCCGAACCGCGGCCAGCCCGGTGCGCTTGCCGTTGCGCGTTTGGAGCATGTAAAGCTTGCCATCTTGAATGGTGAACTCGAAATCTTGCATGTCTTTGTAATGGCGCTCGAGCCGCGTGGTAATTTCGTGCAGCTGGCTGTAGACATCCGGCAAGATCTTCTGTAGTTCGAGAATCGGAACCGGCGTGCGCACACCTGAAACCACGTCTTCCCCTTGCGCATTCAAAAGAAATTCGCCGTAGAACTCTTTCGTGCCGGTCGCGGGATTGCGCGTGAAACCCACGCCCGTGCCGCTGGTTTCGCCAAGATTGCCGAAGACCATGGCCTGCACGTTGACGGCAGTGCCGAGCATGTCGTCGATGTTGTTGATGCGGCGGTAATGCTTGGCGCGATCGTTTTGCCACGAACGGAAGACGGCATCCCGGGCCATCACGAGTTGCTCGCGTGGATCCTGCGGAAAGTCGCGCTTGGCATGCTTTTTGACGACTTTCTTATATTCGGCGATCACTTCCTGCAGCGCCTTGGCATCGAGATCAGTATCGAGCTTGGCTTTTTTCTGTTTCTTCTTGGCATCGAAAACTTCATCGAACGCCGATTTCTCGATATCGAGAACGACATTGCCGAACATCTGAATCAATCGCCGATAGGAGTCGGCCGCAAAGCGCGGATTGTTGCTGCGCACGGCGAGAGCCTTAACACTCTCATCGTTGAGACCGAGGTTGAGGATGGTATCCATCATGCCGGGCATGGAAAATTTCGCGCCCGAACGCACGCTGACGAGCAGCGGATTTTCTCCGCGGCCAAGTTGCTGGCCTTGCAGCTTTTCCAGATGCGCCAGGGCTTCGTCCATCTGCGCGTCGACCTCTTTGGATAAAGCCCCGCGCATGTATTCGCGGCAGGCTTCCGTCTGGATGGTGAATCCCGGAGGGACGGGCAATCCGGCGTTGGTCATTTCGGCAAGGCCGGCGCCTTTGCCGCCGAGAACGTCTTTCATCTTGCCGTTGCCATCGGCCTTGCCGCCGCCAAAAAAGTACACATACTTCGTGGTGGAGGGTTTTGTGGTTTTCTCTTCTCTTTCGGGGAGGGTCATTGTCGCCATATCTATGAGTCCTTTTCGTTGTTCAGAATTTCGTTGCTATCTTCAATCGATTTGGCAATTGAGTAACTTGGTAATTTTGTAATTTTAAAAGCAGTCGCGTTGTGGAGTCGGCGGTTAAGTTGCCACGATTACAAAATTGCCCGATTACAAATTATGCTTTCACGATCTCAGAAAAGTCTGCGATCGTGGAAAATTCCTTCAAAAGTGTTTTGAGCAGCGCCAGGCGGTTGCCGCGAACGCGTTCATCGTCCACCATGACCATGACCTTGTCGAAAAATCTGTCGACCGGCTCGCGCGCAGTAGAAAGCAAGCGTAGAGCCTCGACATATTGTTTCGTTTCACGCAAAGTCTCGGCCTCGGGCCCTGTGCGCTCCAAATACGAAATCAGATTTTTTTCTTCCTCTGGAGAATCGGCCAAGGCTTCCAATTCCGTCGCGCTACGTATTCCCTTCTCGTCTGCCTGTTTCAGAATGTTTCGCATGCGCTTGCAAGCAGCGCCGATGGCCTGAAACTCCGGCATGTGCAGAACCTGCTTGAGCGCTTCGGCCCGCTGGACGGCATCGACTACGTCGCTCGCATCGGCAGCCAGTACGGCTTTGACCACGTCGTAGTCGTAACCGCGCACATCGCGCAGATAAAATTCCAGCCGCTCGCGGAAAAACGCCTGCGCACTCGACAGATACGTCGCATCGTCGACGAATCTCTTTTCCGCCTCCGATTCCGCATAGCCCGATCGAGCATCGCGCATGAGATCGTCCAGACGCAGGGGCAAATTTTTCTCGGCGATGACTTTGACGATGGCATTCGCCTGACGCCGCAACGCAAAAGGATCTTTCGATCCGCTGGGCACGAGGCCGAGCGCAAACATTCCTGCAATCGTATCGGCCTTGTCGCCGATGGAAAGCACTGCGCCTTCCATCGAGCGCGGCACGTCGTCGTCGGTCGACTCCGGCTTGTAATGATCGTAGATCGCCTCGGCAATCAACAGGCGCGTAGCCTTCGGCAAGTCCGAATCGAGCTCCTGTTCACGCGCGTACAGCCCGCCAACAATGCCTTGCAATTCGGTAAACTCCTTCACCAGTTCGGTGGTGAGATCGGCCTTGGCCAGGCAAGCCGCTTTGTGAACGATGCCCGGACGAATTGCTATTCCGCTCTGGCGGACGATCTCGCTCAACCAACTGCACAGCCGTTGCACGCGCAGCGTCTTCTCGTAGTAGCTGCCGAGATCTTTCTGAAAAGTCACGTGGCGCAGCAGTTCCAGGCGATCAAGCAGCGACTGCTTCTGATCGGTATCCCAGAAGAAACGTGCATCGTTGAAGCGGGCGCGCAATACGCGTTCGTTACCGTGACGGATGAGCCCTTGCGGATCGCTGTCAGTGTTAAGCACAGCCAGAAAATGCGGCAGCAATTTGCCCGTCGCATCCTCGATGGCGAAATACTTCTGATGGTCGCGCATCACCGTCACCAGAACCTCTTCCGGCAGGGCGAGAAACTGCGCATCGAAACTGCCCAGAATGACCGAGGGAAATTCCGTGAGATTGACGACCGAATCGAGCAAAGCTTTATCTTCGCGCCAGCGCGCTCCAGAGATGGTGCGAGTCGCGGCATCGAGCGCTTGGCGAATCTGCTGCTCGCGATCGGCGCGGCCGAGAACTTTCGCCTCGCGCAGACGATCGATATAGACTGACCCGGCGCGAGGAATATCGACGTCGGAATCCGACAGGATTCGGTGACCGCGGGAAATTTTTCCGGCGCGAATTCCATCGAACTCGAGCGGGATGACCTCGCCGTCAAGCATCGCCACCAGCCACCGCACCGGACGCACAAAGCGCTCGTTCGGCTTGCGCCAGTACATATTTTTCGGCCAGTAAATGCCGGCGATCTCTTTGGGCAGCGCTTCAACAAGAATCTCTGCGGCTTTACGCCCCTTTCTCGTAACTTTCGCCGCAATGTATTCACCCTTTGCGGTGGAAACTTTTTCCAGTTGCGAAACGTTGATTCCGGCTTTTTTGGCGAAGGCCTGAGCCGCGGGCGTGGGCTGGCCATCTTTGTAGGCAACGTTCACCGACGGTCCGGTGAGCTGTTCCACCACGTCCGATTGCGCAGAGGAAATTCCGGAAGCCAGCACGGCCAGGCGGCGCGGAGTGTCGAAAGTGGCGACGTCGCTGCTGGCAAGGCGCTCGCGGTTAAGCAGGACGCTGACCCGTTCGCGCAACTCTTGCGACGCCGCGTCAATCATGCGCGCAGGAATTTCTTCGCAACCGATCTCTAGCAGAAAATCTGGCATGCTCTCATGATCCAGTCTCTCAAAGCCGGTCAACCCCGAATGTGACATCCGTCACAGAAAGCCTGTGGAAACCCGTCCAATTTTGACATCCTGAGCGCGGCAGCATGATTCGCAAAGCGCCTCGTGTTGCGGAGTCGAAGGATCCCTACCTGACCTAAGTCGCAACCGTATCGAGCGCTTCCTTTGCGCGCTTCGCCTTCTTCTGCTGAACGGGTTCGGACCCCGCGCTCTTCTCGCCCCCACCTTCGTTCTTCTGCTGATCCGCTTGTTGATGAACCCAGGCCTTCGCAATTCCCACTGCCAACGCCCGCACGCGCGCAATCACGCCAACGCGCTCCGTCACCGAAATTGCTCCCCGCGCATCGAGAATGTTGAACAAATGCGAACACTTCAGGCAAAGATCGTAAGCCGCGAGCAGCGGAAAACGGGCTGAGTCCTGAGGGTGCCCCGTCCTTGTCTCCGCGATTTGTGCGGAGACAGGGCGGGGACTTTGATCTTCCCTAACAGCCGTCGCATACTGCGCAACAAGCGCCTTGCACTCCGCCTCGTACAAATCGAAGTGCTGCCACGCGCTGGCAACGTCCGCGGCTTCGAAGTTGTAAACGGAAAATTGCTGTTCATCCGCGAGACGAACGTCGCCGTACTTCACCACGTTTCCCGTATCCGGATCGCGCGCCCACACGATCTCATAAATCGAATCGACATCTTGCAGAAACGCGGCAATGCGCTCCAGCCCGTAAGTCAGCTCGGCGCAGATCGGAAACAAATCGACTCCGCCGCACTGCTGAAAATAGGTGAACTGCGTGATCTCCAGTCCATCGAGCATCACCTGCCAGCCCACACCCCACGCGCTCAGCGTAGGCGCTTCCCAGTTGTCCTCTTCGAACTTGATGTCGTGCTGGCGCAGGTCGATGCCGATCGCGCCCAGCGATTCCAGATACAACTCCTGCACATTCTCCGGCGGCGGCTTCAGGATGACCTGCAACTGCATGTGCTTGAAGAGCCGGTTGGGATTCGCCCCATACCGCCCGTCGGCCGGACGCCGCGACGGCTGCACATACGCCACTTTGTAAGGCTTCGGCCCGAGCACGCGCAAGAACGTTTCCGGAGCCATGGTTCCAGCACCGACTTCCACGTCGTAAGGCTGTTGCAGCACGCATCCGCGCTCCGCCCAGAAAGTCTGCAGGCGCAGGATAAGCTCCTGAAACGTCAGCGGATTGGACGAGGATGACTTCATGAGCGAAGGCTTTTACCAACGCAAACACGACGTTGTCCGTAATTCTTGATTGTAACGGAAGCGCGGATTGTAGAGAAAGGGCAGGTCCACTAGGTGCCCATCCTTTCGAGCATTTTGCGAAAGGTGGGCAGCAAGGAACTTTCCAAATTCACTCAACCACCAAGGACGCAAAGGAACACGAGGGCCAAAAAATGTGGTTCCCTCCGCGCGCCTTCGTGCATGGGATGCCCCACGTCTCGCCGTTCTTGCGAGACGCGGGAACCCAGATGTAGACGCCCAGACGGCGAGCCTCAACAGATTTCTTTTGCCCGGCCTAATCCTGTGAGATACTTCCGCGCGGTCAAAACCAGACGCTGACATCGCATTCAATTCGCTATTGGGGGCGTGCATGAATGTGCGAAAAGCAGTGGGGAGCGCTGTTGCCCCGCTGATCTTGCTGTTTGTCTGTCAAGGCTGTCAGAAAGCATCCGTTCCCGCCTCGGCCCAATCCACTGTCTCCGTTCTCGAGATGGAGCCGATTCCGCGCACGCCGGAGCGGCTTGCGCGTGGCAAGTACCTGGTCGAGGGCCTCGTGCAATGCACGCTCTGCCACTCCGAATACGACTTCACCCATCGGCCATCGCACCCGGTGGAGGGCAAGAAGGGCGGCGGTCAAGTCTTCTCCAAAGAGGAAATGGGCTTGCCCGACGGGAACCTCATTGTCGCTTCCAATATCTCGCCTGATCCTGAATTCGGCGCGGGAAAGTGGAAAGACGCGGACTTTGTGCGCGCCTTGCGCCAAGGAATCGGGCACGATGGCCGCACGCTGTATTCGATGATGCCATACCAGTATTTTCACAGCATGTCGGATGAAGATCTGGCTTCGGTCATTGTTTACGAGCGGTCGCTGGCTCCGGTGCACATCAAGCGGCCGCCGACTGTGCTCACCGCCGACATCAAGAAAATGCTTCAGCCGCTTCCGGCCGTCGCACATGTGCCGGAATCGGATCGCTCCGATCGCCTCGCGTATGGAAAATACCTGGTGACGATTGGTCATTGCGACGGCTGCCACACTCCGACCGATGAGCAGGGCAATTCGATTCCCGGGATGGCGTTCGCTGGCGGCGAGCCGCTGATCGGTGCCTGGGGGCCGGATCCGAAAAAGATCATTACCGTCGCGTCGCTGAATCTGACGCCCGATCCTTCGGGAATTTCCTATTTCGACGAAAACATGTTTATCAAAGTAATTCGCACCGGCACCGTGGAGGCGCGCCCGCTTGCCAACATCATGCCGTGGGCATACTTCCGCAATCTGACCGACGACGATCTGAAGGCAATCTTCATGTATCTGCACACGCTCAAGCCTGTGCAGCATCGCGTGGATAACACCGAGCCCCCTCGATTCTGCAAGCTTTGCAGGGGCAAACACGGATTTGGCGACAGAAATTAGAAAGAACGGACTCGCGTTGCCGCCCTAAAAGTGGGTGCCCCTATCCTTTCGCACTCTTTGCGAAAGGGTGGGCGAGCCGACCACGCTGCATTTCCCATAACCCAACTGACTAACCGCTGAGCTTCTCCAACATCCCCGCCGTCACCAGCTTTTTCTCGATGTGCCGCTGCAAGATTTGAATGAGAAATTTCCGCAGATCGGCTGCTTGCGATTTCGGCCACGCCAACTCGGCGAAAGCATCAACAGGCGCGCGAAACATTTGCGCGGCCAGCGCGCGCGACTCGCTCGAAATTTCTGATGACGCCAGCCGCTTGTCGTCGGCACACATCAATCCGTCCGCCAGAGCGTGGAAGTAAGCCCGGCTGCCATTCAGGTTGCGGCCGCAAACCACGCACTCCGTCAGTTCCGGAAGAAATCCGACCAGCCGGGTCAGCCACAGATCGAAGTACGTCACCGGCATCCAGATTTCCGGCCCACTGAGTATGTGCAACACCGAAAGCGTGAGCCGGAAGATTGCGTCGTTGACCTCGTGATCGGGAAGCAGTTCGTCGAGCAGTTCGGCGATGTGTCCTAAGGCCACGGCGCGCGCGTAGCTCACTTCCGACGCCAGCGGTGATTCGAGCACTTCGCAGGAGTCGAGGCGAACCAGTTCCTGGCGCTCGCGCACATCGTAGAAAGCGCGCACATAAGTAAGGGGTTCGAGCGCTCCGCCGAAACGGCGCTTCGATTTTTTCGCCGAACGCGCTACGCCGTGAATCTTCCCTTCGTTGCGCGTGAACAGCGTGACTAGCAAATCGGCCTCGCGCAGCGGATAACTGCGCAACACGATCGCCTCTGATTCGCGCAAGGCCATAATCTGACGCTGATTTTAGAGGAAGACGTCCGCCCAGTCAGCCGCACCCAGTAATCGCTGCGCAAAACGCGCCGCTGAGAACGACCAGCGGACCGTCAGATATACTTTCTAGATCGTGAAAACCCTCCTTTGCGCATTCCTGACAATTGCCGTTGCCAGCCTCTCTTTCGCCGACGATCAAACTTTTTCGCGACTCAAGATTCCTTCTCCCAGCGGCAAACAAACCGCCGCGACGCTGACCTTCAGCGACGACCAGAAGTCAATTCTCGTGCATCCGGTCAAAGGAGGAGACGTCGCGATTCCCTACAGCGAGATCGACCGCTGCTCCTATCAGTATTCGAAGAAGCACCGCATCACGCGCGGCCTCGACATGACCGCGCTTGGTCTGGTTCCGGTCGGGGTCATCGTCATGTTCACCAAGTACAAGATGCACTGGCTGGAGATCGATTATCACCAGCAAGACAGGCGCAAGTGGATGGTGCTGCGCATGGACAAGAAAAACTACCCTGAGATTCTGGACGCGGTCAAAGCGCACACCGGAATCGAGACCGAGGTTCTGGGCAACGTGGACAAGCGGCAGAAGTAGCAGGAAGCTCTTCCTCGCCTCTTCATTGCTCTCCCACCACGTCGTCGTTGATAAGAAAAAACGCGCATCCCAACGGGAATGCGCGCTGCTAGTCGAACCAGAATTCTGGCGGCTTACCGCCCGTAATATTTCGCGTTGCGCTCGGTGAAGGCGTTCCACTTTTCCGGCAGGTCATCGAGCGCGAAAATCGCCGATACGGGACACACCGGCACGCAGGCGCCGCAATCAATGCATTCCACCGGATCGATATACAGCAATTCCTCCGTCGCGTACGCGGGCTCATCTTTCTTGGGATGAATGCAATCCACCGGACACGCGTCCACGCAGGCGGTGTCTTTCGTGCCGATGCACGGCTCAGCAATCACATAGGCCATAGAAGTCTGAATCTCCTGAGATCGTTTCCGCTATTTTACTACCCTCACGCGCCAACGAGCCGACATTCTAGCAAGAATCGAGTCGCGCGGTACAGCGGCGAGGAGAAAAAGTAGATGGTCAGAATGAACCGAGAAGGAGGCGAAGGCCGCGAAGGAAACCAAGCCTCAAGCCCTTCGCGGGCCGTCGTTTCTTTGTGGTTGACCCTGTTTCCTTCGCGATCCTTGCGCTCTTTGCGGTTAAAACAAAACGGCCGGCAGATCGACTCTGCCAGCCGTTTGCTGTTGCGTGCTTCAACTTTACTTAGCGTCGTCCACCGCCACCATGGAACCCACCTCCACCGTGGAAGCCGCCACCGCCGTGGAACCCGCCACCGCCGTGAACCGCCGGGGCTCCGTGGAAGCCTCCGTGTGCGACCGCGCCGCCGTGGAAACCTCCACCGGCGTAGCCGTGTCCAACGTAGCCGTGCTCATATCCGCGGCCAACGAAGCCGTGTCCACCGTAATAACCATGCCCACCGTACCAGGCGCGGCCCCATCCCGGGTTACCGTACCACGGACGTCCACGCCAACCGTTCGCCCATCCCCAGTTTCCCAACCATCCCGGACCATGGAACCACGGGCCCGCCCCGACGAAGAGTCCGCCGACGAACCAGTCCGGACCATAGTAGCCGTAAGGCGCGCAAGCATAAGGATAGTAGCCGTAATATCCGTAGGCGCAGACTGGAGCCGCACCGATACCAACGCCAACCGGCCCCACGCCGATGCCCACGCTGACCTGCGCTTGCGAATACGCCAACGGCATAGCCAACACCACCAACAACGCCAAATACTTTGCGTATTTCATAATCACCTCCACGCTTTCCCTCTGCCCTCGCTCACCCCTGCTCGGGAAGCTCTCTTTGTGTTCGTGCTTTCTTTGCTCTTTCATCACTCCCACCTGCTACTACATTTGAACATTGCAGGGCGGAAAAAGTTGCAGGATTTCGGGTGGTTGATTTCAACCATCCTGCTTGTTTTCAACCACTTCGAGCAGTTTAGGCGGGAACTACTAGAAGGAACGGCGAAACGGAGTTGGGCACGGGTGGGCTGGGTAGAGACGTATCGAGAACCTGCTTCTCCCGTTGTCATTCTAAGCGAAGCGCTGAGCGAGCGCGAGCCGAAGAATCCCTACCCCGCATAAGAACGCGGGGTGGGCCATCCTTTCGCGATTTGTGCGAAAGGGTGGGAGGCATGGACCTCAGCGCATCGACCTCGCAGATAGGAGAGGTCGGGAAGGGTGCGACTTCAGTCGCACCGCCTACGCCCTCATTCCGATCAGGGGCTGACCCATGAAAGTTCGCCGCTAAGTATAAATCCGAGCAACGTGGTGGGATTTGGACCTTTTCATGAAAGAACCGGGGTCAATTGAGTGTACTCCGGATTTACGGATAACTATGCCGGGACTACTTCCCGAAGTGCGCACAGTCTCGCCACATCAACTCACTGAGATGACTCCAGTAATTAGCCACACGCAGAACTGAGTGGGTAGAGTCTACAAAAGAGGTAGACGTATGAAATCAGTTCTGATCCTCATTTTGGCCATGACGACCTTGGCTGCTGCGCGAGATAAGAAGTCAAAGGCTCAGCCGGGACCCTACGTATTTACCAGCAAGGCGTCTGCTCGGACGCTAAAGGCGCAGATCGTCCAGGCGAATCTAGCTCTTGGTTACGCGCTCGATTCCGACAAGCAGTTACAGTTCCGCTTCTCGATGCCGGCGCAGATGCCGCTCACGAGTGCAGTTTTCGTTGCATCCAGTGACTGTCCGGGCATGACCACGAAAAAAGTGTGGTCATACACGTTGACGGAACTCGACGGCGTGACCAAGGTGACGGTCGAACCCCTGTGGGAATATCCGGACGACTACTGCAAAATGCAAACTCAGCCGCTGATATGGAGCCAGCGTGAGGACATCGCGGCGTTCCAAGCAATGCTTGACAAAGCTCGTTAGCGCTCACAATCCCTCGCCACCACCATTTTGAGTGTAATGGCGATTTTTCGCCAATCATCACAACGAAGGTGCAAGCCGCCAAAAATAGGAGTCGAGCAGAAGCCCAACGTCGTCTGTGGGTGAAAGTTTACGGTCATCAATGACAGAGTCGCGTTTGGCAGGAAGGTCGAGTCGAAGCACAGTCACGTTGCCTGAGTTCCAGAACGTGATGCTAGCAGCAACAGATGCAGACTCTGCTCGGATTTCTACCTTGCCGTGGACCGGATCAGGGGATTTGAGTGATCGGATGCTGGTCGCCGTCCATTGAGTCTTGAGGCGCTCCACATGCTTTCCGTACCAATCCTCAACGTCTTCGACAATCGTAGGCACCGCAGAATTGTACCTTCTGAAGAACGATGATGGTCAGGGGTTTTGAGCGTAATCGCGATTTTTCGCCAACAATGCCCCACTACTGGCACCCAACTTCCTTGATCATCGTAGTCACCCACGCCACAGAATGTGAAGCAGCGTAAAAGGACAGCCAATAAGGCCGGGTTACAACGACGACTACGGATTTCTTTCCGCTCCGCCACCGGAATACCTGTCGTGCAGGAGTCTTCTTCACGTTGTGCAAAATCGGCAGTTGGCTTGGATACAGCAACTTCAGCGATTCCATTGCAACTCGTTGAGGATCGGTGAACGCCCAACTCTGTCCGTGATCGGCCTTCTCTTGTTCCGCAATGCCCTTTTGGCCTGCCCCATCCCAGTTGTCAACAGAGATGCGCAGTAGGTTCTGCTCGCTACCCCACTTGCAGCCTTCATCTTCATACCAGCCAGCCTCGGCGGTGTAGTCGAGGTCGCGCCTCGTGTGCGGCTCGAAGGATTCCACGCGCTCAATCACGAGGAGGCTGCAACAGCCCATATGGCCGAAGCCGCGCCAAAATGTTCCCCTCTCGGAGGTCTCCTTAGTGCCAGAAAAAAATCTGCCAACCACAGTTGACCGGACAGTTGTGTCGGGTTCCTTTTTCAGTAGTTCGATGAACTGCTGAAAGGTCGGATCGTTTACCAAAGGAATCTGAATGCTTTCAACCGTCAAGAAATCCGAGCGTGTTTCGCGGCCAGCTTCTCCGGGGCAACAGTAAACTGTGTTCGACTCGGCTTTACCTCCGTACATCAGCCAAACGGAAAAATTTTGCGTAGGGCAGTCTGGTTCGGTGACATGGAAGTCCTCGAATCCGTGGGTCACGAAGGCCGACA
>DATKQB010000064.1:0-12259 GCA_035523795.1 Verrucomicrobiia bacterium | reverse complement strand
GGTATTCCGAATACGGCGGCTTCGCGTACCGCCGGATGCGTATATATGACCGCTTCCACTTCGCCGGAGTAGACATTCTCTCCACCGGTCACAATCATGTCTTTCAGGCGGTCAAGAATATAGCAATACCCGGCTGAATCCTGACAGCCAATATCGCCGGTGCGAAACCACCCGTTTCGAAAGGCCAGTGAGGTTTCGTCAGGATTATGCCAGTACCCCCGCATGACATTGTCCCCGCGAACAACGAGCTCACCTGGCTTTCCAGCTTCCACTGGAATCCCTGATTCGTCGGTAACCAGCAGATCGATACCGGGACAAGCCCGGCCACACGACGAAAGCCGGTCGGGGGTATGCTCGTGGTCCTGCAGGCCAGTGAGGAGCCCGGTCTCGCTGAGTCCGTAAACCTGAACCAGTCTCACCTGCGGCAGAAGTTCTCTCGTACGCTCAATTAGTTCGGGTGCGATCGGAGATCCACCGTAGGCGAGGACCGCGAGGCTGCTCAAGTCGTACTTCTGTGCATCCCCGAACTGCGTCAGCATGTTGATCATGGTCGGAACCAAGATAGTGTGGCTCACTCGCTCGCGCTGGACGGTCTCGCAGAAGCTCTGCGGACTGAACTTAGGAAGTGTGACCTGCGACGCGCCAAATGCGGGCGCGGAGAAAATTGCGGGAAAGTCAGCGATGTGAAAAATGGGCGCGGCATGGAGAAAGACACCGCCCTCGGTGTATCGCATCCAGTAATTCAAGTGATTGATATTGGCCAGGATGTTAGCGTGAGTGACGATCACGCCCTTGGGACGGCCGGTTGTGCCGCTTGTATAGATTAAGGCGAGAATCGCTTCCGGGTCATAAACAACATCGGGAGGAGCGCCGTCTCTATACTCCAACGGTTCCAGGTCGAGCACACGCTGCCAGGGCACTGGCACCGATGGAGTAGGCATGGAAGAGTGTCGCACGAGCCCATGCGGAGTCGCATCCGCGAGCACCCGATCGACTTCCGCCGGAGAAAGGCGAGTGTTGAGCGGTACCGCTACGACTCCGAGCCAGCTGCACGCATATACTAACTCGATATACTCAGGGCTGTTCGGCAGATGGATCGCGAGTCGGTCCCCTGCACTGAACCCATGCGCGCTGAGAGCTGCTGCAATGCCCTTGACACGATGTTCCAGGTCAGAGAAAGATAAGCGAGCGCCCGATGGCGCGAGTGCTGCCTGCGCCGAAAAGTACCGGGAGGCCCGGCCAAGTGAATGTACATAAATCATCGTGTGCTCTCAAGCATGTTCGTATTCGAGCTATATCGTGCTCCTTGCACCACGGCGAGCCTATTTCGCAGCGCCCACCATTGCCTCTTGAGCTACCGCCTCGCCCTTTGTGCGCGTGGCAAGCAGCTCCAGCAACATGGTGTCGCGCTCGCGCTCAAGCTCTTGAATAGAACGGGCACCTGCTTCTTTCTTCGCCCCTTCGATAATCGTTTGTTTGACCTCGGGACTGAATTCTGTGATTGTTCCGAGATCTTTCCACCAAGTCGACAATGGGCCGGAGAGGTGCTCCATAAAGTGCTCAATGCCGCCTTGGCCGCCGCCAAGGTGAAAGAGAAGACTGGGCCCCATGACTCCCCAACGCAACCCTGGCCCCCAGCAGACCGCCGCATCCGAGTCTGCAACATCGAGCACGCCTTGCTCGATGAGATACACGATTTCGCGGTAGAGTGCGGCTTGCAGGCGATTCGCGACGTGGCCGACAACCTCCTTGCGGACATGAATCGGTTTTTTACCGATCGATGTATAGAAAGAGATCGCTCGCTCGACGGTTTGGGGTGAAGTTTTCGCGCCGGCAACAACCTCGACCAGAGGAACGACGTGAGGCGGATTGAAAGGGTGACCTATCACGCAACGTTCAGGGTGCTTGCACGCAGACTGCATGACACTCATAGTCAGCCCGGATGAACTCGATGCAATGATTGAATCTTGTGGAGTCGCATCGTCCATATCTGCGAATAGTTTTATCTTGAACTCCTTGCGTTCGGGACCGTTCTCCTGGACCAAGTCGGCCTCACACAGCGCCTTCTTCATATCAGGAGTGAACTGCAGGTTCTCGCGCGATGCGTTGGGCGAGAGCCCGAGTGTCGTCAGATCCTTCCAGGCGCCGTCAATGTACTGGCGCAGGTTTGTTTCCGCGTTCGGTGCCGGGTCCGTCGCGATGACGTTCAAACCACGCGCCAGGTACAAGGCCGCCCAGCTTGCGCCAATTACGCCGGTACCCACGATCGCTACATTCCGAATCTGCTTTGCCATTTCATCTTCTCCATTCTTGTTTATGCAACGTTGGCTGGCTTGATAGATGCCTCTTCCGCAACCTTCACCGGTTGTAGCCCGTGATGATTCACGATGAGTCGGGAACCTCTCTGATCAGAAAAATAGGTCCAGACCCATTGCAGGAAGACACTCAATCGGAGGCTCGACGTCGCCAGAAACTGTAGGTGTATAAAGGCCCAGGCAAGCCACGCTCCGAAACCACTTACTCCTATCTTGTGACTTTCCAGTACGGCAAAGCCCTTCCCCACTACAGCCATGTTTCCCTTATCGAAATAAGAGAAAGGCTTCGGAGGCAGTCCGGCGGTCTCACGGCGATGAATGACCTTTGCGGCGTGACGTCCTTGCTGCATCGCAACCTGGGCAACTCCTGGCAGCGGTTTGCCCTTTTCTTCAAACGATGCAGTATCCCCGATTACAAAAATCTCCGGATAGCCTGGCACTGTAAGGTCACTTTGAATGCGTACTCGACCTGCACGATCGGTTTCGGTTTTCAGCCATTTGCCCGCAGGGGAAGGAGCAACGCCGGCGGTCCAGATTACGGTCCTGCTCGCGATCCGCGTGCCGCCTACGACGACACCCTCGTCGTCGATCTGCTCCACGCTGTGTCCGAGCAGAACCTCGACACCGAGGTTCTCGAGGCGTTGTTTTGCAGCTTGGGAGAGGGGCTCCGAAAACGGAGTCAGAACCCTAGGGGCCATGTCAATGAGCACGATTCGTGCGGAAGCAGGATCAATCCGGCGAAAGTTCGCCTTCAACGTGGTATGGACGAGCACACCGAGAGCACCGGCCAACTCCACACCCGTGGGACCAGCGCCGACCATCACAAATGTCAACAATTCACGGCGCCGGTCCAGATCCTCTTCTGCCTCGGCCAATTCAAATGCCTGCAGGATTTTGTTTCGCGTGGCCACAGCATCCGCGAGGCTTTTCATGCCTGGCGCAAACTTCTCAAATTCGTTATGGCCGAAGTAGCTGTGAGTAGCTCCCGTGGCAAGGATGAGGTAGTCATACGGGACGGGAACTTCGCTGCGGTCAGCGTTAGTTACAAAGACACACTTTTGCTTTTTGTCGACACCCGTTACCTCGCCCATGATTGTCACAGCGTTTTTCTGATTTCGAAGAATCCCGCGAATGGGCGTTCCGATTTGACCAGGCATGAGCGCCGCTGTAGCCACCTGGTATAGCAGTGGCTGAAACAAGTGGTGGTTGGTGCGGTCGATCAAAATCACCCTCACAGGCGTGTTCCTGAGCGCCTTCGCGGCAGCCAATCCTCCGAAGCCGCCGCCAACGATGATGACTCGTGGTTGAACCATTTGTTCCTCAATTCGTTTCAGTCTGCCGCAACTGAACGTTGCTCCACCCGCGGGATCGTGCCGCTGACTCGAAAGCCGTCGATCTCACTAGTAGAGAAGCCAAGTTCCTGCAGCACTTCGTCGTTGTGTTCACCAAGATCGGGTGCTCGTCGCGCCGGTACTTTTGCAACGCCATGCACCTTGATCGGACTGCTTACCGTGTGTTTCAAGTTCTCACCCGCGCCTTCGAGAGGCACGATGATGTCATTTGCGAGCAACTGCGGGTCATTGATGGCTTCCGACGGATGGCGTACAAATCCGTAAGTGACTTTCTCCTGGTCCAGGATCTCGCGCCAGTACGCCAGTGGCTGGGACGCAAACGCGTGGTCGAGTAATTCCGTCAATTGAGAAGCGTTGGCTACGCGCGCCTTCTCGTCGGCAAACCGGATGTCCGAAACGAGATCCGGAAGGCCGGCTGCCTTGGCAAGCGCTGGCCAATCTTTCGCCTGCACAACAATAAGAAACCAGTGATCGTCCGAAGTGCGGTAGACATTGATAATCGGGTTAGGCGGATTCAGTCGGTCATGGAGCGGGAAGAACTTGGCACCGCAGAGGGCGGCCTGGATGTACATCGAACAGGACCATGCTCCTTCTGCAACCAGGGAGGTGGTGACGTGCGAGCCTTTTCCAGTTCGTTCGCGCCGGTAAAGAGCAGTTACGATGGCCGCGTACAGCCCTACGGCAGTTGCATGATCTCCACTGCCCGATGGGGGAAGCGTTGGCGGAGCGCCGGCATCGCGCGTCAGTGCGAGCAAACCACTGCGAGCCCAGTAGGCTGTAATGTCGAATCCCGGAAGGCTTGCATCAGGACCTTCATCACCGTAGCCCGACAGGTCAGCGTAGATCAGCCTTGGATTCCAGGGCGCGAGGTCTTCGTAGGTAAGTTTGAGACGCTTCCGCACGGGGGGGGGGAAGTTCACGATCAGCACGTCTGCCCATTGAACGAGCCGTTCAAGAACTTCCTTCGCGTCTGGTGATTTCAGATCGAGCGCCAGTCCGCGTTTGTTGCGATTGTCGAGATGCCAACAGTAGTTATCATTGGCAGCGGGTTGAGGCGGCATCTTATAGACAAGCCGGTAGGTGTCGCCAATTCCGGGCGGCTCAACTTTGATAACCTCCGCGCCGAAGTCAGATATGATCGTCGCCGCACCGGGACCCGCGATGAAGCTGGCCAGGTCTACCACTTTCAAACCGGAAAAAATGTTGTCGGTCGCCATAACACATCCTCGAATGAAGAGTTGATTTTGCTACTGCCCGCGGAACTGAGGCGACCGCTTCGCCAGGAAAGCGGATGTGCCTTCCTTCTTGTCTTCTGATCCGCCACAGATCCCGAATAGCGCCGCCTCGATCAGCAGACCTTCTGAAACGCTCGCATCCAGCCCTCTGTTCACAGCCTGAATCGAGAACTTCACGCCGAGCGGCGCGTTCGAGTTGATCTGATTGAGGATCGCTTCGGCTCGCGAGATTAAATTGGCAGCTGGAACCACCTCGTTGACCAGTCCGATTCGATAGGCCTCTTGAACATCGATTGTTTCGCCCGTCAGAATGATTTGCAGGGCCCTGCCCTTGCCAATCAATCGCGGAAGGCGCTGCGTTCCGCCGGCGCCGGGCATGATTCCAACTTTGACCTCAGGTTGGCCAAACTTGGCGGTTTCCGAAGCAATGCGGAAAGTACAAGCCATGGCAAGCTCACAGCCACCACCGAGGGCAAAGCCATTCACGGCAGCGATGACCGGTTTACCAAGGTTTTCGATGAGTTCCGTTACCGCCTGCGCATGCCGCGTTGCTTCCTCTGCTTGCGAGCCGGTGTAATTGGCCATTTCTGCGATGTCGGCGCCCGCGGCAAACGCCCGGTCTCCGCTGCCGGTGAGAATCATGCCGCGAATACTCGAGTCGTCGCGGGCGTCTTCAAAAGCCTCTTTTAGTTCAGAGAAGACTGCCTGACTCAGGGCATTGAGCACCTTTGGCCGATTGAGCATTACGCTGGCAATCAGCCCCTTCTTTTCATAGAGGATGTTCTCAAATGACAATGCTGAAACAGGCGAACTCATGACTCTCTCCTTATTTGGTTGGATAGGTTCGTCCGCATTTATGCTTGGACGGGTAGCTCCGCGTACGCGATCCCCGTCAGGTTCCCCTGGGCAAAGAGCAGCGTCTTCTGATTCGAGCCGTCGAGATTCGCGCTGTAGACGGTACCTGCAAAGTCGGTGAAGAACATGCGCCCGCCTTTCAAATCCAAGGCCAAGCCAATGCCCTCCATCAGGTGGTCGAAAAGGATCTCCGGAACAATGGAGGTCCCGGGCGTCACATCGAGTGGCGCCCGATTCACGGTGTTGCCGCGCGGTGGATCGCCGCGATCGGTCCAGTACATCATTCGGTTGGCAATATCTAGGTCCAGGTCGATTGGTTCGGGCAGGTCCTTGTAAAGCACCTCGATGTCTTTACGGTTCGCGGGCGTCTGGCACCGCGGAAGTTCCAGATTTGCGCGTAAGATTTGGCCTTGACCGGCATTGTCACCGCCCTTCTGAGTCCAGTAGAACTTTCCGCCGGCGGCATCGACAGCTATACCTACACACCACTTGGTCGGATCCTTGCCAGGACGTGAGTCTCCCTGGCTCGTGTCCACAATCGTTTCGACTTGTGAGCCATCCAGATTGCAACGCATGACGCGCATGCCTTCGCGATCGCACCAGTAGAGTTTGCCGTTTGCCTTGTCGAGCTGGATCTGCTTGGGGGTGAATGTCCCGCCCTCGGGAACAATGGTTTTTATGTTGGCCCCGTCGAGATCGGAGCGCTCGATTGAACCATCGTCGGATTTCAGGCCTCCCATGTTGGTCCAATAGATGTAGCCTTCCTCGACATCCACCACGATGCCGTCGGGGAGTCTCCGGCCCTCATTGACTATGGTCTTCAGATTGGACCCGTCAGGATTTGCTGTCAGCACACGGCCGGCGCCAAGATCCAGGAAGAAGAGCCGGCCTGTGTCAGGCCTTGATGCAGATTCTCCAGGCCTTGGATTCAATGCAGTTGAGGACATTGATTACTCTCCATTCACGTTGCGACTCATTTTTGCGTTTTCTGTGCAATACAGCATCTGCAGCTTTGCCGCACGCGCCTATATGAATGCGCTCAAACCGGTGATGGCTTTGCCGACGATCAGGTTCTGCATCTGATAAGTGCCTTCGTAGGAGTAGAGCGCTTCGGCGTCGTTGAAGAAACGTGCCACGTTGTAATCGGCAACGATGCCGTTGCCACCCAGAACCTCGCGAGCCCACGCGACTGTCTCCCGACACTTGGCCGTGGTGAACGCTTTTGCGAGCGCCGCGTGAGCGTCTGTAAGCTTTCCTTCGGCGTGCAGTTGGGCCGTCCGAACGACCAGGCACTGCGATGCAGTAATATTGGCGAGCATCTTTGCGAGGAGATCCTGGACGAGTTGAAACGAGCCGATCGGCTTTCCAAACTGCAGACGCTCCTGGGCATATTTGAGAGCATTTTCATAGGCGCCCATTGCGCAGCCTACCGCCTCCCAGCCGACCAGGAATCGTGTCATTTTCAGTACCCTTGCGGTGTCGTGGAATGACTTGTCGGCCTGGAGGCGGTTTTCCTCGGGTACACGGCAGTTCTCAAGAGTGATCTGGCCGTTCTGGACCACTTTGAGAGCGGCCTTGTTCAAAATCTTTTCCACCGTAAAGCCAGGAGTGGTTTTGTTCTCGACGATGAAGCCCTTGACTTGACCGTCGGCGACGTCGCGTGCCCAAATGATCGAAAGGTCGCACCACGGCGCGTTGCCGATCCATCTCTTCTGGCCATTGATGATCCAGGTGTCGCCTTCTCGCTTCGCCGTCGTTGTCAGTCCGCCCGAGGCTCCCGAGCCAACGAGAGGTTCAGTGAGACCAAAGCAGCCAATCGTTTCCCAGCGCGCCATAGCAGGGAGCCATTTTTGCTTTTGCTCTTCGGATCCTCCGAGATAAATGGAGCCCATCGCCAGGCCATTGTGGACGCCAAAAAATGTCGCGATCGAAACATCGCAGCGGGCCATCTCCATGGCAATCAGGCCGAACAGAAGGGCGCTTCCGCCTCTGCAGCCGTATCCGTTCATGCCAGCACCGCCGATTTTGAGTTCCTTTATCGCCGGTAACAGTTCAAACGGAAATTCATCTGCGATCCAGTATTTGGTGATGATCGGCGCCACCTTCGTTTGCATAAAAGCGCGCACCTGTTTCAGCACCGCCAATTCGTCCGCCGGAAGCGTCTCGGCGAGTTCGTAAAAGTCGACATTGGGCGTGGGGAGCGGCTTCGACGGTTTCGGCATCGTGATGGGCTTTGGAACACTTGCCATGAACAGTCCTCCTGGAGATCAGCGGCTCATTTCACTCTGGCCGTGATGTTAAACAGCATTTGATTGGCCAAATTCGGGGGCTTCCTCAGCTTGATGGATAGAGTGTTGTGCTCCAGTTCTTGGCCAGACGAAATCTACTTGCGGAATACCCGCGCTATCTGTCTTTGCAATCGCTGTTCCAAAACAAACGGCAAAGCCGCGCTTGACCTCCCGCAGGCCAAATGTCCATGCGTCACGCATAGTTGCCGACCCGTTTGCATGAATCTCACAACACTCGATTGTTCGAATTTCGACGAAAATGTGTCAGGATGTTGTCGTTGTTGACGTCCACTCTGTGCTCAGATGTTCGGCGTTGTCGCGCAACAACGCCAAGTGATGATGGAGACGGCCAATGGCGTTCCCTCGGCGCTTGTGAGCATCCTTTTCACTTTCTGCTCTTTTCGTAATAGACCGGCGACGAGGGTTTTCTCCCCTTTTCAGCAGTGGCACGCCACTTGCTCTTCTCTCGTATGAGCCCACCGAACCGGCGGCAACTGATCGAAAGAAGCAATCTTCCCTGAGGACACCCCGATTCGGACCAATCTTTCTAGAAAGATTGACTGGGGACACGCACTTCAGCTCGAAACTTGCACACAGTGAAGGAGCACTTGAAGACCATGTCTGAGGACGATCCGGGGGCGCACCGTTTTCGGATTGGCGTGAACTGCGATGCACCATTTCGGAATGATGGGGTCGCAGCCGATGAGCCGAGAGCGGGATGTGTGCACGTTTCGTCTTAAAGCAGATCGTAAGCAACACCAGTAACGCTCGCATCGCCCAACTCAAGGAGGTTCACGATGAACATCGATTATGTGTTTCTTTGCGGAGTCATGTGGTGCAAGTTCGCACAGGAAGACGCAGGCCAGGAACTCCTAAGAGCATCCGATTCCAAAGATCCAGATGTGAGATCGCTTGCGCTCGCGATATTGGCGAAGCGGCCCGCGCCGCTTTATGTGTCTGGCGTACAGCCCACAACAGCGTTCGACACTGCACTCGGCTAATGGCGATGCAGAGCTTCGACGCCCTTTCAGAACGCGAAACCTTGGCGCTGGCCATCTCTCTTGAAGAAGAAGACGAGCGGGTATACGCCGATTTTTCGGAAGGGCTCAAGCAGGACTTTCCCGCCTCGGCTTCGGTATTCGAAGCCATGCGCAGCGAAGAATCGGACCATCGGCGAAGACTGATTGAACTTTATCGGCAAAAGTTTGGCGAGCACATTCCCCTCATTCGTAGGCAGGATGTGAAGGGCTTTGTGCAGCGTAAGCCCGTCTGGTTAATGCGGCCACTGGGAGTCGAGTCACTCCGACGGGAGACCAGTGCTATCGAGGTCGAAACCCGGCGATTTTATGAAAAGGCAGCGATGCGAGCCCAGGATGCCAGCATCCGGCAGCTACTCGACGACCTGGCTCAAGAGGAACGCGCGCACGAAGATCGCGTACAGGAGCTGACCGAAGAGAAGCTGCATCCTGACGTCAAGGCAGACGAGGACAAAGCTCGCCGGCGACTCTTTGTTTTGCAGATTGTGCAACCGGGATTGGCGGGACTCATGGACGGCTCAGTTTCGACACTCGCGCCTGTGTTCGCCGCCGCTCTGGCAACCCGAAATTCCTGGGATGCGTTCCTTGTCGGATTGGCCTCATCGCTTGGCGCGGGCATCAGCATGGGATTTGCGGAGGCGCTTTCCGATGATGGCAGCCTTACCGGACGTGGCCATCCGTGGATCCGCGGACTCGTCTGCGGCGCGATGACTGCAATCGGTGGCATAGGACATACGCTGCCCTTCTTGATTCCCATCTTTCACCTTGCCATGGCGATCGCGTTGGTCGTCGTTCTCATCGAACTCTCAGTCATCACCTGGGTTCGACATCGCTACATGGACACACCAATCCTTTCGGCGGCGACCCAGGTCGCGCTGGGAGGCGCGTTAGTCTTCGGAGCCGGCGTGCTAATCGGCAACTTCTGACGCCGGCCAAGTGCAAACTCATGACCGTTAGTTATTTCATACAGGATTTGACAATTAGCGAAGGCTGTTCAGGTATCCGTTGTCATCTCGTAGCATAGGCCGAGCTTGCGGACCTTCTTTTGTCATAGTCACTGCGCAGTTGCGGTAGCTTGTCCTCTTTAAGGTCTCGATAGCTGTCGACTTTGCTCCCATTTCCGTCGGTCTTTACCCGATACTGTCTTGCTGGAGTTTGCCGCGGAACATCCGGTAAACAAATATAAAGTAACCGGTCGCGAGCACCATGCCCAATCCCCACCAGATAAATCCCACACGCAGTGCGTAGCTGCCGGTTGCAGCATTAAAAATCGTGATGTTGAATTGTGACCCATAGCTGGAAGGTAGCAGAGCCGGGTAGAGAGCAGCTGCGACTCCGGCAAGGGCAGTAACGATGTACGCGCAGGAGGCCAGAAACGCGGGTAGTTCCCTGCCACGGCGATTCCAGAGCCACGCAAGGTAAAGGGAAACAATGACGGCCGCTGGGATCACGAAGAGCACCGGATGGCGTAGATAGTTCGCGACAGTGGCGGGGCGCGCCAAGATGGTGAGCGGCACCCCGACAATGGTGAAGATTCCAAGGATCGATGCGGTTCGATTTGCCACCATCGAGGCGCGATCGCGGATCGCGCCATCTGTTTTTAGCGATATCCAAAGGGCTCCGTGCATCGTCAGTGCGATCACTGTGAAAACTCCGGTAAAGATGGTGTACCAGTCAAGGATTCCGGTATCGCCCCAGGGGAGTAGCGTCGTCCAGAGCGGTTCGAAGAACGACTGGTCGGCACCCATGGGAACGCCGCGGATCACATTGCCAAGCGCGGCTCCGAAGAAGAGGGCGAGCAGTCCGCTCGAGAGCGCAAAGAACCCATCAAATAGTCCGGCTGCAACCTCTCTGCTCAAGTGAGCCCGAAACTCAATGCCCATGCCGCGCAGTATCAGCAGCCAGAGCACGATGTGAAGGGGCAGATAGAATCCGCTGAAACTCACGGCATAGAGCGCCGGGAACGCAAAGTAGAGGGTTCCTCCGCCGGCAATCAGCCATACTTCGTTTCCATCCCATACGGGTCCGATACTGCGCAGGATCGCGCGTCGATCGGCATCGTTCCGCGAGACCAGCATGTGCAGAATGCCCGCGCCCAGATCGAAACCGTCAAGCACGGCGTAAGCAACGATCATCAGCGCGACGAGAATGAACCAAGTGATTTCCATGACGCTCCTCAGGCCACGGTGACTGCGGGGCTCGATTGAATTGATGTCACTTCCGTTGCAGCCGGGCCACGCCCAATCTCCCGCTCCATGATGAAGACGAACAGTATGCCTAGCGCGAGATAGAGGCCCATGTAACCGAGCAGGGTGAAGAGGCTGTTGGCCGCGTTAACATTCGCGGAGTATCCCTGAGTGGTGCGCAGAAGCCCGTACACGAGCCATGGCTGCCGCCCAACTTCCGCGGTCATCCAGCCGGCGGTATTGGCAATATAGGGATCTGGAAAGCAGAGCAGCAGGATCCACAACATCCATCGGGCGCGAAAGAGCATTCGCCTCCATAGCAGGAAGGTAGCCGCCCCCATGACGGCAATCATGATGGTGCCGAGACCGACCATGATGTGGTAGGCAAAGTAAAGTAGTGGAATGTTCGTCGACCACTGATCTTTGGGAAATGCGTTCAGTCCCCTCACCTCGGCGGTGGTGGTCCCGTAGACCAGGAAGCTGAGCACTTTATTCACCACAATGGGATTGTCGATGCGCTGGTGCTCTGCGTCTGGCTGTCCGATGATAACCATCGGAGCTCCAGTCTCGCTCTTAAAAAGCCCTTCCATCGCTGCGATGGTGACCGGCTGATGCGCCGCAAGATACTTGCCGTGCAGGTCTCCCGTCGGGAAGCCCTGCGCCATCGAGGAGAGGAAACCGGCAATAACGCCGACCTGCAGGAAAATGCGGCCATACTCGTCATTTCTGCGTTCGAGGAGATACATTGCACCTACCGCAGCCATAACAAAGGAACCAGTGGCCAGTGCGCCGCACATGTTGTGGGCGAATTGAATGAGCGCCCAGGGATTGGTCAGTAACCCCCAGAAACTTGTGACGGTAAAAGACCCATTCGGCAGGCGAGTATACGCGACCGGATGTTGCATCCAGGCATCTGTAACGATGATGAAGAATCCCGAAAGCCATGAGCCGAGGAAAACAAGAAATGCTGCGCACCAATGGCCCCATTTGC
>DATKQB010000063.1:0-3538 GCA_035523795.1 Verrucomicrobiia bacterium | reverse complement strand
CGTTTTGAATTTCCTTTGCGTCTTTCAGCTTGTATGCCATGGTCATTGCTGGCATGAAGCCGGGAATATCGCCATGCTGAATCGTGATTTGACCGGTTGCCGGGCGCGTTGCCAGGACCAGACCGCGAAGGTGATATCGATCGACGGGTGTGTTCGTTGGATGGAGCACCACACCGGGCGCGCTATCGGCGGGTTTGCGGCAACCAATTTGGACAGAAAGAGCGATACAAGACAAGACTGCAGCGCACACTAAGTGATGACGGGAAAACAAAGTAAAACTCATCTAAAGTTAAGCGCGAGTGGCAGTGCGAGATAAATGCGTGCCATTTGATCTCGTCAACCGTCCCACGCGTGAGATGCCCCAAACTTTCATTCAGCGGCGAACTTTTCCGGTGAAGCATCGAAGATCCGCTTATGTTCGCGCACGCAGAAGTAGTAGGTCTTTCCCTTATAAGTTGACGAGAGAGAGCGATCAATCTCCATGCCACAGATGGGGCAGACAGGATGATTCGCGCTCTGCTTGATGGGCCCGGCGAACTCGGCGTTGGAAGACGGGTTAAGCCAGCCCTGGCCCTGGTATTCAAGCATTGAGGCGGTCTGGCTTGCAACATCCCGGCCGAAGTAACGCTCGACCACCCTGAAGGCGAGGTCCATTCCTGAAGTGAGGCCGCCGGCAGTAGCCAGATTGCCCACTTCAACGAAGCGGGCTCCACGCTGAACATGAACCTCCGGATACTCCATCGCGAAGTCGACATAAGCGCCGTGATGGGTAGTGGCAGGCTCGCCGTTCAGCAACCCGGTGCTCGCCAGCACAAAGGCTCCAGTGCAAACCGACATCGTGACATCGGTGCTCTTGGTGGCATTGCGAATCCAGGCCTTTGTTGCCTCGCTGGCCGGACTCTGTGCGGGGATGACGATGATCTTCGGCGGGGGAGCATTCGCAATCGTATATTTGGGCGTGATCTCCATTCCGCCGCTCGTGTGAATGGGAGCGGCGGATTCCGCCGCGGTATAGAGGCTGAAGGCATCAAATTTACGGCCGGGAATGCTGACCCGTTGAAAGACTTCCCACGGACCGCAAAAATCGATGACGACTGCGCCCTCGGAGATAAGAAAGGCCACCGGGATCGATGCATTAGCCGGAGGGGTGAGCGGATTCGGTGGCGCGCTTTCTTTGGCTGCGTCGAATGTTGCGGCGGCCACGCCCGGTAATGCCAACGTGCCGACAGCGGTTAAGCCTAGAGTTGCGGAACGTTGAATGAGTTCTCTGCGATTCATAGAGGTGACCTCCGGAATTTGTCTGTCAACAGACTTTAAATAGGTGTAACTGCTTGACCAGCAGTTGGATCATCTTGGGTCTCTACGTGCGCAACGCTTTCCTGGCAGAGGCATATTGGTCACTAACAAAGTCCCAGTTCACGATGTGGAAGAAGGCAGCTACATATTCAGGGCGACGATTTTGATATTTGAGGTAGTAGGCGTGTTCCCACACGTCGATGCCGAGAACCGGGGTCCGGCCACTGCTCAAAGGACTGTCCTGATTTCCAGTGGACTCGATGTGTAGCTTCCCATCCGGTCCAAGAGTCAGCCATGCCCATCCGCTTCCAAAAACCCCAGCCGCAGTCTTGGAAAACTGCTCCTGAAATTTGCTGAGACTGCCAAGCTGCGCGTCGATGTCTTTTGCGAGTTCGCCGCTCGGCGCGTCACCGCCGCTCTTCGACAATATCGTCCACCAGAAGGAGTGATTGGCATCGCCTCCGCCCTGATTGCGAACGGCGGTGCGAACATCCTCAGGAACGGAGTCGAGATGAGCGACGAGATCTTCGACTGTACGACTTGCAAGATCGGGATGGCCTGCCACGGCCGCATTCAGGTGCTCTACATAGCTGGCGTGATGTTTGTCGTGGTGCAGATGCATTGTCTCGGCGTCGATGTACGGTTCGAGCGCATCGTAGGCGTACGGAAGAGGCGGCAGCTTGAAGGGCCCGCCGGGAGGCGCGGCAGCGGGCGTTGAAGACTGGGAGAATCCAGCTCGGTCGAGGATCGCGGTCGATAAAGAAACTCCGGCTGTATATCCAACTCCATGCAAAAACGATCTGCGATTCATTGAGACCTCCCATGACCGTTTCGGGCCACGTGTCAAATTCGGGAATTTGTCGAGAAGTTGAGCGCAGAAAGCCCAGTCAGAGTTGCGATAGACCGCGAACTCTCGCACCATCCTTCCGCAATGGCAAATATATTTCCTCCGCGCTGGGTCGCTGGTGCGGCAAATTGTCGCAAGCGTGATCTGCTGCAGAGATGGATGTTTGCTCTCCGCGGCTCGCACTAAAGGGAAGGTGCTCTATTGGAATGGACGCAATTCTGATGAACTAGCGTGCCGGTGGATATTTGGAGATTTTTCTTTGCAGGGAACGGCGATGGATACCGAGCGCGCGCGCGGCCTGAGAGATGTTTCCTCCGCAGTCGGCAATCACCCGCTGTATGTGTTCCCATTCCACGCGCGCGAGGCTTGGAACACTCGACGGCGGGTTTTGATCGGCGCCGGTTGCGGGTGAGGTATTGAAAACAGCAATGATCTGATCGGCATCAACCGGCTTGCTCAGGTAATGGTCAGCACCACTGCGCACTGCTTCGAGAGCCGTGGCGATGCTGCCCCAACCCGTGAGCATAAGAATGAACATTGTCGGATCAAGTGCGCGCAACTTGCGCACGATGTCCAGGCCATTTTCGGTGCCCAAGCGCAGATCCACGATCGCAAGATCCGGTGCGTGCTCCTGAGCCGCATTCACTGCCTCGGCAATATTTGCCGCAAGGAACACCTCCCATCCACGCGATTCCAGGGCACGGCCAAGCCGACCACGAAATAGATCGTCATCGTCGGCTACCAGCGCCGAGAGTGCTTCAGGCTCCGGTTTTTGACGCAAATGGCAACTCCAGGATGGCGGTGGTCCCTTGGTTCACGACAGAATCAAAAATCAGCGTGCCGCCCATATCTTCAGCGAACACTCTCACAAGAAACGTTCCCAGACCCATTCCTCGTTCCGGGCGCTTTGTCGAGTAGAACGGCTCAGCGATGCGATCGAGCACGTCAGGGGCCATTCCAATCCCGGAGTCCTTCACGATAAAGCGAAGAACTCCTGACGCTGATTCCCCGGAAACGTGGACAGTCTGGCCGTTTGAACTGGCCTCGAAGGCATTCTTGACCAGCGCTGAGAGCACCTGGCGCGTGGTCTCGATGGGGAGTGACGCGCATAGTTCAGGAGGAGCTTCGACTTGGATAGCATTTCGCTGTGGTTCTGGAAAACTTTCCCGAAGCTTTTGAAGAAGAGCATCGATTGCAATGAGCGTGGGAGTCTCACCGGCCAGCTCTGCTCCCTGCGAGCTCATCTCACGCAATATCTGACCGCATCGATCAACCTCAGAACGGATCAGCTTCGCTTCTGCGCTGACATGCTCATTGATCTCAACGTCTCGCGCGTATCGTTCGAGATCCTTCGCAACGATTGCGATCGTTCCAAGGGGCGTTCCCATCTCATGG
>DATKQB010000062.1:0-6619 GCA_035523795.1 Verrucomicrobiia bacterium | reverse complement strand
TTTGACACGATAAGAGGGATTCTTGAGCGCTTCGGCAATCTCGGACTTACTGATATGAAAGATTCCGGAAAGGCCGTTCAGCCACAGATCACCGTTCGCCCTTTCCACGATTCCAGTGATTCCAAGAAGCCAATCGTCATCCACAGCGTGGATAGCGTGGAATCCTTGACCGTCGAACATCTGCAGCCCAAATTCGCTCCCGATCCAAACGTTGGGCCCATGCCCGGAGATCGCGGTGACATTACCCACCGGCGCGCCATCGCGGAGACCGAATGTCTGAAGCTTATTTCCATCCAATATCACAAGCCGGATCTTCCGCGAGGCTGAGTAGCCAAACCACATGCGCCCGAGACTGTCGGTGAACTCAACGTAGGGACCTCCGGAAGGTAGGTCTTTGCGCCGGCCGTCGCTGGTCCAGACACCGTCCGCGAATCGATACAGACCATACCGCAGGAACGAGACCCAGAGTCCGCCGGCGGGGTCCTCGGTCATCGCCTGCAAATAGAAGGCCTTTTCTGCCATTTCTTTCGGTAGGGCAACTTGAAAAGGCCTGCCGCGAACAAGATGCCACAGCCCGCCGCTCCCTCCGAACCAGACAGTTTTGTCCCTGGCACGATACGCTGCTCCCCAGCTGACCGGGGTGCGAAATCGAATTGTTTCGACATGTCCACTGGTCACCCGATAGAGTTCGTTGGTTGCCTTGGATGGCCCCATAAAAAACCCGACCCATACTGCTCCATCGTTGCCCGCGGCAATTGCCGGGGTTCTTTTGACCGAAAATTCCTGCTCAACGAAAGGGACGTAAAAGAAGCGATGAAGCCCTTTTGCGTCGGCGTACCAGATGTTTCCCTCGCGATCGACCAGCGTTCTACGGACATCCTGGCTCGAGGCAGCCTCATCCTGTGTCTCGTCATTCGTTGTGCCTGTTGCAGTCACCGCGCCGTTGGCCGGAAGTGCGGTCCCAATACGCGTCAATCCGCCGTTTTCGTTTACCGTCCAGACAGCGTTCGTTCGGTCAACGACCTGTGCGCCGTTCTTTCCAAAGAGAGGCAATTCATGCAGCTGAATGTGAGGAATAGTCCCTCGGTTCGGCACTTGTTGCAGCACATTCGGGCTTGTTAGAACCTTCTGGTCGGCGTCCAGAGTAAACCCGTAAAAGTCTGCTCTTGAACTTACAAACAGAAATCGCTTGCTGCCAGAAGGCAGACAGAGCAGCCTCTGATGATTCGAGAAACCGGTGATTACCCACACTGTATCGGCTCGATCGATTCCCAGGTTACTGATGGTCGTTGGGCCATCCCACTCAGTCCCCAATTTTTGCCACTTCGCCCCGTCGAACTTCCACACACCGGTGCCGGTCCCAGCCCACAAGACTCGTTTGGAGTCTTGTGCTAGCGTGTACACAGTTCCGGTCGGCGGGATGACCGCAATTCCATAGTTCGTTACCCGCCCGTGGCTTATGTGGCTGAAGCCGCCGTCCAAATACCCTACCCAAAGCCCGCCTGCCGGAGGTGCGAACAAGGTATGCACATCTGTGCGAAGCAGTCGATCTCCAGAGGACGGACGAAAGCGGGTGAAACGCGTGCCGTCAAAGCGAAACAGTCCACTGGAACCGCCAAGCCATAGATAGCCGTCGGCCGTTTGTGCGATGGCATGAATGGTCTCCGGCGCGCCCTGCGGAACGCCCCAGGATTGTTCCATGACTTGCTGGCTGCCTGATGGTGAGTCTTGGAGCGTGTCTTGCGGCCCGGCAGGATGGCTACTGACGGCGAATAAACTGAGGCTGACAAGCGTGGCAAAGGCTTTAGGCCATGAAATGCGAAAGCGGCTCAGTTCAGAGAGCGCTCTTGGCTCCGGCGCGAAAACAATCGAATTTTGTTCTGCCCGCGCTGGCATATCGCCTCACGCCACGCATCTTGATGGCCCATAGCTGAGTGTATCGCCGCGTATCTCGATTTAAAGCCGAGTGGCCTGGAAACTCGCGACAAACAGAGCGGCGGAGAGCCGAGACCAGCTGCCAACAGGCCGGCATCTGCGCAGCCGCTTTTCTTGTGGAACCATCATAATATCCGCAGGATTGTCCCCTCCGGCAACTCAACACAAACTCTTCTTCTCGCGGGAACGGGCAGCACAGTTCGCCCACGGATAACGACCAGAATCGCGGTAGGCGACTCTGCGTCGATGTTTCTAAAAATCCAGCCGTGCCGAGAACTGCAACTGCCGTGCGAAGAATGCGAGAACGCCTGACGTAAACGTCGGGCTCCGATAGGAGGGAAGACTGATCACGCCGTTATAGGAGCCATAGTTGGCGTGATTCAATAGATTGAAAGCCTCCACGGCGGAAGTGATCTTGAATCGCTCGTGCACAGTGAAGACCTTTGTGAGGTCGGCGTCGAAGCGCTCGACCGGGAGGCCTCGCAGTGAGTTGCGGTCGACAGTCGTCAATCCAGTATTTGGATCGTAGTGATCGTGACGGGGATCGTTGTAGACCATCGCGAGGTAGTCTGCTGTGCTCACGTGGGAACAAATCGATCCCGGAAGTGCTCCGGAAATGTAATCGGCAGGCTTGGCGCAGTAGCTGCGATTGTAGGTCGCGCTCGCGACAAGTCCGGTTGGGGTGGAACCTCCAACCGTAGTCGCATAAGCTAATCCGGAACCGTAGTGATACACAACTCCGCCGCCCCAACCTCGCTTCCAACGATAGTCCGCAGTAACCGCCAGTGTATGCCGCTGATCATCGACGGAATTCGCCCACTCATTCGCGTAGTTGTACGGGTTTGATGCATAAGCAAATGCATCTGCAGAATTGTCCTTTTCCAAGCCGTAGGTATAGGACATCATCCCGCTCAGGCCAAATTTAGTCTGCTGTCGGAGGCCGAAAAGGATATTCTTCATCGCAGATCCGACATAACCCGGCGTCATTGCAGTTGCGATGACAGCGTAGTGGCTGTTCGGTTGAAGGCGAGATGTGATACAGCCGTTCGGGCACGGCGCGCTGACCGGGCCAATGTTGGTTTGATTCCAGCCTGTGGACGGATCGTAGGCAGTGTTGGCGTCAAATCGGGTCCAATCATGAAATACCCGCAATTGAACGAAGTCCAGTGAAACGGTTGTAGTCGGAGTCAGTTGTTGCTGGAAGCCGAGTGAGCCTTGCACAGACCACGGCGTTCTGATTTTCTGGCCCGTCACCTGAATCGACTGGTATACATTCTGCGGATCCTGTACGAAGCTGGACGTGTTCTGACCCGGAAATGGATCAGTCAGGCTGAAGCCAGTCTTGATGGCCGCTGCGGCTTGCACGGAGTTAACTCCGTTGAAAATCTCGTCGTCAAAAAATGCATTAGCAAGCAGGTCTGCAAAATAAATACCCGTGCCGCCGCGGAACACGGTTTTGCCCGTTCCAAGAGCATCGTAGGCAAAGCCAAGGCGTGGACCGAAGTTCCAATTGTTGCCATGCTGCGCAGAGACCACGCCGTTGATCGTATTATTTCCTGCTGTAATGAGGCCGATGTTGTTGTCGTAGCGGAGGCCGAGGTTTGCAGTCAGGCGCGGGAACATCCTCCAGTCATCTTGGGCCCACAGCCCAATTATGTTGCTATTGATGTTGGTGTTGAAGTTTCCAAAGCCCTGAGTGTACGCCGAAACATTGGGACTGATCGCGGCGTAATTCCAGGTACTCGGATCGAGTTGATTCGGGAAAACCTCATCCCACGTCATCGGAGTAACCCAGTTGGGAGGATCGGCTTTGACGGTCGCCGCACCCTGAACGTTTTGCGGGAAGGAACCGCGGATCGGGTCGAAAAGATACTCCGCGCCGAACCTGACGCTGTGCTTCCCCTTGAGCCAGTACGCATCGTCTCGAAATTGAAAATATCGAACGGGAAGATAGGATGGAAAGTTGTAGGCGGCTCCAATGATCTGCGAAGGAAAGGTGATCTGCATACTCCGAAGGGCTGGCTCGTCTACGCCCGCCTGAAAGAACGTTGATCCAAACAACGTGTTCACGATTGTCGACGAGATATTGCGTGTCCACGCTCCAATGAAGCCATAGTCGCTGCCGCTCACGGAGTACTCGCGGCTGAGCGAGGAATTGCCGGAAGGAAGAAGAGCCGGCTGTGAGAAATCGTAGCGGAAATAGCGGCCGAAGATGTGATCGCGGGCGCGGGGCTGGAAGTCGATACGGTCCAGGGATTTCTCTGTTGTAAGCGTATTGCTGAGAGAGTAGGCGAGTGGGGGGACTATGAAACCCACGAACTGTGTATTCGTCGTCTCGGGCCGGTGTTCGCCCTCGTATGAGGCAAAGTACCAAAGCCTGTCCTTTCGAATCGCACCTCCCAATGTGCCGCCATACTGTTGATCGGAGAAAGGCAGAACGGTCTTTGTAATTGGATCGGCGGCGTCAAAAACGCTGTTCCGGAAGTAGCCAAACACGGATCCGTGCATAGTGTTTTTACCCGCCATGCTTTGCATATTCATCACCAGCTGAGAACTGCGCCCCTGGGTAGCATCGAACTGATCCGTGGTGATCGCAAACTGGCTAAGGGCGTCGCGGCTGAATTGCGCTTGACCGTAGTCTGTAGCCGCTCCTGTCGCAGTTACCTGCTGATTGTCCAGATTGAACTGTTCGCGTCCTTTACTGAGCATTCCCAATGGGCTGAAGTTGGTAATCGCGTTGCGACGGATTCCAGGGAGCAGGGTAGCAAGATCCATGTAATTCCGTCCATTGAGCGGAATGCTCGCCATCGTCTCGGGATCGATATTTCCGGCTATTTGAGATGTCGAGGTATCGATTGCATTGACCTTAGTGGTCACAATCACGGCGGAAGTCGCGCCTGCCACAGGCAGCATCACATTTAGTGTGGCCGTATTCCCAACCAGAACGTTCAGCTTTTCAGTAATGGTTGTGAAACCCGTACGCTCCACGCGAACGGTATAATTGGCCGCCATGATATTCGGGAACTGAAAGATCCCGGCCGCGTCCGAAGTCGTATGGAAGGTGACTCCGCCACTGATCTGCGCCTCTACATCTGCCCCGGCAATTACACGCCCGGTGCTATCGGTAACCGATCCTGTAATACCTGATTGCTGTGCATTAACGGCGCCAATCAACATGAGGACGAGGAGAGCCATGCATGCCCCAGATCGCGTCCGCCACTGGATCAGGAAGCTTCCGGCTCCAGTCGGATCGAGCGCGGCGCGCAGAACTGTGCCAATCAACCTCTTTTGCACGATGTCACCTGAGGGGGCTTGGGAACCGATGGCGTCATGGACCTGACTTGGAGCTTTTGGCCGCAATCAGCCGCACGCGCGACCGTCATGAACAATACCAGAGAATGTTTTGCGCGCGCGCCTGATGCCGACATTTTCCGCCGCACAGCGGACAGACGTCAACAATGCTTAGGTATTGGGATACTTTGGTATCGGTCCACGCAGCCCCAAGCACGATAATCTTGCCCGCCTGTCCCGGCTGGAAGCCGCGGGTTCGAGTCGTGTCTCTGCCGCCAGAAGTTTTGACCTCGGGCTCAAGTTTGACGAAATCCGGATTTCTGGAATGGCGATATCAGGGCAACGCCCTCGTTGACCATTCAGATCAAACTGTGTCTTCGGCAAGTTCTCGGATAACAGGCAATTCGGACAAGTACCCTAGAAACCTTCTGGCGCGCCAACCACTATTGAACGAAAATGGATGTCATGAATCGATACCTTGCCAAGCCACGATCACCTACGCGCCGGTCGGAATGTGATATTGCACGCAGCAGCTGCCGACCGCTCTCCGATAAACATCGGTCACGCGACAGGCTCTGTGTTCGATGTTTCACCGGCAGGTCTGAGCTCCGGGTTACTGATCCGGCATTAGCATCCTCGAAAGGCTCCACGGTGCTAAAAGGGTGTAAACGTTGTTCCCTCGCTCCGTGATGCAGCGGCATGTTTCGTCACGCCTCGCCGCTACATCCACCACAAAACGCTGCACCGAGCAATGAAGGGATTAGGCTCCGGGTGCTCTTACAAATCGATTAAACGGCGGCGTTGGCGAAAGCTTGGTATTCGGATTCTTCCAAATGAGTACGCAACGCTCTTTGCGGATATGTCCAATTCATACTGTGGTCTTGGTCGATACCTTCGTCCAATAGACCCGTCGTCGCACTTCTGGCAATCTGGGTTTGCACGGTCGCTCGCCCTGACATGAAAACGACGAACAGGTGGAACGTAGAAGTAGACCGAATGTGAAGACGCGCGTGACCGCACGGATTCGATTTGAGAAGGGAATGAAATGGCATCCAAAGGAAAAGTCTTAGTGCTGGTTTCGAGCGGACATGGCTTACCGTTGAAAGACGGCGGCTGTTATCGCGGTGCAGGCTATTACCTGAACGAGTTGACGGTTCCGGTCCGCGCACTCATGCAGGAAGGCTACGAGATCACTTTCTCCAACCCCACGGGCAACACGCCGCAGCTGGATCTCCATTCCGCTGTCCCCGATTTCTTCGGCGGGGATGAGGGCAAACTCCACGACTATTTCAGATTCCGCGACAGCCTGACCGGCCTCAGAAATCCAACTCGCATCGCGGATGTCGTTGCCTCAGGCCTCGATCAGTACGACGCTGTTTTCGTCCCCGGCGGC
>DATKQB010000061.1:0-14192 GCA_035523795.1 Verrucomicrobiia bacterium | reverse complement strand
CGAGATCAATATCAATCGCTGCTGGACTGGGCCTCGCGCAGCAAGAACCTGGGTTGCGCGGTTGATATTCCAGGCGAATTGCTGATTCACCTGCTGGAGGACCCAGTGTCGCTTTGACGTGTCCGGTCATGGAAGCCTCGTGCTAGTCAATTCGGATGGTTGCAGGGTTTGCGGAAGTGATTGAAAGCGAAGCAACTTTGGTTGCGGAGGCCTGCAACGTACCGAATTTATTGCGTGTGACTTTCCGAATTGAACTGATACGTGCTGCCTAACGTGAACCGACTTCGCGTTTGCTCATATTACTAGCTGTGCGTACCAGAGCCTCGCCCGAAACTACCGGAAGCGAGATGGGCCGCGAGTGATTAACCCTGGGCATGAACGAGGGGGCTGCGGGCATGGTCACAAGATCTCGCGGATTCCTTTAGTCATATCTGCGACGGTCGCGTCATAGTCGAATATGGCGCGGGTCCTGCCGGCAGGATCTAAGGCATAGACCTCCGTGGTATGCGCAACGCTATAGGTTTCCTCTGGCGGCTTCGCGCCCGGAATCGGCGTGATCTCGTACTCCGCGCCAAATAGCGCCGTTACCTTGTTGATCTGGGCCACGGAGCCGGTAAGTCCGATCGCATCCACGCCTTTGAAATTGGCTAGATATTCCTTGAGAACAGGGGGCGTATCCCGCTGCGTGTCCACGGAAATGAACAGCGTCTTCAGGCGAGGCGCCTCTGGGCCAAGCGATCGGTACACTGAGGAAATCTTTGACATCGTCGTCGGGCAAACATCGGGACAGGACGTGTATCCAAAGAAAATCAGAACAGCCTTTCCTCGCAACGAGGACAGCTGGAATGGCATTCCGTTCTGATCAGTGAGTGTGAAGTCTCCACCGATATTCAGCACGCCCGGTTTGTGCGAACTGCAGCTCACGCTTCCCAATACGGTAACGAGCAGCAGGCACAGAAGTCGGCCCTGATGCCGTCCGAGATTCATGGGTGGTCCCCCGACATCGGTGACTGGTGATCACCCATCGAAGAATCAGCACCAGAACTATTCTGAGCAGGCCTTACGCTAACCGCGACTGGAATCTTCTTACCGTCGTCCAGTGTTAGCACCATACTGAACGTATCGCCGGGTTTGAGCGGCCTTTTTAGACCGAAGCACATAATGTGAAAGCTACCAGGCTTCAGTTCCACGCTTCCGTTTGGCGGTATGCGGAGCGTTTTGATGGGCGCCATTTTCATCATATTCCCCTCCATCTGAGCTTCGTGAAGCTCGGCTTTGCCCGCGTCTGGCGTGCTCACGGAAACGACGGACCTTGCTGTGGGACCCGGATTGTCGATGGTCATAAAGACAGCAATGTTGTTCTGGGGAGGGAGAGGGGGGCGAGTCCACGCGTTCTTGACTGTCACTTTCGGTGCTTGTGCATACGCGATGGTAATGAAGACGACAAACACACCTGCGAATAATTTCCAGGCCGATCCCGCGAATCTGAGTTTTTCCTTACGGATGCTCATTGTTGTTCTTCTCCTTTGCTGGAGTAGCACGCAACGACATGACGAATATGGCCAGGAGTTGGCGTTCGTTCGCCGTCAAGTGATCGAATGGAGGCATCGATCGATTCCCTTGGGTCAAGCCGGTGCCAATGGTGTAAGCAATTTGCCCGACGCTGTAACCGTTGACAAAAGAAGCCGGGTCGCCGAAGTCCGGTGGAGAATTATGGATAGTCTTTGCTAGGGGGCCATCTCCGCGACCGTCTGGACCATGACATAAGGCGCATCCATTCGCTTCATAAAGCTCACGGCCTTCTGCCACCTGTTGTTCGTTGCTGCTGGTTCGACCTTTGAGCCATGAACAGCCTGAGCAGTTGAACAAAGAGATGAAAATAACTGCGAAAAAGACGATGGCTCCGAACCAACTTTGTTCAGATCGTTTCACAGGTGATTTTTTAGAGTCAGCGAGCACGAAAAAAACCTGTCCACGCATTCATACCCAGTCGGCACCTTACAACCAACGAGTCCGCCAAGTAAATGTGGCGAATTGACGCACTCTGCGAGCGGAGAGCCAATAATCGAAAACAGGCCTATACAAGATGGTGCTAGCGAGCGGTAATATCGACCTGACGGTTGGCCTAGTGGTCCGCCAGGCAGGAGTGTGGAAATGGATCGGCGAAAATTCATCGCGGGCGGTCTCGCAGCGGGCGTCGCCGGTCTGGGCGCTGGGAAACTCATTCAAAAAAAATCGCCGCTCAAGCCGATTTCAGTCGAGTGCGGGCCCTACGGAAGCATCACCGGGCAAACCGTGAGGCACGCCCAGGGAGCGCAGAATTTTGCGACCGAAGTCCCAAACCACGGCCGTATACAACTCCAGATTGCGCCGGTTGTTGTTCCCCTGGCAGGGAACTATCAGAGCAGCAGCGTCGGATACAACGGCACGGCACCGGGTCCGTTGCTTCGCATTCGCGAAAATTCACCGATAACAGTCGACGTCACCAATGCCACGGACATGCGCGAAATGTTGCACTGGCACGGTCTCATCCTCCCGCCCGAAGTCGATGGCGCCGAAGAACAAGGCACGCCGTTCATTGCGCCGCAGAGCACGCGACGTTACGCGCTCGTCCCTCAACCCGCAGGCTTCCGGTGGTATCACACGCAAGTGGCCGCGGGCATGGACCTTTATCGCGGCCTCTATACTGGGCAATTCGGACTCCTGTACGTCGAGCCGCGGAACAAGCCGGGCTTTTACGACCAGGAGATCTTTCTCGCGCTCCGCGATTGGGAACCGTTCTATGTTCGCCGAGAGAACTCTCGATCGTTTACTCGAAACGCGCTCACAGTTCGTTATTCGCGGTATTCCATTAATGGAACATCTTTCGGCTACGGCGAGCCCATCGCCGTAAAAGCGAGGCAACGAGTTTTGTTCCATATCCTGAATGCGAGCGCAACGGAGGAGCACTCAATCGCGTTATCTGGACACTACTTCATCGTGGTGGCGCTCGACGGAAACCCGGTTCCACGCCAAGAAACCGTGGAAACACTGCGCCTGGGGCCGGGTGAGCGGATCGATGCTGTTGTCGACATGAACCAGCCAGGTTTGTGGATTCTGGGGTCTACGGAGGATCAAGTCCGCAACAAAGGGTTGGGGTTAGTGCTCGAATACGCGAACCAATCGGGTTTCCCGCAGTGGATCTCTCCGGAAGATCTGACATGGGATTACACGAGATTTGGCAATAAGACGCGGCGTCCGGTGCCCGACGAGATTCTACACCTCAGTTTCAAACCGGCGGCAGGGGAACCGGGTACCCAGGACGCGTGGTGTGTGAATGGCAATACGCATTTGCAGGAGATCGCGTTGCGTGCTGGCGGCCGCTATCGTCTAATTATGCACAATCGGAGCAGCGCGTCTACGCCTATGCACCTGCACCGCCACCTTTTTGAAATTGCTGCCGTGAACGGGCGTGCGACCGCAGGAGTCGTGAAGGATACGGTGGTCGTTCCCCCATTGGGAAGTGTAGCGGTCGACTTCACCACGCAGCCCGGACTGTCTCTACTTCATTCGCAGAAGCAGAATCACGCTGACTACGGACTCAAGGCGCTAATTTCTGCGTAAGCGACAACGCTAAGATAAAGCCGTCAAACACCTGTGGATAGCGGAGCGGCTGAAAATATTTCAGTGTTTTTCCGACTGAGCGACAAAGTAAGAACCCACTACGAGGAGACAGGCAAGAGCTTGCGCGCTCAATGTCTGTACCGTAGGGAATATCGAAAACCACAGGCCCCAACTTCCTGGAATCAAGCGGCTCAGCCGTGGGATTTCCGTGACCGGCAACCATCCGGCTAGCTGCATCTCCTGCGCCTCTTCGCCCACCATCGCGAGCAAGACCAATCCGAGCAATACGCCAGTGGCAACGAGCATCTTCCGGTAGGGCAAATGGCGGTGCGCAGAAAATGTCAGTGCAGCGATTGCTACGGTCACCAGAGCCCCCGCTAGAACTCCCCAACCAACGATTTTGTCTCCGAGTCTCAATCGATAACTCTGCAGGAACAGCACGACTTCAAATCCCTCCCTGTAAAATGAAGTAAAACCTAGAAGGATCATTCCTGGCACCACATGAGAAGTTCCATGATTCGAAATGTCCTGTTTAAGGAGTTCATTTTTGCGCGCGTTGTGGTGTGCGATCCAACCGGTCCAGTAAAGCTTGTGAAAGAACCAGTTCATCACCACGAGCAAGACAACAATCGCAAGCAGCCCCGTTCCCGCTTGGAGAGCTAGAGCCGAAGCATCCTGACCGAGGTCGGTTAAAACGCGCGAGGCAACCTGCCACGTCAGTAGGGTTGCAGCAAACGCGATTCCCACTCCCCCCGCAACGGCGCGGTTGTAGCCTCTCCCGGAGTTCCGGAGACTCGCGGTGATTGACGCCAGCACCAACACGCATTCTAGCCCTTCGCGAAAGACGAGCACGCCGATGTCGATGATCGCGGACAGATTGTTCCAACGCATATCGCTATTTTTTATAGATGCGCGGCAAGTGAAAAGGCGGTGCGTTTAGCCGGCCAGATGCGCCGAATCCCGCGGACTCGAAATCCGATAGCCCGACAAGTCGCCGGCACAGACTGGATCGGACTTTGTTTTAGCTCTTCGTTGCGGCAGCTAACTCTTCGGCTTTCTTCGTAAACCCGGCCAGCAGTTGAATCATGTCGGCCTTCACTCTTGCGGGAGCCGTTTTGATTGAGCCGGAGTTGAACGGTGGTTGAGGATTATACTCGCTCATGAGCTGGCAGCATTCGGCATAGAAGCGGCTGCGTAGCTCCGCGACCATGGTGAGGCCGAAGTCGAGCCCGGCGGTTACGCCCGCGCCCGTGACGCGGTTGCGGTCGCGCACGACGCGGGCGTCGGTTGGGATCGCGCCGAACCCAGACAACACATGGCGCACCGACCAGTGCGAGGTAGCCTTGTAGCCCTTCAACAAGCCGGCAGCCCCAAGGATCAGCGAGCCCGAGCATACGCTGGTGATGTACTTGGCCCGGGCTCCCCGATCGACCATGAAGGCGAGTGTCTCGGGATCCTTGGCCGCCGCCAGTGTCCCGTCCGTGCCACCAGGCGTGAACAGCACGCTGAGGTCGCGGGGGCAGGTGTCGAAAGTTGCGTTCGGCGTAATCGTTACCCCTGCGTCGCTCCTCACGGGATCAAGCGACTTTGCAACAAGAAATATCTTTGCACCCATGAGAGCGCCGAACAGAGATTGCGGTCCGATCAGGTCGAGCACGGTCATCCCGGGGTACATGAGCATTGCGATCTGCTCGTCCCCCATCCAGTCCACGTTCTCTGTATCGGGCATTTGCATGTCAGGCATTTCATGCTGGGGCTCCTGCGGCTGCTCGCCAGCGGCACGAAGGGTGTAAGAGGCAAAAGGGGCGAGAAGCGTTAGCAAAACTGCTTTGCGGCGGTCGATGTCGGTCATATTCTCTGATTCCCCGTTAAGTCATCCATATCCGCCGTTGCGCTTTCAATTTCATTCCGCAACAACGCGTAGTGCTCCGGCGATATGTCTGAGACTGCGGCAGCCGCCCGGGCAGAGCACAGAAACTTGCGAATCATAAAGAGCGTCGGAATTAAGGCCAGTAAGCATAGGATCTCAGGGCCTCTAAAGAGTGTCGTTCCGATCCGTCCATCCGGTACAACGAGAATCCTCTCCCCATATTCTGCTTTGTAATGTCGGACGATTTGTTCTTCGTCTTGGCCGCTAGCCACCATCGTCGTAATATCGGCGCGCATCTGAACGGCAACGTCGCTCATGTGCTCGGAGACGGGCTGTGTGTAGCAGCAGGGCGACAGAAGACGGTCTTCCACCCGGCGGATTTCAGCCGTCTGACGTGGCGTCAATGAAACCGCTGAAAGGAGCAGAACACCACCGAATCCTAATCTCATGCGCCTTCCGATCTAGAGCCACCGAGGATTTTTCCGCCAAACGATATCCCCTTGCAGATATTCTCGTTCTCATTTCCCTTCGCTTCGGATTCGCCTTGGGGCTCACTCCCGCGTGATGTTTGAGCCGTTCGCAAGCCTCCGCAAGCGTCAGATCGGCCTCGGTTCTGAGCCACGCACGAATCGTCCACTCCATCGCTGTCACTGGTGATTTCCGGCCGCCGCGCTTTCTCTCCAAAAAGCGCATACCTTTTCCAAGGAAACTCTACCGTCCGAAGTTTCCCTCCAAGCCGCGACGCCTCCGATATCGAACTTTCTTCGCTCTCGTGCGAACGGATGATGCTCATTCGCAAAGTATTCGCTCTAACCGGCACACGTAACTCCCAGCACATTTTGAGTATCGCGCGAATTTGCTTCGCCCAGAGGGTGCTTCAACGTCAACCTCCGGAACTGCCATGATATGAACGGCTGGACTGATTTAGCCTAAACCAACTGATCGTGTAAATGAGTCAGATTGTCGCACCTCCAGAAGAAGCGCTGCGTCAATTTGCCGCAGGAGGCAATAAAAGGCTTGTCCTGAGGTAGGATGCCCGATAGCCGTTATGAACAGCTCTCGTCGGCCAGAATTCGCTTCTCAGATAGCGCTGCCATGGATCGTGCGCCTGCGCTACGGCATGGTGATTGCCCAAATCACTACGGCTCTCATCGCGCAGTATGTGTTGAAGATAAGACTGCAGATTCTCTGGATTCTACTCGTTCCTTTGCTCGTATTTAGCAGCAATGTCTGGTTAGCTCGCCGAACTGCCTCGACGCGCTTGTTGGACCGAGGTCGCACTTCTTTAGTAGTCATGGGGATTTTCATGCTGGACATCTTCTGCCTAACCGCTCTCCTGATGTTGAGCGGCGGGGCGGCAAACCCGTTCAGCGTCCTCTACCTTGTTCATATCACACTGGCAGCGATCATTTTGAAGAAGGATCAGACCTGGTTTTTGGCTGGGCTTTCCATCCTATGCTTTGGGTTGCTGTTTGTGATCTATCGGCCGGTCGCAGAGCTCGAAATCCATATCCACGGAAACAGTCCCAACTTTCACCTGCTCGGGATGTGGGTCAGCTTCAGTGTGGCGGTGTTGCTTGTGGCCTTGTTTTCCGCAAAGATTGCCGCGTTGTTGAGTGAACGCGAGTCCTCGCTGTTGACGATGCAGGAGGAACTATCGAAAAGGGACCGCCTCGCTTCTCTGGTAACTCTGGCCGCGGGTGCGGCTCACGAACTCTCCACTCCTCTCAGCACGATCGCCGTGGTGGCAAAGGAATTGGAGCTCTATGCAGCGCGGTCCGCCACGAACCAGGCTGTTGTGGATGACAGCCGGCTAATTCGATCCGAGGTAGAGAGGTGTCGCACGATTCTGCGGCGGATGAGTGTTCGCGGGGCCGAGCCAGCGGGTGAGCCTCTCGAGGCGGTATCGGTTCAGGCTGTGCTGGATGCACTCAGAAGCGAACTCTCTCAGCCTGCGGAGAACCCAATTGAATTCCCGACATTCAGGGAACAAGCGATGCTGAAGATTCCTCGCGACGCTCTCGTCCAAGCGCTAGTCGCCCTCGTCAGGAACGCCCTCGAATCGAGCAGGCCGGGGGCTCCGGTTCAGCTCGGCGTCGGACTATCCGGTGCATTTGCCCGCTTTGCCATCACAGATCGCGGCCTCGGCATGTCCCCAGAAACGTTGCGACGGGTCGGGGAGCCATTCTTCACAACGAAGGAACCTGGCAAAGGCATGGGACTGGGAGTCTTCCTCGTGCAAACGCTCGCTGAGCGTCTGGGAGGGCAGTTGACGTTTGAGTCTGCCGAGGGTTTCGGTACAAGCGTGTTTCTTGAAATCCCCGTGGTTCTGAAAGGCGAGCGGGTGTAAGCCATGGATGACCGAGAGATAGTCCTAATCGTGGATGATGACGAAATCTATCGGAACCGCCTGCGGCGTGCCTTTGCCGATCGCGGGTGGGAAGCAGTCGCCGTGGCCAATGGCGAGGATGCCATCGAACTAGCTGCGAAAGAAGGCCCAGAATTGTCGATCGTGGATCTTCGCCTACCGGGAATCGGAGGTCTGGAAATCGTCCGCGAACTGCATCGTATTGATGAAGAGATGTGCATTGTCGTGCTGACCGGATACGGAAGCATCGCCACGGCTTTGGCCGCTACAAGATGCGGCGCCAGCCATTACCTTGGCAAGCCTGTTGACGTGGATCAGATTCTGGGTGTCTACGGAATGATCGGCAGCAAGCAAAGCGCCGCTTCCGACGAGTCCCATTCATATTCCGTGCCAAGTCTGGCTCGCGTCGAATGGGAACACATTCAGAGGGTTCTCGCTGATTGTGATGGCAACATTTCGCAAGCGGCCAGGCTTCTTGGTCTACATAGGCGGTCTCTGCAGAGAAAGCTTGGGAAGTACCCCCCTAAGTCTTAGTTGCCCAAGGACCGCAGAGGCCCTGTTCACGGTCGTGTACAGTTTCACTCATTCGGTTCAGCTCTTCTCGGCTCACACGGCAAACGCTTCAAACGACCGCCCGTGAGAGCCGCCCCACACCTGACTCGTTCTTAAATCTGAAAAGCGCTTTCGCTCCGGTGCGACAACGTGACGCATTGTCTACCGCGACCTTTTTTGCGAGCCTTCCGCGTACCTAAAAACTCTGGATCATCTGTGACTCGCTGTGTGAATCCATGTCGGGCAATTCGGACCGATCGGTGCAGACAATCCGTCAAGCGATCTCTAAATAACGAGTGCGGATTTCGGCGAGAGAGATCCTCCCTAGGAGGTTGTGTGCTGGTTCGTTCGTTTCTTGGAAAGTTCAAGACTGTTTTGTTGCTGTCGATGGCTGTGTCAGGGATAGCGCTATTCGCAGGAGCTCAGGAGACAGTCAATTATGGAAGCATCAGCGGTCAGGCCACTGATCCCAGTGGGGCGGTTGTCTCCGGCGCTTCGGTATCTGCCCGCGAGACGGAAACGAACATAACCAGCACCGTGACTACCGACGCGGAAGGGCGTTTTCGGTTTCCATACTTACGCGTGGGTCCCTACGAAATCACGGTCCGTCAACAAGGCTTTGCGGACGCAACGCGCTCGGTAACAATCACGGTGGGCGCGGCATTTGACTTGCCCTTCACTCTCTCGCTGAGTTCGGCAAGCGAAAGAGTTACGGTGAACAGTGAACCCACCATAATTGAAACGGCCCGCACACAGGTCGCCGGAACCATCACACAAAATGAAGTAGATGGTCTGCCTCTCAATGGTCGTAATTTTCTAGATCTCACGCTTCTCGTTCCGGGAGTGTCTCCAACGAACACGGCCAGCACCCAACTCTTTGCGGAGACATCGGCGGTTCCCGGCCAAGGCATTTCCATCAGCAGCCAGCGCAATTTCTCGAACAGCTTCATTGTTGACGGCCTTTCTGCGAACGACGATGCCGCAGGGCTTGTGCTTACTACCTTTGGGTTGGATGTAGTGCAGGAATTTCAAGTCGTGACTTCGGGTGGGCAGGCCGAGTTCGGACGCGCTTTGGGCGGCTACGTCAATATGGTGACCAAGAGCGGTACGAATGACCTGCATGGCGCTGTTTATGGATATTTCCGGAATCAGGCAGTCGACGCCTCAAACCCGCTAACGCATGCCACGCTCCCGAGCACGCAGTCTCAATACGGCGCAAGTTTGGGTGGTCCGATCGTCAAGAACAAAACGTTTTACTTCGCAAATGTCGAGCAGCGCATCCTGAATCAGGCCGGCAGTCCCGTCATCACAATTTCTCCCGCCAATGTGGCGACAATCAACGCTCATCTTACGGCTGTGAACTTTCCCGGCCCTCTCATTTCAGCGGGAGAGTACCCGAATCCCGTCCACAGCACAAATTTCTTTGCGAAACTCGATCAGAGCTTCAGCGCCAAGGACCAATTCAGCGCGCGCTATAGCCTCTACCACGTAGACGCCACAAATTCGCGAGGAGTCGGCGGCCTAAGCGCCGTAAGTGCGGCGGCGGGCCTGAGCGATCTCGATCAGACAATCGCTGTCAGTAACGTATATTCTTTGTCATCGCGAACATTCAATGAGACGCGCGGACAATTTACGAACAGCAATTTGTTGGCACCCCCGAACGATCCGATTGGGCCTGCTGTGAGCATTTCAGGGGTTGCAAGTTTCGGCCGGCTCTCTGCTTCTCCAACTGGTCGGCTTGATCGGCTGTTCGAGGTCGTGGATAACCTGTCTCATCAGACCGGCTCCCACGCACTCCGAGCAGGCGCGGATTTCCTTTACAACGATCTCACGATCACGTTCCCCCAGACGATTCGGGGCAGCTACGCCTTTTCGAGCCTCGCGAATTTTCTCAATGGAACGTACACGACTTTCACGCAGTCGTTCGGGAACCCAGTTATTCCCCAGAAGAATCCTAATATTGGTTTCTATGGGCAGGACGAGTGGGACGTACGACCCGGCCTTACGATAAATGCCGGGCTTCGGTACGACCTGGAATTCCTGAAGACGATTTCCACCGATACCAACAACTTTTCTCCTCGCTTGGGGTTTGCTTGGTCGCCCTTAGGCATGAGCCGGACAGTCATCCGCGGCAGCTTTGGGCTCTTCTATGATCGCGTTGCGCTGCGCCCTCTGGCCAACGCCCTTCTTTCTGGCGACAACACCACGAATTACAGCCAGATTCAACTCCTCAATACCACACTCAATTTCGGACAGACCGGCGCTCCGGTATTTCCAAACACCCTCTCGGCAGCGCCTTCTGGCCTGCCGGTGAGTTTTTCGACCATGGACCGGAACCTGCCCAACGCCTCTTCGATCCAGACCAGCCTTGAGATCGAACAACAGATCACTTCGCGGCAGAGGATCTCTATCAGCTATCAGCACTTGCGTGGAGAGCACCTGATCGTCGACGTAAATCTCAACACGCCCACTTGTACAGCCGCCGTCGATCCTGTCAACCTGTGCCGTCCAAATCCCGCATATCAGAACAACAAGCAATATTTCCCCGGTGCCGATTCGCAATACGACGGACTCTCCGTTTCCTACGTCCAGCGACCCGTCCGCTGGGGCAGTTTCCGCATTTCGTACACCTACTCCAAGGCCTTGGACGACGTAAGCGAATTCTTCTTCAGTTCGCCCATCAACAACTACAACGTACACCAGGATTGGGGGCGTTCCGATGACGATCAGCGACATCGAGTCGTCTTCGACGCAGAACTTCATTCCTCGATGGGTCCAGCCAGCAACCCTTGGGAGCGCATCAGCCACGGATTTGAGCTGAGCGGAATTCTGACCTATTACTCCGCGTTGCCGTTTAACATCGTCTCCGGCTCAAACACGATTCAGACGACCAGCGGCCGTCCTTGTCCCGGCCTTGCCGGCAACTCTCCGGCATGTACGGGGAACATCGCACTGATGATTGGTCGCAACACCGGAGCGGGTTTCGATTTCTTCAATCTGAATGCCCGTCTAAGCCGAACGTTCGGTCTCGGCGAGTTTGTCCGCCTGCAGGCCATGGCTGAGCTGTTTAACACCCTGAACCACCCCAATTACGAAGTGCCGAACAATACGTTTGGGAGTGGAATTTATCCCACTAACCCGTCGGCTACTTTTGGGACTCCGACAGCGGTGGCTGACCCAAGAGAGGCTCAATTTGGGCTACGCTTTTCGTTCTAAGTAACACCGAGCCCAGGGTACTGCATGTGAGAGAAGAGCGGGCGACGAGCGCCCGCGTGAGGAAGATGCCATGCAACGGATGACGGTCAGCGCCATGGTGTTATGCGTCGCGATGTTCGGCGGCCAGTCACTTCAAACGCACGCGAGCGTAGAGGGACAGCGCACGGTGCTGGCTGTCCCCGGGAGGCAAAATGCGACGGCCTCGATTGCGGCGTCTGGAGCGTTCGTCGTCGTGACGTGGGGCACATCGACTGCTGCGGGAGTTACAGACGTCTTTGCAGCGGTCAGTCGTGACGCGGGACGCACCTTCACGCCTCCCGTGCGCGTGAGCAGTGGCGCGCTGGATGTGCGACTGTCCGGTGAACAACCGCCACGGGTCGTCCTGGTCGCGCACGTCGGCGCCAGACGTGATCCGTCCATCGTCGTGGTGTGGACCGCGAAGGCTTCGGCAGGTACCCGGTTGCTGGCGGCTCGCTCGGACAATGGCGGCCGGTCGTTCGGCCGTCCGACCGTCGTTCCCGGCAGCGACGGCCCGGGCAATCGTGGATGGGAGTCGGCGGCGGCGGACCCCGCAGGTCACGTCATTGTCGCGTGGCTCGATCACCGCGAACTCGTGCAGAGCAGAAGCGGCACGAGGCCTCTGTCTCACGCGGCCAGCCATGAGACACCGACACCCGCGATGAGCACCGACGGGACAGCCGTCGCGCAGCTATCGCAGTTGTATGTGGCTGGTTTGGACGGAACGATCCGACCGCTGGCGGTGACCGGTGGGGTTTGCTACTGCTGCAAGACCGCCTTGGCGATAGGCACCGATGGCGCGATCTATGTGGCGTGGCGGCACGTTTATGCTGGCGACAATCGAGACATCGCGTTCACCCTCTCCCGCGATGGCGGTCGGACCTTCACCCCTCCCCAGCGGGTCAGTGAGGATCACTGGGTGCTCAACGGATGTCCGGAGAACGGCCCGGCGCTGGCGATCAACAGCAACCACGTCGTGCATGTCGTGTGGCCCACGGTTGTTCAATCCTCGACATCTGCCGGCGAACCAACCCTAGCGTTGTTCCATGCGACGACGCGTGACGGTCGTTATTTTTCTCCACGGCAGCGGATACCGACCGAGGGGATGCCTAGTCATCCGTGGATCGTGCGCGGAGTAGGCGGCGCCCTTTTGGTGGCATGGGATGAAGAAGTGCACGGAACCCGCCGGGTGGCCATGGCCCAGGCCGTGCCGGACGGCCAAGGAACGCTCCGTTTCACGCGGCTCATCATGATCGGTTCGGCGCTCGGAGAATACCCTGTCGTAGCGGAGACGAACGGCGGATATGTGATGGCTTGGACCGCAGGGTTGGCCACGCAGTCGGTTATCGATGTGGAGCGTTTTGTAACACGGCAATGAGGTGGAGTGACGGCGCCAACAAGGGGGAAACCTTGAGACAAAAGCTGCTTAGTCGCTTCGCGGACGCCGCCTGCGCCCAAGGTAAGCTCAAAAAAGCTAAGTAGTTGTCTCGTCTAGCACTTTCGCGCATCGTGTATCACGATTTTAGGCGTTTTTGGGGCTAATTGTTCCCAAATGTTCCCAACTTTTAGAGGATCTTTGTACTTTAAATTTCGGTAGGAGGCCCGCGAAAACGGACACTCGATCTCGTGCGTGCGCCGGTATTTTTTAAATTGTGAATGCCTACAAACGGTTTCTCAGGAGTTCCGTCTCTGGCTCTTCCTATGCGTTCTTCGCAGTTGTTATGTGCTGCGTCAATTCCTGTAATTGAGGCGTCGCACGCGGCAGTCGCTCAAGGAACTTTCTTGCCTCGTTCGGCGTGACGATATAGTCCATGGTCTCCCTGATCCACTCTATAGCCTGCTTCGTCATCACGTCAGGAGACAGTTTTCGTCTCCTCAAACGGCGCTCCTCTTGGCGCTGCTCCCGCTCTAACTGTTTTGAAATTTTGTTAAACAGCACATCTTGCTTCACGATTGCCTTCACCATTGGGCTCTGAATGAACGCACGCTTTTGAGTGAAATCGCCGGATTTCCAGTCACCGAGATCAGCCTCTTCTATAACAACTCGGGATGTCAGCCAGAAACACAACTCGGTTTCGTCCCTGAAACGAACATGTATGTACAAGTCGTGATCCTCGCCCTTACCAATCTCAACCCGCTTCACCACCTTTCCTTTAAGACCGGGGAACTCCCGACCGCTGTCGATTTGCACCTGTTTCTTACCAACTCGCTGATTGGTTTTCATAGTGTCGTTTTCTACCAGCGCCCATGCCTTTAGGTGCAAAAATTCCCAAATTGGTGGGGACACCGACCAGTAGCCCTCAAGAGAAGATTAGGGCGGAGTTATCTTTTAGCGGCATGATGCATCCAGATTCCGTCGTTCGTACTACCCGCTTGATATGCTGTGACCTATAAGTTACAATGCTTTATGCCATCGAAATTCGTCATTACATATCCCGGAGCGGCAAGGATGTCTTCGACGATTGGCTCTCCGAATTGGCCGACACCCGGACGGAAGCCAAGATCGCCGCGAGAATCAATCGGCTTACGGTGGGCAACTTCGGCGACTGTAAGGCGCTGGGGCAG
>DATKQB010000060.1:0-2236 GCA_035523795.1 Verrucomicrobiia bacterium | reverse complement strand
GCAAAGCAGCTTCGACCACAGCGGCGGGAGGGCCGACAATGGTTACGACCGAGCGATTGTGATCAGCGTCTCGCGAATAATCGAGAAGCAACACGCCGTCGACGGCCATAGATGCCACGATGGCTTCGACAACCGCGGGATCGCGCCCCTCGGAAAAATTCGGGACGCACTCGATCAAAGGCTCGGGCATAAGCTCTCAGTGCCACCAGGTGTAGCCGATCTGAAACTGCACGCTCGCATTCACGCCCGGATTCCGGTCCCCTAACGAAGCACTGGAAATATGAATCGCATTGGCGGCGAAGTCAATGGAGCGGCGCGGCTTTACGAAGTAATGAAAACCGATGCCGAACTGCGGCGTGAAATTGAAGACGCTGGTGCCCCCAGGTGTTCCGTGCGGAACGAGAACGTCGGGCGGGTACTTGTGCGTGGTGTAAATGAACCCTCCCGCTCCCTGGAACCATGGGGCGAATCTCCGCGACGGCGTGAAGTTCCAGCGCAGAATGATGGGCGTGATGCTGAAGCCGGTGTAGGTTCCACCGCCATAGAACACCTCAACGCAGCAGCCTGTCTGACCCTCAGGAGTGACATACTCGACCAGTCCGGAGTGTGGCGCCGGCGTAAAGGACTGCCAGTAGGGCATGAGCTCGCCCGCGTACTCGAACTGGCCTCGTAGAATTCCAGGCAGATACGGATGCGTAATTACCTTACCCAAACGAACGCCAGCGGAGGTGAAGGTAAAGTTGCTGCGATCACCTGTACCGACTCCGCCTTGAAAGAAGGCACCGAGCTCCCAAGGATCACGGGCGAGCTCGGCCTTTGCCGGAGCATTGGTTGCCGGAGGAGAAGCCGGTGCCGTTTGCGCACAGGCGCCCATATTCAGCGCTACAAAAAACCCACCAAGGCAACAACTGCAAAGCCAGAAATTCTTCTTCCTCATGCGATCTTCAAATCTCCTGCAAAAGAAAGGCCGCCATTTCCGGCGGCCCCGTTCTGTTGATTGGCAGAGCCTAGCCAGCGACTTCTTCCAGCTGTTTCGCATCCATGTCGAAATTGGAATAGACGTTCTGGACGTCGTCGTGATCTTCGAGGGCTTCGAGGAGGCGAACCATTTGCGCGGCGGCTGCGCCCTCAAGCTTTGTATAAGTGGAGGCAATCATCGTGACCTCGGACATGACGGTTTCGATCTTCGCGTCGCGCACGGCCTGCGCCACGGCTTCGAACGACTGTGGATCGGTGATGATCTCCCAGGTATCGCCTTCGTCGTTGAGGTCCTCGCCTCCAGCTTCAAGCACAATGTTCATCAACTGCTCTTCGGTCGCGGCGTCTTTCGGGACAGCGATTAAACCCTTCTTCGAAAACATGAAGCGAACCGAGTTTGGCTCGCCCAGGTTGCCGCCGTTTTTTGAGAAAATGTGACGAATTTCGCTCACAGCGCGATTACGATTGTCGGTGGTGGCTTCAACGATGATGGCCACCCCACCCGGGCCGTAGCCCTCGAAGGAGATTTCTTCATAGACCGCGCCCGGCAGCTCACCGGTACCGCGCTGGACTGCGCGCTTGATGTTGTCGGCAGGCATGTTTTCCGCCTTAGCAGCAGCAATGGCGGTACGGAGACGCGGATTACCGTCAGGATCGCCGCCGGAGCGAGCGGCAATAGTGATTTCCTTGATCAGGCGCGTAAAAATTTTGCCGCGCTTGGCGTCGAGCGCGCCCTTCTTGTGCTTGATTGTCGCCCATTTGGAATGGCCGGACATGGGAACCTCTGTGAATCTGCTCTGTGGTGAATTTTGCGGCGAAATGCTGGAAATAAGGCTGCTTTGGAGCAAACGTCCGCAACTTCGAAGTATAGCAAAAGCAATTGTGTACGGTCGATGCGGCTTATCATCGCGCCGCTGCATGTATCACACTGTTATCATGAAGGAATGACGCAGCTTGATGTGCTTTTCCGCTATGAACGCCATCCTTCCGAAGCAGCCATGTTCGCTCTGGGCGACATGCGCGAGGTTTACGGAATCCGCCGCGTGCAGATGGATCCGGCGGCGAGGACGATTCTTGTCGAATACGATGCGACACGGCTGAATAATGCGATCGTCGCGGAATTGCTGCGGCGCGCCGGGATTGATCTTGTGGAAGAGCTGCCGCTTGTTTTGCCGCCTCCGCCTGAGCAGCCTGCGGCAACTGCAGGAGCACCGACGAAATAACAAAGCACAACCAGCATGAAACTTGAATTACCCAC
>DATKQB010000059.1:0-11506 GCA_035523795.1 Verrucomicrobiia bacterium | reverse complement strand
CACGGCAACGCGCGTTTCACGACCATTTCCGGCGTGCCCATTCGCCGTCTGTACACGCCAGCCGATCTCCCCGCGGATTGGAGCGAAGAAACCTATCTCGGCTATCCGGGCCAGCCGCCATTCACGCGCGGCATTCATGCGACTGGATATCGCGGGAAACTTTTTACCATGCGGCAATTCTCGGGCTTCGCTTCGCCCGAAGAAACCAATCGCCGCTACAAGTATTTGCTCGAGCATGGCGGGAGCGGCTTGTCGGTGGCCTTCGATCTGCCCACGCTGATGGGCTATGACTCGGACCATCCGGCGAGCGAAGGCGAAGTGGGCAAGTGCGGGGTGGCCATCGACTCTCTGGAAGACATGGAGATTCTCTTCGGCGGCATCGATCTGGAAAAGACGACCGTATCGATGACCATCAATTCACCCGCGTCGGTGCTGTGGGCGATGTACCTGGTGGTCGCGGAAAAACAGGGCGCGGACTGGAAGAAAATTTCGGGGACGATTCAAAACGACATTCTGAAGGAATACATCGCGCAGAAGGAATACATCTATCCGCCAGCGCCCTCGATGCGGCTGGTGATTGACACTTTCGAATTCGGATCGAAATTTACGCCGCGCTTCAACACGATTTCAATCAGCGGATATCACATTCGCGAGGCGGGCTCGACCGCGTTGCAGGAACTGGCGTTCACCTTGTACGACGGCATGGAGTACGTGGAGTGGGCGCGGCGGCGCGGGCTGGATGTGGATGAATTTGGCCCGCGGCTTAGCTTCTTCTTTAACGCGCATAACGATTTCTTTGAGGAGATCGCAAAATACCGGGCGGCGCGCAAAATCTGGTATCGCGTAATGAAAGACCGTTTCGGCGCGAAGAATCAGCGCACCTGGCTGATGCGCTTCCACACGCAGACGGCGGGCGTTTCCCTTCCCGCTCAGCAGCCGATGAACAATATTGCGCGCGTCGCGGTGCAGGCGCTCGCGGCCGTGCTGGGCGGAACGCAGTCGCTGCACACTGATTCCTACGATGAGGCGCTCGCGCTTCCCACGGAAGAAGCAGCGCGCATCGCGCTGCGCACGCAGCAGATCATCGCTTATGAATCCGGAGTGACGCAGACGGTCGATCCCTTGGGCGGATCGTTTTTTGTCGAAAATCAAACGCTCCAGATGGAAAATGGCGCGTTCGACTACTTCAATAAAATGGATGCCATGGGCGGCATGGTCAAAGCGATCGAGCGTGGCTATCCGCAGAAAGAAATTGCCGAGGCTTCCTACCAATATCAGCGAGCGGTCGAGGCGAAGGAAAAGATCATTGTTGGCGCAAACGAATTCACCATTGAAGAGCAACCGCCGCAGATTCTGTATATCGATGAGACCGTGGCGCGTCAGCAATCGGCAAAACTCAAGGCGCTACGGGCGCGGCGATCGAATGACGAAGTGAAGCGCACATTAGACGCGTTAAAGAAAGCGGCCGCCAATGAGCCGAAGACCGGATCGAATGGGGCCATCTCTCCGGCGAATACCATGCCATATATTGTCGATGCCGTGCGCGCCTACGCAACGGTTGGAGAGATCTGCGAAGCGCTGCGGCAGGTCTACGGAACGTATACGGAAGTGAGCATCACGTAGAAACAGGCCGACGAACCCTAAGCAAAGTCTAACCGCATCGACAACTTCTGCCGAATCAGCGAGTGGCCAGTGAGCACGCTGCACTTGTGGGAAGTAGCTTGTCACGGCAGTACTCAAAGCGAATAACTGGCGTAAGCCGAGGAGAAGGTACTTTACTGTAAAGTCCCATCCGAAGGGCCGATGTACCGTGTGTGAACAGGACATGTACCAAGCGGCGCGCCCTTTCGGTTCTAACGATTCTCAGCCTCGTGCTCTGTACCTTCGTTAGTTCTCTCTTAGCGCAGGCGCCGGAACAAATCTCCGCCGAAACGCCAGGCGTCACAACCTTCCACACACAAACCTCCGAGGTGCAGCTCACGTTTTCCGCCACTGATCAGAATGACCGCGTGATCGGCAATCTGACGGCGTCTGACTTCGCGGTTGTGGACAAAGATTTAATCGTCAGAAACTTCCGCAGCTTTACACGCGCGGAATATACCCGTTTGGACGTAGCCATTCTGCTGGACAACAGCGACTCGGTCGCGCCACGCCTGCACAACGAACTCGCACAGATGCTCAATCTGATCGCCGAAACCTCTGGCGTTCCTGAAGAGAGCATCTCTGTGATTTCTTTTCACGGAGCGCAGCCGAAAGTGATCTGCCGCGGCAACTGCCGCAACACCAATCCGGCCAATCTGATCATGGTGAGTTCGCAGGGCGGGATGACACCGTTATATGACAGCCTGTCCTTTGCCGCAGATCTGCTGGCGCGATCGAATGATGTTAAAGCGCGCCGGGCTCTGATCCTGCTCTCTGATGGCGAAGACACTGTCAGCCGCAACAGCGCCGGCGAGGCGGTGGAAGATCTGGTAGCAAATGATGTCCAGGTCTACACCCTGGACGTAAATTCGTCGGCCACTCGCGGCGGCATGTTCATGCGAAAGCTGGCGGTCGCCACCGGAGGCCGGTCTTTTCGCCTCAATGATGGCGCGGGCAAAGTGGCTGACGCCGTCCTCGCCGACTTCCACGCCAGCTATCAAGTCACGTATCGAGTGCCCGCTTCCGGCGCGGGATTTCACGAAGTTCGCATTCAACCGACTCATAATCTCAACCTGAACTTCCGCTGCCGCCAGGGATATGTCGAGCCCAGCGGCCGCTAAGTAGAAAAAAGAGGAGACATGAAACGCATTGTGTTGCTGCCCATTTTGATCGCGAGCTTATCGGCGGTATTGGTTGCCCAGAGCAGCCAGCAAGGATCCATTGTCCGCATGCGCATGACCGACTGCATGCCGACGGAACATGGCTTTATGACGATGATGTCGGGAGGAGCGGTCCAGGCCAGCACAGGAATGCTTTGCCCGGAATACGTGATGGTGACCGGAAATGTCGTATATGCGATTTCAGGCAAGACGTCGGACGAACTTCTGCCCCTGGCCGAGGCGACAAATTTCCGGCTGCAGAAAAATGAAATGCTGATCCACGTGGATGACAGCGGGAAGGAATCGCACTTCCGCATCAAGGCGATGATCACGCGGGCAGAATGGGATCGCAGCCAGAGCGCACCAGCCACGCAGATGGCGCAGGCTCACAGCCTGGACACAACCGCGCTGCGTGATCAGCAATAATTCGGATCATCAGAAACAAGTTTCTCGCGAAGGCGGGACCTCGCTGAAGCCAGCGGGTCCTGCCTTCCGGTTTGATTGCAATCTACTCGTTGCGCCTTCATCCGATCGGTCATGCCTAAGCGGCCAATCCTACATCTGCAGAAGAAACGGCAAACGGAAGTAATCCCGATGTGATCGCTCTCACGCGGCATTGCCAGATAAGCGCTTTCTAATTACGAGAGGAGGATGCGGAATGCCGCGGCTGTGGACGAAGCTCGCAGTACCGCTCATCGTTGTAGCGGCATTAGCCGATTTATCCCTGGCCCAGTTCGTGGTCTTTCCGAAAGCGGAAGAACTGGTTTCTCCGGACAAGCGCTTCGTCGTTCACAACGAAGATCCTGAAGCCCGCGCATCCGATTTCGTCGGCACGTTTCATTCGCTGTGGCTGACCGATTTATCCACCGGTCGCTCCCACAAGCTTTGCGATTACATGGGTCCCACGGCGGTGGCGTGGTCCGGAGATGACTTTCTTGTGGTGACGCAATATCTCGGGAGAAAGACGTCGCGAGCGATCGTACTTTCCGCCGCGCATCCGGCTGACGCCCTCACACTGGATCAGCCGTTACTGACCAACCTGCTTCCTGTCGAGCTTCGCCCCGTGCTGCGTGAAAATGATCACGTCTTCATTGAAGCGTCGAAAGTCGAGCATCAAACCCTGCTGCTCACCGTCTGGGGATACGGCGCGCACAATCCCAACGGCTTTCATTGGCGCTGCACATATGCACTCCGCGAGGGAACGGCATCTTGCGCTGCGGGAGAGCAGCGCTAGCTTGAATTCCGGCAAAGCAGCAAGTACTGGCCTCCGAGAGGAAGCACGCTCAGCCATTTTTCGACAGGGCGCAGAAAACCCAGTTGGCGTGGAAAATAGAACAGTGAATCCTGTCGCACGATCTTGAAACCCGCCTCCGACAGCATCTTTCGCGCCTGACGACGGCTTATGGTGATGGCGTTTTCGTCAAACGCGCAGTTGGACATCACGTAACGTGTGCCGGGATTCCAAGGATTATTTTCCCAGAACGCAAACAATGCTCCCGGGCGAAGAGCTTTGCGAATCGAGACCAGGCAGGCACTTCGATTGGCTGGTGGGATGTGGTGGAAGACACCATTGGTAAATGCCAGATCCGTGGAACCGTCTGGAATCCACTCGTCCAGAGTTGCGAAGGCGAGCCCACTGCGCGTATGGGTACGGCGGGCAAGAGCGATGGACTCGTTGGAAACATCGACGCCCAGCGTCTGCTCCGCCTGAAATCTCGTTGTTAGCATAGGGACGTTCGCCCCATCGCCGCAGCCGTAGTCGAGGACCCGTTTTGCCGCATAGTTGAGGCTAGCGAGGCAATGAGCTGTCCAATCGATTCTCCTCTGCGCGTAATACTCACGGCTCTCGCCGGTAATCGCCAGCGATTTGCCAAGATCTTGCTCGTAGCTTTCCGCGAAGGAATCGAATTCGGCAGAAGGCATTGGTTTAGCGGCGGCGCAACCCGAGAATACTGAGGAAAAAACTGCTGAAAATAATCTGCGGCCCGAGGACCAGAGCAAACACCGACAGCAGCACAATGCGAAGAATATTTTCCGTGGTAATGGGACCGAAGCTCGAATGGGCCCAGGTCGAGAGCGCGAAAACAGAACCTGCGAATCCGAGGACAACGAACACCGCTCCCAGAATCAAGCCGGTTTCGAGCTTCACATATTTGAATAAGCGATTTAATCGCGGATCTTCTGGCAGCAGTCCTTCGGTGATCGCGAAAACCTTTGTAAATACGGCAAAGGCCAGCAACTGAAAACCAACCAGGATCGATCCGTAACCGTAGGCTAGCGTGTGCACATCGAAGACAACGTCGCCGACGCGCCGCGGCCCCGGCATGAGCCACACACAGGCCGCCAGACCGACGAGGATGGAGGCGAGCCCGGGATAAAGGAACAGCCAGCGCGGACTGTACATCAGCAGGAATCGCAGATGGCGCCAGCCATCGTGCCAGGTGCGCAGATGTGGAGGATGACTGCGGCCATCCGGCGAAAGTGTAGTGGGCACCTCGTTCACTTTCATCTCCAGCAAGCTGGCTTTCACGACCATTTCGCTGGCGAACTCCATTCCGGTCGAGCGAATGTCCATGCGGTCGTAGCTGTCTTTGCGGAAGGCGCGGATGCCACAGTGAAAATCGCGGCAGGGAGAATGAAAGAAAAGCCGGCCGATCGCCGTGAGCACGGGATTTCCTAAATAACGATGCAAAACGGGCATGGCGCGCTTTTGAATGCCGCCGCTGAAACGATTGCCCATCACGAGTTCAGAACCGCTGCGTAACTCTTCCACGAAGCGTGGAATGTGAGCGAACTCGTAGCTGTCGTCAGAATCCGCCATCAACACGTAGGTGCCGCGCGCAGCTTTTATTCCGCCGCGCAGCGCGTTGCCATATCCGCGATGCTCCACGTGCACGACTCTTGCTCCCGCGGTCTCAGCGAGTTCAATGGATCCGTCCGTCGACCCGTTATCGGCGACAATCACTTCGCCCTGAATTCCGGCCTGTTTCAATGCAGCAACTGCCTTTCCCACGCAGATACCAACGGTCTCGCGCTCATTCAGGCACGGCAGCACCACTGAAAGTTCCAACTGCTCCTTGGCGGGTGCTAGTCCGGGTTCGGTCGGAATTGCCTGTGCGGATTGACTCATAAACTAGAAACGACCACAAAATGATGCGCCATTATAAGCCCGTCAAGCTGCCGCCGATATGCGTGAAAGCTACTTTTGCGGCTTTCCCACACGCTCTGCCGTCGAAAACATTTTCGCCACCGTGTCCATATCTTTGGGCTGAACTTTTGCCGCGGGAATTCTGCGATGAGTAAGGTCTTCGAGTTTCAGCAACAGGTCAACCAGCGCCATTGAATCGATCAATCCGGAAGACACCAGCGGAGTATTCACATCGATCGTTACACTCGGCTTGCGAATGAGTTGCCTGATGTGGTCGATCATCTGCTGTTCTTCTGGAGTCATTCGACCGGCCTCCTAGACTGAAACCTGCCCCTCGGCCTGCAATTCAGGATGCTCTCTGAGCAGCTTCTCGCGCGTGGCGGATCGTGCGGCCTTCCCTGCCGTGCTTTTCACAATCCACTTCGGCGGCTTCAAAATGATGGTGCGCACAGCAATGCCCAATCCTGCGACGATTCTGCTGCGGATTTCCTGCTCCAGCTCCGTGGCATTTGACAGCGCAGCTTCGCTCTCAACTTCAGCCACCATCACGATGTCTTCCGTGCCGAGTTCCGGATTGTACAGCCCCATGGCGACTGCACGACCATCATGAATGGCGGGATGAGAAGCAACGATTTCCTCGATATCCTGCGGGTAAATGTTTTCGCCACCGACGATGAGCAAGTCTTTCTTGCGGCCCACGACGTAGAGTTCGCCGTCGCGGCAGAAACCGAGATCGCCCGTGTGATACCAGCCGTCGATGATGGCGTTGGCCGTGAGATCCGGCCGGTTGTAGTAGCCGTCGAAAAGGCAATCGCTCTGGATGAGAATTTCGCCGACACAATCACGCTCTAGAATTGCTCCGTCATCGGAAACGATTCGAACTTGCTGGTTGGGGAGCAAGCGTCCCGAGGACGTGAACGGTATCGCCGAGGGAGATTTTTCATTCGCCAGAACAATTCGATGCGCACTGCGGAATGGTTGCGCTTCGGCCCAGAGCGTGGCAGGGCCACGAGTGATGTCGGACTGCGTAACGGCGAAAACGTTCTCCGCCATGGCGTACGAAGATTGCAAAACATGAGGGGAAAGTGAAAATGCCTTCTGAAGTTCGGTCATGCTGCTGGCGCGGACCGGCTCCGAGCAGTTGATCAGCAGGCGCAGCGAGGAAAGGTCGTAGGCGCTCCAGCGTGATTGCGGAACGCGCCGCGGGACGAATTGAAATGCGAAATTCGGCATCCAGGCCAGAGTGCATTTGTGCTGAGCGACGATCTGCAACATAGATTCCGGCTGCATCACCCAGTCGAGCGGCGATTGCATCACTATTGGCACGTGATATGCCATGGGCAGCATGAAGCACGCGATTAAACCCATGTCGTGATAGAGCGGCAGCCAGCTGTAGATGCGGTCGGTCACTCCGTCGATCTTTAGCGCTGCAGCCAGATAATCCAGCTGGCGCAAAACCGCCGCGTGACTGAGCGCGACTCCTTTTTGCAAACCAGTCGTGCCCGCGGAGTGCTGAATGAAGGCAAGTGTGTGACAATCAATCGCTGGATGCTCCTGCGCATTTTCTTCCGAAGGTTCGTAGCCAACATGCGGCGCCGGGCGTAACAATTTTGTTCCATCACTGAGTGTGACGCTGCCGAGCATTTCGTCAGGAAATTCGGCGTCGATCACCACTGCTTTGGCGCTGAGATTCGCCGTAACCCCGGCCAGTCCGGAGCGATATTTCGAAGGTTCCACTTTGAAATTCGGATAGGCGAGAAAGGCAGGCACGGCGCCCAGCATCATCGCGGCGGCGAATGTGACCATGGCGGGAATGCCTTGCGGCATGATGATGACAAGGCGATCCCCGGCGCTCACTCCTTCCTGAGCGAGCCACTCAGATTCGAGGAGAGCCCGCTGGCGGAATTCGCCAAAAGTGACGGATTCCTCCTCGTCTTCATCGACCCAGAATGTGATGAAATTCCTCCCGCCAGGCGCGCAATTCAGGGCGTCAATTAGGTTGGCGGGGCGAATCACAGCGCATTGTAGACCAATCTGATCTTTTTGGCTGTGAATGCGCACACGGCCCGTTCTTGCGGCCACATTTATACTTCTACCTCGCTGGGGATGAATCCGTTCGGAGTCTTTCGATTCGAGAGCTTCCATGCAGGTTGCAGCGCAACTGGAACAATTCCGTGAGCGGCGCGGGCTTTTGGGCGCGTCACTGGCAGTCCTTGTTGTTCTTTTGTATGCGCCAGCAATTCATTATGGATTTCTCACGCTCTGGGACGACGATAGCTACGTCACTGACAATCCGCATGTGCGCAGCGGATTGACGCTGACCAATATTCGGTGGGCGTTCTCAAGCTTTGAGCAGTCGAACTGGCATCCTGTAGCCTGGCTGTCGCACATGGTGGATTGCCAGTTGTTCGGCTTGAATCCTGGGCCGCAGCATTTCGTGAACGTGCTGTTGCACGCGGCCAATGTCTTTTTGTTGTTCTGGTTGTTGCAGAAAGCCACGGGCGCCGTATGGCGCAGCTTCTTCGTGGCGGCACTGTTTGCGGCACATCCGCTGAACGTCGAAACAGTCGCATGGATCGCGCAGCGAAAAAGTCTGCTCAGCGCATTCTTCTCATTGCTGACAATCGCGGCCTACGGATGGTACGTACAACAACGCAACTGGAAACGATATGCCTTGCTCCTCGCCGGCTTCGCTCTGGCGGTGATGGCGAAGCCGATGGCGGTCAGCCTCCCCCTCCTCATGTTGCTTTTTGATTGCTGGCCATTACGGCGATTTGAGGAACGGTCTTTTCTTCGGCGATGGACGCGACTGACGATTGAAAAGCTGCCCTTGTTCGTTATGAGCGCAGCGAGTTCCGTCCTGACCGAGATGGCGCAGAACTCCGGCGGCTCGGTGATGGGTTTGTCTCTTTTGCCGATTTCCGGGCGAGTTGAAAATGTATTGATTTCGTACGTCGCTTATATCGGAAAGATTCTGTGGCCGGCGCGGCTGGCGACCTATTATCCCATTCAACTTTCGCCGCATGCTGGGGCTGCAGTTGCTGCGGCCGCGATCCTGATCGCCATTAGCGCGGCGGTACTCTACTTTCGCCAATTTCCCTACCTTGCTGTGGGATGGTTTTTCTACCTCATCGCCATGGTTCCGGTGATCGGAATTGTGCAGGTCGGCTTTCAGGGCATGGCGGATCGCTACACTTATGTTCCCGCCGTTGGCTTGTTCATCGCGCTGGTGTGGGGATTAGCAGAGATCGCTGCGCGGCTTCATAGCTCGCGGACGCTGTTGGCATTCGGTGGACTGTGTGTCATCGCCGCGCTGGGGATTGCGACGGCTCGCTATCTACAGTGCTGGAGAGATCCAGTATCGTTGTTCGCCCGGGCGCGGACCTCATGGGCCAAACCGGACTTCTGGCTGGAGCAGCTTTATGGCAACGCGCTGTTTTCTGCGGGACACCCGGACGACGCTTTGCCGCATTACCAGGAGTCCTGCAGGCTTCAACCTCGCACCGAATATTGTCATTACAATATTGCACATATACTTTCCGGTCGAGGCCAGTATCCGGAGGCTGTGGGCCAATATCAGCTTGCACTTCGCTATACGGCAAGCCGCGATATGGCGTTGCTCTGTTTGGATGAGTCCGGCGGGGATCTTGTCCAAATGGGTGAGTATGCGGCAGCGCAACAAGCACTAACTCGAGCTTTAGAAATCAATCCCGCGGACGTCATGGCGAGGCAACTATTGGAAGAGATCGCTACGCATGGGGGAGGCGCGAACTAGCCTTGGAACCTCGCGAACTCTTCCACATCTCCTGCTACGTGCTGCTTTTCCTGGCGTGCGTTCTTGTCTTTACGACGATTCGCTCGCGCCGCGTGCGCCAGACCATCCTACTCGTTTCCAGCTTCGCACTTTACCTCACGTGGACACCGTGGTTCGCGGCGGTTCTGGCTGCTTCGATCATCGTCAACTTTCTGATCGGAAAATGGCTGCAGCGAAATCCGCATTGGGTGCCACTTTCGGCAGGAATCGTTTTCAACCTGGCACTGCTGAGCGTCTTCAAATATGCGCCGGAACTGGCGGCTCACGTCGCCTCTGGCACTCTCCGGGGTTTCGCCGATCTCGCTCTTCCGCTCGGCATTTCGTTCTGGACCTTCCAGGCAATGAGCTACCTTTTCGATATTTATCGCGACCAGGAACTCGATCCGTCGCTTACGGAATTCGCGCTTTATATGGCGTTCTTCCCGGTCACAATCTCTGGACCGGTTTGCCGCATGCCAGAGATGCTGCCGCAACTCCACTCCGAAGAAAAAACGACAGGCGCGGACATTCTCACGGGACTGCGGCGCATCGCGATCGGAGTGCTAATGATGCAGATCGCCAAGTTACTCGGCCAGGGTATTCTTGCGGGCGATGGCATTGTCAGCGGGTTTGATCGCACATCGCAGTGGAGCGCGACGGATGCGTGGTGCCTCGCGTTCGGGTATGGTTTGCAGCTGTTTTTCGATTTCGCCGGCTACACCCATATTGCAGTCGGGGCCGCGAAAGCGCTGGGTATAACGATTCCGGAAAACTTCGAGCGGCCCTTTTCCTCGGCGAGCCCATCGGTTTTCTGGACGCGCTGGCACATGTCGCTTTCCTTCTGGATTCGCGACTATCTTTTCTTTCCACTGGCCACGGCTCGCCGCGAGATTTGGTGGCGCAATCTCGCGCTCATTTTTTCCATGGCCGCGTTCGGTGTGTGGCACCGCGCCAGCCTGCTTTTCTTGATCTGGGGCTGCTATCACGGCGTGCTGTTGGTCGCACATCGCCTCATTCAGCAATGGGAGCGTCATTCTAATTGGCAGCCGCCGGAGAACGTATGGAGTGCACTGGGTTGGCTTGCAACGGCAATCTTCATCAGCCTGGGATGGATTTTCTTCCGCGCTAATTCTCTCGTGCAGGCGGATCAAATGCTCGCAACAATTTTCTCGCCCGCAGCTTACCTGAAGCACTTTCTGAGCCCTAGTCTCTATGCATTGGTCGCAGTAATCGCAGCAGGATATGCCATCGTGCTGCTAATTGCATTAGCGCTCGAAAAACAGATTAAAGATGCCTACACGAAGGAGCGCCCCGATTCGGCCATCGCCCTTCTCGCCCGCTGGCGTTGGTTCTGGATTCCATCGCTCTACGCCTTAGCTTTGCTCTTCGTTTTCATGATCACGCACGGACAGCAGGCGAGCGCGGGACAGTTGATGTATCGGCGGTTTTAGACGCTCAGCGAATCTGAGTGCCATCCGGCAGAAAGACGGGATAGCCGTCCCAAGGCTGCGCAAACGCAATCTGCTGAGCCGCGGCATCCCGATTGTAGGGGAAAAGAAATGTGCCGAAACGCAGGCGCAGCATGGAATCATCGGGGGCACGCGTAATTGCCCACTGATATTGCTCGGCCGTATCGTTGGGCGTTTCGTCAGGCCGTTGCGCCTTTGCCGCCATACGGAAGAGTTGCTCAGAATGATTGAGCTGCGTGGTGAAAGGTGGCTTTTGCAAACGATTCAACATTTCGGCCGCCAGCCGCGCGCGATC
>DATKQB010000058.1:0-10957 GCA_035523795.1 Verrucomicrobiia bacterium | reverse complement strand
AAGAGATTGCCGATAAAACTCTGTTCGGCACGGATTGGCCCGGTCCCGGCGTTCCCGACATCAAGAAGAATCTCGATGAATTCCGCGCCCTGCCGCTCAGCGAGAGCATCCAGCAGCAAATTCTGAGCAAGACCGCGCTCTGGCTTTGGCCCGCATAGAAGGCCCCCTCGTTCGACCTTTCCTGGTGATTCCGTCGTCTGACCCGTCCCAATCTGGGGAATATCTGAAGACTGTGGGGGTATCCCCCCTCCCCCCCGAATCTTTGGAATCATGGAGTTAGGGCGAAATTCCCGGCAAAATACGTCTTTCAAAGAACTTAGATACTAAAATCCGTGAAACAAAGGACTTAGGGCCGAACGATTTCGCGTTTCGCGAGGGTCACGGCCTCCGCGATGATTGCGAAGTTTGGCTGTGAAAGACAAGGGCAGATGTCACAAAGGGCTGTGGAAAAGAATCCGGGAGCCGTCTTGCGAGGGCTAGGAATCCAGGAACGTCCCGTTGGAGTGCACCCCAAAACTGAGACAAAGGAATTTGTCCAGGTTTTTCGTCGGCGAACAGGTATTCCGCTACAACAATCGCGCTACGACTGAGAATCCGCACCACGACGATCTTTACAGGTTCAAGACAGCCATATCCGAAATGCTAGGCGGTCGCCTGATCGACGCCGATCTGCCAGGCAAGAGTGACTCGCCACATCAGGAAACGACAGGGACGGGGCAAGCGGCAGAGATCGCAGAACCCTTCTAGTCCTTGTCGGGTTTCGGCTCGCTCTTTCGGGAAGCAGGCTTCTTAGCCTGCTTCTTTTTCTTTTTGGTCGGAGCCTGTAGAATTGCGCCCGCAAACTTCTTGAAGTTCTGCAAGGCTTCCGGCCCTTCTATGTATTCAGGTTGCTTCATATGGATTATGTTACGCGCCAATTCTTCATGCTCGCGAGAAGACTTCGCCAGGAATTTGAGAACCACGTTAATCGTTTACATGGCGAAATGTCTGATCTCGCTAACAGCATTCAAAATTTCAAAAATTCCATAGATAAGCAGCAGAAGGCCAGCGAAGAATGCCACCAATCCCCAATTACTGCCGTAACCGAACTTCGCACTCAGATACCCATAGGAGTAGAGGATAAGACCAAGAAAACCAAAAAGGAATGGACGTGGGCGATAACGAAAGGCGCACTTGAGGTCACTGTCGGCGTCGCAGTAATTGCTTATACGCTCGTCACTTGGAATATTTGGGGAGAACAGGCGGACGCTACCAATTTCGCCGGAATTCAGGCTAGAAAGGCGAGGGAGACGTTGAACGAAGCTACGAAGAATTTTAGAGTTGACGAGCGGGCGTGGCTCGTCCCAGCGTTCCAACATAAGATCAATCCCAGTTACCAGACCCGTCTTGGAAGTAACACGATTAGCGGATTCCAATACGAAAATAGAGGAAAAACTCCGGCCAAGAACATCAGTGGGCGAGTCGTGATTAGCGCCCAAAACCCTGACGATATATTTGATTTCTCGACCTACGCGAAAGGAATGCCGATAAGATTGGGCGCCTTGGTTCCCGGTGGTGTGGAAGAGATGGGAATAAACCTGACGAAGCTGTCTCCGGAAGGCAGACGTGCTCCTATCGACTGGAACGACGAACTCAGACAGGAGGTTTACCACGGTAAGATCGTCATTGTTGGATACGGCGAAATCACGTATTTCGACATTTTTAACAAGAAACCACATTTTGTGCGGTTCTGTCGAATACTCGAAGCCGCCGTTTCTGTCAAAATCCCAAGTTCCGGAGTTGAGCCGATACCCGACATTTACAAGAGATGTGCCTCCAGCAACTCTATTGACAGCAATTAGTCCTGTCACGGCAAGCAGGCAGGCTATCGCCGTTGCCCAGATCGCCGCTTTGGGTGCCTGTCGAAGAAACGCGAAACTAGGCGTTTGACCAGTTCCGCTACCATCGCTTTGACCGCATCCTTTAGAACCCGCGCTAATGCGATTACGACCAACCAATGAGCGACATTTTTGTAGTCCGAATAAAAGCAGTTCACGCCAACGCAGAGAAGTGTGACACCTGTCTACATGTGCGTTAACTGTGTTATTGCCGCCCTAACCTCATGATTCCAAAGATTCGGGGGGGAGGGGGGCTACCCCACAAATCCCAAATAATTCCCGGAGTGGGACGGACTCCACGACAGAATCAGCGAAAAAAGATTGAACGCCACGAGGTCAGATGCCGGGGTTCCCATGTCTCGCAAGGGCGACGAGACCCTTCGACTGCCGCTCAGGGCAAGCTATGGGGCATCCCACAAGCGGGACCAACGAAATTATTTCCGGGGCTCATCCCATGATTCTGTGGAAGTGAACTCTGCGCTTGGGGAGTTGTCACAAAGTTCTCGATAACACGCCTCCAGCTGATATCCGTTTCGAATCGAATGCGTCCATACAAGCTGAATGTCAGGGCATTTCTTTTCAGGGCACCTCTTTTCAGGGCATCTCCTGCATTACCGCAGGAAGGAGGACAGACATGAAGCTTATACGATGGATGACGATGATGATCTTCGCCGCTGCGATACCGAGCTTTGCCGTATCGAACGGGGCGACAGCACCAATCCCCTATGATCAACTGCCGAAAGTGCTCGACGCTTCCATGCCGCGCGATCAGCAGATCGCGCTCGCGCTGAGCGCGGCTCCAGAAGAGATAAGAGAGAAGGCAACCGTTTACGTCCTGGGCGCGAAGGGATTCGAGAAAGCGCGCGAGGGCACCAACGGCGTGAGTTGCCTGGTGACGCGGCATTTCGCATCGCCGGCGGAGACGACGATCGAGCCCATGTGCTACGACGCTGAAGGCAGCCAGACTTTGCTGCTCGCCGACCTCTACTCGGAAGAATTGCGCTCAAAGGGGATGCCCGACGCAGAGATCAAGACGGAAATCGCCGATGGATACAAGTCTGGCCGCTTTAAGGCGCCGAGCAAAATCGGAATCCGCTATATGCTATCGAGCGACAACCGGCTTGGGCCTACGCGCGATCATAAAACGGTCAAAGTGCCTCCGCACTTTATGTTTTATGCGCCGTATATGACGGGAAAAGAGTTGGGATTCGATTCCGATGCCGCGGCGACCTTTCTGGTGCAGGCAGGAAAGCCGTACGCGACGATCATTGTGTTCCCTGATCCGAAGCTGGAATAAGAGCGGTGACGAAGGTTCCCACTCAAGCCAAAACCCGGCTTGAGTGGGCCAACTTTCGCGCCTGAGAGCGCGGATCATTGCCCTGAAATCTTGCTCTGAAATCTTGCTCTGAAATTTTGTAACCGCAGGTCCCTCCACTGCGAAGATTATCGCGTGCACGATGATCTGCTACGGCCGGGATGACGAATCTGGGAAGGCTTCGGCGCGGCCGAAGCCGCGCCTCTTGCAAAACACCAATTATTTTGCCGAGCTTGCGGCTTTTGCAGTTTTTCTATTCGCCGCATTTGATCCCGCCAATTCATCGGCGAGAGCCGAAGCGCCATAGATATTTCTGAGCGCTTCCTGAATGCCGCGGGAATCGACGGAAACCGCGCGTCCCTGGCGATCGTTGTAGGCGAAATTCCACGGGAGCGATTGAATGTCGCCGTCGAAAATAATGCCGACGACTTCTCCTTTCTTATTGACGGTCGGCGAGCCGGAGTTGCCGCCGATAATGTCAGCCGTGGAGACAAAGTTCAGTGGCGTCTTCAGATTCAGCTTGGATTTCGAATTCATCCAGCTCTCGGGAAGGTCGTAAGGCGCTTTGTCGCCATGAGCCGCAGCGTGCTCGTAAGCACCGCCGATGTTGGTGTCGAAGGGAATGGCTTTGCCGTTCTCCTCGTATCCCTTGACCGTTCCGTAGCTGAGACGCAGGGTGAAAGTGGCGTCGGGAGGCTGACTGAATCCGCTTTCGGCGAAGCGCGCCTTGGCGATCAGGGCGCCGTCGCGGCGGACGACGGATTCGACGTTGTCTTCATATTGCTTGCGAACCGAGCGAGCATCGGGTTCGATGGCGCGCATGGCGACGATCAGCGAGTCGGTGCTCGCGTCGATTGCGTCCTTGCCGCCATCCCAGAGTTGCTTGCGGACGGCAACGTCGTCGAGCTTGGTGTTCGCCATCATGTCACTGGCTGCTTCGGCGGGAGTCTTGCCGTTCAGCAAGTTTTGGACGTTGGCATTGTCTTTTCCGCAGGCATCCTGCATTTCGGCGAGAAAGTCGGCGAGATTCGTGGTCTCGAGGTTCTTATAGATTGGTTCGGTGGAGAAGAGTTGCTGCTCGAGCGAAGGCAGAGCGGAGTCGCGAAATTCGCGGATGCGATCCTGGTTGGGCTTCGGCCTTTCTTCGGCACCGCGGACGAGAATCCGCGCAATCTGCGCGAGGCGCGGCGCACCGCGCATGCGTTCGAGATAAGTTAAATCGTTGTAGATCGCCTGCTGGGTTTTCATGGCGACGGAAATTTCGTTCCAGGGATCGGCAGCGCCGGCGTTCTTGGGGTTTGCCTTGTAGGCGTCATGCAACTTGGATTCGTCGGCGGACTTCTCGTCCATGATCGATTTGTCGATTAGCCCTGAGTTATAGCCGGTGATGGCCTTCTGCGAGTTTTGCAGGCCGAAGATTTGTTCCTTGGCGATGCGGGCGTTCTCTTCGGATTGCTTGCTGAAATCCTGGAGAACGGTCAGCCGGCGTTGCAGATAGCGCAGGACGGATGGATATTGGGTGTCGCGGAGGAAGCTCAACTGCGAGATGGTTAACAGGCGTCCGGTGCTGCCGGGATGGCCGGAAACGAAGATGAGATCGCCGTCTTTGACTCCGGTGCGCGACCAGTGAAGATAGTGATCGAGGTGAGCGGGCTTGCCGTTTTCGTAGACGCGGAAGAAAGTGATGTCGAGGTCATAGCGCGGGTAAGTGAAGTTGTCGGGATCGCCGCCGAAGAAAGCAATGCCGAACTCGGGTGCAAAGACCAGGCGGACGTCGGTGTACTTCTTGTACTTGTAGAGGTTGTAAACTTCGCCGGAGTAAAACGTGACCACATCGCAGCGCAGTCCGGTCGAAGTCGCGCAATCTTTTTCGATTTGTGACATAGCGGCGCGTTGCGCCTGTCCTGCTTCTGCGGCCGACATCCCCGGCTTCACGCCGGCATTTACTTTCTCAGTTACATCTGCAATGCCGACCAGTTGATTCAGTTCCAGGTTGGGGCACTTCGCTTCTTCGGCTTGAGATTTGGCATAGAAGCCGGTTTTGATGTAGTCGTGACCTTCGGTGGAAAGTTGCTGGACGCACTGCGCGCCCACATGATGATTTGTGAAAGTGAGACCGTCGGCGGAGACGAACGATCCCGAGCCGCCGTTGTTAAAACGCACTGAAGATAGCCGAACATGGTCGAGCCAGGCTTGGGTCAATTCGAATCCGTATTTGGCTTTGATCTTGGCGGTGGGAGGCTGGTTGTAGAGCCACATGCCCTCGTCGGCCTGAGCGAATGCCGAGAAGATAAATGCGAAGGCGAGCAGAATCGAAAGATAACGTTTCATTGGGGCAACTCCTCCATGAGGGACGATGAAGAGCAGTTCAGAGCAGGGGATTAAACGAACCCACTACTATACGCCGCGGTGAGGAATCGCGGCAAAATGGGCTTTCTTCCGGATGGAAAGAGCAAGTCATTTGAGGTATAAGGAAGGGTTGCGCTGATCGCGGCTTTTCACGCGTGCCAGGCGGCAGCAATCTGGGGAAAGCAGGCCAACATCATGTCCAGCGTAAGCACGCATGCCCCCAAGGGACTTGAGGGCATCGTCGCCACCACTTCGAAGATATGCTACATCGATGGTGATCAGGGCATCCTCGCCTATCGCGGCATCGACATTCACGAACTCGCCGAGCAATCGACTTTTGAAGAGACCTGCTATCTGCTGTGGTTCGGAAAGTTGCCGACGCGACGCGAATTGCGTGAATTGCGAGACCGACTGGCAGAAGAGAGGAAGCTGGACGCGTCGGTTATTTCGATGCTGCGCGCGGCGCCGCATCATGCGCTGCCTATGGACGTGCTGCGCACGACGGTTTCGGCGTTGTCGTTTTACGATCCGCAAGAGAAGAGCAACGATCACGCGGCCAATATCGATAAAGCGATCCGGCTGACCTCGCAGATCGCGATGATTGTCGCCGCCTATGACCGCATTCGCAAGGGCCAGCCTGTGGTCGAGCCGGACCGGTCGCTTTCGCATTCCGCGAATTTTTTGCTGATGCTCAATGGCAAGAATCCCAGCGTCACGGGCGAGCGGGCGCTCGACATAGCGTTGATCTTACATGCCGACCACGAACTCAATGCTTCCACATTTGCGGCGCGGGTGACCGCGGCAACTCTCTCCGACATGCATTCGGCAATCACTTCGGCGATCGGAGCGTTGAAGGGGCCGCTGCATGGGGGCGCGAATGAAGCGGTGTTTCGCATTTTGGAGGCGATTGATTCGGCTGGAGCCGATCCGGTGGAATACGTGAAGGGAATGCTGGCGCAGAAAAAGAAAGTGCCGGGGTTCGGGCATCGCGTGTATCACACTGAGGACCCGCGAGCGACGCACCTGCGCCGGATGTCTCGAGAATTGGGGAATTCGAGCGGAGAGGGGAAATGGTTCGATTTTTCGCAGCGCATCGAAGCATTCGTGAAATCGGATAAGAAGCTGAATGCGAATGTGGATTTCTATTCCGCCTCGACCTACCACACGCTGGGGATCGATGTGGATCTATTCACTCCGATCTTTGCTATTTCGCGTATCAGCGGCTGGACGGCACACGTGATCGAGCAACTCGACGATAACCGGCTGATTCGTCCGCGCGCGGATTACGTTGGGCCGGAGTATCCGGCCAGGTATGTGCCAATCGAAAAACGATAGCCACGGATGACAAGGGCCACTCGGGAATAACTTCAGCTTCGAGGCGACACACGCAAGATCCGTCCCCACGCCTGAAAAACGGCTCCGCTCGGGATGACGCCAATCCACGATATGGCTGGCATCGCTGCTGGCTTAGGCAAGCGGCTGCGTCTCTACAGGTCCAGCCTCTCACGTAGAATAGAGGTGGGTTTTGTATGCACCGGATTTACCTGGACAATAACGCCACTACGCCGGTTCTGCCTGAGGTTTTGGAGGCGATGCGTCCGTATTTTGTGGAGCATTTCGGCAACGCGTCGTCCATCCACAGCCATGGGCAGGAGACTCGTGCTGCTGTCGAGAATGCGCGTGAATCTGTGGCTGCGCTGTTGGGATGCCTCGCGTCCGAGATTGTTTTTACGAGCGGCGGAACGGAGGCGGACAATCTCGCAATTGCCGGCCTTGCTGTGCCAGGTGATCACATCATCACGTCGCAGATCGAGCATCATGCGGTGCTGCATGCGTGTAAGCATCTGGAGGAGATTGGCTGCGAGGTGATGTGTGTTGCTGTGGATCGGAGCGGACTGGTTGATCCGGATGATGTTCGGCATGCATTGCGGCCGAATACAAAATTGATCTCAATCATGACCGCGAATAACGAGACGGGCGTTCTGCAGCCGGTTCAAGAGATCGGAAAGATCGCGTCGGAGGCCGGAATTATTTTCCATACTGATGCCGTGCAGGCAGCGGGGAAGATTTCACTTGATGTGAATCGGATTGGCTGCCACGCGCTGTCGATCTCTGGACACAAAATGCACGCGCCGCAAGGTGTAGGCGCGCTGTATGTGAAGAAGGGAACGAAGATCCAGCCGCTGTTTTATGGAGGGCGTCACGAGCGCTCGCGACGGGCAGGAACCGAAAATGTGGCGGGGATCGTTGGGCTTGGAAAGGCAGCGCAGCTGGCGAAGGAATGGCTTGACCGCAGCGAGGAGAAGCGAATGGCTGCGCTTCGCGACCGACTGGAGCAGGGAATCCTTGCACAGGTAGATGAATCAAAAGTGAATGGCGGCGTGGAGCGGGTCCCCAACACGAGCAACATCGCATTTGCGCATGTGGATGCTGAGCCGCTCGTGATTGCGCTCGATCTGAAGGGGATGGCCGTATCGACCGGAGCGGCATGTTCGTCGGGAGCGATCGAGCCTTCACATGTTCTGATTGCGATGGGATTATCGGCGGATGAAGCGCGTTCGAGCGTTCGCTTCAGCCTGGGGAAGCAGACGACGGGAGCAGATATTGATGTTGCTCTCGCGCTTGTGCCGGAGGCGGCAGCGAGGTTGCGGGAGATTTCGCCAACATACAGAAAGCAAGTTGTGGCAAGGTAGCAGTCATGGGAGTCTTGCAGGGGCTGAAGCCCGGTCTTAAGGTCGGCGCTGATCGGCACGGCTGAAGCCGTGCCCTTTCAAACCTATCTGTAAGGCGGGCCATATCGTTCGTGGCGGAAGATGCTCTCAGGATGACACAGAAGGTAGAGTCAGGAGTTAGAAGCTGAGTTCAAACACCATTGCCGTGGCGATGTCGGGCGGAGTGGATTCGTCCACCGTGGCGGCAATGCTGCGCGCGGACGGGCACAACGTCATCGGCTTGACGATGCAGTTGTGGAATCAGCGGCGCTTGGCGGGACGCGAAGGGATGCCGGAGCAGGTCACCGGGCGCTGCTGCTCGCTCGACGATGTTTACGATGCGCGCCGCGTGGCGCAGCAGATCGGCATTCCCTATTACGTGGTCAACCATGAGGATCGCTTTGAGCGCGACGTGGTGCGCCCGTTCGTCGAGGCGTATCTGTCGGGACGCACGCCCATCCCATGCAGCCTTTGCAACAATCATCTGAAGTTCGATCAGCTTCTAGTGGTCGCGCGGCAGATCGGCGCGGAGCGCGTCGCCACTGGGCATTACGCGCGGGTTGCTTATGATGAGGCTCGCGAGCGCTGGCTGCTGCGGCGTCCGGCCGATCAGAGCAAGGATCAGACATATTTTCTTTTCGGACTGACGCAGGAGCAGCTCAGCCGGACTCTGTTTCCGCTCGGCGACATGACCAAGCCGCAGGTTCGAGGATTGGCGGCGAAGCACGGACTGGCTATTGCTGAGAAGCCCGATTCGCAGGAGATTTGCTTTGTCCCGGGCGGCGACTACAAGCGATTCATTGATGCGTATCTATCTGAGCAGGGCGAGTCGCTGCCGGATACCGCAGGTGAACTGGTTACGACGAACGGGGAAGTGATTGGAGAGCATGCCGGCATTCACAACTTCACGGTGGGCCAGCGCAAGGGGCTCGGCGTGGCGACCGGATCGCCGCTTTATGTGATCCAGATTAGCGGCGCGCAAAAGCAGGTGATGGTTGGAGGAGAAGAAAATTTGTATTCAAAGACGCTGCGCGCGAAGCGAGTGAATCTGATTGCCGTTGAGGATCTGCGTGAGCCGATGCGGGTCAGCGTGAAGATTCGGCATCGGCATGAGCCGGCGGCTGCGATGATTGAAAAAATAACGACCGAGCGCAGCGGAGATGAAATTCTGGTCACATTTGACCAGCCGCAGCGGGCGATTACGCCCGGGCAGGCGGCGGTTTTCTATGATGGGGATGTCGTTGTGGGCGGGGGATGGATTGTGTAGCGAGGCTGGGCCGGTCTACTCCAGCGAAAGAAAGCAAACCTCAGGGGCTAAAGCCCCGTCGATTCCAGGCTCTGGCGGCACGGCTGAAGGCGTGCCCTTTTCAAGGCGATTTCGAATTCGACGCCATATGGCATAGATCCTGCGGGGCAAACGCGCCGCTGAGGATGACAGAACCTACTTATTTCGGGCGGTAGGGATCGTGGGTGTGCTTGCGGTCGTACTTCTCCATTTTTCGCTGCGACTTGCGTTGCGCCTTCTGATACTTCTTCATGGCCTTCGCCTGCTGTTTTTCCATCTTGTGGGATTGCTTGGTTCCGGCGTTGATGGCAGGATTGCGCGTCTGCGCGTCAACGATCGCGCAGCTACCCACAACGGCGCCGAGCAGCATGGCGAGAGCGATGCGCTTCCAAATATGGAGATTGATCATTGGCATGATTCTATCCTAGAGAACGCCGGATTCAAGCTTTCATGCGTCCGCATATAATCCGCGCATGGCATCTCGAAATCCTCCATTGCCACAAGCAGAAGTACTGGCGTTCCGGCAGCCGCCGTCATTTTGGACAAGCGAAGCCGCGTCGCTCAAGCAGGGAATTAAAACTGGGCTCGCGGGCGCTATCACCTACGCCGTTTATGCCGGTTGGCACCTGAATCAGGGGTATTGGGCGGTCTTTGCGGCGCTGGTCGTGACCCAGGCAAATGTAGGCGCGTCGTGGAAAGCTGCGCTTTATCGCACCATCGGCTCGACGGCTGGCGCTTTGGCAGCGGCGTTGCTCTTGCCCATGCTGGGCAGCGGGACGATTGGGGTTGGAATCATGCTTTTCTTGCTGGCCAGTTTCTTCGGCTATCTTACCGCCTTGCACTCGGCCTTTACGGCCGCTGGAGTTACTGCGGCCATCATCCTCGTCTTCGGAGGCATTTCGGAACCTTGGCACACGGCGTGGCTGCGCGTGCTCTACACGACTGAGGGTGCTTTCGTAGCCTTTGGGGTGGGGGCGTTGATCTGGCCGGTGCGCGCAAGAGAGGGACTGCGGCAGAAAATCGCGACCATTATTGAGGGGGCGGGCACGCTTTATCAGGCGATCACGGCCGCGGCGTTGCAGGGCGTGAACAATGAGCAGGAGATTCGCGAGTTCGACCGCCAGTTGCATGATCTTCGACGGGGCATTACGCAGCAAATGGACGAAGCGCGCAGCGAACTTTCGTTTTCGCGCTTCAATGCTGCGGCATTCCAGCGGCTTGTGGAGGGGGCCGACCTGATTCGGCGACGACTGACAGCTATGGCTGAGGACCGTTTTCTCTATGTGCATGCGCAGGCGGAGCCGGGATTGGTTCCCTCGCTGCCGGTGCTGGCGGAAAAAACGGTACAGATGTTTCGGGCGATCGCCGAGGCGATCCGCACTTCGGGGACGGTTGTCGATAATGCAGAGCTGGATGCAGC
>DATKQB010000057.1:0-95122 GCA_035523795.1 Verrucomicrobiia bacterium | reverse complement strand
CCTCCATATAGTCATTGACTTCGCTTTATATTCGCCTACAATATGTGCCATGGCGATAACACGCAGGCAACGACAGGTTTACGACTTCATCTCGCGTTTCGTGGCAGAGAACGGATACTCGCCGTCTTTTGAAGAGATCGGCAAAGGATTGGAGCTTTCGTCCCTGGCGACTGTGCATAAGCACGTCACCAATCTGGAAAAGAAGGGATTACTCACTCGCGATTACAACCGCAGCCGGTCCATCGATCTGCTTCCACCCAAAGGCCGCCTGAAACAGGCGATGAGCGTGAATACAGCGGTGGTGTTGCCATTGTTAGGGCGAATTGCCGCTGGCCAGCCGATTGAGGCGGTTGAGAATCCCGAAACGATTTCGCTCGCCGATTTCGTGAAATCAAAGGAAGTCTTCGTGCTCGAAGTGCGTGGCCAGTCGATGCAGGACGAACACATCCTTGATGGCGATTATGTGCTGGTCGAGAAGACACGTACGGCGCACAACGGCGACATCGTAGTCGCGCTGGTTGATCAGAGCGATGCCACGCTGAAGCGCTTTTATCGCGAGGGCGAGAATATCCGCTTGCAGCCTTCGAACGTCAATATGAAACCGATCATCGTTCCCGCCGCTTCGGTTGACGTGCAGGGCAGAGTAATCGGTGTATTAAGAAAATACTGAGTTGCATACGATTCCCGCACCCTTCGAAAGCCATGAAGGGTGGGGAATCAATCATCATTTTCAACTTCCTGCCAGACTTAGCGTGCTTGCGCGGTTTCCTTTGCATTGGCGACGGCATTCACGAAGTCACGCGCCTGAGCATTCGGGGCGTGCACGTCTCCCTCGAGAATATCTTTGAAAGAGATATCGCGGCCGTACCATTTCTCGGTAGCTTTGCTATCCTGTTGCAGTTCGGCGCCATTGAGGGATGCCCCGATGAATGCGCCTTTACTGCTGGAATAAGTCAGTACGCCCGCTTTCCATCCGGCGTCGGCGGAAGCGGAGCGCCCAACCGGACCGGCGGCCGCGGAGACGTCAGCGCCTAGCTTAATGTGCCCTTGCAGCAGGTCGGTCATTCCCTGATCATTCATGATGAACATCATGAGGTCGGTGCTCTTGCCGCCGATCTGCGGTCCCCAACTGATACCGGAGACAGCAAATGGAGCCGGAGCGCTCCAGGCGCCGCTGGATGTCTTACAGGTGGCGACTCCATCTCCATGTTCTCCACCTACGATGAATGCGCCCTTCACGAGCTTTGGAATTACGGCGACGCACTTGGCGCCGTCGAGAACGTCCTTCGGGATTCCCTTGTCAGGAGCGGTGGAACTCATGTGCTGGACGGTTTCGGTGGCGTGTTGGAGTTCGGAGTTATCGGTTTGTTTCGACGATTGTGCCTGCGCCAGGCAGAACGCTCCTACGCAGAAGGCTAAAGTAAGTGCAAATTTACCGCTGGCAATAGACCGCATACGTTACCCCCTCGGAACTTCGATTCCGCTGGGGTGCAGAGGGTTTTCGGGGAAAAGCTGGGTTGGTAGGCAATCCCCGATTTAGGTTCAGTCCCCCTTTACATTATTAAGAGCGATTGCCTGGTTCTTCCGGTGGAAGTCCAGCAAAGGTGGGCGTTTGCAACTGCGACCTGGCAGTTTTTTTGCTTAATCCTAACTGAAAAGAAATTAACCGAAAATTATTGGACCTTTCCTTGAAGGTCGGTCGGGCCCTTTGCTATAAGGAACGTTTCGCCCAAAGGAGGGTCGCAGACCTCTGCAGATTTCTGTAGTTCCCTTCGGGGGTTCCCGCCTGCGATGCAAGTGGGTGTGATGACTTTGAATCCCTATATGGAAATACGGGTCGGAATACTTTCCGAGGTCCATTCCAGGTGCGCTTCGACATGAGCTTGAACAAGCAGTTCCCCATCAAGGAACGCTTCCTGCTCAGTTTTGAAGCCGATGCTTTCAATATTTTCAACCATCCCGATTTCGACACCCCGAACAACGACGTGACCTTCTTTCCCTATTACGAAGGTCCGCCAACGATTCCCCCGCAAGGCAGCTTGGGCGTCATCCAGCACACGATTGGCAGCCCACGCTTCCTGCAGTTGAGCGCGCATCTGATGTTCTAATGGATCGTAGCCAGAGGGTTAAACCTCAGCGCAGATTTTCCACGAGGTAGAGATCGGTGGAATAGTCGGGGATGCCGTAGGCGTAGTACTTGAGATCGGGCGTGACTGCCACAACTGCACCACTGCCATAAAAACGAGAAGGCACATGCTTCCAGAGTTGGCGATGACCGCCAGCTAGATCGATGAGGGTAACGTCGCTTCCGATGCCGGTAACCTTCGCGACAAGAAGCGAACGGTCTTTGTTGACAAATCTCACCGGATGTTCAAATGGTAGAGATCCCTTCAGCTCTTCCGGCTGATTGTTGTTCCCGTGATACAACAAAATTCCTTTTCCACTATCGGTGATGGCCAAGGTCGAACCGTCCGCAGACAGGACCGGGAATGCATCTTTTCCTCGCGGTGCAATCAGCGTCGGAGGAGTTCCATCCAACTTCTGCGTATAGACATTCCATTCCTTGCCAGCGGCTAATCCTTCATACGCGATCTTCTGGCCGTCGCCTGAGAAAGAAGCATGGGCGAAAGCGGTGATACCTGGAGTGGGCAGTTCTTTTTGCTCTCCCAGACCAACGGGTTGAAGCGTGAGCTTCTTCCGGCGTCCGTAGGTAAGAATCGACTTTCCATCCGGCGAGATGATAGCGAACCCGCTACCGAGACTCACCGCCGGCGAACCGTCCGTCTTTCTGTAATACGCCTGACCATCATTTTCGATGTAATACAGTTCCCCTGTTTCGGCAAAGGTCAACGAGCGTCCATCATCGGCAATCGCTGTCGGGTTGGAGTCATCTAGCCAGGAGTAGGGGTGCTCTGCAGAGTCCCCGTTGAATAACCCGACCATCTTTCGACGCCAATTCTGGTGAGCAATAAGCACGCGACCATCACGAGAGATGTCGAGTAGGCGCAGCCACGGAAACCGCAAGACGATTCGCTCTTTGCCGGACAACGAAACTGCGTGAATGGCGTCGGCCCAGCCCGCAGTGTTAGCAGTGGCAGCGAACCAGATTTCCTTGCCATCGGGGCGCCAAGCCAAACCTTCGATGCTTAACCATCCGCCGCTGACGGAGCGGCGGTTTCCTTTCAGATCGACTACATCCACGGTGCCATCGTCGGAGTCTACGGGATGATTCTCGAATGCGATGAGAGTGCCGTCGGGAGAAAATCTTGGATGCCCAAGCCAGCCGCTATTTTGCCGGTAGAGGACATGGCCGGGAGGAAATTCAAGGCGAGCATCGTTGGCGTCGTCGACGACGATTGCGACTTCTTTGCTGTCGGGACTCCAATCGGCGTACGCAACGTGATCGGCAATGGGGCGAGGAGAGCCGCCAGCCAGGCTGACTGTGGCAAGAACTCCGCCGCAATCGAGAATGAAGACCGCCTCGCAGCCTTCGATGGCCGCCAATTCGTCCGATGGAGAAACTGCGGCCACGGTTGCTGAGGGGATGCCGAGCGGACGAGATTCTGGACTGCCAACGCGTGTGGTTGAGACTTGGGGCTGCTCTCCTTCCCATTGACCGCTGAAAACAATGGTCTGACCGTCGTGTGAGAAGCGGGCATTCTGCAGCGTGCCCTCGCGGAACGTGACCATGTGATAGCGAGTTTGGGGAACAGTACGGCTCAGAAGGAACCAGCCTCCACCGATGCAGAAGAGAATCGCAGCAGCGGCAATCGTCCAAGGCAGGAATTGAGAACGCCGCTTTACTGCTGTTTCCGCCTGCGCAACTTGCGACGGGTTTTCCTCGATCCACTTCAGCTCGAGCTTCACGTCGTGCGCGGACTGGAAACGATCCTCCGGATTCTTGGCTAAACACGTATTGACGACATGTTCGAATACGGCTGGCGTAAGAGGTTGGATCTTCGAGATCGGCTCCGGATCTTTTTCAAGGATCGCGCCAGCTACGCTGATTTGACTCTTGCCTTCAAAGGGCCTGAGTCCTGTCACCATCTCATAGAGGACTGTGCCGAGTGCGAAAAGATCCGAGCGGGTATCGGCCTCTTTGCCCTGAATTTGTTCGGGCGCCATGTATTGGATTGTGCCAACGACTGCGCCAGCGGTCGTGAGCGGCGAGAGCGGGCTTGCTTCACTCAGCGTCTGCGCGGCAGAAAGAAGCGGAGCGCTGGCAGCCGAACCGACAGAGGCGGCCGAAACTTTGGCCAAGCCAAAGTCCATGAGCTTGGCACCACTGGCGGTGAGCATGATATTGCCAGGCTTGAGATCGCGGTGAATGATGCCGGAAGCGTGGGCTTTCTCGAGCGCTTCGCAGATTTCTATTCCTATCCGCAGTGCTTCCTTAATCGAAAGGCGTCCCTTTCTCAAGCGCTGTGCGAGAGTCTCGCCTTCCAGATACTCCATGACGAGAAAATCGATCCCATCCTGATGACCGACGTCGTAGAGCGTGCAGATGCGTGGATGATTGAGAGAAGAGATGGCACGGGCTTCGCGATCGAAACGCTGCCTGAGATCGGGATCAGTAGAGAGATGTTGCGGCAGAATTTTGATGGCGACGGTACGGTCGAGGCGCGTGTCTTTGGCACGATACACTTCGCCCATCCCGCCTGCACCTAAAGGCGATTGGATTTCATAGGGGCCAAGTTTTGTGCCGGAAGTGAGGCCCATTGGTGCAAGCGATTATAGCGTGCTGGTGCGCCAGTCCGAAATCAAGGATCTTGCAATGTCCGTGCTTGGTTACGAAGATATTGGCGGGCTTGATGTCTCGATGAATAATCCCCTGGCTGTGCGCGGCCTCCAATCCTTCGGCAATTTCGATTCCCACCGTCAGCACGCTCTCCACGTCCATAGGACGGCCGGCGATGCGGCGCGTCAGCGTCATCCCGTCGAGAAACTCCATGGCAATGAATGTCTGCTCGCCATGCTTGCCGATTTCGTAGATCGTACAGATGTTGGGATGATTCAGTGCCGACGCGGCGCGCGCCTCCCGGCGAAACCGTTCGAGGGCTTGCGGATCACGCGAGAGAGCATCAGGCAGGAATTTGAGGGCCACGAAGCGGCCGAGGTCGGTGTCTTCCGCTTTGTAGACCACGCCCATGCCGCCGCCACCGAGCTTCTCGACAATGCGGTAATGCGAAATGGTCTCGCAACCGGGACAGCAAGATTCGTTCGCGATCTGTCGCTGTCAGGATGCGTGGGCGTGTGAAACTCGAAATGTGATTCGAATCGAGTCCTCCAAACGGGAGGCATATTATAGGTGCGCAATATCGATGCCATTTGTCCTAGTGCGTTGATTTGCGTATGGTTTTCGGGAATGAAATTTTCGCGATGCAGCGGAGTCCTTCTGCACGTTACCTCGCTCCCGGGTCGCTTCGGCATAGGCGACTTGGGTGCTTGCGCCTACGAGTTCGCAGATTTTCTCGCTTCGGCCGGACAGAAATTGTGGCAGGTGCTGCCACTGAATCCGACTGGTTACGGCAATTCTCCTTATCAATGTTTCTCTGCCTTTGGCGGAAATCCGCTACAGCTTAGTTTGGAGCGCCTTCGCGAGGCCGGCCTGCTATCCGCCGCCGACCTCGCTCAAGGGCCCTCCTTTCCCGACGAACGGGTGGACTACGGGACGGTGATCGAGTTCAAGTTCAGAATCTTGCGGCGTGCGGCAGAGGCCTTCTTCGCTGACGCTTCGCACGCTGACCGGGAGGAGTTTGATCGTTTCTGCGAAAAGGCCGAAGCGTGGCTCGATGACTTTGCGCTCTTTATGGCGATAAAAAATCATCATCACGAAGTGATGTGGACTCTGTGGGATTCACCGCTTCGGCGCCGAAACGCTCAGGCTTTGCGCGATTGGTCGCGAAAGTTGAAGGCGGAAACCGAAGCGCTCAAATATTGGCAGTTCGAGTTCTTTCGACAGTGGAGCGGTCTCAAGCGTTACTGCCAGGAGCGTGGCATCCGTGTCATGGGCGATCTTCCTATCTATGTCGCCCATGACAGTGCAGATGTTTGGGCGCACCCGGAAATGTTCCGCCTCGATGAAGACGGGATTCCCGAGGTGGTGTCGGGCGTTCCGCCCGACTACTTCAGCAGGACTGGCCAGTTGTGGGGAAATCCGATCTATCGATGGGACAAGATGGCGGCAGATGGATACCAGTGGTGGGTCGAGCGTTTCCGGGCTGCACTGGGGCTGTTTGATATGGTGCGCCTCGACCACTTCCGCGGGTTTGAAGCGTACTGGGAGGTTCCGGCAGGAGAAACAACGGCAGTTCGTGGGCGCTGGGTAAAGGGGCCGGGCGAGGCTTTTTTCCCCGTGCTGAAGAATGCAATTGGCGAGCTTCCAATCGTCGCGGAAAATCTGGGCGTCATTACACCTGCGGTGGAAAATCTCAGGCACAAGTTCGGGTTGCCGGGTATGAGCTTGCTGCAGTTTGCATTCGGCAACGACCCCCAGGGGCCGTCGTTCCGTCCGCATAACTACGCTCGCGACCTGGTCGCCTACACTGGTGGACACGATAACGATACAACTCTGGGGTGGTGGACAAGTTCCGGAGCCTCTGACAGCACCCGCACTCCAGAAGATGTACGCAAAGAGCATGACTTGGCTCGGGCCTATCTTGGATTAAAGGATGATTCCGAAATTCAATGGGCAATGATCAGGGCAGTGATGGCTTCGGTCGCCGATTTTTCCATCATTCCATTGCAAGATGTGCTTGGATTGGGCAGCGAAGCGCGCATGAATCTTCCGGGCACGGTAAGCGGAAACTGGGAGTGGCGCTATCGCGCTGGAGCGCTCACCGATGCGTTGTGTGCACGGCTTCGTTCTTTGACGACGATTTATGACCGATAGGGGCTCTCGCGTGCAGATTATTTAATGAGCCGTTTATGAACAAACCTCCACGGACATTTTGGCAAATCTGGAATATGAGTTTCGGCTTTCTCGGCATTCAATTTGGCTGGGGATTGCAGATGGCCAACATGAGCGCCATCTACGAATATCTCGGCGCGCGCGCCGATCAGATTCCAATTTTGTGGTTAGCTGCGCCTCTCACTGGGTTGATCGTTCAGCCGATTATTGGCCACGCGAGTGACCGCACCTGGGGTCGGCTCGGTCGGCGTCGTCCGTACTTTCTAGCCGGCGCTATCTTGAGTTCGATAGCTCTGATCCTTATGCCGCGGAGTTCTGCGCTGTGGATGGCTGCAGGGCTGCTATGGATTCTCGACGCGTCCATCAATATCAGCATGGAACCTTTCCGCGCGTTCGTAGCTGACCTGTTGCCTGAATCGCAGCGGACTCACGGCTTCGCCATGCAGAGCTTCTTTATCGGACTGGGAGCCGTCGTCGCCTCGGCGTTGCCTTACCTGCTGACGAATGTCTTCGGCGTCCCGCGAGTGACTCCGGGCGAAGCTATTCCTTTTGCGGTCCGGTTATCTTTCTTTATCGGGTCTGGAGCATTCTTTGGAGCCGTACTGTGGACGATTCTTTCCACCGGAGAATCTCCGCCAGAGAACCTGGCGGAGTTTGAGAAACAAAAATCCGAGCATAGCGGCTTAGTTGAGAATGTGCGTGAGATTGTGGTTTCATTACGCGGCATGCCCGACACGATGCGGCAGCTAGCCTGGGTCCAGATCTGCACTTGGCTTGGCCTTTTCTGTATGTGGCTCTACTTTCCGGTTGCTGTTGCGCGGAATGTGTTCGATGCTCCTGATACCAACTCCTCAGCTTACACTGCCGGCATCGAGTGGGCGGGAATCTGCTTCGGAATGTACTCGCTGGTTTGCTTCGGTTTCTCATTCGTGTTGCCGATACTTGCTCGCTCGTGGGGCCGCAAAGCCACGCATGGTATCTGCCTCATTTGCGGCGGCCTCGGCCTCCTCTCAGTAGCGATCATCCACAGCAAGTTCCTCCTGCTACTCTCAATGGCGGGAGTGGGTATCGCCTGGGCGAGCACGCTCGCGATGCCGTATTCGATCCTTGCCGGCTCACTGCCCCCGAACAAAACCGGCATCTATATGGGGATCTTCAACTTCTTTATTGTTATTCCGGAAATCACGGCCTCGCTTCTGTTCGGCTGGGTCATGGCGCATCTGTTACACAATGACCGGCTATTGGCGGTCGTGGCCGGAGGGATTTTTTTTATATTGGCAGCGGTGTTGATGCGGAGGGTACAGGATGTAGGTGAAGTGCAGCCGGCAATTGCGGCTGTTGGAGAGATCGCCGCTGTCAAATCGTGATTCGGAAGCTTGCCGCTTGCCGTGCCGGCTGCTTCTGCCGCAGTTTGTTTTCTATCGCTTATATCCAATCTTGCGCAGTAAGTCGTGGCGCCAGGCGATATCAGATTCTGCCTCAATTCCCTTGGGAGAACTTCCGTCAATCACGCCTAGGATGCCGCGCCCTTGTTCACTCTGGGCGACGACGATCTGCGCGAGGTTGGCGGTGGCGCAGAAGATTGAACAGACCTCAGAAACATTGCGAATGACGTGCAGCACATTGATGGGATACCCGTTCCGCATTACCACGACAAACACATGCCCTGCGCCTATCGCTTGGGCATTGCGCACGGCACAATCCCTAAGAGCTTGATCGTTTCCTTCCGAACGAATCAGGCATGCCCCTGAAGCTTCGTTGAATGCGATCCCGAAACGTGCCTGCGGCACGGTCGTGCTCATCGCCTCATAAAGGTCCTCGACGGTCTTAATAAAATGCGCTTGGCCGACAATGATGTTGGCATCCGCTGGGAAATCCATCGCGACCGTCTTAAGCTCCAACATAGGTGTGCTCCTCTGAAGCGCTCACCTTATTCTCACGCAATCCGCTTGCGATCGCTATGGACTCGTTCCAAATAACGGCCGGTTCTCAGATCAATGCGCACCCACTCCTCCGGCGCGATGAACAACGGAACGCGGATCGAAACGCCATTATCGAGTGTCGCCTCTTTCCATGCGCTGTCCTGCTGCGAATGACAAGGCGGAGCCGTGTGAACCACCCGAGCTTCCACGATGCTCGGCGAGGTGGCATTAATGGGCTTGCCCTCAAAGAATTCCAACGGTATCACCGCTCCCGATGACAAGAAGTTGACCGCTGCCCCCAGAAGGTCGTCCGGAACCTCGATCTGCTCGAATGTGCTTGCGTCCATAAACGTGCAAGAGGTGCCTTCGTGGAAAAGGAATTCCATGTTTCGTCGCTCGACCTGCAGATCCTCCAGCCGTTCCTGAGGACGAAAGCGTGCTTCCCAAAGGCGGCCGGTATGAACGTTGCTGAGTTCTGCCTTCACCACGCCGCCGAGCTTAGCCGACGCCGCTTTGGATTCGATTTCCAGCACTCGATAGACCTGCCCTTCTACCCGGACGACCATTCCCTCCAGCAATTCCGATGCGTTGACCATAAGAGCTCTCCGATCCTGTACCGAATCCGGCTGCGTTCACTAGCCACTCCGACACCACAACTCACACGACGACACTTCGATCACACCACACTAGCTGCACACAGCAGCCGACGTTAAAGGAGCGTCACGCCGCCATCGGGCGTAGCTTGTCTTCTGGTGTTTCGATGTCTTCCAGTTCCTGCTTCCGATGCAGAAAGACGTAGGCCGCCAGAAGCGACAAAATCAACAACGCCAGGATCATGACCAAGAGAGCGAACCCCGTCATGGTGCGCACTGGGCCGAGGATTTCTCTGGACTCCTGGCTGGCGAGTACGATCCAGGGCAGAGTCGGGTAAGCATCCTTCAAACCGGTATCCGCAAAACCGATCAGATACGACTCCCCATTCGACAGTGTCGTATAGATGTAACCCGCTCCACGGCCTCGCACGCTGCCAAGCGCATCGCGAATGGCTGCATATTCTTCCGACTTGATTTTCATCGACGGCGTGATCCCCGGCCCTTCAATCACGGTCCCGTCGTCCCGTACCAGGAACATCCGCCCTGTGCGGCCAATCTGGCGCCGGTTGAGTTGGGCAAACAATGCGGAGGCATCCACGGTGGAAGTGACGGCGCCGATAAATCTGCCTGTACCTTCTTGCAGGATGGGATAAGCAATGCTGATGTAATAAAGTCGGCTCTGGTCGTCGTAGCGGAGATCCGATACCTTGATTGCGCCGCGTCCGGCAGACGAGACCTCTTCCCATAACTCCCGATCCGTCTGGGAGTAATGGAGGGGCCGATCGGTAGCGGCAACGGCAGATCCCAGAATGTCGGAGATGGTGACCTCCAGTAGCAGGGGATTAAGTTCCCGCGTACGGCGCAACTGGCGCGCCAGATCGGAGGTAAGTATTTTGGCCGACAGTCCATCGGTCTCCGAGCTTTCCCACTTGTTCTCAACCGCTGCAATCTTGCTGCGAACAGCTTCCTCGGAAAGATTCTCATATTGGCGGTTGGCTGCAGTGACTGCATCGACAGGACCGGGAGCATTGGCGATTACGCTGGCATCTCTCACAGATCGGGCGATGAAATCTGAGGTCGATTCAGCGGCAGTAAGGGTGAGTGCTCGAAAATTCTCGCCACTCACCTGACGGATATGGCTATCTCCTTGTAACGCCACATAAAAGCCAAAAACAGTGAGGGGAACGAGAATCACGATAAGCGCGACCAGCAACCTCTGAAGAGATGTACGGAATTCCAGGCTATCGAGAGGCATGAAATACCTCCTTTTCTTTGCCGCGAAGGAAGGCTGAGCGGCAAACGGCGCTGACGGTGGAACCCGGAGCGCGAACGGCTGAAATAGACAAAATTACACTACTTTGGAGACGTGCCTTCGTCAGTGATTTGCCGCACACCTCTGCGTGCGCCGGCAGTATCCAGGGGCCTGTTCGCCTTCCGTTTCTACTCCTTCGCGCTCCGCAGCCCTCATTTTCTACTTCCACCCTGCGCCACGCGAGCAGGAGCGCCACTGCCGTGAATGGCAAATCGTGGCCGACGAAACGAGGCGTATAATGATCCACAATAGCCTGGGGTGGGGAACATGCTCGATTGGAATCCCCAAAACGTTAGGCAATTTCGTATCCACGCCTTTCTTGCAATTGCTGGATTATTCGCGATTCTACTTGCTCGTGACGTCCCACCGGGATTTCAAGACTTAGCGAACCTTCAGCATTCCTCAACCCCCACCATTTCAAGAATCAGTTCCGTACCACGCCACGATCAACGACCACGCTTTGACTGCAATGGACTGCATTGGCGGGTTCCAGCAAATGAATTTCTGCCATTTCCGCCCACTGCGACTTCGAAACATTTGACGGCTGTTTCGGAGATCTTTCCTGCGTCAGCCAGCAAGGGCCATCACTACAATCGTCCGCCTCCACTCGGCTAATCGTCGTCCTATCCGTTCCTAAAGAGCTCAAGTTTTGTTTTGCTTGGAGAATCCGGGCCGCACAGCCATCTTTGGCGGCGGGTTATGGTTCTTTCGCCGATTACGCGATGTTCGAAAACGAAGCAAAAGAGACGATCAGAAAAATGGATAACGCAGTTTGTGCCGGTACATTGACGTAGATATCCAGGCAGAAGCGTAGGAAAGGAGTTCTGCAATGGCAGATAAAACAATAACGGAAGCTGTGAATACGGAAAGTCTATCTGGACAACAGGGCTCGAAGGCTGCGACGACGCCCACCGTTGCCAAGCCAAATCCCACGCAATACGTCGGGACGCCTGCGATTGGGACCTCAAAAGCAGTCGCCGCAGCAGGGATCCCTTCTGTTGGGCGGAGAAACGTCGTCGACCAGCGCCGGCGCAGGTTTGTTTGGAGCTGCGTAGCCGGCTTCCTGGGTACGTGGTTCATTGCGTTCTTTCGGTTCTTCCTGCCGCGTGTGCTGTTTGAACCGGCTACCGTCTTCAAGATTGGGTATCCGTCGGAGTACGCCTTAGGAATCGATGAGAAATGGTTGCAGAAGTATCGAATTTGGGTCGATCGCACGCCCGATCGGCTTTTCATCATCTATGCACGCTGCACGCATTTGGGCTGCACTCCCGATTGGAAGCCTGCTGAGAACAAGTTCAAGTGCCCCTGCCACGGTAGCGGTTATGACAGCGAAGGTATCAATTTCGAAGGTCCGGCTCCCAGGCCTATGGACCGGGCACATATCGAAGTGGCTCCAGACGGTCAGATTGTCGTTAATGTGGGCCACCTCTATTCCTGGCCGAAAGGTCAGAGAGATCAATTTAACGATCGAGGAGCTTATTTGGCGGCATGAAGTAGATCTCCACCTCCGTGTTCTCGAGGAAGGCGTTGGGTCGAAATGAAAGTGAAGGAGACTCACGTGAGAAAGCTGGTTGTTGTGGCAGTTGCGGTAACTTAAGAGGAAACTATCAAAGAGGTCGATCATGGTGGGAAGAAACTGGTGGTCGAATCTGCCGATGGCACCGAGCATGCATTCACGCTAACGACGCACGCGGCTGGCGATGCCGGCGAAGACTTGGCTGCGGACACTGAAAAAGGCAGGAAGGTCGCTGTCTATTCCACACAGGTGGTGGCAGGCGCGTCGCGCACTGCTTCGAGAAGATTTAGGCATGAACTTTTTGGCAACCCACGAGCGTTTTCGGAACTAGTCGCAGAGCGTTAGGAATAAATTGGGGCATCCTCATGGATGAGAACTTGCCCAGCCTATATCCGGGAGTCGGTGGTAGGAGGTTCAAGTTTAAATGATGGCATGTGGTAGGGGCCGTGCCGACGAATGTGACCTGCGTCACTGCTCTGTATTCGAGGCGATGATCCACTTGGAGCGAAAGGACGCTCCATGTCCACCGAACTGATCGATACCAAAACACTGCCTGAAAATGCCTACCAGCCACTGCATGACGGCGAATTGTATCTCCCCATTGTTCCGGCTCGCACTGAATTACCAGAAATCACTGCGCGGTCCATCTTCTGGGGCATTTTGTTTTGCGTGATCTTCACAATCGCGTCCGCATATTCCACGCTCAAGGTCGGTCAAGGAATGGAGGCCGCGATTCCCATCTCCATCCTCGCGATCGGGCTAGCGAGATTGTTCGGACGCCGGTCGACTGTCCTGGAAAACGTGATCATTACCGGGATGGGCGGCGCCTCCGCTGCGGTCGTATCGGGCGCTGTTTTCACATTGCCGGCGCTTTACGCACTCCGCCTTGATCCGCATCCGGTACAGACAATCTTCATCTGTCTGGCTGGCGGATGCCTTGGGATCCTCTTTCTGATTCCGCTGCGCCGCTATTTTGTTCGAGAGATGCATGGCAAGTTCCCGTTTCCTGAGGCGACGGCCATAACAGAAGTTTTGGTGACCGGCGAAAAGGGCGGCTCGCAGGCGAAACTTCTCCTCCAGTCGACTGTCGTCGCTGCGGTTTATGACTTTTTCGTCACTACCTTTCACGTCTGGAAGGAGTATTTGAACTTCCAATTTCTGCCGGTAATGCGAACACTCGCGGACCGCAGCCGCATGGTTTTCAATTTCGATGCCGTCGGTTTCATTCTTGGTCTTGGCTACGTTATGGGTTTGCGGGTTGCTCTCCTCTTTTGTGCCGGCGGCGTGCTGGTGAACTTCTTCCTCGTGCCGTTGATCTGGTTTGTCGGCAGCCACATGGGTGACATCAACGTTTATCCCGCCAGCATCCCCATTTCACATATGACTGCTGCCGACATCTACCGCAACTACGTGCGTTTCATCGGCGTAGGCGCGATCGCAAGTGCGGGACTGGTTGGCATTCTTAAATCTCTGCGAGTGGTTGCCGGGTCGTTTGGCATCGCGCTGCGCGCCTTTCGCCGTGGTGAAGCGCCGCAGTTGGAGCGGACAGACCGCGATATCCCCGTTATCACCATTCTGCTCGGAATTGTGCTGGGTGCAATCGGAGTGGCAATCTTTTTTGGTCAGCTTCACGTCTCATGGACGGTGGTGGGGATTGGTCTGGCATTGACCCTGCTGTTCTCATTCTTCTTTACTACAGTAGCCGCGAATGCCATCGCCACAACCGCGAATAATCCAGCCAGCGGCATGACCTTGCTCACTGTGATCGTCTCTGCAGTCGTGCTGCTGAAGTTCGGGCTCTCCGGCGCGACCGGCATGTTTTTTGTGATGGCCCTGGCTGGGATGGTTTGCGTTGCCCTCTGCGCGTCAGGACAATTCATCACTGATCTGAAGGCAGGATATTGGATCGGGTCCACACCCGCGGCGCAGCAGAAAGTGAAGTTCATCGCCGTCGTCGCCTCGGCAATCACCGCGGGATTCACCATTATTCTGCTGGCGAAGGCATTTCAGTTTGGAGAGGCCATGCCCGGCGATCCCCGTCAAGTGCTGGTCGCGCCGCAGGCCTCCGCCCTGAAAGCTGTGGTTTCTGGATTCATGAGTGGCCAACCGGCTCCTTATATATTGTTCGGTCTTGGCGCGATGGTCACTGTCGTCCTCGAGATGCTGGGGCTTTCCTCGATGGTGTTCGCGCTCGGAATCTATTTGCCGTTGCAGTTGACCAGTCCCATCCTGGCCGGAGGATTTCTCTCGCACCTGGTCAATAAACGCGCCGAAAAGACCGGGGGCGAGCACGGTCGAACCATTCGCGAGCGGGGTATCATCATTGCAGGTGGCCTGATGGCCGGCGGTGCACTCGGCGGTGTGATCGGGGCAGCCCTGCGGATAGTGCCGCACTTCAAAGAAGAGTGGATTCAAACGCCGTTCTACGACAATATTCCGACGTCGCAAATGCTTTCCGCACTCGGGTTCGTGGCACTTTGCGTTTACACCTATCTGACCTCGATGAAGGAGCCGAAATCCGAAAAGCAATAACCGCGGGCGCAATTTGTAACGGCCCTACAACCAAAATGTCGCTACAAACGACTTCATGGAGATTGAAATGAACCAAGCCGATCTTTCCATCGCGAACGCCATTCTTGGTGTTGACACTCTTTGGGGAGGCGATGTCATGTGTCCGTCAGGGACGGGCCGGTTCATCGCCGATTCCTGGTTTTCCGATGAACCACTACCCGCAACTTACACGCATCCCACAGCCGCGCGCCTGCGCGCCTCTGGCGGCGTAACCGGCAAAGACAGCACAGCCGTTGCGGACTACCTCCGCGAAATGGGCACGGAGATCGTCCGGTCACTGGATGCCATCAATGTTGAATCCCGCCGCGTAGGTGGCCCTCGTGGGAGTTTTCTGGAAGGTCTGAACCTCTGCCTAACCACGATGTGGGAACTCGCCATGGAAACGACCGGCAAGGGAAACCGTGTGCCGTACGAGCGGAGCGTCAAGGCTTCGACCGGCCGAGCGCCAGAGCCATCCCAACCAGAAGCGAAACGGCGGCGCGTGGAAGAGTTGTTGGGGCGAGCAGGGTATTCAACTTCTGGACCGAGCGGAATTCTCAGCGCAGTCGATGCCTGGCGGCGCGACCGCATGGTTCCCATGGCTTCAGTGCGCGCTCTGAGTACGGCTGTCATTGCGCACTTCGACCGGCTCAGCGAACTCAATTTATTGCCGCACCTTCCGCGTGAGCTGGCCCGCGTTCCGCGCGCCAATATCGAATTTCTCCCCATCAAGGAGGCCTGGTTTTCCGGCTCCATGAATTACATCGGCCGGGCCCGCACGGCGGATGGAAAGCCAAAGTATGAGGCGACTTACGAGATCAATGCATCTTTGCAGATTTCCGTTCCGGAGTTCGAGCAATTAATCAGTCACGAAGTTGTGCCCGGGCACGTGACCACATTCGCCTACCTGCAAGACATGTATGCACGCGGCCAGATGGGTTTCGAGGCGACGGTGCTGACCATGAACACGCGCGCGGCCACTCTTTTTGAAGGAATCGCGAACAATGCCATCCTCATGGCGCATGGGGTCACTGAAGTGGATCAGCTTCCGGATGAGGATCTGCAGATCGGCGTCCTGCTGGCCCTTTTGCAAGATGACGCGAAGAACGAAGCTTCCTATCTCACCTGGGGCGAGAAGAAGCCGAAAGAAGAGGTAGCTTCCATTCTTCGGAGGGACTATCTGGTCACCGAAGAGCGCGCCGACAAACTCTCCGGTGCGTGGGGACGCCATCCCCTTCTCGGGCGCATGTATCTCCCGGCATACCGTCGCGGCACAGAGAGGGTCGCGGAACTACGCCGCAAATATCCGCCCTCTCAAGTGCTGCCGGTGCTGTATGGGGCGGCTGGATTGGTGGACTGTGAGACCGTCGAGGAGGCCTGCGCGCATCCTGTTCCGGCATGATGTCGGTTGGGGCGGGGTTTAAGTAACGGCCTTGCAGGTATTCAAGGGCCGCGGCCGCGGTATTTTACACGCCACAGAAGACTACCGGGCGTGATCTAAATCACGGAAAGCCCGACCGCTCCAACGCGACAATCTCTTTGGCGTTGCCGGAACACTCCAGGTCCTTTCAAGGACGTTCCAGCGTCTCTCGATCCGGATCTCCGGCAGAAGGAATGTTTTGCGTTTTCCAAGACTCACCAAGCTGCGGACGATTACGCAGATCGTATTCTTTCTGCTTTTTCTTTTCCTTTTGCTGCGCACGGAATTTCGAGGCTCATTCGCCGCATCCAGCAGTGAGATTCGTTTGCCCTACGCAGTTTCGCTGTTCTTCCGGCTTGACCCTTTAGTTGCCATCGCGAACGCCCTATCCAGTCGTGCGCTCTATCGGGGCCTGTTGTGGAGTTTGCTTGTTCTGATTCCGACCATGTTCCTCGGGCGTTTCTTTTGTGGGTGGATTTGCCCCCTGGGCTCAATTCATCACTTTTTCAGCGGTTTCAAGTCTGAGCGCAAGCGCGGCAAGCAACTCATCGAGTCGAACCGCTACAGACGTTGGCAAACGACGAAGTACTACCTACTGATCGTCTGTCTGGTTGCTGCTGTGTTTGGGACGGGTGTCGTCGGCTGGCTCGACCCCTTTTCTTTTCTGGTGCGATCGGTTGGTTTATCCATCCTGCCTGCAACGAACTATGGCGTACGCGCCTTCCTGAATTTGCTGGAGCGGAGCCATTACGGTTTCCTGCAGACCCTCGGCAGTGCTTTGCACTTTTTATTCGGATCCCTCCTGCTCAGCTTCAAACAACCCTATTTCCGGTGGGGAATCTGGCTGGGGATCATCTTCATTTGCATCGTCGCACTGAATGCTCGCATCACGCGCTTTTGGTGCCGAGCGCTCTGCCCATTGGGAGCGCTGCTGGGATTGGTTTCGCGCTGGTCTGTGTTTGGGCTCGTCAAGAACCCTGAGCATTGTAATGATTGCAATCGGTGCCTTCTGCGCTGCCAAGGCGGTGACGATCCGATCGGCGGCGTGCCTTGGCATCAATCAGAATGTCTCCTGTGTCTGAATTGTGTGGCTGAATGCCCGGAACATGGCCTGCGTTTTGAATGGTTCCCCAATCAGAAAACTGTTGGCGCCAACCTGCAAAGGCGAAAAGTTCTCACGGGGCTGACGGCAGGCGCCGCATTGGTTCCACTAATGCGCAGCACTCCGGGCTTTGCTGTTCAAAAGAATGAACGTTTGCTGCGGCCTCCAGGCGCATTGGATGAAGCGTATTTTCTGTCGCGTTGCATTCGTTGCGGCGAATGCATGAAAGTTTGTCCCAACAATGCCTTACATCCCGCTTGCTCCGAGGCGGGCGTCGAAGGTCTGTGGACCCCGGTTCTGGTTCCTCGAATCGGATACTGCGAGCCAAGTTGTGTCTTGTGCTCACAGGTTTGTCCTACCGGTGCGATATGGGAGATAACCGGAAAAGAGAAGGGTTGGTCGGTGGATGTGGGCCACACAGACAAGCCCATCCGCCTGGGAACAGCATTTTATGATCGTGGTCGATGCCTGCCATGGGCGATGGCGACCGAATGCATCGTCTGCGAAGAATGGTGCCCCACTTCTCCGAAAGCGATTTATCTGGAGACTGAAGAGGTAATCGATGCGGCAGGCAATGTAAAAGAACTGAAACAACCTCATCTCGATCCCTCCCGGTGCGTCGGATGTGGCGCCTGTGAGTACGCCTGTCCCGTGCAGGATCGTCCGGCGGTTTACGTGACGAGTGTGGGTGAGAGCCGTTCTCGTACGAATCAGATTTTGCTGAATCGGAGCCTGCCGAATCGGAGCCTGCAGAGTCGGAGAACGAACTGATATGCAAACTTACATACCGCCTTTGAGCCGTCGCGATGCTCTGATCAAGCTGCTCCGAGTCGCCGGAGCGAGCGCAGGCGCAGCCGGTTTGGGAGTTTGGCTGAGCGAGCACAGTTTTCGTCCCCAGCCAGCGTTGGCGATCACGGCGAAGCGCGGACACACGGTCGCCGCAAACCTGCAACTTCCGGAGATGGCCGTCATTACCGGCGACAATCCGGCGGAGCTGGCGCGTTCGGCGCTCGAAGAATTGGGCGGAATTCGTCGCTTCGTCGCGCGCGGAGATGTTGTCCTGGTCAAGCCCAACATCGGATGGGACCGCACTCCCGAGCAGGCTGCGAATACGAATCCCGATGTTGTCACTGAACTGGTTCGCCAGTGCTCGAATGCCGGAGCGAGGCGCGTGATTGTCACCGACGTGAGCTGCAATGATCCACGACGTTGCTTTGAGCGATCCGGAATTGCTGCGGCTGCGCAGAACGCTGGCGCCGAGGTCATATTGCCGGATCCGTCTTTGTTCAAGGAAGTGGACCTGCAAGGAGAAATTCTACGCGCCTGGCCAGTCTTCAGTCCTTTTTTGAATGTTGACAAGGTGATTAACGTTCCTATCGCAAAGCATCACAGCCTGACGGGCACGACTTTGGGGATGAAGAATTGGTACGGCATGCTGGGCGGACCACGCCATCAACTGCACCAGAAGATTCATGAGAGCCTTGTGGACCTTGCTGACTTTGTTCGTCCCACACTGACGATGATCGACTGCTACCGCGTCCTCATTCGCAACGGGCCAACTGGCGGCAGTCTGCAAGATGTGTTGCTCAAGAAAACGATGGTCGCCGGAACAGACCCCGTCGCTTTAGACGCTTACGTGTCAAAAGCATTCTGGGATTTGGAAGTTGCGGCCCTGCCCTACTTAAAGTTGGCCGCCGACCGCGGCCTGGGTACCTACGAATTCGAAAAGGTGCGCACGCAGATCAAAGCGCTGTGACGTGACAGTCTTCATGCTCTACGCTCGTGGAGAACAAAATGAAAATGGATTGGAAGATCGTTCCGATTGTTTGGCTGACATTGTCGGCCGCAAGGCTGAATGCTCAGGCATTGACGTCCCCAGCAACCGGTCCGAGCGCGAACGTTCCCAATACGACCCAACTCCCAGGCCTTCTGCGCCCACCGCTCCCCGGCCGAGCGGTGCTGGAAGGCGCGCCTTCCACGTATAGCGCTGATAGTCTTTACCAGTACATCGATGGCGGCGCGGAAATTTATCTGCTTTATGACTTCCAAACGCTCCTACATCAGGAATTAAGAAGCGTCGGGGCCGAAGTAACCGTCGACATCTACGAGATGGGAAATCCGGAAGATTCGTTTGGAATTTATAGCTCCGAGCGCTCGACCAACTACAAGTTCCTTCCGATCGGCGCAGAAGGATATCGCGGACAAGGGACTCTCAATTTTCTCGAAGGGCGGTATTACGTCAAATTATCAGGCTCAGGCCCAAATGCGGATGCCTTGCTTGGGGAGTTTGCTCGACTTCTTTCCAGCCGCATCGGAGGAAGTCGAACACTCCCTGCCCTGCTCGACAAGCTTCCACGAGAGCATCGCATTGCGCATTCCGAACAATTCATAAAGAAGGATCCGCTTGGGCATGCATTTCTCGCCCCGGCATATCTGGTTACATATGCCGAAGGGAAACAAGAAATGAAACTCGTCGTCTCTGTAGCGAACAGCGCGGCTGCTGCGAAAGCGCGAGCCGCACAACTTGCAAAGCATTTTAAACAGAGTGGTGAAGCAACTCCCGCGCTCGACCTGGGCGAAAACGGAATGCGCGGAAGCAACAGTTTCGAAGGGCACGTGATCGCACGAACACATGGGCATTACCTGATTGCACTCTTCAACCCAGGGCAGAACGGCGCCCAAATTTTGAAGGCCACCGCGCAAGGTCTTCCATAACCGCGTAACACACTGAATCGATATACAGCGTGAGGACTGAACTATGAAAGAGCATGAATGGAATCGCCGGGAGTTTATCCTGAGGCCAATCCTGTGGGCTGGCGCTGCCACGGTAATCGGGAAATCTGAGACGCTGTTCGCTGAGATCACCAAGACCCCGCTCATCCAGCGCACATTGGGAAAAACCGGGATCACGCTCCCCATCGTCAGCATGGGAGTGATGAACGCAGATATACCGGGATTACTGCGTCGGGCGTACGAACTCGGCATACGGCATTTCGATACTGCCGCTGGCTATCAACAGGGACGCAACGAGGAGATGGTCGGTAGTGTGATCAAAGAACTTGGAGTCCGCGACAAGGTCGTGATTTCGACTAAGCAGCCGTCGCCCCGCAATTCACAAAATTCCGGCGAAGCCAAAAAGCTTTTCATCGCAGGCGTCGAGGCCAGCTTGAGACGCTTGCAGATGGATCATGTCGACATTCTTTATCATCACGCTGTCGATTCCGTCGAGGACGCTCGAGCGGAAGGCCCGCTGGAAGCGTTGCAATCCCTCAAGAAAGATGGCAAGACGCGATTTATTGGCTTATCGACTCATCAAACGGTCGATGTGCTGCCCGAAGCGATCCGCTTGGGTATTTTTGACGTCGCTCTCGTGATGCTGAACTACACGATGGCGCACAACTGGGAAATTCTCTCGACAATCGAGAGGGCTCAAAAGGCTGGTATCGGAATCGTGGCGATGAAAACGCAAGCTGGCGGCGTCATAAGGCCTGACCCCAAAATGCCTAAAGAATTGCCGCCCGAGAGTCAAACGGCTCTGCTGAAGTGGGTATTGAATCATGAGTTCGTTACTACTGCCATTCCTGGTTTCAGCACTTACGAGCACCTGGAACAGGATTTTTCCGTCGCTTGGGATCTGAACTACACAGACGAAGAAAGGAGATTTCTGGTGGACAAGAGTTTTCAGGCGGAAGCGGAATTCTGTCAGCAGTGCGGTAAGTGTAAAAAGGATTGTCCCAACCAAGTGGACATCCCTGTATTGATGCGGTCCCACATGTACGCGATGCAATATCGCAATAACGAAATGGCGAGAGAGATGTTGCGGTGGATCATGCCGGGTCGTGGACTCGAGGCTTGCGCCAGTTGCGAGTCTTGCCGAGTCGCATGCCGCAATGAAGTGCGGATCGGACGAAAGATCCACGAACTGAAGCTAAGGCTGAGCCGCGTGTAGTTCGGCGGAGCCAGTGGAAAGGGGCTTACTGGAAGCAGAATTATCGTGAACACAGCGGAGCGAATCGAGAAGCGACAGATTATGACGAGCTTCCGCCAGGCCATCCTCTGCTGCCATGCGGTACCATTTCGTGGCAGCCTCACAGTTCTGAGCGACCCCTTGACCACGTTCGTAAAGTAACCCGAGTTGATTCTTCGCGCTGGCAAAACCGTGGTCAGCGGACTGCTTGAGCCAGCGGAGTGCATCGCCGAATTCGGGCCGCACACCTGAGCCGTTTAAATAAAGCAAACCGAGGTTATATTCTGCAGGGGCGTACCCTTGTTTCGCCGCCTTGCGGTACCACTTGATTGCTACCGCGGAATCGGATGGAACACCCAAGCCGCTGCCATACATGAAGCCAAGATTCGTCTGGGCGGGAGCGTACCCTTGTGCAGCGGCTTTGTGATACCAGGAGAGCGCAGTCTCATTGTCGCGCGCGACGCCACGCCCGTTGGCGTACATGAAGCCGACATTGTTTTGCGCTGCAGGATATCCGTCGAGTGCAGCACGAAGATACCACTTCAGAGCTTCCGCATCGCTTAGCTCGGCACCCAGACCGCGAGAATACAGTCCTCCTAAGTTATTTTGCGCCCCGGAATTGCCCGAATCAGCGGCCTTTCGGTACCAGCGGACGGCTTCGGCGTAATCACGCTCCGTCCCGTTGCCAGTCTCATAGATCAAGCCCACTTGGAATTGTGCGCCGGGATCACCCTTCTGCGCTTTTTCGAGCAGACGAGGGAAACTTTCGGTGAACTTCGGAGGGTGATCGATCAATTCCGTTTGTCCACACGCAGAGCGTGTGACGAAGAGGCCACCGAGTGACAGCCCTAGCACGAAGAAAAAGGCCCCAGTGCGCATCCCACGTTACCCCCATGCGCGACCAACCGACCTTCTGCTACCTGGCCGTACCTTAGCTCGGAATCAATGGAAGTGTCAAAGAAAAAGGGCTTCGGATGGTTGTAGCCGAGGCGCCAAAGTGCGCCAGGTAAAGATTTCGATCAGGCAAACTTGCTTGGGATAACGCCACGCATTTCGTGATGAGAAGTGAAAGGATCGGACGTTGTCGATTAGGGCTACGGCCGCAGGTAGACATCGGCCTTCGAATCGAAAACAAAAAACGGGCGGACGCTTATTCGGCGTCCGCCCGGTTATCGCTGCGATAGGTTAAAAGGTCACTTTCATGGCAAATTGGATGAATCGCCGTTCACCCGTAGAGCCAGTGCCCAGACCCGCCGCTTGATTGGCAACACCTTTTTTGCCAACAATGGTGTAGGGCACCGGAGCACCGCTGGCGGCCGTGTATTCGACCTGCCCGTTGTTCGTGCCGGTAGCATAGTTCGTGACAACTCCCGACTGATACGTAAGGTTATTTACGTCGGCCAGGCCGCCGATGTTATCGAGGTTACCGGTCTGGACGTAGTAATTGGAATGGTTTAGCGCATTAAACATCTCCGCACGGAACTGCATCCCGACCTTCTCGGTGACCTTGAAGTTCTTATAGATCCCGAAGTTAGTATCCCAATAGCCGGGCTGGCGGAACGCATTGCGTGACGTCATATTCGACGGGAACACGCAATTGGTCCCGAGTGACAAACCGGTGGTTGGGTCCATCGCACAGGTGGGAACTCCGCCGTTGCCGCCGAGGATCGAGCCATAAACCAACGGCGCAGGAATGGTTTCATAGCCGAAGGTGTTCGGCGTGCCTAGCTGATAAGCTCCCGAGGTTGAGCTGTTTCCGCTCGCCGCCACTGGTCCACTGGGGATGTAACGCGGGCAGATGTACGCCGTGTATTCGTTGGTGCAGTCGAAGATGGTGTAAGGATAGCCGCTGTTCGCGTACACCATCGGCGTGAGTTCCCATCCATCCAGGAACTGCTTGGTAAGCCCATGTGTTCGGTTGGCGTAGGGTAATGTCCAGACCGCGGTCAACGCCAGACGGTTGCGGATATCGTAGTCGGCATCGCCCTTGTCGAGACTGGGATTGAACGGGTTGAGAGTTCCCAATGCCTGTCCGGAGAACTCATCCGATCCGCCGAACGTAGCGCTCAGATAGTCTTCTGTGTGGGCCCAAGTGTAGTTTGCGGTGATGTTCAACCCTTGGTGGAACAGGTTATCGGTGGTCAGCTTGGCATTCAACGCATCATGCCAGCTATCGTTCCCATTGGTCCGGTAGTTGATGTAGTTGTACTGAGGGTTTAACTGCTGATACGGGTTGGCACAATTTGCGCCCCCTGTCCCGTCGCATCCGAGACCGGTATACGTGGGGCCGAAACCGATATCGTTATAGCTCTGGATGGTGTAACCATGAATACCGCGCGACCCGGAATACTCGAGGGCAGCAACCGCCCCTGTGTGGAGTTGGCGTTCGATAGAGAGGTTCCACGTGTTCGCATATGCGGGCTTGATGTTGTTGTCAACTGCGCGCAGGGTGGGACTGCGGAACGGATAGGTGCCCGATGCCCCCGCAATACCGAAGTTGTTGGACGTAATGGGGAGACTCCCAACAGGCACATCCCGTCCGCTTTGGATGCTGAGGACGGCGTAGTTCGGTGGATTCTGAATAACGTTATACGTGACGTTACCGAAGTTGCGTTCGTAAGCGATGCCGTAGCCGCCACGCAGGCTGGTCTTTCCGTCTCCGAAAACATCATAAGCAAAGCCGATTCGGGGAGCGAAATTGTGATCGGCCGGTGCCCACAAGCGTCCTCCCGGCAAGGCGCTGCCGTTCGCCACGAACCCGTTTTCCACTTGCTGATAGATGTTGCTTCCCGGTCCGAGCACAAAGTTGGCGTCGTTGCTCGGGTTTTTGTCATGCTGAACGCCATAGTACTCCCACCGAAGGCCGAGATTTAAAGTCAGACGCGGCATTACTCTCCAGGAATCCTGGAAGTATGCTGCGCCATCGTTGTAGCGGTTGCTGCGGCTGAAGTTTGGTGCCGTAGCCGGTCCGGTTAACGTGCATTGCGGCGTTTGAATGGGAGCGTTTGAAACGGGATCCCGGAAGCAGGGAAACTCGTTTTGTGGGTAGATAGCAGTGCTGAAGCGATAAAGTTGTCCGCTCAGAAGAGCGTCATAAGCATCTGCGGGACTACTGTTCGACAGGTACTCGATGCCATTTTCGTAGGCGCCGAACATGCGGTTGTCACGAATGTAAACGTACTCGGCACCGAACTTTAAGTTGTGTTTGCCACGTGTCCAGCTCAAGGTCTGGTCGATTTCTGCAACGTTCTGTGGTCCGCCAAACGGAAGGGCAGCGCCGGGTGCGTACGGCAAGTACCCCGGCAACATGTTGACCTGGCCATTAACGGTGTAGCCGTCCCCACCGAGTCCAATCAACAATCCAGGGGCGGTTCCCATCGAGCCCTCCGCCTGCATTTGGGTGAGGCGGTTGAAACTGAGCTTTGTATCGGACAAGAGATTAGCGGTCCAGAGGTGCGTGAGATTCAATGACCAGTTCTGGTTCATGTCAGTCTGTCCAGTGTCAAAGCCGGAGTAGGCACTGGCAGAAATATAGCCGGGGAAGTATTTGTCTTTGTAGAGTGCATAGCGGCCATACAACTGGGTCTTGTCGCTGATCGTGTAGTCCACTCTGCTCAGGTCTTCGACATTGTTTTCTGGTGCGCCGCCGCCCACATCCGCCGGGAATGGATACTTTATGAGATCGAGGACCGGAGTATTAGGAGCGGAGGTTGCAAGAGCCGTGAGTAGAGGTCCTGCGTAGCCCGAGCTTGCAAGATCTTCGGCGGTCAATGTACCGGAGGTCACTGTTGCCGTCCCGGGCTTGAGGGTTCCGTAAGTAGAAAAATAGGATTGAGTGGCCGGGTCACTGAGCGCGAGGAACGCCGGATCAGGTACGTACGCTTCGTTGGTTGCTGTGGCGCGAACTCGGATCCACTCTGTGGTGTTGAAGAAGAACAGTTTCTTCTTGATGATCGGCCCGCCAATCGAGTACCCGAACTGATTGCGGGTAAAAGGTGGCCGCGCGATGCCATTGGCATTGTTGTCGTAGGTGTTGGCTGCGAGATCGGAGACACGGTTGTATTCGTAGGTCGATCCGTGGAATTCATTGGTGCCGGACTTGGTGGCTACATTCACAACGCCGCCACTGGCTCGGCCGTATTCGGCAGTAAAATCGCTGGTGGTGACGCGGTATTCCTGCACAGAATCCAACGGCACCTGTTGCCCAACTTCGGCATCAAACAGATCCACATTTTCCGCACCGTCGAGCAGAACGTCGGTGCTGGCTGAACGTTGCCCGTTGATAGCCATACCGTTTACGCCGCGGCCTGGTGACTGATCCGGCGTCACGTTGCCCGCAATAGATACAAAGTCATAGGGGTTTCGGTTCAGGCTCGGCAACTCGCTGACTTGCTGCGGAGTGACCACGGTCGACAATTCAGAGCTTTGAGTCTCCACCTGAACAGCGCCGACTGCGGCAGAGACCTCGACCGTGATTCCGGTTTTGGCAACCTCCAGATGAGGAGAAACCAGATTCTGCGATGCTACTGTCACGGTGAGCAACTGCTTGAAATCAGCAAAGCCCGGGGCCGAAAAGACGATCTGATAGGGGGCCGGCGGCAAGCCTGGAATTGTGTATTCGCCGGTGCCGCTGGTTGTCGCTGTGCGCGTCGCCCCGGTCGCGGTGTTGGTCACAGTGACGGTCGCACCGCTGATCAAAGCGCCGGTCGCGTCGGTGACCGTTCCGTTAATCGTTCCCGTTTCTGTCTGAGCGACGCCAAGAATCGTAAGAAGTGCCAGTGCCACTAAGAGTCCTATTAGACGGTTAAGTCGATGTTTCATGGGGCTTTCTCCTCATGCAACCTGCGTATGAACGTGAATGTGACTACGTTATGTATCCAAAAAGGCGATACCCGCCCCCGTTCTCGGGGCAAGAGCTTAGAGCGGCGGCGTGCATTCAAGCTCTCTCTGACCTGTTCGCCGCTGGAGATGACGGAATCGCTCGTCTTCGGGTATTGAACAACGATGAGAACTGTCCGGTGGTTCGTTTGGGCAGACCTCGGGAGACTCGAGCGACCTCGCGAAGTATTTTCAGGCGAATGCGGATCGAGGCGCTGTGAGTGAAATCACGAGAGATCGTGATTCTACTTAACAGGTTTTTATCTCAACTGTCTTACTTAAGACGTAATACCCGCAAGAGGGAGTGAATCGAAATAGATTGAGATTGGCATGTTGGCACGACGTACCTTCTCAGTCGATCGACACAGAATCTTTTCAATATCAATCTAAGTCTCAGTTGTTCTTGGGTGGCATGAGGTGTGGAGTGTGTTCGCTAGTTTGGTCAGAGGTCCCGCGGGATTCTATCCCAGCCTCTACCGGCAAAACCCTAGGCTTTTGTTTCCCGAGGCGTTTTATTTTGTACAGATAATCAGGTTCGAGCTCGCTAATGCCTCGGGAATCGTATGAACAATAGTACGATAGAGATTCCGCTGTTTGCCAACCAAGGAGGTTCGCATGGTACACCTCGCCAGACTGTTGCGGCCGTTTCGATGCTGTTTGCTCTTTTTTTCTTTCTGCCTGATCGGAACAGTAGCAGCAGCTCAAAATCCGTCCTTGCCGCAAATTACGCCGGCGAACGTGACCCGTTATACGCTGCCGAACGGATTGCGGGTGGTCATCATTCCCAACGACTTGGCTCCGGTTGTGACGGTGGAAGAGAACTATCTCGTCGGCGGCGATGAAACTCCAAAGGGATTTCCCGGCATGGCTCATGCCCAGGAGCACATGGCGTTTCGCGGTTGCGGCAATCTGACAGTGGATCAGATCGCGGCGATCTACGCGCAGCTCGGAGGCGATAACGACGCCGATACGCAGCAGAATATTACGCAATATTTCGAGACGATTCCGGCACAAGATCTTGAAATTGCTCTGCATGCTGACTCCGACTGCATGCGAAGCATCTCTGACAGCCAAGCCGAGTGGGACAAGGAGCGTGGCGCGATTGAGCAGGAAGTCTCGCGCGACCTCTCGAACCCGACCTACAACTTTCTTGTCCGCATGAATAAAGACATGTTTGCCGGTACGCCCTATGAAGAAGATGCGCTTGGCACCCGACCGTCGTTCGACAAGACTACTGGAGCCATGCTGAAGGAATTTCAGGAAAAATGGTACGCGCCAAATAACGCAGTTCTTGTGATTACCGGCCAGGTAGATCCTGCAAAAGCCATCGAGATGATAAAGAAGCTTTACGGAGACATTCCGAAGAGGAATCTCCCTCAGCGGTCAACAGTGGAGTTGCAGCCAGTCAAGGCCGAGAATTTTACCCTGCCCAGCGATTTCCCTTACACCATCACCATCATCGCTTATCGCATGCCCGGCAGCGACAGCGCCGATTTTGCCGCAAGCCGGGTGTTGAGTGATGTTCTCGCCAGCCAGCGTGCTGATATCTATGGGCTCGTGCCCGAGGGCAAGGCGCTCGATGCAGGATACGAGTTGGGCGAGACCTATCCAAAAGCTGGGGCAGCATTTGCGTATGCTGTGATTCCTACTACGGCGGATTCGCAAGCTATGGCAAAGACGCTGGAGTCAGTCGTCGCGAATTATGCCACGAAAGGTGTTCCTGAAGATCTCGTGGAAGCGGCCAAGCGAAGCGAAATCGCATCGTACGAGTTTGAGCGCAATTCGATTTCGGGCCTCGCGTCCCTGTGGTCGCAAGCGCTTGCTGCCGAGGGCCGAAATTCCCCGGAAGAGGATGTTGAAGCGCTTGAGCGCGTCACTCTCAGCGACGTGAATCGGGTCGCCAAGGAATATCTGGTCAACCAGAACGCGGTCGTGGCGAGTCTTGTTCCCCAGCCTTCCGGGCAAGTGGCTGCCAGTAAGGGATTCGGCGGCGCAGAGAAAGCCGCGCCGGCTGCGACAAAAGCGGTTGCACTGCCGGCTTGGGCGGAGGTTTTGACCAAGTCTGTCGAGGTGCCCACATGGAATCTTCACCCGGTGGAAAGCACGCTGCCCAACGGCATTCATTTGATCGTGATTAGTGAAACTCTTACTCCGACGATCACCGTTGCTGGCGAAGTTCGTAACCAGACGGCACTCCAGGTTCCACCCGGACAGGAGGGTATTTCGAGCACGCTCGATGGGCTGTTTAATTACGGCACCAGCAAACTCGATCGGCTAGCATTCCAAAAGGCACTCGACGACATTGCCGCCAACGAGAACGGAGGTGCGAGTTTTCAATTGCAAGTACTGAAACAATATTTTGACCGCGGGCTTGAACTCCTTGCCGGGAACGAACTCGATCCTGCACTCCCTGAGGCCGCATTCAAAGTGGTCCAACAACAGACGGAAGACTCCGTGGAAGGTCTGCTGAAAAGTCCCGACTACCGCGCGCATAGAACCATGCTCGAAGACCTGCTGCCCAAGGGAGATCCCGAACTTCGCGAGGCGACACCCCAGAAAGTCTCCTCCCTGACACTGAAAGATGTTCAGTCTTACTATCACAAGACGTTTCGTCCAGACGTTACCAAAATCGTTGTGATTGGCGACATAACTCCGGAGGAAGCTCAAAGAGAAATCTTGAAATGGTTTGGCAGCTGGAAAGCCGAAGGCCCTAAACCCGACCTCGATCTTCCGCCGGTACCCCCGAACAAAGCCTCTGCGAGTCAGGTGCCTGACCCAACGCGCTTGCAGGATGAAGTGACTCTGGCAGAAGAACTCCCGATGAATCGCTTTAATCCCGATTATTATTCGCTGCAGCTAGGAAACCACGTGCTTGGAGGAGGATTCTACGCCACGCGACTCTATCGCGATCTCCGCGAAAAGACCGGTTATGTCTACACGGTCGACGAGGCGCTCGAAGCCGGGCGCACGCGCACTCAATTTGTGGTCTCCTATGGTTCTGATCCGGTGAACGTTCCAAAGGCGCGCGCACTCATCGAACAGGATCTCACCGCCATGCAGACGACTGCACCCAGTGCCGACGAGCTGGAGCAAGCCCGTGCCATGCTGATTCGCCAGATTCCGCTGGGCGAATCGAGTGAATCGCAAATTGCTGGCGGCTTGCTTGCCCGGTCGCTGATGGGATTGCCGCTTGACGAGCCCGTGCGCGCAGCCGAGCGCTATGAAAAACTTTCCGCGGAAGACGTCCGCGCGGCCTTTGCCAAGTGGATTCGTCCAGGTGATTTTGTCCAGGTGGTTCAAGGGCCAACCCCGCCCTAAGGCGCCAAAAGGTTTTCCTGGCGCAAGCGTGATCTCTGGTTGAAGCGGAGACGATGAAGCAGTTCGAAAACGTCATCAGCCACCGGCACCGATAGCAGTGAAGAGTGGCGTTGAACTGCGGTGCACACCGTAAACCATCTTCTCAGTCGGTTGCGAAGTTCTCGCTGCCGATCCAGAAATCTGCCAGGGATCTGAGATTCTTCCGATAACTGCGCGCTACCGGGTATTCGTTGCCACCCTTGACGCGAACCCGGTACGCCCCCGCAGCGTGGGGATGAATTTCCTCCACCATGGAGCCGTTTACTAACAGCGAACGGTGAATCCGGATAAACCCGTAGGGCTTAAGTTTCTCTACCATCTCGGAAATCGATTCCCGCAGAAAGTAGGAGCCAGATTCTTTTTGCAGTGATACGTAATTGCCCTCCGCGTGAACGGAAAGTATCTGAAGGGGGTCGATAAAAAGGATTTTCCCATTTGTCTTGATTGCAATTCTTGGAGGACGTGGTCGAGCTGCGTCTCGAAGAATTTTAAGCACGTCCCGCAGCTTCATTGTCCATTGACCGGCATTCTCTTGCTCGACGTGTTCCGGAGCTTCGTTCAAACCTTCGATCGAGAGAATTTTCAGAATGTGATCCACCGTTTGCTGTTGGAGTGCGGCCGCTGCGTGCTGTTGTTGGGCGTTGACAAAAATGACCGAGGGAATCGAGCGCCGGTCTTCGAGGAGTTGGTCAAGCAACTCCATTCCCGAAATTGATGGCAAGTTAACATTTAATAGCAGCAGGTCATAGGCTTCCTGCCGCAACTTTTCGAGTGCTTCCCCATTGTCAGTCGCGATGTCAAAGCTCTCAACGTCTTCTCGGGTGCCAAGTACGTTTGCGAAAACCTGTTCAGCCGTCGGTTCCTGATCGACCATTAAGACACGCATGACCTTTTACCTTTTCTTAATTCCCTTGTAGCGGTTTGTCTTTCGAAACGTCAGGGCCTAGGGAATCGGCGCGCCCGACCTACTTCGTAAGAGCGTCGCGATTCTCCTTCGCCCAGTTGCTATCTGCCGGCACGGCTTTCATGGGTGGACCGCCTTCGGTTCCACAGGCACATGGGCCTTCCATTTTTGCCTCAGTCATGCAGAAGCATGACTTCGTCTTCAAGCAGGCACAGACATAGACCACCCCTTTCTTGACTTGAGGCGGGTCCTGGGTACTTGCACTCGCCGAACCGCCGCTCGACGAAAGCAAAGCCACCAGAAATAGCAAAAGCACTGATCCTGCAATTCTCACTCGGTTTCTCATCGCTCGTCCCACAAAGACTTGTTCTCAAACCAGAATGCTATTGAAAATGGCATCACACAATATCCACTTGACCGAAATATCGTATAGCCATTATGGTTTGCCAATGAAGAAAGTGGCTTCCGGAATTGCCCCTGTCATTCAGGTCCAGAAACGAACGTCGAAGTCGCTATACAGGCAGGTTTACGAGGGCTATCGCAAAGCGATCGTGGACGGAAACTTACGAACTGGCCAGCGGATACCATCTACCCGGGTGCTGGCGCTCGAACTGGGAATCTCACGAATGCCGGTGCTTAACGCTTATGCGCAACTTTTGGCTGAGGGTTATTTCGAAAGTCGGGTCGGCTCCGGGACGGTAGTCTCGAAGTCGCTGCCAGAACGTACCACTCACACGGTGCCCGCTGCCGCGCGGGCAAAGGGGGGCAATCGAAATCGACGCCGTGTTTCAAAGCGCTGTTTGAACCTTTCAAGCGCGCGGGGATTCTCCTCCTCGCGTGGCATGGGAGCGTTCAATGTGAGTCAAATAGGATTCGACTGTTTTCCGCTGGCTGTATGGAACAGTCTCGTGACTCGCCATGCTCGGACCTCCCGAGCCACGTCGTTTGACTACGGCGATCCCATGGGCTTGAGGGAGCTTCGACAAAGAATCGCCGAATACCTTCGAATCGCCCGTGGAGTGCGGTGCGACGCACAGCAGATCATGATTGTCAGCGGTTCACAGCAGGGATTGGAGGTTACGACTCGCGTACTGTTGGATCCCGGAGATCCGGTGTGGATTGAAGAGCCGGGTTACAGGTTTGCTCGAAATGTTTTCACATGCAGCGGATGCGTTGTCGTACCGGTTCCGGTCGACGCCGAAGGTCTGGATGTCGCCGCCGGAGTGAAGAGATGCGGAGGTGCTCGGGTAGTGCTCGTGACCCCTTCCCATCAATATCCGCTTGGCGTAACCATGAGTGCATCGCGGCGCCTTCAATTATTAGATTGGGCTGAAAACAACGGTTCCTGGATTATCGAAGACGACTACGACAGTGAATATCGCTACGAAGGTATGCCGGTGACTTCGCTGCAAGGACTCGATCGCAATTCTCGGGTCGTTTACATCGGAACCTTCAGCAAAGTGTTGTTCCCCTCATTGCGGCTCGGTTACCTGGTCATCCCGGAAGATCTGGTGGAGCGGTTTCTTGCCTCGCGATTCGCGCTGGATATTGGTCCGCCAACATTTCATCAAGCGGTGCTGGCAGACTTTATCGCAGAGGGTCACTTCGCACGCCATATTCGACGCACGCGGGTGGTTTATGCGGAGCGACGGAACGCCCTGATAGAGAATCTACAAGATCAGTTCGGGTCACTGGTCGAGATCGCTGGGGTAGAGGCGGGGATGCATCTTTCCATCATCCTGAACGGAATCTCGGATCGGGAGCTTAGCGTGCGAGCCGCACAGGAGAATTTGTGGCTGGTACCTCTTTCTTCTTTCTACCTGGGGAAGACAGCACGACAGGGATTCATCCTTGGATTCGGCAGCACGCTAGTCCAAGAGATGCCTGCTGCGGTCCGCAAACTGCGAACTCTGGTAGCCCTCAAGCGCAATGCCTAGGACTTCCTGAAAACGCATTTCTCTGTGCCATCCACACAGCGGAACTCTAGGCATATCGAAACAGCATCATGAATCCGAAGTCCATGTGTGTCTGATTGTGGCAATGGAACAGTGTCACACCTGGATTGTTCGCCGTGAAATCGGCTTCGACTGTTCCATTCCCTGGCACAATCACCACGTCTTTGTTCAATCCCGCGAGTAGCTCCGAGTTCACGCTCGTGACCTCGAAAGTGTGCCGATGTAGATGAAGAGGATGGTCATCCGTGCTGCGATTGATCATCTGTAGCCGATATTTCTGTCCCTCTTTCAACATGATCGTGTCGGTTTTTGGGAACGACTTTCCATTGATGGTCCAGGTGGCAACGGCGCCTTGGCCGTGAAATTTCGATTCGAAACGTAAGGGTATCACTTGATCCGGGGGGCGGGTCTTCGCTTGGGGTTTTGCGAAGCGGCCGTAATCCCATAAAGTCTCCGGTGGATCAATCCACCGCGCCTTGCCCTGCTGGTTCGCATATTCGATTACCGTTCCCATGCCCGCTTTGCGCATCTGCTCACGCGTTTCTCCCAGAATCCAAACCCCTGGATGATTCATAGTGACCAGCACATCGACACGCTCGGCCGGTGCCAACCGGACTGCGGGAGTCGAGGCTGGCACGGGCACGGGATTGCCGTCCATCGCGACTACCGTTAGCTCGTGTCCAGCGAGCGCCAGCCAATGGATCATGCTCGCGCTGGCGTTCAGAAGATGAATAAGCACTCGTTGGCCTTCGCGGACTTTCACCGGATCCGCAAATCCGAGCATGCGGCCATCGATCGTCGAGTAATCGTAAGCGGCGTCCATGGAAGAGTCACCGCCGCCAGCCAAGTACGCATTCCAATCGTGCAAAGTCAGAAATATTTCCTGATCATAGGCGCCTGGGTCGTTCTTGGGTTCGATGTAGAAGCAACCGAACTGTCCGGTATAGGTCCCGCGCTTCAAGTCGTGCCCGGCAAAAGCATGAGTGTGATACCAACGAAATCCGGCGGGGCGCGGAGTGAATGTGTAGCGAAATTGGCTGCCCGGCTGGATCATTGGACTGCCTTCTTCCGCGGCGCCGTCCATTTCTGAGGGAATGACCTGGCCATGCCAGTGGACGATTTCCGGAACAGCCGATCGATTAATCACATCGATGACGATCGCCTTTCCTTCGGGCCAGCGAATGAGCGGACCGGGAACACGCCCGTTGTAGGCGACGGTGTGGATCAATTTTCCTGGCGCGATTTCCAGTTCCAGTGGGGCGATCTCGAGTCTTACGTCCGGCTCGCTTTGTGCCCACTTGAACGCAGGCAAGGTTGCGCCTAAGACGACCGATCCCGCCTGCGCGATGAATGTGCGGCGATTCATCAACAAAAATAAGACCTTACTGCAGACTCTTTGAGCTGCCCACTCGATGATGCGACCAGTCAAAGTAACGTCCGATGATGCACTTCACAATCAAGTGGTCCGTGCCCGCAGTGGCGCCCCACCCCGCTCCGACGTTGATTTCCCACTTCGGCGAAACAAATAAGTTGACCACTGGAAAAAACTGTTGCTGCTGATTGTGCAGGGAGACAAAATTTCCCCACTCACCGTAATACGAATAATACTCAACGCCGAAATTGTAGTACTTCGATGGCGCGTAAGTGACAGTGGCCGCAGGGCCGAATGTCACGCCGCGCGGAGCGACGTCGTGATAGTAGGCCTGCTTCTGCAGCGGAGTGAAAGTGAGAGGTGGGGGAACCACGTGAATGTCCCAAACCATCGTTCCATTGATCGACCAGTACCATCGACCAATGGTTTGATCCACGATTGGCATGATCTGCCATGACCACGTCGGATTGGAGAAGGCCGGCTGCGCATATCCGAACTCGCTCGATAAGCTCACTCCCACCGGCCAATGCCAGCGCGAAGGAACCCGAACTCGCGGGCGTATGTGATCTCCCACCCACTCGAGGCCGTTGCCACTTTTTTCGGCGGTGAAGAAGTAGAACCCAATCTCCGACCAGTCGTTGATCCCCTCGGTCAGTTCGACCGTTTCGTGTTCCTGGTGATGTGTAGGCAGCAATCCGAATTGCGTTGTGGTGCTGCCCTCTACGGTGAAGTTACTGTGCAGTTCGACCAGTAACGTCTTCGGCGCCATTGTCTCCGATGGGTACACCTGAATTTCATAGTTATCCTGCGCACGCGCGAAGGTTGGCCAGCATACGAACGCCCAGAACATGACGCACATCAACGGGCGGACATCACTGACCGGCGCTCGCAGCCTCTTGCATTTGCAGCTGAGCATGCTTGGCCATCCCACGTTATCAGTATGGCACGAAGATATTGGTTACCCGGCAAGACACTACGGCGGATGCATCCGGGAGGAAGTGGAAAATGTAAGCGTAGAACCGCAGGAACTGCCACCGATCGTGTATTGGGTAATGATCGGTTGAATATGGTTCGCCGTGGCCACTGCTTGTTGCTAATCAGTCTGCTGCAGAACGGCAGATGAACTCCGCCGCCGGGTTGCAACCAGAAGCAATTGTTCCCGGCGGAGAGTTTGTTGCAGGCGCAATAAAACCGGTATAGCCTGCTAAGGCTTTCCCGTGGTTGCCGTTGGCGTTTGACGCCCCGCGTCCAGGTGATCGAAGTTGAGCGCAGTATTCAGCACGAGCATGAAGCTTCCCTGCGTTTCCTGCCGCCACATCGGGTTGTTGGCGAAAAGCACGATATGTCCGCGGCCGAGAGGCACGTCGACAACGGCAGGAGCGCCAGCCAATTCCGATCCTCCTGCCAGCATCCCGCTCACCCACAAATTCTTTTCATCCGCGAAGCGCAGTACGACCCGGGGATAAAGTGATGGTGGCGGCAGCTCGCTGCTATAGAAAACGCGAAGTTGCGGATCAACGTAAAGTTCTTTTTCAGCACGAGTGCGCTCTGGCGCAGGTTCCGGCGCTGTCCAGGCGCGGCCTTGCGGAATGTCCGGATCTGTGGTCGAGCCACGGCCGCTGGGCCGCGCGCTTTCATCTCCTCCTCCTGAATCCCCAGCAATGGAAACTTTGAAGACGGGCGCCTGATTGAAATAAACGGCGAGGGAGTCGTCATAGCCGTAAGTGATCGGACTCTTCTTGTCTTCGACGTCTGCGCGCACAATCGCTCCTCGCACCTGCAGCGACTTTGTTTGCATAATACTCACGGAATCGGTCAAGCCAAGGTCGATTGGCACATGCGTGCTCGATCCCACGGGTATAAACACCCCGCCGTCTTCCACGAACTGTTTCAGGTGCGCAACGCCTTCAAATCCGAGGCCGCCGCGAATATCGGGCGATTCGTCGATCCCTCCCCAATTCGGAGTTATATCGGATTTCTGCCAGGGAATTGGTCCGGCATCGGTACCATCTGGCAGGATGCGTTTGGGAAAGCCAGCCAGAAGTTCGCGCAGGTCGGAAAAAGTCGGCGGGAAAAGGATCACGTCATACTTGTCGCGCAGGTTCGGCGTGGTGCGCACAAGTGTGTCAGAGATGTAAGAATACGGAACACCCGTTTCTTCGAGTCCTAGCCGAAACCAGCCCTCATTTTGCGTGCTTGTCCATGTGTGGAGAACCGCTATCCGCGGAACCTTCAGTTCGTGGCGCGCAACTTTCGGTTCGGCTGCAATGCCCACGACCTTAATACCGAGATCGTGCGCCGCGGATTGCAATTGTGACTCGAGATCGGATGAGTTGCCATCCAACGGAATGATGAACGAACCGGCGACGAACTTTTCATCCCCAGCGTCGAATGAATCTTCGGCCGCAAACATTTTCGTGTCTTTCATTCGATAGCGTAGAGCGGCGAGATTCGGCTCGGCGTTGGCGTCAACGATGTAGCACTTCGCCGAGCCTGTTTTGTTCTTTGCAGAGTGCGGCATTTCGACATTGCCGTCATTGTCGCGAGCCGGCCCATCGATCAACGTCATTGGAGCTTTCAAAATGGCTTGATCGGTGATGCGCAGAGTCTTGACGTTGCGCAAGGGGCCGAGCGTCCATCCCGTGTCATCATATGGGCGCGGATCGGAGGTCGAATAGTATTGCGTATCGAGCAGCATATCGACCATGCGGCTGTAAGGCTGATCCATGCGGATGATGTAACTGCCCGCCGGAATTTTCACGGGCTTCGCGTCTTCCTTCTTGGCTGAAGCTTCGTCAGTTTTTGCCGCAGAATTCTTCGCCGAAGCTTCCTTTTTCTCATCTTTACTCGCAGCTATTTCTGTTTTTGATTTTTCGTCAGCCTTGGCGTCGGCCTTCGCCGCGTCTTTGGCCTCTTGCTTGACCGGGGTTTTCACTTCAAAATCCTGATCAAGCTTCTGCACCTCCGCACCCTGCCGCTGCAGTAGGTTGGCAAGCTGCGCAGCCAGCGCCGGGCGTCTTCCGTCATTCAAAATCGCCCAGGCCGAAGGGCCTTCGGTTGTAGCTTTTGCCACTGAGCGCTTGCTCTTGAGATAAAAATTGCTGAGAAAATCCTGCCGGTGTTGCGCCATATAATCGAGCGCGAGAATCAATCCGCTCTGCTGCATATTAACGTTGTCGCGAAGAGACCACTTCACCTTCGCTAGCGGCGGATTTGGGCGGTACCATTCCCGCGAGGTCGCCGATGACCTTAGTGTGCGCTCTTCTGTTTCCGGATAAAGATTTCCGAACGTCTCATAGAAACGGCCAATCGAGTTATGTCCGTTGGCCACGTAAAACATGTAATTCGGCGCCCAGCCGTCGTAAAAACCGTGCGTCCACACGCCAACCACGCCTTTCTCAGTGAGTTGTTCGATCTCGTTGTAAGCCAGCTGCTGCCATTCGCTCTCCACGATCGGGTCGAGCCACGCGTTGTAGGGGCCGGTCCCGGTGGAAATATACAAATAAGGAATGGATTCGTGCAGATCGTGCAGAACCTGGGGATGCCAATCGAGAAAATTCTTCATCATGACCTGCGACAGCTTGAGCCCCATCGCGATCGCATCACGATTGTTGTCATGCTGCACGTAATGTCCCCAATAGACGAGGTCGGGCTGCGGCTTGTTAGGATATGCCTTACGATAGTTTGCCCAATCGACCATACGATCGTGGCCATCGACCTCGACGATCGGCGTGATCAGAAAAACGGCGTTCTTGCGAATGTTCTGAATCATCGGCGTCTCTTCCACTGCCAGCCGGTAAGCCAGTTCCATGAGCATTTCGGGCGAGCCGGATTCCGGCGAGTGAATCGAGCCGGAAGCCCAGTAAAAGGGCTTGCCCGTCGAAATAAGTTCCTGCGCTTCGGCATCGGTTATCTTGCGCGGATCGGCAAGCTTGGCCGTGATCTCTTTGAGATGATCGAGTTGGGCAATGTTCGCCTCGTCGCTCACCGCGACGAGCATAAAATCGCGGCCCTCTTCGGATTTGCCAACGCGAAAGACTTTCACTCGCGGCGAAGCCTTCGCTAGCTCGTCGTAGTAGTGGTAAATATCTTTCGAGTAGGTAAGAACATCTGGCGCGCCGATGATGTGCCCAAGAATTTTCTCCGGCGTGGGGACGGTTGATGAGGCGGGAAGATGATCGACTAGATTCGTGCTGAAGAACGGTTCAGTTGTGTACTCATGAATTTGTTTCGTGTATCCCTCGTCATTCGCCGATGCCGAGCCTGCGGCTGACTGCGCAATCGCAGAAATGTGGAAAAGAATCGCCGCGCTTAAGACGTACCACACACCCAGCCACTTCACCATTGAGTCCCCCATTTTTGGCGAACGGACGCATCGATCCTCTATTAAGAATGCTTTCCGATTCGCAATGAGGCACCATAATACTCGGTTTCGCCGACTGTCCAGAGGGCGAAAATACGTGTCGCGGATTCGACGGGTCTTTACCCTTTATTCGGGTCGAGTGGCAGGAACTGAAGAATGATTCCTTAGTAAGGTTGTTCTTTTCCCTCTACGGAAATTCCCGGCAGATGTTCCTTTTCCAGTTGCTGATTAAGCCGCGGCAAGCCTGACGTTTTGAAAGCATTCCAGTCGTCCGTGGCGGCCTTCAGGGCAGCGCTTGCAGTTTGGTGGACATCGAGTGCTTGTGAGGGAATGGCGCGATCGCTACTCTCCACGACCCGAAGCGCCGCGGACAGACCTGTGTTGGCCATCGCTAACCCCATGGAACCGGCGTGGCCATTTCCTGACAGAATGTCTTTGATCTTCTTCTTGGCTTGGTTTGTGCTGGCTTCCAGATTACTGTGGCCGGTGATTTTCGCCTGCAAGCCGTCCAATTGCTTTTGCGCAGAATTGATCTCAGCGAGCATCCGACGCCCTGACATGGCTTCGGTGAATATCTTTCGACCAAGTTTCAGCTGTTGCCCCAGTTCCTCGGAGGTTGCAGATGAGCGCGGGTCCATCCTGATCGTCAGGGGTTGACTCCATGTCCGACCGTCAACGGTGAGCCGGACTTCGTAGTTGCCCGGCACGGCGCGCGGCCCGCGAGGTCGGCCATAGTCATTTTCGTTTTCTTCTTCGCCGCCGGTGCCCCATGTCAGGTCCCATACGAAGCGATGCATCCCCGGCGATTTGCTCAGAACCTGGGGCTTGGGAAACCAACGTTCGGCGATCGGAACCGGCGGCCGCTTCACTTCTGGGCGATCCGTAGACAAAAAAATGCTGGTGAGATTGCGCTTCGTGTCGATGATTTCTAGCTTCACGTTCTCTGCGGGCGACTTGAGTACGTAATCAATGATGGCGCCGTTGGGCGGATTCTCCGCAGTCGGTTCCTCCGGTGGGATGGGAGTGCCGGGGAACCCGTCATTATCTATGCGCATCGCAATTGCCGGGCGATATAGCAATGCCCCGCCAGCTTTGAGGCCATCGCTTGCCTGACGCAGTGGCGTGATGTCATCGAGTATCCAGAAGGAGCGGCCGTGGGTGGCTACGACAAGGTCGTCGCCATGAATGGCAACATCTCGCACAGACGTCATCGGAAGATTCAGCTGCAGCGATTGCCAGTGAGAGCCGTCATCGAAGGAAACATAGATGCCGAATTCAGTCCCCGCGAAGAGCAGCCCTCGATCTGCCGGATCCTCACGAATGGCGCGTAAGAACGCAGGCGACAAAATCCCATCCGTGATGAGCTGCCAGGATTCTCCGAAATTCCGCGTGCGATAGATCAAGGGAGTGCGGTCACCGAGGCGATGGCGGTCGACTGCCGCGTAAGCTTCTCCCGCTGTAAAGTGCGATGCCTCGATGAGGGAGATTCTGCTCCAGGGCGCGACGCTCGACGGCGTTACATTCTTCCAGGTTTTGCCTCCGTCGCGCGTAATGTGAATCAGTCCCGTGTCGCTGCCCGCCCAAATCAGGTTGGCATCCAGAGGTGAGGGCGCGATGGTGAAGACGACCCCATATCCACGTTGCACGGCATTTTCAACCGTCGGCTTGGTTTCGGCATTCTCTTCTTTTTTCTGCTCCGGCTGCGCACCGGTAAGATCGGGGCTGATAGTTTGCCAGTGCAGCCCGCCGTCGGTGGTCTTCATCACAAATTGCGTGCCCAGATATAACGTCTTCCTATCGGCGGGCGAGAACACAAGGACTGGCGTCCATGGATCGCGATACTTGCGTTGGGCAATCTCCGTTCCGAAGTTCGGAAATGGCCAGGGAGTGATGTCCTGGCTGAATGAGGTACGGCGGTCGAAACGCGAGACGCTTCCATAAACGCCGCTTAGATAAAGAATGCCTGGGTTATTGGGATCAGGCGCGATGTAACCGCTTTCGCTGCCTCCGGCTGGAGACCAGTCGCGCGGCGTGATCTGGCCATGATCTGTTCGACTGAGAACGGCGGCGCTGCCACTGTCCTGCTGTGCCCCATAGACCACATATGGGAAACGATTATCGGTAGTGACGTGGTAGAGCTGCGCAGTTGGCTGGTTGTACCATGAGGTCCACGTTTTACCGTAGTCGACGCTGATGGTGGTTCCCTGGTCGGTTCCCAGAACCATGCGTGCAGAGTTTTTCGGGTCAACCCAAATCTGGTGATAGTCGTCTCCGCCGGGGGCTCCGCGAACGACTGAGATTGTCTTGCCGCCGTCTTCCGAACGATAGAGCGCAACATTCGGAACGTAGAACACGTCCGCATTGTCGGGATCGATTGTGATGTTGCCGAAGTACCACTCGCGGCTGGTGAGGCGGTTGTCGGTGTTGGCTAGAGTCCAATTATCGCCACCGTCGTCAGATCGGTAGAGACCCGATTTCTGTGCGGCGTCGATGAGCACGTACACACGCTTGCCGTTTGGCGAAACTGCAACAGCAGTCCGTCCCCAATCCCCGTCAGGAAGACCGGAGCCGGTGAGGCGCGACCAGGAACGACCTCCGTCTTGCGAGCGATAGATTCCTCCGCCCGGGCCGTCGATGGGTGCGTAAGTGCTCCAAGGCGGGCGGTGCGCGTGCCACGTAGTCGCAAACAGGATATTCGGCGATTCAGTCGCGATCGCCAGATCGGCGATACCGATTTCCGGTCCCTGATTGAGGACTTTGTCCCAGTGGGCGCCACCATCAGTCGACTTGAATACACCGCGCTCGGCGTTCGGGATGTAAGCATCGCCGAGCACTCCGACATAGACTACGTTCGGATCGCGAGGATCGACGACGATGTGGCTGATTTGGCGCGAATCGCCGAGGCCGATGTTCTGCCAAGTCCGGCCCGCGTCGGTTGACTTATATACTCCATTACCAGAAGCCAAATCGGAGCGGATGTCGGACTCTCCTGTCCCAGCATAAATCACCTTCGGATCTGAGGGCGCGACAGCGAGAGCTCCAATGGAGGCGACCGGCTCGTTATCGAAGATAGGGCTCCAAGTCATCCCTGCGTCGATCGTCTTCCATATCCCTCCATCCACGCTGCCGAAATAAAAAGTCGTTCCATCCCCGGGGACTCCAGCAACAGCAACGGCGCGCCCTCCGCGAAACGGGCCGATGAGCCGGTATCTGAGCCCGCTGAAGAGCTCAGGCGGGACTGATTGTGCGGAGGCAGGAATGCAGATGATACCGAGAATTAGTGTCAGGAAAATCGACAGGCTCGAAATGCGCAGGAGTGTTGTTTTCATGGGGTCCGATCGCAACAGTGTAATGGATGAGGCATAGGTTCGGGCTCTAACAAATTCAAGGAATGATTATTGCTGCAATGCGGAAATACGGTGAGATCGGACTTGGAAGTCTGACCCTACTATCGCGCGGTCGCCTCGTTTAGCAGCGGTTGCTCCGACTTTTGAAGCTGGGCAGCAACTCCTTCCATTTGCCGCATGGCACGGAGGTGATTGCGGCCGGCAATCTTCAGAATATCCGCGTCCGAATATTTTCGGTTGAGCAACTCTGCAAATAAGCGGGGATAGCTCGTGACGTCATCCAGGCCCTGTGCCATCAAATTGTCGCCTACATCGTCGTAGTCGGCTCCTATGCCTATGTGGTCGATCCCAGCGACCTCGCGAATATGATCGATGTGATCTGCGACATCGGCAATCGTGGGACGAGGGAACGGATTATTTTTCTCCCATTCCTCCATTCCTTTTTCGATCGCTTGATCCGTGTTTTCCGTGATATGCAACTGTCTCAGAGCGGCAAGTCGCCGCTCTTGCCACGCCGGATTCATCGGCGATATGAACTCTTTGACGAAGTTCACGTGAGCCACTCCACCGTTATCAGCGAGCTTTCGAAGAACATCATCCGGCACATTGCGAGGATGAGGATTGATTGCAAATGAACTCGAATGCGAAAAGATAACCGGTGCTTTGCTCACGCTGATTGCGTCGCGCATGGTCTCAGCGCTGACATGAGAGATGTCTACAAACATTCCGAGCCGGTTCATCTCCCGCACCACGTCCTTGCCGAATTCGGTTAGGCCGTTGTGTTCCGGCCGATCGGTTGCGGCATCGGCCCAGTCTATGTTGTCCCAGTGAGTTAACGTCATATATCGGGCGCCCAGCTCATAGAAAATGCGCAAGACCGCAAGCGAATTTTCGATCATGTGCCCACCCTCCACGTCGATCAGGCAAGCAATTCGCCCTGATTTGTGGATGCGTTCGATATCGTCAGCGGTGTGCGCCTGTTCGAAATCAGGTTGACTGCGGATCATCCGTAACGTCACATCGAATTCCCGCAGCGCTTCATGTAACGCGGTATGTGTTTTCTGCGTGGAGGACGGAACCCATACCGACCAGTATTGAGCTCCGACTCGGCCTTCTCGAAGCCGAGGAACGTCCGCGCACAGCGCCGGCTGAACTTTGCTCAAGTCAAATCGTGTCAGGTCCCCATGCTTTTCAACTAACATCGTGGGGAGGTCGTTATGGGTATCAATCAGCGGAGCCTGTTCCAAGAGGGCACGTGCATGATCAAGCAAAGCGGAACTTGGGGACTGCGCTGGGACCGGTACCTTGAACAACAGTTGCGCGGGAGATCGGAGCATAGCAGTCGCCGCCCGAGAGCGCGCCAGCGAAAGGCCTGCGATCATGCTTGTCTTTTCAAGAAAAATGCGTCGGGAGATCAAGAGGTCCTCTTTTCTTCAGCCGCAGGACATCCTAAATCATTGCGAGAACGAATATGTTGAATTCGCGAACGCCGCGATTGCTCAAACACTGATTTGGACAAGAGCGTGACACCGGATACGGCAACCAGCGACAATGATCATCGGCTAGGGCACCATTTCAGCGTCAAATCTGGCTGCGTTTAATGAAAAATGCACCACAGCGTCAAAACACGAAGTTGAACTCGTCCTTTATTTTCCGAAAGGAGCCACGCTTGCCAGTTGAAAATCCGCCCGCTCAACCAGGGATGCGCCTTGAAGACATGGACACTCCGGCGCTGCTCGTAGACCTTGACGCATACGAATGGAACATCGACCAGATGGCGAAAGAAGCCGCGAACAGTGGCATGCGATTACGCCCACATGCCAAAACGCATAAGTGTGCCGTCATCGCGCTCGATCAGATCTCGCATGGAGCTGTTGGTGTGTGCTGCCAGAAGGTAAGCGAAGCTGAAGCTCTAGTGAATGCAGGCGTCCGCGATATTTTCGTCACAAATGAAGTTGTAGGTCTGCACAAAATCACCAGACTTGCCTCACTCGCAAAACGGGCGACCATGGCCGTATGCGTCGATAACCAGAATAATTTGGAGGAATTAAGCAAAGTTGTAGCCAGCCTCGATGTGCATCTAGGCGTGTGCGTGGAAGTGGATGTGGGTGGTGCTCGTTGTGGGGTGCAAGATGCTGAATCAGTCCTGGCATTGGCGCAGCGTATTCAATCACTGGGAAATCTCGAATTCAAAGGACTGCAGGCTTATCAAGGCCGAGCACAGCATGTTCGAACGCATGCCGAACGCAAGGCTGCGATACATCAGAGCGCCGACACTGTACGTCGAACCCTGGATCTGCTGTCAGGAAAAGGACTCTCCTGTGAGGTGGTCAGTGGCGCGGGCACTGGTACGTACCGCTTCGAAGCTGCGAGCAGCGTATATAACGAAATACAGCCTGGCTCTTACATCTTCATGGACGCAGACTATGGACGAAACCTGACGGAGACGGGAACAGAATTCACCGACTTCCGCCAAAGCCTTTTTGTGTATACGCAAGTCATGAGTATGGCCAGGAAGAACTACGCTGTCGTGGATGCCGGGCTTAAAGCGATCGCCTTCGACTCAGGCATGCCAGTTCCTTTGGATCTTCCAGGCGTTCAATACGGCCGACCGTCTGACGAGCATGGAGTCCTGGACCTTACAGAGGCTCAAGTCACGCTTTCGCTAGGGAGCAAGATCAAACTCATTCCAGGCCACTGTGATCCAACGGTCAACTTATACGATTGGTATGTCGCTGTCCGTGGTGATCGGGTTGAGGCACTTTGGCCAATTGTAGCCCGCGGCGCCGTAAGCTAACTGACAAACCGACAGTGGCTATTTCTCTGACTCGCGAATCAGCACAACATCGGCTTCGCGGTGGCCGCGGATGATGGCGAGTTGTTTGCCGTCGAAGGAAAAATCGAAATCACGGATGAACTCCGATTTGAAATCCGTGAGTTGCTTGCCCGGCGATCCGTCAAGGTTCTGTAGCCACAGATTATCGGTGTCGCCATTGCGTATGGCATAAACGATCCCTTTACGGTCGGTGCTGAAAGCAATCGATCCGATCGAATAGCTGAAGGCAAACTCCACGCGAGGCTTTTCGAAATCAAGAAGGCGCACTGGCTGGCTGGAATCGAGCGGAAGGAGCGCCAGCTTCTCCTTCGATTCGGTGAGCACCGAAGTCACGAATGCTGCCAGCTTCCCGTCGGGAGAGATCGTGATGCGGCTGAACACAGGAAGGTCCGCCGCCTTTTGCGACGCGCCACCGTCCGTCGAAACCTTTTCCAGGATGTTGTCTGCGTCAGAGTAAAACACGGTCTTGCCATCGGGAGTGCACGCGGCGAAATCATCCAGTCTGCCGGTAGTGAGTTGCTTGGGATTAGCTCCGTCGGCATTGGCCAGGAAGAGGCTTAGCCCGTTTTGGCTCGAGTTGAGGCCGGAGAAGACCACGTGCCCATCACCGCAGGCGCGGGCAAAATTGGGTCCCGAAACCTGCGAAGCAAAAGGAGTTTGGGAGCCCGATTCGAGGTTCACCAAGGTTAGACCGCCCGCGGCACCAGACACTACAAGCTTGCCATCATGCGTCCAGGTCACCATGTCGTCCAACGATCCCGTACCAAATGGGCGCTCCTGAGAACTACCGCCGCTGAGCGTTAGCACAGATTCGGTTAAGTGCGCCTGCCGCAGGACCGTCGCTGCGTCCCGGCCATCGGCGGAAAGGCTGAGATCGACATAGGAGTTGGTGTCACGCGTGACCGGCGTGAGTTTCCCATCCGGGAAAGAAACGAAAAAGATCTGCCATTGCGCCGCGTAGGCTAGCTGGCCCAATACGAGTAGCCCCTTGCCATCGGGCAGCCACGCGGGCCGAACGAAGAACAGTGTTTTCGCCGTCATGAACAAATTGCGTTTGCCGGTCTCGACATCGAAGGTAGCCAGGCCGGAGAGCGCATCCCCAGGCTGGGCAATCGTGCAGACAATGGTCTTGCCATCGGGAGACCAAGCGGGATCGTTAGCCTGCTCGTTCATCGGGCCGGTGGTCAGAGTCTTTTCTTCGCCGGACTCCAGTGATCGAATGGTGATCACATACTGCCCGGTTTTGGGGTAATTTGCCGTTCCGTAGACGATCTTTTTGCCGTCAGGGGAGAACGACACGTTGCTGTCGATGTTCGTAACGAGCTTCTCCGGAGTACCGCCCAGCACGGGAGCCCGATAGAGGGCACTCAGCGAATTACTGCCGACTTCATTGCGGACAAAATACAGGTAGTTGCCGTCAGGAGAAAAATGCAGACCGATGTAGTTGACCGGAACAGGCGCAACGACCTGCGTATTGCTGCTGGTGGGCACGTTGCGCAGCCACAGGCTTTGCTGAGCTCCATCCGCCACCACGCTGAGAATGTATTTTCCATCCGGAGAGATCGCCACGCGCAGAGCTTTGCCAGTCTCGGTTACTTTGCTAACAGAAAAATTCTGAAAGGGAGCCGGGCGAGTGCGGGAAAAAAGCGCGTAGACTCCGTAGCCAGCGGCAGCGATCACTAGAATCGCGATCAGGCTGATGACGCCAATCGAGAGTTTGTGCTGTTTGGCAACGGCAACTACGGCGGAACTGCTGGCGACTTGTGCAGAGCTCGGGGCCGAAGCGTCCGTGTTGACAACGGGCATTTGCCGGCTGGAATCGGTATCGCGCTTCAGGCGCATCAATTCCGAGCGCATTTCCTTCGCGCTCTGATAGCGCAGCTCGCGATCCTTTTCGAGAGCCCGATTGATAATGTCCTCGAGCTTGGGCGGTAGATCGGGGTTGAGCCGCGTCGGGGGTACCGGGGCTTTTTCGAGAATTGCGTTAAAGATGAGTGCGGACGTTTCTCCGCGGAAGGGCAGCGTGCCCGTGGCCATCTCATACAGCACGGCACCGAAGGAGAACAGATCGCTCCGGCCATCGAGATCCTTGCCCTTGGTCTGCTCGGGCGACATATAGGCGACGGTGCCGAGAGTGGAGCCGGGGCTCGTCAGGTGCGGATCATCGAGTGAACCGGTCATGGTATTGGCCGATCCGATCTGACTTGAAGACGTGGCGGCAGAATTCACCTTCGCGAGGCCGAAGTCGAGAATCTTGGCGTGCCCGCGCTCAGTGACGAAGATATTCGCGGGTTTAATATCCCGGTGGACGATGCCTTTCGAATGGGCGGCGTCAAGGGCGTCGGCGATCTCGATGGCGAGCGACACGATAGCCTCAGTCTCCAAAGGCCGGCCGGCAATTTTGTGTTTCAGCGTGACGCCTTCCAGGAATTCCATGGCGATGAATGCCTGGTTGTCCTGCTCGCCGATATCGTGAATCGTGCAAATATTGGGGTGATTCAGCGCGGATGCGGCCTGAGCTTCGCGCTCAAAGCGAGCAAGGGCCTGCGGATCGCGGGCGACTTCATCAGGAAGAAATTTCAGTGCCACAAAGCGATGAAGGCGGGTGTCTTCGGCTTTGTAAACCACGCCCATCCCGCCTCCGCCGAGTTTCTCGATGATGCGGTAATGAGAAATGGTTTGCCCGATCATTGAGCTGAAATCTTAGGTGCTCGTGCAGGGGAAGTCAATGAATGCGGAAGTTCGGCCTGTTCGGCGAATTAATATCCGGTAACCCCAATCAGCCTTAGTCAAAACAATTCTCGGTCTTGATCTGCAAAGACAAACAGCGTAGCATCCGCGTTGTCTGAAATCTTCTATTAAAACGTTTCTCTAGAGCCAAACAGCGATTTTGGAGGAGCGCATGGGTGTCAGTCTTCTGAGAACTTGGATGTTTAGCCGAATGCCGCGGGGGAATTACACTTTGGCGCTGATCGCAAGGTCTGCGATTGCAATCGCGCTGCTGTTTCTATTTATTCCGCGCCCAGAAGCTGCAGCTCAATCTGCGGGCTCGACAGCAACTGTTGGAACAGTGCACATCGACGTAACTCCCGGCCATGTCATCAACTCGTTCGATCCTGACAAATCGCTCGGCAGTTCGATCGATGTGCTCTCTCATCGAGACATCGACATGGTTTACACGCCGCACATTATTCAGGAGTCTCTCTCGGCCGGTTGGGGGCCGATCACCTATCGCAATAATTCTGAACTGCGCATGGCCGCCTGGCATTGGAACGAGAACGGAACGTGGAGCGATGCGACGCACAAGAGCGGTTATTTTACCGGCAGCACCGATCTGAAGGATCCGATCCGCTACATTCTTTCTTATGCGTTGCCGCACCGCGGATTTTCAACCAGCGGAGACGCCCCCCTGCGCGGTCCCAACCTTTCTTATTGGAAGAGCAATCCGTACCTCACCAGCAAGTTCACCGGAGAAAGTGATTCTCTTCATCCGCAATGGGTGGTCGTCGATCTGAAGGCGGCAAAACCGGTCGATGCCATACAAATCGAGTGGGCCAGTCCGTATGCGGCGACTTACCAAGTGGAGTACTGGGTCGGAACGCTCGCTCTGGATTTCGACCTCGGTCCGAAAGGCGAGTGGAAGACATTTCCCGCCGGAATCATCAAGAATGGCCGGGGTGGAACCGCAACCTTGAAGCTGGCCGATGCGCCTGTGTCCACGCAGTACGTGCGCGTGTTAATGACGGAATCTTCGAACACCTGCGATCTTCATGGATCGGACGATGTCCGCAATTGTGTGGGATATGCGATTCAGAAAATTCGTCTCGGCACGATCGATTCCAGCGGCGCCTTTGCCGGAGTAGAGAAGACTTTCAGCGAGGGACCAACGACGTATTGCACTTCGTCGATTGATCCTTGGCACTCCGCTGCCGATGTGGACGCCACCGGTGGCTATCAGCACACCGGCTTCGATCTTTTCTTCACCAGCGGACTCACCAACAATCTTCCGGCAATGATCCCTGTCACCCTGCTCTACGGCACGCCTGACGATGCGGCTGCTCAGATCGCCTACGTCGAAAAACGCGGCTACAATCTCGGATACGTCGAGATGGGCGAAGAGCCGGATGGCAAGCACGCCATGCCCGAAGATTACGCTGCGTTGTACATTCAGTGGGCCACCGCTATCCATAAAGTTCAACCAAACCTCAAGCTGGGCGGACCGATATTTGAGGGGGTCAATGAAGATATTCGCGTCTGGCCCGACGCGCAAGGCCGCACTTCATGGATGGGCCGCTTCGTCGACTACCTGAAAGCACACGGGCGGATCTCCGACCTGGCGTTCGTCTCGTTCGAACACTATCCCTTCGAGCCGTGCGATATCACGTGGAAGACGCTCTACAAAGAGCCACAGCTGATGGAGCACATTCTGCAGGTATGGCGAGATGATGGCGTGCCCAAGGAAGTTCCACTGATGGTCACCGAGAATCATTTGTCGGCCGAACTTACGGGCCCGATGACCACGATCTTCGCTGCACTTTGGCTCGCCGATAATGTCGGCTCTTTCTTCGAGGGCGGCGGGGCCGCATTCTATCACTCGCCAATCCAACCTCAAGGCATTTGGAAGAGTTGTCTGGGTTGGTCGTCTTGGTCAAATTTTGTTTCTGACGAGAACTACGAGATCAAGGGTTACACGTCACCTTACTTTGCCGCGCACATGATCAATCTGGAGTGGGTGCAGCATCATTCCGGTTTGCATCGCATGGTGCCATCCCATACAGACATCAAGGATGCTGACGGAAACGTCTTGGTTACTTCCTATGCAATCTATCGTCCTGATGGAACCTGGTCACTGATGCTGGTCAATCGCGATGAGACCAGCCCGCATTCTGTGAAAGTACAATTTGAGGATGGAAGCGGCAAACATACCGGCGGATTCTCGGGGCCAGTCGAGTTCGTTACGTTTGGAAGCGAACAATACGTTTGGATTGACGACGGTCCCAACAGCTATGCCGATCCAGATCATCCGCCCATTGGAAAGACACTGACCGCCGATTCGCAAACTGTGTTCACGCTGCCGAAAGCGTCGATCACAGTATTAAGAGGAAAGTTAGCGGTCGGGTTCAAGGCCGAACCGTAAGATACTACATGGCGCTCTAACACAAGCGGTCTGGCGCGATGGCGGAAATCGCTGTCGCCCTTCTTGCTGACGCATCAGAATGTGAGCTTCAGCACCAATTGCCCTTGACGCGGCCCGGGATTCGCCATGTAGCTAATCACCCCGAAGTTGCCGTCACCGACGCCTGTATCGGGCGTGCCGAAGACGGGATGGTTGAATGCATTTTGGAACTCCAGCCGCGTCTCCAGATGAATTCCTTCACGTGCATTCGACAGCAGGAACTCTTTGCCAATCGACAGATCGTTGTTGAAAAAAAGCGGGGTTCGGATGTCGCCTGTCGTCCGCGGGGCATTGCCCAGAGCGTAGTTGGGGGGAGCCTGTATCGCGGTGCTTGCGTTAGCGAAGAAGTTGTTTACCCAAAGACTCTCAGGTCCGTAGTTGCGCTTCGGTATGCCAACAAAATTCGGCCGCTGCGGACCGTAGGTGGGCAACGGAACTCCGCCACCGGATACAAAGAACTGCAGCGGCCGTCCAGAATGAACCTCCCAGATGCCGTTGGTTTTCCATCCTCCGATAATGTAGTCTGCCCAGCGTGGCATGTCGCCTAACAGCGCCTTGCCTCGCCCGATAGGCAGATCGTAACTGTAGCTGAACTTCAGCATGGCGGGCACGTCGAATGTCGACAGCGCCCGTTCCGATTTCGGGTTATTCGGATCCTGTATGGCCCAGCCCGCTTCCGGCCCGTAGTTTCCTAGCCACGCCACATTTGTGTCATACATCGAAGAATCGTCGATCGACTTCGACCACGTAAAGCTGGCAGTCAGTTCCAGGCCATTGCTGTAGGCCTTATTCGCAGTGATTTGCAACGCGTGATAGGTTGAGTTTGCGATCGGTGGCTCATCAGTCGTGACGCCCCCAGGAAATTCGGGAAAAGGCATCTGCAGCTGAAACTCCTGGATGGTCGGACTGGAAAGAACGCTGTTTGGATCGGAAATCGGGCCGCCATTCGCCGAGGAGAATGGGTTATTCACCTGGGCCAGGTAGTTATTGAGCAGAGTAGGGTTGGTCTCCATCTGCGGCCCAAGAATGTTTCGATTGTTATCGCCTGCAAAGTAGAGGTGCGTCCCTTTCTTCCCAACATACGTCGCGTCAAGAACCACGTTCGCCGGCAATTGGTGCTCAATACCAAACGTCCAGCTTTGCTCGTATGGCGTCAGCGCCGCCGCATGAGTGCGTAGCGGGCCAATGGCGCCATAACCCACGTCATTCAATAGGCCGAGAGAACTTCCTGGCGGCTGAATCAGTCCATACGGGAAAGGATTGCTCAGATGTAACCAGGCAGAGTTTCCCTCATTTAAATACGTACCGATCACGCTGGTGTACTGGTTAAATCCCTGCGAGCCATAGCTTAGGAGGCCGTTTGCTCCCGAACGGGTCTGACTGTAAAAAATGCCGTAGCCGCCGCGCAGGACGGTTTTCGGAGCGAACTGATACGCCAGCCCAAAACGTGGCTGAATGTCGGTCCAGTCTGTGAGCCAGTCGGAGCGTACGCTAGGGCTGTTAAAGAACTCGCCGCCATGCAGCGTGAGTGTGGTTGGGCCATTAAACTGATCGAGGTACGAAAGCGTGCCGCCATTTAACGGGTTAATCACATTCGGATTCCACCAGTTCATGCGATTGAAGCGCTCGGTACGCGGCAGGGAAACGTCGTAGCGCAATCCCAGGTTCAAGGTCAGCTTGCTGGTTGTTCTCCAATTGTCTTGAGCGAATATGGCGTACTGATAGTTTTCACTCGCCGGCCGGAACTGGATTTCGTAGCTGCTGGCCCCATTGCCCTGAATCTGGCCCATCAGGAAGCTGGCCAAGTCGTCACCGCCGGCGATGCTGCCATCGGCACAGGTGTTTCCGTCCCCCGATCCAGGCGATGGGCAAAGGGAACTGCCCCGGTTATCGAAATAGAAATAGCCCAGAGGAGCGTTCGTCTGAATGTAATTTTGCTGGTGCAATCGGCCTTCAAATCCAAACTTCAATTCATGAGGGCCGTAGACCTTCGTCAGCATCACCGAGAGCTGCCCGGTGTCCTGGCCCTGCTTGTAATTGCCATACGGATCGTTTCCGGCGTTTGGGAAGAAGTTATCTGCAGCATAGTTGAGAAAAGAGATGGAGGGAACGCCGTTGAAGCCGTTTTCTTCCAAATAGGAAGGGAAGCCCAGTGTGCTGAGAGGATTGGCATTCAGGCTCGAATTGTAAGCAAGGATGTTTTCTGTGCCACGGGTGAAGCCGAGAGTTGTCGTTAAGAGCAACGTAGGACTGAACGTGTGCACATCATTGATGGCAAACAGGTGCGAGTTGCCCGTATTCGGTCCGCTGCCACAGGGGTCGATGAACGTTTTGTAGCAGTCGAAAGGAGTGAAGGTACTCCACTGTTGCGAGTACTTTCCACTCAACAGATTCTTTTGGCTGAAGCGATGATCGATCTTGATATCGAATTGCTGGTTGTTGCTGCGGTCTGCTCCCGAAGTGATCCAGTTCAGGTACGGGTTACCACTATTCATGTTGGGCAAAGGGAACAGAGCCATCATTTTCGCAGCGACAGGATCGATAAGATTTCCCGCCGCTCCAGGGGTTGGCTGGTACTGGGCTGGCGGACAGGAAGCGCCGGCCGGAAGGTTCGCCTGAATGCAGCCCGGGCTTGTATAGAGGTCAACCCGGTTGTTTGGGATGGGAGTAAGACGTACGGGGCCACCATCGGTGCCGCTATAAACGCCGGAATAAGGATCGTAGAGCTGGCCAGCGGGATCGTTGCATATACCGTTCACAAACGCGGCGCCTGGTGCTGGCCCGTTCGGACCGTCACCGCCGCAAAGCTCTGAGAAATTTCCGGTCTGCTCGGCTAAGCTCGGCACGCCTCCCTGGTAGGTCTCCGCATAGGTTTGCAATATGCCATCCCAATCGAAGAAGAAGAACGTTTTATTCTTGATGATCGGGCCGCCGAACGTGCCGCCAAATTCATGACGGTGAACCGGAGGAATTGGAACAATTGGGGTCTGGTTGTCGTTGAACCAGTTGTTCGCGTCGGTGATCGTGTTGCGGATGAAATCGTACACTTCACCATGGAATTTGTTCGAGCCCGAGCGCGTGACCATGTCAATAATGGACCCGCCCGAGAAGCCGTATTCGGCGCTAAAGTTCGACTGCTGTATCTTGAACTCTTCCACCGCCTCCGGCGACTCAACGTAAGTCACCGCCGTGATGCCGCCGTTGGGTTCGAAGTTGGTGATCGAGGCGCCATCCACCAGAATGTCGGCGCTGGCTCCGCGGCTGCCGTTGGAAATGAAATTGGTCCCAGTGTCGCCGATGCTGTTTGCGTCGCTCTGATCAGTCACGCCCGGCGCTAGGTAGGTCAAATCCAGGACATAGCGGTCGATCAGAGGCAGGTCATTGATAAACCGGCGATCGACGACCTGACCGGTCACAGCATCCTCGGTCGCGATGGTCGTCGACTGACCTTTCACTTCCACCGTCTGCGACCCGCCAGCAATCTTCATGGTCAAGTTGGCGGTCGGATTCTCGCTGACATTCAGTCGAATGTGGGTACGGACCGTCTTCTCGAAACCTTCCATCTCGGCTGTGACGGTGTACGATCCGGGAGGAATCGAAGCAAACAGGTAGCGCCCCTCATTGCTTGAAGTCGTGGTGAACTTGTATCCCTTCTGCTCGTCAAGAAGCGTGATCTTTGCCCCTTGAATGATGGCGCCCGATGGGTCGGTCAGAATGCCGCTAACGGTTCCGAAATAGCCTTGACCGAAAAAGGTGCCCGGCAGCAGAATAACCGCGAGCATGAGGATGAGTGCTGGAAAAACCACTCGCCGACTGCTGCGAAGACACGAAGTGAGTGAGTGCATTTGCCCTCCTTGACTGCCAGAGAATGATGCAGCTACGCACGGCTTGCCTGACACAACAGGGCTGACGCAGAAAACGCCCCATTAAAACGTTTCATTATGGATGGTGGGGTGGTGTGGTCGTCAAGAGATTCTTTTGCAGGCTGCAACCTTCATGTGTGATCCCAAGCCGAATTGGAAATGGTGCGGCTCTGCCTACAACTCGCGCAGCTTATAACGCTGCACCTTCCCGGTAGCGGTTTTCGGGAGTTCGGACAGGAATTCTACCCAACGCGGACGTTTGAAAACAGGCAGGCGGTCAATGACAAACTCCTGCAGATCGCGCGCGAGTTGAGGATTACCCGCGATACCCTCACGCAGCACAACACAAGCCAGCGGCTTGGCAAGTTCGTCGGTGTCCCAGCGGAAAACGACTGCGGCTTCGAGCACTGACGGGTGCTCGATAAGCACTCGCTCGATCTCGATGGGACTGAGCCATACGCCGCTGACTTTCATCATGTCGTCAGAGCGCCCGGCGTACCAGAAATATCCGTCCTCGTCCTGGTAATATTTGTCGCCCGTGCGAAGCCACGGCCCCGCAATGGTGGCTTTTGTCTTCTCGTGCTCATTCCAATAATAGGCGCACGTGGAATCGGCTTTGACCAGCAGGTTCCCAGTTTCACCATGGGCGAGTGCTTGGTCGTTATCATCCACGATCTTGGCTTCAAACCCAGGAATAATCTTGCCGCTGGAACCGGGCCGTATCGAGCCGGGAGCATTGCTGATCATCATGTGCAGCGCTTCGGTTGAGCCGATCCCGTCCAGGATATCGACCCCGAAGCGCTCCTTAAAACGGCGGAATACGGAAGCCGGAAGCGCCTCCCCGGCGGAAACAGCATAGCGGATCGAAGAGAGATCGAACTCCCGCGCAGATTGCCCCGGGTGAGCCAGCAGTCTGACGTAGTTGGACGGAACCGAGAAAAACAGCGTGGGCCGATGCTTTTCAATGATCTCGAAAACGCTCTCTGGCCGCGGTGGCCCAGGCAGCAGAATACTCGTGGCGCCGACGGAGAGCGCGAAGTACAGCCCGTTTCCCAGTCCATAGGCAAAGAAAAGCTTGGCGACGCTAAAACAGCGATCTTGTTCCGTGATACTCAAGATGCCTTTCGCGTAACGCTCCGCGCTAACGACCATGTCATGCTGCAGATGAACGCACGCCTTTGGCGCTCCTGTGCTGCCCGAAGAATAAAGCCAGAAGGCGGCGTCATCCTTTTCGGTCGAGGCCTGCAGAAGTTCGGAAGAAACACTTCGGATCAGATCATCGAACGACAACGTTCCTGTCGGTGCTTCGCCATCTGTCACCACAATCGTTTCCAGATAACGCAGTTCATTTCGCGGGATGGCGTGCAGGAGGGAGAGCAGCGCATGGCTCACAATGGCTACGCGCGCTCGTGAATTGTTGAGCAAATACCTGTAGTCGGCAGGCTTGAGAAGGGTGTTGACGGGAACCGGTATGGCTCCGATTTTGATCGCGCCAAAAAAGATGCTGGCGAACCGTGGCGTATCGAGCATCAGCAGCAAAACGCGATCTTCGATGCGAACGCCGAGATTCTTTAATGCATTCCCAGCTTGGTTTACTCCGGCGAAGAGCTGCCCATAAGTAAGTTTTTCTGTGCCGCATTCAATGGCGGTCTTATCACCCCGGCCCTCGCGCATGTGCCGATCGACAAAATATGCCGCGGCATTGAATTCATCCGGCAGGTCAATGGGCGGTACCCAGGTCATTTGGAATCTAAGATTTACAGCAGCGAGGTTTGCCGTGCGTCACCCCACCGATTATTCATCTATTTTCTCGTTTCTGCGGTGCTGGAGATTTTACCCCCTCGGGCTGCATGGTTTCAGCCGCTCCCTTTATTTCGAGTCCTTTCCTCTCCTTCGAAAATCCTGACCTGTTCGGATGAACCTCAAAGAAGTGACTGTGAGCCAATCACAGAAGTAATGATTCCCCGTTGTTGCATTGCGGCGAGAATGGAACGGGGTTACATCTTTGACTCAGAGCTCGTCTAGCAAGCTCGCGGAGATCCGCGGGTTGACGGTCACCTACGCGCCCACCGATGGGCCGCGGGTGGTGGCTTTGGACAACGTGAGCCTGGACGTTTTTTCAGGCGATGTGATTGGCATCGTCGGCGAATCTGGCTCGGGAAAGAGCACACTGGCAGCTTCTCTGCTACGTCTCCTTCCTGCCGGGGCCACGTACCAGGGATCGATCCAGTTTGGAGATCACGACCTGCTTGCCATGAAGGAGTCCGAGATGCGCACTCTTCGTGGAGCACAGATTTCGCTTATCCCTCAGGATCCGGCCATTTGCCTCAACCCGGTCATTCGGGTGGGCGATCAAATCGCGGAGGTTCTGCGCGCGCACCGCATCATTTCCCGCGCCGAAAGAAAACAACGCGTGCGGCAACTGCTCGAGGAAGTTTGTCTCGATGCAGAACGACTTTGCTTGGCGTATCCCCATGAGCTTAGCGGGGGACAGCGGCAGCGAGTGGTGATTGCGCAGGCGGTAGCCTGCCGTCCGGCGCTGATCATTGCCGATGAGGCGACAAGCAAGCTCGATGCCACGGTGCAGGCAGAGATTCTGGAACTGCTGTCCAATATTCAGCGGCGGCACGGCACGGCAATGATCCTGATTACGCATGATCCTGCAATCGTGGCGGGATTCTGCAATCGAGTCGTGGTGATGCATGCCGGACGCATCGTGGAACAAGGCAATACATGAAGATGTCTTTCGGGAACCGGCTTATCCGTATACGCAAGAGCTGGTTTCGCTGGCGATGGAGGGCTTCGCAAGATCGAATCTCACAGCGTGAGTTATTTCGTCAATGGCCATAGAATCCCATCTTGCAACTGCAGCAGACGCGATGAGCTTGCGCGTGCGCGGACTCACGAGGCGCTATTCGGCGAGCGGCTCCTCGTGGCGAAAGCGTGTTGCGGTGCTGGCGGCAGATGATGTGATCTTCGAAATTCCGGGGGGAACTACGCTGGCACTGGTGGGGAGTTCCGGGTCAGGGAAATCGACGGTTGCCCGTTGCGTGGTGCGACTGGAGAAGCCTGATGCGGGAGAAATCTGGGTCGGAGACACGAACATTGCCCAACTCGGTCCCGGTGCGCTGGCTCCCTTTCGCACAAGAATTCAGATGATTTTTCAGGATCCGGCCACGTCGATGAATTCACGCATGTCTGCTGCGGAAATTATTGAAGAACCATTGCTGATACAACGCCGCGGAGATCGTGGGCAGCGCCGCCGCCGGGTTGCTCAGTTGATGGAGGAAGTGCATCTGCCTTCCACCGCTCTCGACCGCCGTGCATTAGAGTTTAGCGGCGGACAGCGCCAGAGGATTGCAATTGCCCGAGCACTTTCCCTCGAGCCGAAGCTACTCGTCCTGGACGAAGCCTTCACGGGCCTGGATTTCTCGACCCAGAAACAGGTCGCGACTCTACTGTTGGAATTGCAGAAGGCGCACGCCTTGACTTATCTGCTGATTTCGCACGATCTGAACCTGGTGGCACGAGTAGCGGAGTGGGTCGCGGTGATGGCCGGGGGGAAAATTGTTGAGCAGGGACCTACCCCACAGATCATCTCTCGGCCCGTCCACAAAGAAACGCGGGCTTTGCTGGCCGCGGCCCAACAGCTTCAGTCAAAACGCGCTGCTGCGCAGGGGGCATCGCGGTGAAGTATTTGGCCTCGCGACTGCTTCGCGCGATTCTACTTCTCATCGGCGTTTCAGCGCTTTGTTTCTTGTTTATGCAGATGGCGCCCGGCAACTTTTTCGATGAGATGCGGCTCAATCCTCAGATTTCCCCGGAAACAATTGCCGCGCTGCGCTCCCATTACGGACTGGATGAGCCCCTTCTCTATCGCTACGCCCGGTGGATGATTGCTCTTTTTCACGGTGACTTTGGATATTCAATCGCGTACAACTCAGCGGTCGCGCCTCTGCTATGGGAGCGTGTCAAGCACACGCTCCTGCTCACTTCGACCGCTACATTTCTGGTCTGGGTCATTGGAGTACCCCTCGGAATCGTCACGGCGACCGTTCGCGGACGGTCCCTCGATAAAGTTGTCGGAACTGTCAATTCCTTCTTCCTTTCTGTGCCGGAAATCGTTCTCGCTCTGGCGTTGCTCGCGGTAGCGGTGCGATGGCGCATCGCACCGGTTGGAGGTATCGCTTCCTTCGGATCGGAGGAATTTTCCGGCTGGGAGAAGCTACGCGATCTCGCTTCTCATATTCTTCTACCGGTTGCGATTCTAGTGCTGGGTGGCATTCCGATTGTCGAGAGGCATATAAGAGCAGGAATCGCCGAGGCTCTGGACACCCCGTACATTCAATATGCGCGTGGACTCGGGATCGGCAGGATTCGGCTGTTATTTCGACATGCTCTGCCGCTCGCGGCTAATCCGGCGATCTCGCTCTTTGGACTTTCACTGGCCAGCTTGCTTGGTGGATCGCTGCTGGTCGAGGCCATTACCGGATGGCCGGGATTGGGATCACTGGTTCTCGAGGCCACACTTGCGCGTGATCTCTATATCGTGATCGGCGCCATCATGCTCTCCGCGACATTCATGGTCGCAGGAAATCTAGTTGCGGATCTGTTATTGCTTGCCGCCGATCCCCGCATCCGCGCAGGAGAACCGGATGCGAAATAAGGGGGCGGCGATCATTCTCGGTTTCGCCCTCGTAATTCTGCATCTGGCGATTCTGTTCGCCGGCTTCATTGCTCCTTATGATCCCGCTGCGCAGAACCGTGACTTGTCGTATGCCCCGCCAACTCACCTGCATTTTTTCGACTCCTCGGGATTTCATTTGCGGCCGTTTGTTTACGCTTCCGTGCCAGACTTCGACGCCTATCACGAGGATATGAGTCGTGAATATCCTGTGCACTTCTTCACACGTGGCGCCCGTTATCATCTGCTGTGGATTTTTACGGAAGATATTCACCTCTTCGGTGTTGACGCACCCGGCCGGGTCCTGCTCCTCGGTACAGATCTCTACGGGCGGGATGAGTTCTCGCGGATGGTGTACGGGGGACAAATTTCGCTGGCAGCTGGACTGCTCGCAACATTCATCACGCTGACGATCGCGACGATTGTGGGTATGGTTTCCGGATATTACGGAAGATGGATCGATGAATCGCTGATGGGGTGCTCGGAGCTGTTCCTGTCGTTACCTTGGTTCTATTTCCTGATCGGCGTACGGGCTTTTCTGCCACTCCATCTCGATCCCGCCAGTACGTTCCTGCTCCTGATCGCCGTGATTGGAGCGATCGGATGGGCCCGTCCCGCACGACTGGTCCGTGGTATCACTCTCAGCGCGCGCAATCGAAATTATGTGCTGGCAGCGCGAGGTTTTGGGGGATCGGACTTCTATTTGCTGCGGAGGCATGTCCTGCCCGAAATATTTGGCGTTTTGCTGACGCAGGCAGCATTGCTGGTGCCGCAGTACGTGGCTGCTGAAGCCACGCTCTCGTTCTTCGGACTGGGAATCGGCGAACCAATGGCGAGTTGGGGAAACATGCTGAGCACCCTGCAGCAGTACAACGTCCTCGTTTCGTATCACTGGTTGCTCGCGCCGGCGCTGGCGCTTGTAGTTACTTCCGTTATGTATTGGATGCTGGCTGACACGCTGCATCACTGGTTACAATCTCATTCAATCTAACTGTGGGTTAGGCAGCTTCCGAAGTTGAGTCATTTAGGTCGAATGATCTTTTCGGGTGCCGCAGGGGCGTGCGGGCACGTGAGTTCCCGTTTTCACGGGGACTGCTGCCGGTGTTCTGTGGGTAAGGTCCGTTATGAGAACCATAGCTCGCCTTGCTCTCTTTGTGTGTCTTGCGCCCGCGGCATTGATGGCCGCCGGGCCAATCCCCGCACCGGTTAATCCGGGAGAACAAGTTCAGCAGGTTGGCGGCGAAGTCGGTCAATACGGTGGACGCCTCATCGTTGGGCAACGAGCCGAACCCAAGACGCTCAATCCAGTCACGGCCACAGATGCACTCTCGCGCGAGGTCATCGGGCGCTGCAACGCTGATCTGATCAGTATCAATCGGCTCACGCAACGCACCGAAGCGGCGCTGGCAGAATCCTGGAAAGTGTCCTCTGACGGACGCGTTTTCACGCTGAAATTGCGCCGCGGGATTCGTTTTTCTGACGGACAACCGTTCGATGCCAACGACGTGGTTTTTTCTTTCACGGTCTATTTAGATGAGGCGGTTGGCTCGCCACAGCGCGATCTGCTCATCATCGACGGCAAGCCTCTCCTAGTCGCCAAAGTCGACCAATACACCGTGCGCTTTACCCTGCCGAAGCCCTACGCGGCGGCCGAACGGATCTTCGATGGACTCGCAATTCTGCCCCGGCACCTGCTCGAAAAGCCGTATCGCGAAGGGCATTTCGATCAGCTCTGGTCGCTAAATACGCTGCCTTCCGAGATGGCCGGTTTGGGGCCGTTTCGCGTGCAGCAGTATGTTCCAGGTCAGCACATCACACTCGAGCGTAATCCGTATTACTGGAGGGTCGATGGCGACCATCATCGATTGCCCTACCTCGACCAACTCGTCTTCTTGTTTACCGGCGGCGAAGATCAGCAGATCCTCCGCTTCGAAGCCGGCGAAACCGATATTGTCAGCCGATTGAGCGCGGAAAATTATTCCTTGCTCTCGCGCGAGCAGAACCACAATGATTGGCAACTGGCCGATCTTGGCCCCAGCCTCGAATACAACTTCCTGGTGTTCAATCTGAACGACCTGAGCTCAAAGAAGCTGAACGATATTGCCCGCAAGCAAACCTGGTTTGGAAATCTAAAGTTTCGACAGGCAGTTTCTGAGGCCATCGACCGGAATTCTATTGTGCGCCTTGTCTATGGGGCGCGTGGAACTCCGCTCTGGGGCAATGTGGGACCGGGAAACAAGCTTTGGGTGGATCAGTCGATTCCTCATCCGCAGCAATCTTTAGACAGCGCGCGGCAGCTGCTCAAGTCAGCGGGATTTTGGTGGGACAATTCCGGCCAACTGCACGATGCTTCCGGAAATCCAGTCGAGTTCTCGCTGGTCACCAGCTCTTCGAATACCCAGCGCATGAAGATGGCCACACTGGTGCAGGACGATCTATCTCATCTCGGTATCCAGGTGCACGTTGTTCCCCTGGATTTTCGCGCAATGCTCGATCGCGTTTTCCAGACCTTCGACTACGACGCGGCGATCATGGGCCTAGGCGGTGGAGATCCTGACCCCAATCCAGAGATGAATGTTTGGCTATCGAGCGGCAGCACACATTTGTGGCATCTGGGCGAAGCCAAACCGGCTACCGATTGGGAACGCGAAATCGATCAACTGATGCAGCAGCAGATGATCACGCTGAATTACGAGAAGCGAAAGCGTCTTTACGATCGCGTGCAAGAACTGGTCGCCGAGAATCTGCCCTTTATCTTTCTCGCGACTCCTGACGTGCTCGTAGCGGCAAACCATCAGATTGCGAATTTTCATCCAGCCGTGTTGGACCACTACACCCTCTGGAATGCAGACCAGTTGTACTTGCGCACGGCCGCCTCAGGGGTGGAGAGAGCCGGTACCCGGTGAACGTTGCCACCAAGATGCAACCCGTGCGCGGCGAGTACTGGCCGGATGAGCGACTGGTTGACGAATGCCGCAAGGGCAGCGAGCAAGCCTGGTCCGCGCTGGTTGATAAATACAAGAACCTGATCTATTCCATTCCAATCAAGCTCGGCATGTACAACGATGCCGCCGACATTTTCCAGTCGGTGTGCCTCGATTTGCTTTCTGATTTGCCAAAGCTGCGCGAACCACGCGCTCTGCCTAAGTGGATCATGCAGACCTGCTATCGCAAGTGCCTGCTATACCGACGCCGCGCGGAGAGGCATGTTCCGCTGGGAGAAAACGAAGGTGAGACCGTTGATGTCGTAGACGAACAATCGGTACTCCCAGAGGATCTGCTGGTGCAACTGGAGAAAGAACAACGCTTGCGAGAGGCTCTTTCACAGTTGAATGCGCGCTGCGAACGCATGGTTCGGATGTTGTTTTTCGAATTCCCGCCTCGTCCTTATGAGGAGATCGCGCGCGAACTCGATCTGGCCAGCGGTTCGATCGGATTTATTCGCAGCCGGTGCCTTGCCAAACTCAGAGCGCAACTGGAAAAAATGGGGTTCTGATGACCGTCAAGGCGAGCCCGCAGCGCGAATCTGATGTGATCATCGACTGTATGCTGGCTGCGCCGGATGCGGCCGCGCGTTACGACCTGATTGCCCGCTACCCTTCCGCCGATTGGAACGAAATCGTGTCCGTTCTCACCGACCGTGCTCGGGAGGATGTGCATGTGGACATCGCCCGCGCGCAGTACATGGCAGAAACCGCCGTGGTGGTGGCGGAAGCGGTCGGAGACAAGGTTGCTCAAGGCAAGGGCTGGCGCGCCAAGGCGAACACGCTCTATGCCATGGATCAGCATGCTGCGGCCGTCGAGATGCACCAGCGTGCCGCGGCGTTATTCGAGGAATCGGGTAACAAATCGGAGCTTGCCCGCACGCTGAGCAGCTCCATTCAACCTTTACTCTTGCTGGGCCACTACGAACAAGCGCTTTCCGCTGCAGAACGCGCCCGCAAGATTTTTGCAGAGCAAGGCAATGATTGGCGGCTGGCGCGCCTGGAAATCAATGTCGGAAACATCTATCAAAGGCAGGACCGATTCGCCGAGGCGCTCGAGCATTATCATCGCGCGTACGAAGGCCTGCTGGGACGTGACGATTCCGAAGGCTTGGCGGCTGTCCTGAGCAATCTCGCTCTTTGTTACATCAGCCTGAATGAGTTTTCCAAAGCCCTGGAATTTCACAAAGAAGCGCGGCGGCACTGCGAAGAAAAAGGCATGCCGATTCTCGTGGCCTATGCCGATTACAACATTGCCTACCTTTATTACTTGCGCGGCGAGTATGGACGTGCGATCAAGATGCTGCGCGATGCCATGTCGAGCGCGAAAAAGGCGGACGACGCTTATCAGCTAGCGCTCTGTGATTTGGACCTGTCCGAAATTTACCTTGAAGTCAACCTGATCAATGAGGCGGCTGAACTCGCGCAGATGGCGCGCGAAGGATTTCAAAAGCTCGATTTTGGATATGAAGCCGCCAAAGCAATGGCGTTTGCCGCTATTGCTGCTAGCCGCCAGGGGCAGGCATTCGAAGGTCTGAAACTGTTTGCTCAAGCAAGGGAGATGTTCGTCCGCGACAAGAATAAGGTTTGGCCTTCGCTTATTGATCTCTATCAGGCGCTCATTCTCTTTCAAGAAGGCCGCTCATTCGAGGCCCGGAGAATGTGCTCCGCTGCGCAAGAGTTCTTCCGTGGCACGAACATGCGGCGCAAAGCCGTTCTCGCCGATCTGCTGTTGGCCCGTATAGCATTGCAGATGAAGGATCCCGTTTTGGCGCGACAGCACTGCAGCAATGCACTGGCCGATGCGAAACAGCTTGATTCGCCCACGTTGCTGTATCAGGCCGAATTCCTTTTGGGAGACGTTGCCCGCGCGACCGGCGACGAAGAGCAGGCGTATGTCTCCTACACGCGCGCCCGAGCCGCTTTGGAGACCCTCCGCGGAAGCCTGCGCGGAGAGGAACTCAAGATCGCATTTTTCGAGAACAAATTGGAGGTCTACGAGAATCTGGTCGATCTGTGCCTACGCCGTCCGCAGGGACAGCGGGAGGCCTTCGATTTTATTGAGCAGGCAAAATCGCGCAGCCTGATGGACGTTCTGACCCAGCCTGTCCACATTGCCGCGGAAAATGATACTGGTCAAAGTGAACTGGTCCGCTCCATCCGTAATCTGCGCGAAGAGTTGAACTGGTACTACAACCTGATCGAACGCGAGCAGCTTCGTCCCGAACAAAATTCACAAGCTCGAATCCAGAAGCTGGAACAGCAAGCGCGCACGCGCGAGACGGCCCTGTTACGGGCCTTGCAGGAAGCTACCCTTACAGAAGTTCACCAGGCTGGCATGCAAGTGCCCACGAATGTTGCGCTGGATGAGATCCGCGAAGCGCTGCCAGACGACACGGTGCTGATCGAATACTTTTGCGTGCGTGACCGAATTCTCGGCTGTGTGCTCAGTCGAGACGACCTGCGGATCCATCCGGTGACGCTCCAGGCGCGAGTGCAGAAATTGCTGCAACTGCTGCAGTTTCAGATCTCAAAGTTCCGCCTCGATCCGGAATATCTGCGCAAGTTTCATGTCTCGCTGCTGGAATCGACGCAAGCACATTTGAAGAGTTTGTACCAGGAATTGGTAGCGCCCATGCGCGATTTGCTTCAGGCGGAACATCTGGTATTTGTGCCTCATGGATTGCTGCATTACGTTCCCATGCACGCCTTGCACGATGGAGAGGCTTATCTCGCCGACCGATTTGCCATCTCGTATGCACCGAGTGCGAGCGTGTACTCACTTTGCCAGCGTATGGCGGTGAATACCAAGGAGCACGCCTTGATAATGGGAGTTGCCGATTCGCAGGCCCCGGCTATTCTCGAAGAAGTGAAAACGCTGAGCACAATTCTGCCGGGAGCGAGAACGTACATCGGTGCAGAAGCCACAATCGATGTCCTGAAGCAGGATGGACCGAAAAGCCGTTTTGTTCACATCGCGACTCATGGCTATTTCCGGCAAGACAATCCGATGTTTTCGTCTATCCGCCTGGGAGATTCTCATTTGAGCCTTTATGACCTCTATCATCTGCGATTGCCGGCGGAGCTTGTCGTTTTGAGCGGGTGCGCTACCGGCTTGAATGTGATCAAGCCGGGCGATGAGCAGATGGGCCTGGTGCGCGGACTTCTGCAAGCCGGGGCGCAATCCTTGGTCCTCAGCCTGTGGGACATTCACGACAGCAGCACGAGAGATTTTATGGTCGCTTTCTACACGCGGCTCCAACAGGGACAAGCGAAGGCTGTTGCCCTGCAAGGGGCCATGCAGGAACTTCGCGAATCCCGTCCGCACCCCTACTATTGGGCTCCTTTCTTATTGATAGGAAAGGGGTAATACACGAATACAAATTTTATTGCTGGGCTATATTTTTAGGCTGTTTGCCTCCCCTTATTCTCCAGACCCTCCCCAAGCAGATACCGCCAGCTAGAAACCCCCATAGCGAGGCAGAGTAAATGGAACATTATTCGCAAAAAGTCTTGATCGATTTTGTCCGCGGAGTTCCTTCGTTCGGGAGAAGTTCACGTAAGCAGGAGCATGCTCTGGCAGGCTTGCAATCGCATTTTGCGAGCGGTTGTCAATCCTGCACCGCGACCTTGCACTTTTGGAAGCAGGTCGCGAATCTCGCTGCTGTCGAAAACAGCTACGGTCCGCCGGAGAATGTAGTTCGCATGGCCAAGCTGGAATTTGCGGCAATGCAGTCGCGTCGTCCGGCTGAAGCGGTCGAGGCCCGCATAGTTTTCGATACATGGCAACAGCCTGCACTGGCCGGAGTGCGGTCGGTAGCGGCTGCCGTGGCCCGACAAATAGTGTATGAAGCCGACGGGTACATCGTGGATTTGCGTCTTGACCGGAGACCTCATTCGCACACCGCGCACTTGATTGGTCAAGTGCTCGACTCAACCAGCACAGAAAAGTCGTTGGGCGCGCTTCCGGTGACTTTATGTACGGACAGAGATGCGCTGTTAGCCGAGAGTAAGACGAATTCGCTGGGAGAATTCCATCTGGAATTTACCGCCCAGCATGATTTACAGCTTTCTATCTGGACGCATGGCAAGCCAATTCGGATTGTTTTGACAAGGCCGTGTTTGCAGACGGAATGGGATGGAAATAAGAGCCGGACTGACGCCGGTAACCAGTAACAGATTACAGGCGTAAGTAGCTAGGGGCCATGTACTAACCTAGACTTTCAGAACGGTCGGATTGTGGGGGAACCAACATGCAGCAGATGTTCAACAACATAGGAAAGAAATGTCTCATACTGGTGTGCGCCGTTAGCCTATTGCTCCCCCTCAGCGTACCTTCAGCACAAGCACAAACCCAGACGCGTCTCATTGTGCGCGATTCGCTCGGATTGCCCGGTATCAACCTAGTTTGCCTGCTATTAGGCTGTAAGGTCGTCGGCGGTTTGGGAGATCCGCAGGGCCAGCTGTTTGTTGTGACATTCCCGCCGATTCTTAATCCTGTCACGGCATTGCTCCAACTCAATCTGCAGCTCGGAATCGTCGACGTTGAAGTTGACCAGACGATTACTGCCACCAGTCCGAATGCCGGGGCTACTCCTTCTTATCTGACCGATGAAACGCCGACCAGTTATTACGGTGCGACGGTTTGGCAGGGATACTTGATTCAGCCCGGTAACCAGTTAGTCCGCACGGCTGCAACACAGTCGAAGTTCGGCGTCACCGGCGCGGGAACGATCGTCGCGGTGATTGATACCGGCGTGGACCCGACGAATCCAGTTCTGAAGAGCGTCCTCTTACCCGGTTACGATTTCACTCGAAATATAAGTGGCGGATCAGAAATGAATGATGTGAATACGCCGGCGCCGGATATGAGTGACTCGCAAGCTGCCGACCTGAACCAGAGGACCGTTGCGGTGCTTGATCAGCGCACCGTGGCCGTTCTGGACGGATCGAGCTATTCCGACTTTGGTCACGGAACGATGACCTCCGGCATCGTGCATCTGGTCGCTCCGCAGGCGCAGATCATGCCTCTCAAGGCATTCTCCGCGAATGGTTCGGGTTACGAGTCGAACATTCTCCGCGCCATCTATTACGCAGTGCAGAATAATGCAACCGTCATGAACATGAGTTTCGATTTTACGACTTACTCCAAAGAAGTCGCGACCGCGGTCAAATACGCGCAAAGCAAAGGCGTAATCGCCGTGGCTTCGGCCGGAAACGATGGTGGGTGGGAATTCGTTTATCCCGGTGCACTGCCGGGCGTGATCAACGTGGCCTCGACCTCCGATCAAGACACCGAGTCGACTTTCAGCAATTACGGCGCACCGCCGGTATATATGGCGGCGCCTGGCGAGGGCATTGTTACTCTGTATCCCTGGGGCACTTACGCAGCAGGCTGGGGAACATCTTTCAGCACTCCGTTCGTGGCGGGAACCGCTGCGCTGATGATGGGGAAGAATGGCGGATGCACTTCGTCACAGGTCGCTTCAGGCTTGGCACATGCCGATGTGATTTACAACCCAGAATTGGGATGGGGCCGGCTTGATACTTACTTGGCCGTGAGCAGCTGTAAGAGTTTGTTCTGACGATGGCTGTGATTACCGCCAACCCGCTTGTGGATCCGGGATCCCTGCTGCTCCGAGTTAAGGAACTGGAGGGGCAGCAGGAGAGTTTTCGCAATTCTCTGATTTGCGCTTTCAATCAGTTGCTCGACTTGAAAGACATCGGCACCGGGGTTCACAGCACTCGGCTTGCAGAGTGGGCGATCCGCGTCGCGCGCAAGCTTGACATTGCCGAAGAGCAACTTTATCCGGTGGAAGTAGCAGCCCTACTGCACGATATCGGCAAAGTCGGTGTGCCGGATGCCATTCTGAAGAAACAGGGGCCGCTTACCAGCGAAGAGCGCGCCGTCATCAACCGGCATCCGGAATACAGCTGGTCGATTCTCCGGCTCATGCCGGGATTAGATCAGGCCAGTCTCTATGCTCTCCATCATCACGAGAATTTCGATGGAACCGGCTATCCGGCGGGACTGAAAGGCCACGAAATTCCGCTGGTTTCACGCATCGTTTCGGTCATTGATGCCTATGACGCGATGGTGTCGAACCGCTGCTATCGAAAAGGACTTTCGCACGAAGAAGCGATTCGACGGCTTCTGGGAAGCGCCGGAACTCAATTTGATCTGCAGGTTGTCCAGGCGTTCATTCCCATAGCCGAGCAAGAATCCGAGCATGTTTTCGCGGCGGCGGGAACCAGCGCCGCGGCTGCCCTTTAACCTCACCGCTTCCCGAGGCGATGAAGTTGTCGCTGTATTCTTGCGGACTCTGCCAGTATCCAGCCTGTTTCAGTTACTCCGCTTTTCAGTAGGTCAGCGGCAGCGATGTTTCTCTTTTCTGGAGTTGCTTTCTGATCAGTTCAATCACACTTGACATTACTCACAGTTCGTCGGTGGTTGTTGATGTTTTTGTGTTGTAGGGCTGCACCCGAATTTCTACATTTCGTATCTTCTTTCATTTCCCAGTTCATTCTTGGCCTGCCAAGTGCATTTCATCCGACTGTTCCCGGGCGTGGGCTGCCCTAAGCTCCTCGCCGATCGCCAGTGGATGGCGAGTCATTTCAATTCGCGGAGATCCAATATGAAGGTAACGAGGTTCTTCTTGCTTGTCGTGCTCGGATTGCTATGCTCAGCTTTTTCCCTTGCACAAAATACGACAAACGGCGCTATCACCGGAACGGTGACTGACCCCAGCGGTGCCGTAGTGCCTGACATCAATGTCGGGATTCGAAATAATGAAAAGGGATTTACCCAAGCCACCAAGACGAATACGCAGGGGATTTACCAGTTCCCTCTGCTCGAGCCGGGTACCTACACTCTCACCTTCTCCGCGCCGAATTTCAAAACGACGACCGCTACGACCACTGTGAGTGTCGGTCAGAATGCAATGGTGAATGCCAGGCTGGAAGTGGGTGCGACCGGAACGACCGTTGAAGTTTCCGGGGAAGCCCCGCTGTTGCAGACCGAATCCTCAGAAATCTCGACTACTTTTAACGCGCGCGAAATATCGGAAGTTCCCAATCCTGGTAATGATCTGAGCTTTGTCGCGCAGACTGCTGCCGGTTCCGTCATGAATACCGGCATGGGAATGGGCAACTTCGCCAGTTACGGTGTCTCGGCGACTTCGAATCTGTTTACGCTGAACGGCATGTATGACAACGATCCATTTCTGAACCTGAACAACTCCGGGGCAACCAATCTCTTGCTGGGGAACAACGAAGTACAGGAAGCAACTGTGGTGACCAACGGCTACTCCGGACAATATGGCGGTTTCGCCGGTGCAAACGTGAACTACATCACGAAGTCCGGATCGAACAACTGGCACGGGAATGCGAACTACTGGTGGGATGGCCGGGCCATGAATGCCAACAACTTCTTTAATGTGGGCAACGATGCTCCGCGGTCGTTTGTGAACGCCAACCAATATGCAGCCTCGTTCGGTGGGCCGATCGTCAAGAACAAGGCATTCTTCTTCTGGAACTACGAAGGATTGCGTGTCATCCTGCCCACCAGCGCACAGGTCATAGCACCGAGTCCAGGTTTCGAGAACGCCATTCTCGACAACTTGAATTCGACCGACGTCAGCCCTTCGACCCTCAGTCAGTCGGTAGCCTTCTACAACCAAATGTTCAATCTCTATAACAATGCCGCGGCTGCGGTTGCTTCGCGCGTGGTTCCCGGTGTACCTACGGCGCAGGACACGAGCGGTTGCGCTGGGAACACCTTTACCGATACCACCGGTCCGCTGCTCACGCCCGGCACTCCGGCAGCCAGCTTTGGGGCCGGAGCGAGTCCCTGCACACAATCCTGGCGGGGAACCGCTCCAAACTTCACGCACGAATATTTGACCTCTGGCCGCTTTGATTTCAACGTCACCAACAACGACAAAGTCTTTGTGCGCTTGCAGGAAGATAAAGGACTGCAAGCCACTTTTACCGACGAGATCAATCCAATTTTTGACGCTGTCAGTAATCAGCCGGAATATCAGGGCCAAGTGAGCTGGAATCGCGCTTTCGGCACCAAAGCGGCGAACAACGTCGTGTTCTCCGATCAGTATTACAGCGCGATTTTCAGCACCGCAAATCTTGCCAGTACGTTAGCAGCTTTCCCGACCACGATGCTTCCAAATGACGGCTCACTCACCCCACTGGGCGGCGAAGACTTCGTCTGGCCCCAAGGACGAAATGTCACCGGCTACCAGGTAGTCGACGACTATTCCTACATCCTCTCCAGTGCTCACACGTTGAAATTGGGCCTCTACTTCCACCGCAATCTGGTCAGCGATCACGATTACGGATTCTTCACCAGCGGACTGGATCTCCCGCTTAGCCTCGGCATGTTCTACAACGGACAAAGCTTGCTCGAACAGAACTTCCCAACCTCTCTTGACCAGCCGATCAAGCTGTACCAGTTGGGTTGGTACATTCAGGACGAATGGAAGCCGCTGAGCAACCTGAAGCTGACTTTTGCCCTGCGCGCCGACCACAATTCCATTCCAAATTGCGCCACGAATTGTTTTGCCCGCCTGGGCGGACCGTTCCAGACTCTCGACCACGATCCGACCGTTGCTTATAACCAGGTCATCCAGACCGGATTAGCGCAGGCGATGCCTTCTTTCACCACGGTTGCCTGGCAGCCTCGCTTTGGGTTTACCTATTCTCCGTCGAAGCTGAAGAACACCGTCTTCCGCGGTGGTATCGGGCTGTTCATGGATACTTTTCCGGGGCAGATTGCCGATAGCATCTCCAGCAACACTCCGCTGCTGAACGCATTCCCCTTCAACATATTCGGCTGGTTGTCACCTGGGCAGGGCTCCGCACTGCTGGGAGGCGTGCCAACGTTGAACGTCTTTAGTAACGCGTCCATCTCCAACTCGGCCATCAGTAGCGGATTCAGCAGTGGAGGAACGCTCGCCAGCATCTCCGCCACGGCGGCCGGCCAAGGAGGAACCTTCGCTCCTCCCGCCTTCAACAACATCAGCGCGACCCAGGCGCCGATCTATCAGGAATGGAATTTCGAGGTCCAGCAAGCGATTGGCAACGACACCTCGCTCACCATTAACTATGTGGGCAATCACGGAACTCACGAGACTGCATTCTTCAATGGCGTCAACGGATATTTCTCCAATGCCGGATATTTCGGGCCCCAATACTACTGCCCTCCTGGCACAACCTGCGCGAGTTCCTTTATCGGGCTGCCGACGGCTCCGCCGGATACGCGCTTCGGAACTGTCACTCAGATCCAGACGTCCGCTATCTCCAACTACAACGGGCTTTCCTTTACCGCGCAGCATCGCTTCGGTCATGGCTTGCAGGCTCAGATCAATTACACTTACAGCCATGCCATGGACGAAATTTCCAACGGCGGCTTCAATGCGTTCATTAGCGGCAATTCTGGTATCGGCCGCGTCGGAAGTTTGCTAAACCCGGTCAACAACAACAATCTTCGCCAGTACAATTACGGCAATGCCGATTACGACACGCGGCACTACGTAAGCGCAAACTATGTTTATGAACTGCCGAAAGGGCCAACCGCGCTCCTTAAGGGCTGGCAGCTCTCGGGGACTCTCTTCGCTCGTAGCGGACTGCCCTACACGATCGTCGACACCGGAGTCTCTGGTATTTTGAGCGGCTTGAACTATGGTGGCCCTGCCTACGCCAATTACTCCGGTCCGTCGTCACACCCGGTATGCGGCAGTCCCAGCAGCACCACTTCCGGTCCCTGCCTGGCGTCATCGCTGTTCCCCGACATCGCAGGGGGACAAGTGGTAAATCCCAACATAAACCCCAACACCGGCGCGGCCTACGGACCTATCGGAGTCGGGCAAGCGCAGTTCAACAGCGGTACCGAGAACCAGCGGCGCAATCAGTTTTACGGGCCTCGCTATTTCGATACTGATATGACTATCATGAAGTACACGCAGATTCCGCACTGGGAGACGGCGAAGCTTGGCATCGGTGCACAGTTCTTCAACCTGTTCAACCATCCGAACTTCGAAGGCCCGGTGAACGATATCAACAGTTCGAACTTCGGCTCCGTGCTCGACACTGTGAATACGCCCACCAGTATTCTGGGATCGTTTCTCGGAGGTGATGCTTCACCGCGGTTGGTTCAGCTGACGGTGAAGATGAATTTTTAGGATGGCTCGAATCTTACAACGACGGTGGATGTTCTTTCTTGTGATTCTGTCGTCGGCTTTGTTCCCTCTTTCGGCGCAGGTCGACCAAACGGTCCGGCCTGCGCCGGATTTCGGTTCAGGCGGTGTCTGGCTTGATCAGGGGGCGCCTGTCCCACATCACATTGCGGACTATCATGGCCATGTTGTGCTCATCGATTTCTGGGAATACACCTGCATCAATTGCATCCGCGACTTTGGTGTCGTGAAGCGCTGGTATGTCAAGTACCACCCCTACGGTTTTGATGTGATCGGAGTGCATTTCGGCGAATTCAATATCGGCTTCGATGTGAATCACGTCCGCGCTGCGGCCGAGCGCTACAAATTACCTTGGCCAATCCTCGCTGACCAGGATGGCACGACCTGGAAGGCTTACCACGCTCAGGGTTGGCCGGATCGCTTCCTCATCGATCCGAAGGGAGATATCGTGATGAGCGTGTTTGGTGAGCAAAACGATCGGATCATGGAATCCAAAATCCATGACTTGCTGGTGGTCGATCATCCGGAGGTTGCGAAGATTGCCCTTGATCCAGAAGAGAATGAGTTCAGACCGGAGTGTGGAGTGACCACGCAAGAGACTTTTGTCGGCCAACTCTATGGACGCGGCGCGGTGCAAGACCTGGATGATCATGCGATCGGCGACACGGCCGATTTCCTTCCGCCACATTCACCTTCTGACGGAGGTGTGATGGTCGTCGGCCGCTGGAAGATCGAGCACGATGGCATGACTGCTGATGGGCACGGTGCTGCCGCGGAAGTCCGTTATCACGCTAGATCTCTCTATGCAGTATTGAGTCTTTCCGGAGCGAAAAAAGTCCGTGTGGATCTGTTTGAAGACGGCCTCCCGCTGGCTAAGGATAGCGCGGGGGCGGACGTGCAGTTTGACTCCAAAGGCGCCTACATTGATGTTAGTGAGGCACGCATGTACTACATTGTACGAAGTCCGGCTTTCGGCGGACACCTGGTGTCACTGCAGCCGGAAAGTCCTGGCCTTAGCGTGCATTCTTTTACATACGGCAATAACTGCCAGTTAGAAGACAATCCATAGGTTGACGCCGCGGTGCAAGCAGCCAGTCATGCCAGTTGAGCAAGTTCAATCCGAAAGGAACGTATCTGTACCGATCCAGAATTCTGCAAGCGACTTCAGGTTCTTTTTGAAGGTGCGGGTCACCGTAAACTCCTTGCCACCCTTCATCCGCAAACCGTATTCTCCGGTCGGATAGGGCTTGATCTCCTCGACAAATCCGCTGTTCACCAACACTGAACGATGAATGCGGATGAAACCATAGCTCTTTAATTTCTCCGCCATCTCCGAAATCGATTCCCGCAGAAGATAGGATCCGTTCTCGCGTTGCAAGAGAACGTAATTACCCTCCGCCTTCACGGCAATCACATCGGCGGGACTGATAAACAAAATCCGACCCTTTGCTTTAATCGCGATTTTCGAAGTTTGCGGGGCCGCAAGCTGTCTTAAGTGCGGAAGCGCTTCCATCAGTTTGGCAGCACGCTCTCCCTCCGCTTTGCGGGAGGCTCGCCTCAGAGCTTCACTGATCCGTTCATTGGAAAAAGGCTTCAGAACGTAATCAACGGCATGCCTTTCGAAAGCAGCGATCGCATGATTATCGTGAGCCGTCACGAAAATGATGTGGGGAATTCGCTCTCCGCGGAGTCGCAATTGATCGACAAGTTCCGTGCCCGACATCTCCGGCATATTCACATCCAGTAAAACGACGTCGAACGACTCAGTTGACAATTTCTCCAGAGCTTCGACTGCATCCCCCGCAGCAGCGAAGTGTTCCACATCGCTCCTGGCGCTAAGAATATTCTCCAGTGCCATTTGTGCGAGTGGTTCGTCATCGACTACCAGTACACGCATCCTTATCGCTCCCGAGCCGCATTCTCGAGCAAACGCATCTCGCCAGAACCCTCTGTGTCCCTTCCCAGCGCAGGCAGGATGATCTTGGTCGTCGCCGTAAGATCGGCACTTTCGCTGAAAGAAAACGTGGCCTCATCGGAATACAAGTTGCGGAGTCGTGCCTCCGTGTTCTTGAGCCCGACCCCGATGCCCCCAGTCCGGCGTGCCCCAATGTTATTGCGAATGCAAATTTCCACGGTGTGATCACGTGTCGATGAAGTGATTTCTATCCAGCCACCTTCTCGTGAGCAGGAGACGCCGTGCCGAATGGCGTTTTCCACCAAAGGCTGAAGTATGAACTGCGGGACGAGAACCGCTTGGCTCTTGGGATCTATGGACCACGCCACATGCATCCTTGCCCCCAACCGCATTTTTTCCAGATCCAGATATTCCTGGACAAAAGATAATTCTTCTCGCAGAGGAATCAGATCGGAGCCGTTGTGTTCGAGCGTGCGCCGCAGAAGTGCCGAAAGCTTCACCACCATTGTTTTGGCTCTGCTCTGGTCCGAATCAATCAGCGTTGTAATGCCATGAAGAGTATTGAAAAGAAAATGGGGATGAAGCTGCATCTTCAACGCCTGCAATTCGGCGGCGGCCAGCGCTCTTTGAAATTCTGATTTCTCGATCTCTTGTTTGCGGATTTTTTCGAAATATTGGTAAGCGTGAGCAGCCACCACAATCGCAATGTAGATGGTGATCTGATCGGCAAATCCGCTTCGGATCAGATCGAGTGGACTATGTTGCGACCTCGAGACATACTGCTGCAGGGCCGTGTCCCAGGGAGGCAAGACCGCCCAACGGATACACGCATACAGCAACATGAACGGAACCACGCCCACGCAGTAAAACAGAATGTAACGTCCACGATTCCGAACCTCGTGCATCGACCTTCGCGCAAGATAAAAGATGGGCGGCGTGAGCATGGCAAACGAAAAGCCGCGCGATTCGGCCAGGAGGATCATCTGGGACAAGGACGAATGAATATTCAGATCTTTATCGAAAATGCGATATTGCCAGCCGGTGAGGAGCGACAGGCCGCACCACGCGATAATCGAGATCGCATAGGACTGGGCGACGAGACGATAGTTGACCAACCGCATGGTACTTGATTCTAATCCCGGTCGTTTTAATTTACGGTCCCACGTGGTCTGGAACTACGGAATTCTGGGCTGAGAATACTATGGTTTGCTTTGGAACTAATTCGTTCCAGCCTCGGAACGCAACCTGGTTGATCGCCTAGCGAACCAGCGTACTCTCAAAGACTTCGACCCGGTTCCGGCCATTTTTCTTAGCGCGGTAGAGAGCGGCGTCGGCTTGATCCAACAGCGTTTCCAAGCTCGTGTCCGCGTCGCATTCAGCAACTGTGACTCCCATACTCAGCGTTGCTGCGATCTCTCCTTGCGGAGTCCGGAAACGACGGTTGCTTATCGACTTCAGCAGACTTTCGGCACGATGCGTAGCTGTAACCAGGTCCGTGCCTGGCAAGATGAGAATGAATTCTTCTCCTCCATATCGTCCGACACCGTCATACTCCCGCAAATGAGAGCGGAATCGGCGCGCCGATTCGATTAGCACTGCGTCTCCGGCAGCATGGCCGTGGGTATCATTGATGTGCTTGAAGTGATCCAAATCGGCCAGCACAACGCCTACCGAGCGTCGTTCGCGCCGGCCGCGCACCATCTCGCGTTGCAGCACTGTAATGCTCTCTCCACGGTTGAGCAGGCCGGTCATGGAGTCGTGTGTAGCAGCAAATCTCAAGGATTCACGAGCTGCTATAAGTTGACTTTGCAGAAGGTTGATTCTCTTACCAACCAGAAGACGCGCCTTCAATTCCGGTGGATCAAACGGTTTGGAAAGAAAGTCGTCAGCGCCGGCGTCCATCGCTGAAAGAAGGTCCTGGGCCTCATTTTTTGCGGTCAGCACGATTGTGTAGATGTACTGCTCATGCTCTACCCGCGATCTGATCCGTCGGCACAAGTCGAGTCCGCTGCACCCAGGAAGTACCCAATCCAGGATGGCGATCGTAGGCGCCCAGGAACTTTCCAGAATCTCGCGGGCAGCCGGCCCGTCATTGGCGATCACGAAATCGAAATTCCACTCATTGAGGCAACTGCTGATGAGATGCTGGTAAAGCTTGGAGTCCTCGGCTACCAGAATCCTCATTCCTTGGGTTCCCATTCCTCATCTCCAGCTTGGATTATGAATGCCTGACAACGACGCTCATGACCGATTGAACTCGTGGGGGACGGTTGCACTTCTCCCTCGGGGATGCACGACAGATGCCACCCTTCCGGCTCATCGCAGCGTATGTAAGTAATTGCATGCGAACGACTTAATAGAAATTGGCCAGATCTGGTCGTCACAGAATACGCGAGGGCGACCGATGAACCTGTCTGATTTCCAGACTAACGATCGAAAGCTGGACAGGCTGGGTCAGTTCATAACCCGGTGCCGTCTTAAGGTTGGGTTTTTGTGGCCGCGGTCTTCACAATCAGTTGCGCGACTATGTCCAACAGGTCTTTCCCATCATTATCGATCTTCAGTTTGGACTTTTCGAAATAAGCTGCTGCTCCAGCTGTTTTCAATCTCATCTCGTTCTTCTGAGACAGGGAAGACAAGACGACGACCGGAATGTCCTTGGTCGTTGGATCCCCTTTGAGTTGGCGGAGCACCTCCGTACCCTCGATCGACGGCAACATCATATCTAGCAGGATGATGTCGGGACGAACCTCCTGCGCCAAATTCAGCCCTTGTTGTCCGTCGGCCGCAGTGGCTACTGCATATCCCGCACGTCCAAATGTTTTCTCCACTACCGACCGTAAGAAGCGGCTATCCTCGATAACTAAAATGGTCATATGCACTTAGTTGTCCGATTTATTGCGATTTGACCTCCGCTTCCCAAGCGAGTTACGCGAAACATCCACGTAGGAATCACACAACGAAAAGCGTTCCCGACAAACCAGTATCGAGATTATGTCCGAGCTGCCGCGGCAGTCATTCTCTCTAGCTGGGCAACTGCCGAGTGTTGCGTCACGAGCAGTTGTTCAACTGATGACGCGTCTGCAGGCTTTGAGAACAGATAGCCTTGTCCCATTTCACAACCCATGTCTCGCAGCATAGCCAATTGTTCTTGCGTCTCGATTCCTTCGGCCACGACCTTCATTCCCAGGTTATGCGCCAGCACGACCACAATTCTTACAATCTCCTGATCCATGCGCGAGACAAAGGCGCGATCAATCTTCAGGATGTCAACGGGGAACCGCTGCAGACGGCAAAGGGAGGAATATCCGGTGCCAAAATCATCGATGCTCAAGCGCACGCCCAGCGCTTTCAATTCTGAAAGTACCGCGACTGAGCGGTCGGCATCGATCATGGCGATATCCTCCGTAATTTCCAGATGAACACAGGCTGGATCTATTCCAGTTTCATCGAGGATCTCTCCGATTTCAGAAGCAAGACCAGCATGCGCGAATTGCTTCGCCGTGATATTTGCGCTTATCGCTAGCGGAGTAGCGCTCCTAAACCTCTCTTGCCAGCGGCACAGTTGTTCGCATGCATCGCGCAGGAGCTTGCGATTCATGGGCAGAATAATGCCGGTTTCATCAGCGACCTTGATGAATTCCCCGGGCATGACAATCCCTTCGGGACGTTGCCACCTGCTGAGCGCTTCGAATCCGACAATTTGGTTATCCCGCAGCGAAACGATGGGCTGATAGTATACGCGCAGCTCGTCCTGTTCAAGGGCCTTGCGTAAGTCAGTTTCGAGCTGCAAGCGTTTGATGGCGTCGGCTTGCATGGCACTATCGAAGACCTCGCAGCGGTTCTTGCCGCTGCGCTTGGCGCGATACATGGCGAGTTCGGCGTCGCGAAGAACGTCGCTGGCTTCCGCGCTCGCGTCGCCACTGATCGCGATTCCAATACTGGCGCTGATGACAATGCGTCGGCCATCGATTTCAAAAGGAACGGCTAGCCGATGTTGAATGCGTTCGGCAATGCGGATTGAATCGCTGGGATCCCTCAGTTCTTCAACTAGGATAACGAATTCATCGCCGCCGGGTCGCGCCAGCGTATGGGCGCCAAAACTATTGTCTCCAGCGCGATCCGTTCGCGCGCGGGAAATCGTATCCGCTCCCCGCAGGCAGGTTGTAAGCCGCAATCCGATGCGCACCAGCAGTTCATCGCCCGTATTATGGCCCATGCTGTCGTTGAATAGTTTGAATTCATCGATGTCTATGAACAGCACGGCAAACTGGAAGTCACGATGGCGTTGCGAAATGGTGATGGCTCGCTGTAGACGGTCGAGAAAAAGAGCGCGGTTGGGAAGATTCGTGAGCCCGTCGTGAAAAGTGTGATGCTCCAGAAGCGCCTCCGCCCGCTTGCGCTCCGTGATGTCTCGGTTTACGATCACCAACCCTTCTATGCTTCCATCGTCGCTGGGGATTGCGCTCGAAGTAGATTCGAGTACCCGCCAGGTGCCATCTTTGTGGCGGAAGCGGTATTCCAATCTTTCTCCGCGACCTGTAAGATGGGCTTTCTCATTGGCTTCAAACAATCGATCGCGATCATCTGGGTGAACTTGCTCGATCGAGGACGTGGCCGCCAGTTCCTCGGGTGTATAGCCCAATATCTTCTCGTAAGCAGGGCTGTTGTAGATTCGCCGGCCCTGCCTGTCCACTACTGCGATCATGTCAGCGGCATTTTCGGTGATGATCTGGAACAGCTTCTCCTGCTCAGCCAGTCGGCGCCGTATGCGGACTAATTGTCTGTGCTGATAGACGGTATAAATATCAAAGAGCAAGACCAGCGCAGCCAGACCACGGACCCATTCCCTGAGGGTTAACGAATGAAACTCGTCTTTGGGCAGATGAAATCCTGGGAAGGTTAATGACAAAATTCCCAACGTCAGGACCAGAGTGACAACAACCGCAAGTCCCCACAGCCACCACTCACGTCCTTCCACTTGGCGAATAGGTGGCGAATCCTTCAATCGAGTTCGAATTTGAGCTTGTTCATTCATAAGCGATTCAACTTGAGTATTTGACCCTTCTGTTATCCGAGATTAGCAACAGTACCCGCAGGTGGTTACCCCCCGTTACTGTACTTCCATTACGATCTCGCAATTGTCAGCAGTACATTCCCCAACGTAATCTCGACCTATAGCCGGAACATTCAAAGCCAGACAGTAATCGGCAGAGATCAAGCGGCCATATAAGGGAGAAGCAAACATGAAATCGACTTCAATCGTGGTACTGGCAATACTGACAATGACCGGGATTGCCTTTGCGAAGGATCCGCCCGACGCTCCGAGCGCGGTTGCTGCCGAGAGCGCCATCATAGAAGCGCCCATCTCTTCTTCCACTCCGGTTATTACAGAGGCAGCGCCAAAGCTTGTCGATTCTAAGTTCATCAGTCTCGCCATCATTTCTACCGGCAGTACGTTTGCTGATTCCTATACCACCCTGTTTGCTCGTCAAAACTGGCTTGCTGGCAAAACAAACGTCTGTAACATGGAGGTCCAGTCCCCCTATCTCTATGGGACGCACCCTACAGTGGCTCGGACTTACGCTGTAGCGTCCGTGAAGAGCGCCAGCTCTGTTGCAGCTGCCTACCTGCTACGAAAGCATCACAGCCGGTTCTGGGCTGCCCCGCTGCTGGCAAACGCAGCCATCAGCCTGGAAGGGGTAACCCAGAACATGATGTCGTGCAACTAAACTGTCCTGCTATTGCACGGTTAAGGTTAGAGGTAGCGAGTGCTGCAGCGTTCCAGAGGTTCCCGCTACAGTGACCGTATACGTACCCGGATTCGTCCCGGGCTGGGTTTTCGCGATACCGGTTCCACCAGCGCAGCCCGACAGGAAAAGGAGCGCCGAGATGCAGAGGACTCCCAGGAACATCTGAACGTGCTTTTTCTTTCGGCCAACAGCTCCAAGCACGATCCCGAAGAAACCAAGGCCAGGCAGCTGCATCCATAGGGCAACAAACGTCGGTTGCTTTGGGGAAGTTAGTGCGCTCGCCGAAGTAGAGGTGGTACTGACTGTCACCGTAACGCTCGCCGAACTGGCACCCGGCGTTACAGAAGATGGCGACAAGCTGCATGTCGTCAGCGCGGGTGCACCAGTGCAGCTCAGAGCCACCGCACTGGAAAAACTCCCACCTACAGCAGAGACGCTGACGTTATAAGTCGCGGTGGACCCTGGATTCACGGTAGCACTGTCTGAAGTCGCTGTAATGGTGAAGTCGGTGCCGCGTCCCGACAGTCCAACCGTTTGAGGGCTGTTCATCGCACTATCGGTGAGTGTGAGGGTTCCACTCCGAGACCCCGAAGCACTCGGAGTAAAAATGACATTCACGGAGCAACTTGAAGATATTGCGAGTGTCGCTCCACAGTTATTGCTCTCCGTATAGTCGCCACTTACCTGGATAGAACCGATATTCAGGGTGGTCGTACCCGAGTTCGTCACGGTGACCGACAGTGGTGAACTTGAGTTTCCCACTGACACATTGGGAAATGCCAAGGCAGCCGTTGACAGAGAAGCCGCAGGGCCAGCGCCCGTTCCGCTTAAACCAATCGTGTGCGGCGACCCTGGTGCGTTGTCGCTGATGGAGACGCTTCCAGTGCGCAGGCCCGCAGTTGACGGAGTGAAAGTGACGTTGAGGACGCAGCTCCCCGCGGCGGGAACCGAGCCTTCGCAATTGTCACTCTCAGAAAAATCCCCGCTCACCGATGTCGACGAGATAGTCAGTGTCGCGCTGCCCATATTGCGCAATGTAACCTGCTGAGCCTGGGTCGCCACGCCAACCTGTTGTACCGGATACTGCAATGCCAATGGCGTCATTACTACACCCGGTGATTCAGCTGGCGATATCTTTGCGAGGAAGGTATCCAGGTTTCCTCCAAACTGAGTTTGGAAAGCACCTGCTGTAATCGGAAGGTCTGTGGAATTGGTTACACCTGCCAGATATATGTTTCCGGAGCCATCGACCGCGATTCCGCTGGGCGAATCATTTCCATTGCCCCCCAGGTATGTGGAAAACAACTGAGTGTCTGCCGCAGCGTCGATCTCAACCAGCAGCAAGTCCGAATTGTTGGAATAGGACTCGATCGCGTTCGTTGTCTGGTACAGAGGGCTTGACGTCGAGCTGAGTATGTACGCGTTGTCGGAGCCATCCAGCGCGATCGCAGCCGGTGTCGCGAAGTTGTTGGGACCGAGGAAAGTAGAATACAGCAACGTGGACCCAGTCGGGTCGAGTTTCGTCGTAAACGCGGAGCTGCAGTTATATCCGTAAACGCTCGGATCACAGATCGCAGTCGAAGCCGAAGTGACAGGGAACGTCCCATCGCTTTGGGCTGACCCCGCGAAGATCAATGATCCGTTGCTGTCCACTGCGGCAGCGCTGATCTGAACCGGATTGCCGCTGGAGGGATAGAAATATGTCGAATAACCTAATCCGCCCGTGCTGTTGAACTTCGAAATGAAGCCAATGTTGGCATCCTGAGTCGTCAAATTGCTGGGCTGATAAGATCCCTCTGAAGTTGGATAGTTATTCGTATTAGTGGTGCCTGCAACATAAGCGTTACCGTTCGAATCTACCGCAAGCGCGTTGACGGTGTTAAACGGCATTGGGTAGCACGGGCTGCCGCAGTTCTGCGCGACGGTGGTGCTGCCCGAGAGGTAAGTGGAAAAGACCAGGGAAGATCCGTTCGAAGTAAATTTCGTCAGAAATCCATAATAGCCGTACGCGCCGCCCTGATTCGGAGACACCGTTGACTGGTACGCGTTGCCGACCGGAAAATTCTGCGACATGGTGTATCCCGCGATGGTGACATCGCCGGAAGGGTCAATTGCAATTCCCGTCGGCTGGTCGAAAGCATTTCCGCCCACATAAGTTGAAAACAGGAGTGACGCTCCGTTGGCCGAGAGTTTGCTGATAAATCCGGTATACGGGCCCGGTTGTTGTGCCTGGAAGGCGTTAGCCACAGGAAAATTGCTGGAAGTCGTGCTACCCGTGAGGTAAACCTCGTTGGCTGCATCTAATGCCAGGCCAACGCCATAGTCGTCACTGTTTCCTCCGATGTAGTCAGCATAGAGCAAATTGGATCCGGTCGAATCAAGCTTTACCACGAACACATGATTCGATCCCGACGCCACGGTGCCAAACTGAGTGACGGTGAAATCAGCAGCATTTGCATAACCAACGACATAAATGTTTCCGGTACTATCGACGGCGAGTCCGGTGGATTGATCGATTCCGCTGCCACCCAGATAGGTTGAATAAACGAGCACCGGATCGATGATCAATGCTTTGCCCCGATCGTAAGAGGAAACGCGAAAGCCAATGCGCGTCGGGCTCAACATTACATAGCCGCCATCTACTTCGGCGCGCTGGCCGTTCACGATTTGATAGAGAATCGGTCGTTGTAGCCGAACCTGCTCCGTTCCTGCGGTTAGGGCTAGGTTGCCATCGCCATCGAGTGAGAGCGCGTTTCCTCCTGTAACTTCGATCTGAATTGACCGGGGATCCGCCCCGGGTTGCACAATAAAGTCGTACTCCATCTGACGTTGATGCCCGTAGTAAACGAGATCAACGTCAGGATAGACATCTTTGTAATGAACAGAAGAATAAGTCGGAACATTGGTAATCCATTTATTCGGATCGTTGCCGAAAAAGTAATTTACCTTCCCAACTTGAATTCCTTCGCCGATGGCAAGAGGAGCTTTGGAACTGCCCACGAGGGAGAATTGAAGATTTACGGCACGCGCTTGTTGATTTGTAGCGTTCTTGCTTCCGGTAAAGTCGGAAGGCTGACTATGATCGGGATGCAGGGATAGCGCGACACTGCCCGCGCTGAGGAAGGCAGTATACCCATTGCCTCGGCTCAGGAAATTTACCTGTGACGCAGACTGGCCGCGATTGGCTTCAAACGTGAGCGGGAGCCTTGGGGAGAAGGCGGCAGACGGCGCCGTCGGGCGCTCCTGAGCATAAGATGTCAGCCCTAATAACAGGCTGGCGACAATGCTTATCAGAGTTCGCTGTGACATCAGATTTTCTCCTTTTTCGGGCACCAAGGCGGGGGCAACGCAGTGCCATCTTCAACCGAGCTTAACCATGCACGATCATGGCCGAATGCATCAGCATGGCGGGGCGCTCTATTTGCAACGATTTACGAGCTTTAAGGGGCTGCGTTGAACTACTCTTGGAGGTGCAACTGAGGTAGGACCGTCTAGGTTTTGGAAAGCCGTCCGGACCATGGACAGGCCTGTTATATCTAGTCGTCTTAAGGCACTAAATATAATCCCATTTAGAGGAATTGGCTAATCAGGCAGCCGACCTGCTCGATTCCTTGAAGTGCCAGATGGAATTTCCGCGTCTTCTAACTTAGCGAGCTGTATCGTTAGCCAACTTTCAAGGAACTTGCGCTCTTGCTCCGGGATAAATGAGAAGCATATGCCAGCCCGACCGTTCTGATCGGCATTTACTACCCTCCCGACTGCGTGAATAAGAATTTCGCTGAAGGGAAGCACGAAATGGACGGTAGCCTGCGATTGGACTGGGATCGGCTGACGACAATGCAGCGCCAGTCCGCCCACGCTGATGTCGCTGATCTTGGCCTCAACCCTGCCAACATCAGAAAATTTGGCAACTACCGGAATATCTACAGGAACGCGAGCCGCCCGGCGCCTTTGCAGCAACATGGTTCCGTACGCCGCTCTCAGACATCGTGTGACCGAGTCGAAGCCCGCCGAGCGATGGATCAGAAAGTTGGCTCCGGCCCGCAGTGCCGCTTGCATTTCTAAGTCGGAGCTGACGATACCCATGATTGTTGTATTGGCATTCCAGGAAGAGTTCCTGGTTGCGCGCAAGACACGAACAGGCGTGCTGGAGACGTTCCAGTCTGCAACGATAAGGTCGAGACGGCGATGGTTCACTGCTTCCAGCACGGTATTCAGTGTAGTCGTGACCTGAGTCTCTATCGAGAAACTTTCCAAGGCAGGCTTCACGAACCCGAGCACTTGCTCGTCGTTGCAGCAAAGAAGACCATCAAGTCGGACGGAGGTTTTCATCGTATTGACCGAGGTGCACTTGCATGACCAAACAACATACTCGTCGCAAGCGGCTCGCAGATCAATACTTACCGTCTGTGTATCCGGGTGTCTAAGAGCGCTGATAGCGGATTTGTGTCTTTTTATCAGACAGCGCCGTACTGCCAGGTAACCGGCAACATACCGGGGAGTATTCACAAAGTATTTCTCTCTTGACTCAACGAGACCATCGTGACATAAGTGTAGCAAGAGCGCTTTCCTCTTCAAGGTGGCTGTCATAGCCTGTTCTTCGGACTCGGGCCGCCAGTGAATCCTCGATGAGGACGGCGAGCGGTGTTCGCAAGTGCGGCACCAGGTCTAGGTGAGTGGGGATATGACCCGGGCGCGGCCGTTTTTGCCCGAATTCGTGTCATTCGCCGGAATACTACTGGCGCTTTTCATCCCTGCTGCGTACCCGCGCAATTACAAAGAGCTTGAAGCGTTTGCGTTAGGCGTCTCCGTGTTCTGAGCGGAGTGCCACGCAATCAACAGCAGTTGTGTCGGGGAAGAACTCGGAAGACCATGGGCAGAACCGAAAGTGCGAAACTGCTGGCGATTGATGACGATGCAGGGACCCTGGAGCTCATTTCCGATGTCTTTGCGGGCCAAGATATAGAAATCCTGCTGGCAGATGACGCTGAGACCGGAATCAGATTGTTTCTGGAACAACGCCCGAAGATCGTGCTGCTCGACTATGTTCTGCCGGAGACCAGCGGTATTGAGGTTTTGGACCGCTTGCTCGCCGAAGATCCCGCCGCCAACGTAATCATGATAACTGGACACTACTCAACAGAGGCGGCGATCGAAGCCATCCAAAAAGGAGCATGTGATTACCTCACCAAGCCGGTGGACATGCAGAGGCTTCGCGACCGAGTGAGTAGCGTATTGAGCGAGGCAGAGATCCGTCGCAAGACACTGCTGCTCGACCAAGAACTCCTGAAAGCATGTCAGTTCGAGGGCATCGTTAGCCGCAGTCCTCTCATGTTGGAGGTTTTTGCAAAGATCCGCCGCGTTGCTCCACACTTTCGGACCACGCTTTTGACCGGAGCAACCGGCACGGGAAAGGAATTGGTCGCGCGAGCTCTCCATCGACTTAGTCCTGCTCAGAAAGATCGCTTTGTCGCAGTGAACTGTTCTGGACTGGTTGAGAATCTGGCCGAGAGTGAACTGTTTGGATACGCGCGCGGGGCATTCACCGGTGCTGTTCAAGACCGGGCTGGCCTGTTCGAGAGCGCTGACCGGGGGACGATTTTTCTCGACGAAGTTGGCGAACTCACCTTGGCTGTTCAAAGCAAACTGCTTCGCGTGCTGCAAGATCGCCAGGTGCGGAGGGTTGGCGCCTCCGCTTCGCGCGCGGTGGATTTGCGGGTGGTGGCAGCTACCAACCGTGATTTGAGGGCGATGGTGCGGGATGGCAAATTCCGCGAAGACCTTTATTACCGCCTGGCCGTCGTAGAGATCGCCCTCCCAGGTCTTGCCAACCGTCGTGAGGATCTTCCCTTGCTGCAGAGGCACTTCCTGCAGAAGTTCGCGGCTGAATATCGTAAGTCTATAGCCGGTCTAACCCGGCGGGCGCAAAGCCGGATGGCGACTTATTCATGGCCGGGCAACGTTCGAGAATTAGAGAACGTCATCGGCAACGCTTGCATGATGGCGGAAGGAAAGTTCCTGGACGTTGATGACCTGCCGCAATGGTTGCAAGCAACCCAAGCAGATCAGCTCGTAATGGACGAATCACATCTGTCGCTTGAAGAAGTACAGCGGCGCCATATACTCCGCGTACTCGAGGCCGTGGGAGGCAATAAGATGCGCGCCGCGGAAATTCTCGGCGTTGGTCGAGCGACGATTTATCAGATATTGGCCCGCATGAAAGTGGAGGGTAAAGAGGAAAGCGCATAATATTACTTGCACTCTGGCCGTGTCACCTAGCTTCCATTTCCGTCTGGTTATCTGACGAATATCCGGATATGAGGCAGAACAAGATCCAGGTCTAATTTCAAGTCGCAGAAACTGAAAAAATTACGATCTATGCAACTCTGGTGACCGATTTGCTGTAACCACGGGCATGACGTCCGACATGGCCTTTGAATGTCTCCTTATATCCCGGGACCCTCAAGTGATTTGCCCGGTAAATCGCGTTTTGGACGATTTTTCTATCAGCACCGTCCATTTTTTTAGTGCCTCGAGAGTATTAACCCGGTTAAACCCGCAATGTACTGATTTGTTTGTCGTGGACTATGAGGACTCGTCCGCTCCCGAGTTACTTCGCCAGATCAAGGAATCCAATCCATCACGAAAGAAGACCGTCGTGGCAGTTTCTTCAGAGTCTCGCGTGATTCCCGACGTAGACTTTGTATTGGAGAAGCCGATTACGAACGAATCGACCAGAAGTACCTTCAGGCTGGCATATACGCGGATGTTGCGCGACTATCGCCGCTCGGCGAGGTACGCCCTCATGATTCCCGTGACTGCAATCGCCCAAGACAAGCGGACGATCACTTTAACGGTGACAAATATAGGGGATGGTGGTATTGGCATGGCAGGCGTAGTGGGGATCAGTGCAGGCGATGTTCTTTCGTTTTCTCTCCCTCTACCGAACGCCAAACGCACAATCCGAATAGATGCCAAGATTATCTGGATTCGGGAATACGGTGCTGCCGGCTGCGAGTTCCTCCGCATTCCCCCGGTTGATCTCGATATCCTCCACGACTGGCTCAAGAGTAGGTGCCAAATCAAGAAGCCAGCCATGGATACATACAGAGCTTACGTGGCGATTCCGCATGGTTAGGCTGACGGCGGAGACCTGTTGGCGGAGGCGCGGCACATTTTTCGGGCACACGCGAAGAAGTTATGGATGACGAGCTAGAGGGAGCCGATGCGTTCCCAACCACCGGGATAAGTCATGACCATACCAAGGTCGTCTACCACGATGTCCGCCTGGAAACCGGTGTTGCTCTCGTAACGATATGTGTCTTGGTTCAGCCGAGTATAGCGTTGGGATAAGGGCCGAACCGTCAAATCTGGGAACTGGACCCACGCTGCAATGATTGACGCTCCGTTTCCGACTTGAAGGTTGAGGCGCCGAATCGCAAGCGTGTTACTGGCTGGCGTCAGGGCAAGATCAACATCATCACAGCCTCGAACATTGAGCAACTCTTGCCCTTGGCTGCGCCATATGCCACGGCTCTCGACATTCAGGCTAAGCGTCTTTACATCGGTCCCGATTGTTCTTTCGACTTGAACACGATGAGTGAACCAGCTCTCGTCGCAGTGAATTTCATAGCTTGCGAGCGTGGGTCGCTGGTTCTTGAGGACCCCGGCAACCGTTCCCTTCAGCAACCAGCCTTCACTCGTGTGCCAAAGACTGCAGTAGTCTGTCCCATCCAACAATAGGTTTTTCCAGACAGCTACACGCTTGAGATCGTCTGCCATGTTCTTTGCGCGCCGAACTACCGAGTGTGCCGCAGTCGAACGATAATTCTTGTTATCCGTCTGCCAGATGGAGTCTCCTTCGGACGCGATTATACCCTTAAGAATTCATGCCCGTGATCCCCATCCCAGCAAGGTCGGGCACACAGCTTTGTGCGTAGTCTCGGATCGAATTGCTTGCGCCGATGATGAAGCGCCTTCTCAACGAACCCCATCAATGTGGTCCGACCCACATTGATGAACAGAGAGGTGGGGACGCTTGGGGTAACATCATTAATCCAATAATGCACCGACACCTGCTTCACGAACAGCTTGCTTCCTATTGGGGAAAAGGGGAATTGCAATGTCGAGACGGTACTTGCTTGCTTTGGTATTGATCCTGTCCCCCATGGCTGCAGCGCAAGACCGTTCTGCCGGCGACGAGCGAGGCCGGATTCTCGCGCTGGAAACTGCATGGAACCAGGCCGAGCAAACCAAGGACATTGTTGCTTTGGATCAGTTACTGCACAGTACATTGCTTTATGTGGATTACGATGGCACGTTCATGACCAAGGCAGAGTTCCTGGCCTCGATCGAGGCTCCCGATCTTCATCCCACGTAAATCATTAATGACTCGGCGAGCGTGAATGTCTATGGCGATGCGGCGGTGGTAACTGGAACATACCGTGAGACAGGAACAAGAACGGGAGGCCATATCCGAGAAGAGGTCGCTTTACCGACACATGGATCCGAGAAAATGGAACCTGGCTGTGCGTCGCGGGCCAATCCACATTGATACAGGGCAAGAAGTGAAATGCAGGGCTTCTTTGCCCTTCAGAATTCGTTACTGCCCGACTTATGGAAAACGTGATCATTGAAGTGTGCGTCGATTCGATTGCCTCTGCAGTGGCAGCGGAACGCGGCGGTGCCTCGCGCGTGGAGTTGTGCTGCGATCTGCTGGAGGGTGGCGTTACTCCCAGCGCAGGCATGATTCAGGCCGCGCGCTGCAAAATCAGGATTGGATTGCAAGTGCTCATACGTCCCCGCGGAGGGGATTTCTGTTACGCAGAGGAAGAAATGGACGTCATGGTCCGGGACATCCTCTTGGCCAAGAACGCTGGCGCCGAAGGGGTGGTTCTGGGCGTGCTACAGACAAGCGGACACGTCGATGTCCCCCAAACTCGCCGATTGATCGAATCGGCCCGCCCGATGAATGTTACTTTTCATCGGGCCTTTGACATGTCAGCCGAGCCTCTTTCTTCCCTTGAAGATGTTTGTGCGGCAGGCGCGGACCGTATTCTCACCTCCGGCGGTGAGCAAACGTGCATGCAGGGAATGGGGACGATCGCGCAGCTCGTGCAGGCTGCGCGCGGACGAATTTCAATCATGGCAGGAGGAGGAATTAACCATAAGGAGGCCGCGGCCATCGTTGCGGGCACAGGTGTGCGTGAAATTCATGTTGGCCTGAGCACCTCGATGGAAAGTCCCGCTCTGTACCGCAACCCGCGCGTATCGCTGGGAAAGGCGCAAGGCCGGGAATACCAACGACATCAGGTTTTTGAAGAAAGCGTTCGCAGGTTGCGGGAAAGTCTAGCGAGCAACTGACCGGAGCGATCGACTCCGAACGCAGAGTCCGATTGTGTTCGCCCCGCACTCTGCCGATCATACTGTCCCGACAATAAGGCTGCTCGGCCCGGGAAGATTGATTCGCGAGACGTCCGCGAAGCCTGCCGACTTCATCCAATCCGCATACTCGGACTCGCTGTAGGTTGCGCCGGATTCCGTCGAAACCAGCATGTTTAAAGAGAACAATGCAGCCTGTCGAGGGCTGGTCTTGTCTGGATTGAGGATGAAATCTTGCATGACAAGTCGGCCCTTAGGCGCCAAGGCCCACCGGATGCGACGGAAGAGAGCGAGGTTCTGCTCTTCCGAAAACATGTGGCAGATGGCGTTGAGCATGACCAGGTCATAATTGGAACCTAAGTCGTCCACGAGCATGTTTCCCGCATGCACGGTAATCTGCCGCGACATTCCGGCCTTGTTGACGTAATCGGCTGTAAGCGGAGTAACCTCAGGAAGATCAAGGATGTCGCATCGCACGCCGGGGAAAGCTTTGGCGAATGCGATCGAGTAGACGCCGGACCCACCGCCGAGATCGAGAATGCGCCGGAGGCCGGCTGCGCCAAGATGTTTCACGAGCAGAGGAGCGCGATCTTTGGAGTTGCGCTGCATGGCGGCGATGAAATTATGAGTCCATTCGGAATCGCCATCGTGTGTCGGAACGCATTTGCCAGAACGAACGACGTCGGTGAGCCTGCTCCAGCGATGCCAGATGTTCGCGATGTGGATCAGCCCGTCCCGCTGATTGTCCTTCGAGCCTTTGGCAAAGAACCGCTTCGAAATCGGAGTGTTCTTATATTGATCGCTTACTTTGGAAAGCAGTCCCAGAGACACAAGCGCGTTCAGCAGCATAGCGGCGGCCCGCGGATTGGCGTCGGTCCTTCGAGCGACATCACATGCCGCGGCTCCATCGCCTACCGCAGAGAAAATATCCAGCTCGAGGGCCGTAAGCAGACAGCGGCTCGGCATATATCCGCGGATCATCTGATCCAGATGATCGGGTAAGGTACCTGCTTTATCGCGCGCAGCTACGGACGCGCGATACTTCTCTCCGTGCTCGATCGCCATCCCTTGCATGGCAGGCGCGTCATTCCACACCAGTCGCTCCACTGGCCTGCCACCCGACAAATGAGAGCTGACAATCTCGGGCACATCATCCGGGCGCACGTGCCGATACCATACGCCCTCCGGATAAACAACCATCACAGGTCCCTCATCGCAAAGTCCCATGCAGCCGCACGTGGTGAGCTGTACTTCCCGGTCGAGGCCTCGCGCCTGGATCTCGTGATCGAGAGTTTCGAGTACGGCAAATGAGCCGCTGGCCGAGCAAGAGGTCACGCCTTCTGGTTTTTGCTGGGTACAAACAAAAAGATGAATGCGAAATGGTTCCATATGAATAGTTCACCTGAATTGATGGTACTGCGTGGCTTGGGAACATTGTCTGTGCGGGAAAACACATCGAAATTCAGGCGTACCATTAGCGTGGATTCCGACGATAGGGCCTTCTGTGTTTCAAAATACGGGACATCCTCGATATATTGCAGGAGAGAGATCGCTTATCGTTGATGTTTTGCAGCACGTTCCCGTCTGGCCCGTGACGGAAATCTCAGAACAGCGAGGCTGCACTCACGTCGTATAGCCGCCACTTCGCGAACATCATCTTGATGACATCGCACCGCAATTACATTCGAAGGACCGTTCTAGCTTTCATATGCTGTGGTTTCACAGCTTGGCCTCTGCCCTTCGTCGGCAGCGAGCAGTTCTCAGCGCTTGCTGCGCAGGATCCGACCCAGCTTTCGCAACTTGGGAATTTCGGAAACGGGAGTGACTGCAATCAAATGACAGCCTCGATGTCCCTGCTGGAAACGGCCTACCAAAACGCTCTCCTGCATGACAGCCGAAATGCCGACATGCAGGAAGCCGGCCTTCAGGAAGAAGACCATAAACTGGAAGATGTGTCGCTCCATCTCTCTTCTCTACTGGTTGAATGTACTCTGGATCAACAAGCTGAGAATAGCGGTAGCTCCCCTGACTGCCAGTGTCTCCCCACTCCGCAGAACCTCAGAACCCTGGCGGACACACTTTCTTCTGCAGCATATCGGCTCGTTCAGTTGCCCAAATCCGGAGGGTCCACAGCTGGCAGCGTGGAGGCCGCCCGCATTTCTTCGATGGCTCATTTGTACCGAATGCTCTTCGCCCTCACCATGAGCGCTCTCGACCAAGCACAAAGTGAGGTCTACCTCGGCGCAGCGCAGGGGCAGATCAAAGCCGCCACGGCTGCCATACAGCTCGAGCGGGACAGATGCGCGTGCAATGTAGAGCGGTCCTCAGCTCGCTTGTCTCAGTTGGCGGAGCTTGATGCGACGCTCACAAGAATGCGCCATCCTTCTTAGCCAACGTATACTCATCCGACAGCTTGTTTAGCGGGTGCGGCGGCGGTGGATTGCCGCACGATCAACTCGGGCGCGATCACGACCTCTCTCGGATAGTCCTCATCTTCGGGCCGAGCGATGCGCCGCAGCAGCGCTTCCGCCGCGATCATGCCCATCTTCTTGAGCGGCTGCCGCACGGTGGTCAGCTGCGGCCGGTGATATGCGGCGCTCTGGATATCATCGAATCCAACCACTGACACATCACGCGGAACCTCCAGCCGCACGCCTCGGAGAGCTTCAATCGCTCCGATCGCCGAGACGTCATTGAAGGCGAACAAAGCTGTGAAGCGGGTCCCACGCTCCAGCAAGCGCTTGGTCACGCGATAGCCCAGCTCCGGAGACGCTAAATCTCCTTCCAGTTGAACCGTCAATTTGGGCGCGACCTCCAGCCCGAGGCCGCGGGCCACTTTGACGATCGAATCCCAACGAGCAGCGGTGTCCGAGCTGAATTCCTGGCCTTTAATGAAGGCAATCCGTTTATGCCCGAGGCTTTTCAGATGCACGAGGGCAAGCTCGGCGGCACGATCGTGATCGAGCAGGACGTTCGTAATCCCATTCGCGCGGTTGTGTCCGGAAACCGTAGCGACGGGAATCGCGAGGTCCCCATGCCAGGGCGTGTCCACAGCGATCAATCCATCCACCGAACGCGCCACCAGCAGGCGCGGATATTCGTCAATCAGATCGTCGCGATGGCGATGGCTGGCGACAAAATAGAAATATCCCTGCCGCAAGAGGTGGGCCTCGATCCCGCTGAGCACGTGCGCGGCGTAGCCTTCGCTCACTTCCGGGACGAGCACTCCAATCGTAAAACTGCGCGCGGTGCGTGCCCATCGGGCGGCAAAACTGGGACGGTAATTTAATTCGCGGGCAGCCGCAAAAATGCGCTCCTGTGTCGCGGCAGGGATGGAATCCGCCACCGGCGAACGATTCATCACCAGAGACACGGTCGCCGGCGACAGGCCAAGATGGTCGGCTAACAGTGCGAGCGTGATTCGTTTCGGGCGCCGGTCAGACTTGAGGCCCAGGCTGGACTTGCTCCGATAGGGCACGGAGCAGTTTCGCACGCCGGCCCAGACTGGGCAAGGAAATTGAAGGCCGCGTTTATCCCTCTGATGCAATTTCTTGACAGTGGTCCTCGAACCGTTATATAAGGCTCTGTTTGTACTAAATCAGTTTAGTTCCGATTTAGTACAAATGGCTTCTCCTGATGTGCGGTTTCCCTGCGCAATCCTCTATGTCGAGTTCGAAACTTCGTTAATGTCGAGGAGGCCCTATGAGGCGTCTCAATTTCGCAGTCCAGATTGCATTTTTTAGTATCTGTGCGCTGTTCTTCGGCAGTCTGGCCCAAGCCCAATACCGGACATCCATTCAAGGTGTGGTGACCGACACCTCCGGTGCCGTCATTCCAGGCGCGAATCTCACCCTGACCAATCCTGCCACGGGAGAGAAGCAGGTCCGTACCAGTGACGCGAGCGGAGTCTACAACTTCAACGCGCTGCCTGCTGCCGCCCGTTTCAACCTCGTAATCGAAAAAGACGGCTTCCAGAGAAAGGAGATTGACAACATCGATCTCATTCCGGACCAGCCGAATGCCGTCAACGTCCAGCTAAGTGTTGGGGCCGTTTCGCAGACGGTGCAAGTCAACGCAGAGAATACGCCACTGCTCGATACGGAAACGGCGTCGGTGAACGGAGTCATCTCCGATAATCAAGTTCAGCACATGCCCTCATTCGGCCGTGACATCATGCAGCTCGTTCAGTTGGCCCCTGGTGTTTTTGGAGATGGCGCGCAGGGTGCTGGTGGCAACGGAGAAAGTCTGCCCGGCATGCAGGGCCCCGGTCCGACCGGTGGCTCTCAAGGAATATTCCAAACCGAAAACGGCGCTGCTGCCGTTGCAGCCGGTCAACAGTACGAGAACAACAGCGTCACCATCGATGGCATCAGTACGACCAGTGCAGTCTGGGGCGGAACGACGATCATCACACCATCCGAAGACTCTGTGCAGGCTGTGAAAGTTGTTTCAAACGGGTATGATGCCGAGAACGGCCGTTTCAGTGGCGCGCAGATTCAGGTGACCTCAAAGAGCGGCACCAATCAGTTTCATGGCAGCGCATTCTTTACCGCTCACCGTCCAGGTCTAAGCGCGTATCAGCCCTTCGCGGGGAACGACGTCACGCCCCTGCGCGATGACAGCTTCTTTGATCAGTTTGGCGGCAGCGTCGGCGGCCCAATTCTCAAAAATAAAATCTTTGGATTTTTCTCGTGGGAAACTGTTCGCAGCCCAAAGGCCCAAGTCAGCGTCGGAAATCAATGGGGAGACACCTCAGCCTTTGATGCCTTGGCGGCCAGTGGGAGCAAAGCTTCCACGTATCTGACTTTTCCCGGAAACGGCGTGCTCAACACAGGAATCAACGCAAATGCTACCTGCACGGACTTTGGCCTGACTGAGAATGTGAATTGTGTGACGATTGCTGGTCAGGGCCTGAATTTGGGAACGCCTCTCAACTCCTCGTTCCCCCTGGGCACGATGGATCCAGGCTGGACTAGCGCCACCAACCCGGGCACGGGTGGTGATGGCAGCGGTGGCCCTGAGAATCTCGGTACCACAGCTGACGTTGCTAACTACATCACATCCAGCACCAGTAACTACTCGAAGAACCAGTACAGCTGGCGTGTTGATTATGATGTAACGAGCAAGGATCGCCTCAGCTTCGCTATGTACTGGGTTCCTCAGTCCACCAACTTTAACAATGGCGTTCGCGGTTACGACTACTTTCATCATCACCAAATTAACGAGGCGTTCTCTCCAATCTGGAACCACACCTTCTCTCCGACCTTCCTGAATGAATTGCGGGCAAACGGGGCCGGTTGGCACTGGAACGAAATTGCCTCGAACGCGCAATCTCCGGTAGGTCTTCCCGTCGACAATATCGACACCATTGGGACCAGCGGTCTCGCTTCCTTCGGGCCGAATGTTGGAAGTATTCTCGATCAGTGGACCTATAGTCTGAAAGACGTCGCCACAAAGATTAGGGGTCCGCACACGATTAAGTTTGGTGGGGAGTGGACACGTCTGTTCTATCTGCAAGACTGCGCCGGATGCGGCGTGCCCAGCTACAATTTCTTTAACCTATGGAGTTTCCTCAACGATGCGCCGCAGCAGGAAAGCGGAGGTTTCAACCCGAAAACAGGCTATCCCACGACCATGCGCCAAGACGATCGAACCAGTATCTGGGGCTTCTTCGTTCAGGATGACTACAAAGTGCGCCCGAACCTCACTCTTAATCTTGGTCTGCGTTGGTCTTATTTCAGCCCGCTCCGCTCCAAGGAGAACAACTTCTTTGTAGCTCATCCCGGAGCAGGAGCAGATTTTCTAACCGGGCTTAACATTACGGAGCAGAGCGATGCGTGGACTGCTCAAAAGGATAATTTCGGGCCGCAGATTGGTTTCGCCTGGAGTCCTTCCATGTTCCATGACAACATGGTCGTTCGTGGCGGCTACGGGTTGAATTACAACCAGGAAGAAATCGCCATCTCTTCCGGCGTAGTAAATAACCCAGGGCTCGTGACCTTCCCCACATTGACCATGTCTACGCCGTCGTCGCCGAACCCTGGCATTATCTACGCCCTGGGCGGGAACATTCACTCGCTTACCAGCTTCCCACCAAATCCAAACACTGTTTCCCCCCTCGGGCCAAATGGACTTCCGACAACTGGGCAAGTTGGAGTGACTTTATTCCCGGGGACACTCCCCACCATGCGGGTCCATCACTATTCGCTCGACACCCAATACAACATTGGTCGCGACTTCGCAGCTATCTTGGGATATCAGGGGACCATCTCGCATGATATTTACTTCCACCAAAACACCAATGCCACACCGGCCGCCGAAGGGCTAACTCTTAATCCAAATATCGGCGGCGGAGATTACTGGAGCGTTTTGGGACACGGCAACTACAACGCCTTGCTGGCGGAGTTGAAACACAATCTGGCACACCAATTCATGGCGGATGCCCAGTTCACCTGGGCCAAGAGTCTCGACACAGGCTCTTCGCCTTACTCCAGCGGCATCGCACCGGGCAATCTGCCGTTTTTCCCCTACGATCCCAACCTGAACTATGGCCGTTCTGACTACAATGTCGGTAAGGCTTTCAAACTCTTTGGGATGTGGCAACCCGTTTTCTTCCATGGCAATAATGCCTGGGTCGAAAAGATTGCCGGCGACTGGTCGCTGAGTGGCATTCTCAACGTTCACTCAGGCTTCCCCTGGACTCCATATCTTAACTTCGGGGGTAGTCTTTATTGCGGAACCTGCGGCTACGGCGACCTTCCACCGATCTATCTCGGAGGAGCCGGACACAGCACAAGCAACGGTGCTTTCAAGACTGTGGGTAACTCGAACTTCCCCAACGGAGCCTCGGCCTA
>DATKQB010000056.1:0-24158 GCA_035523795.1 Verrucomicrobiia bacterium | reverse complement strand
GTGTATTCTGTTACAACTGAAGAGGATGATATGGCTGAATTGACCAATCTGCAGAAGCAGTACATCTTGCATTGGGGTGAGATGGGGACGCGATGGGGGATCAACCGGACAGTGGCACAGATTCATGCGCTGCTCTATTTGTCTCCGCGAGCGCTGCCGGCAGAGGAGATTGCGGCGACACTGAGCGTGGCGCGGTCGAACGTGAGCACGTCGATCCGCGAACTGGAGAGCTGGGGAATCGTGCGCGCCGTGCACGTGCTGGGCGACCGCCGGGAGCATTACGAATCGATGAAGGACGTGTGGGAGATGTTCCGGCTAGTCATCGAGCAGAGAAAGCGGAGGGAGATCGATCCGACGCGAGAGGTGCTGCGGCGATGCCTGGCGGAGGTAGATGCGAAAGAGCCCGGCGCGGAACATACGCGCGAACGGTTGGAGGCGATGGCGGGATTCTTTGAGGCGGTGACGGAGCTATATGACCAGATGAAGGCGCTGCCGACGGGGACGGTGCGGAAATTGTTGCGGATGGGAACGAAGGTGAGAAAGAAAGCGGGTTGAGTGCGATTCCGCGCTTCGCCATTGAGGACACGGAGAACGCAAACGCTCCGAACCCCGAAGGGCGCGAAGAGCGCGAAGTTAAGAAAGTTGCAGGGATCTTCGGCGCTAAACGCCGCGCTTCGGGGAGAATTCCACGATGCTGAGGAGCGAGTTGGAGCGGGAGCTCATCGCGCTGCGCGCGCGACCCTAGACGGTGTGTCTGAGGCTACACTAGAAATCGTGAAGGGCGGGAGAAATGGTGAGTAGCGGAATGGGGAATGCGGCGGGCGAAAGAATTTGGGTGACGCTGACGGGGTTGCCGCTGCGGATCAAACTGGAGTGGCCGTTTCATCAGTCGAAGTCGGGAGCAGATTTCTGGGTGCTGCACGGAGATATCCGGCTGGAGGGTTCGGATGGACTGCACGCGCCAGTGTCAGTGAACCTGTCGCAGACGGTGAAGGAAGTGATGGCGTCGCTGGAGGCGAAAGACGCGGAGACGCCGGTGATCAATGCGCTGCGCAAGGAAGTGGATCGGAGGCAGATTGAGTTTCTGCGATCGGGGAAGCTGCTGCCGGTGGCATTTTCGAGCCGCCATTATGACTTCAAGCGCGGACAGTGGGTATTTGGGAAAGCCACGGACGAAGCGATTGCAGGTTTTGTGGAGCGGAAAGTGTTTTGGGAGACGAAGTTGGAAAAAAAACCACTCCTGGCAACACCGGCCAGAGATGGGGCACCCAAAACCTTTTCGAGTGGTGATTCACGAGTGTGGTTGGGGGATCCGGCGGAGGCGCAGTATTTACAGACGACCCCGGCGCATGTGGTGGAGGTGGCGTGCCGGTTGGTGGCGGCGCAGGGGTTGATCCGCGTCGAAGGGGAATACGCGGAGGCGACCGAGGGATTGATGAATCAGGCAGAGCGATTTGAAAAAGCGCGGCTGGCAGCAGTGGAAGAGTTGGAAAAGAAGCACGCTTTTGAGCGAGGGTAAGCTAGTTGCGCGTCCTGAGTCCTGAGTAAGAACAACTTCATTTGCCACGGATTTACACAGATCAAGACGGTAAAACCATTAACTTACCTTTCCAGCACAAAACACCGGGTTGCGAGGCCTGACTCCGGCGCCACGTTTGACGAAGTGGGGTGGGGCCGAGAGCGGCGTTTAGCCCGGCAACGCGGTCGCAGACGGATGGCATCACAGAAGGTTTGCAGATGGGTGAAGGGGAAACGGGTTTGAAGGCGCGAAATCGACGGGGTGGGCGCTGGGCGGTTCCTGTGGGTATCGTTTTGTTGAGCCTCATCGCGGTGGGTGCATGGGGGCAGGAAAGCTCCACGCCGGCGACTACTTTGCAATCTGAACATTCAAAAGCGGAGGAGTCGAGCAGCTCGCTGCAGAGTTTGCCGGAAGCGCCGTTGCCCCCGCAGCAACAGGAGAAGCAAGGAGAAAGCACGGCGGACAAGACGAAGGACATTACCAAGGACATCACGAAAGAAGCGGAGAAAGAAACGGAAAAGCTGGGCACAGTGACGCTGGACAAGCTCGAAGGGTGGGAGCGGGGTTGGCTAACGGGGCCGTATACGAGCCGGCGCGGGCGACTGGTGCCGTTTACAGATGAGCAGCGGAAACAAATTTACTTACAGCAGACGTTAACGACGCCGAGCGCGTACGTGAAGCGAATGTTTGTGGCGGGAGGGGATCAGATCCGCGACTCGCCCGCTGGGTGGGGCGAAGGATGGGGTGCGTATGGGGAGCGGTTCGCGTCGCGAGAGGGGCAGTTCATCACGGCGAACAGCGTGGCGGCGCTAGGAAATTGGAAACTTAAATATGATCCGCTATACGACCAGTGCAAATGCGAGGGATTCGGAGCGCGGACGAAGCATGCGATCGTCAGAAGTTTTCTTACTTACAATCGCACTGAGAGAGAGTTGCGGCCGCAGTGGGCGCTGTTTGGAGGAGCATTTGCGGGAGGGGTGGTTTCGTCGACGTGGAAGCCGCGTCCGCAAAACTTCGCTGCGAATGGAGCTTACGCGGTGCTGGGGCAGGCGGGCTATGGGGCGCTACTGAATTTCTTTATCGAGTTCGCCGGAGACATGAATCGCAAGATGGATGCGTGGCGGGAACGGCATGGGCGGCGGTAGAAGACTCCGGCGGAACACGGTTGGTCAAAATCCACAAGCCTCGCGGCCGGATGCACGAGAAATGGGGGTACACTCAGCGCAGCAGAGCGAATACGTCGCAGGTGCGTTCGATGACTTGCTGCTGATGAGGAGTGGGATCGAGGAATTCGATTCCGTGAGTGAATCCGCTACGGTTGCGAACGATGCCACGCAAGATCAATTCGCTGGAATGGTAAGGCAATAGAAACTCGAGGGTGAGAAGAGTGCCGGGCTCAAACATGCGGGTGACGAACAAGCGCAATCCGCCTCTGCTGACGTCGCCGGCCTGGCCGCTGAGACAGAAGGACTGTCCATTAATGACGGCGGTGATGTCGACGTTGAGGGTGACGTTGTAGCGTTCCCAGCGACGTTGTTCGATTCCGTTAAACATTTTTTGCCAGAAGCTTTTCGCCGGAATTTCCCTTCCGTACATACTTTTTCGTATTTCCTGGCGAAGATCAATCCCACAAACGCAATTGAAGCAACTGGGAGGGATCACTACCGTGCCATGACTAACGGAGGCTGGTTGCGAGTTGCGGGGAGGCCGGATGCGAGTAGCTGGAGATTTTGGAGCCAAAATATCCGAAAAGCGAACATTACGGGTTAATGCCCACAAAAAACGATCTGTTAAAACGGTTTAATAGTTACGAAAGGAGGTCGCAGTGTTTTGAACTTGACTGGTGATTGCTAGAATGAGCCAGCTTCCCCGGGGATTTCATGACAGCGTGTTCGCTACCGTGGCATGCTGCGGATGCCGGGGGCGCACTTGCAAGGAGAGTGCGTTATTCATACAAGTTCGATTCCACACGGATTTATTTTACAAACGAGAGATCTGGATGAAGCGGCAACCCTGTTAGGTGATTCGGCGATTCCATATGTTTCCGAACTGTTGCCGGGGTCACCGCCGTTTTCGACCAAGATTTTCGTAACTAGAGGCCAGCAGGTCACGCTGTCGCGGGTAGTGACAAGCGGCAATCTGCGTGTCGAAGCGACGCTGCCAGGCGACGCTTACGCGCTGTTGCTGGATCTGCGCGGCGGAGTGGGACTGCATCGCGCGCACGCCCAGAACATCACCGTTAATTCCGAGTTCGCGCTTTTGCAGTCGCCGCTGGAGACGGTCGAGGCGTTCACGCCAGCGGAGTTCGAGGCGCTGTTTATACGCTTCTCGCGCAAAGCGGTGGTGAGCGAACTAAACAAGCTGCTGAATCGTGAGATCCACGCGAAGCTGGAGTTCGCGCCGGCGTTGCGGCTGAAGACTTCTGCCGGACAACGACTGCGAGCGATCTGCGGGGAATTGCGGCGAATTCTCTATTCCACGGACGGGCATGAGGTGAGCGGGTCGGTCGCCATCCGCAGTCTTGAGGACGAACTGCTGCGGCTGATTCTGGAAACGCAGCCGCACAACTACACGCGGCTGTTGCATCGGGGCAACCAGGCGGGCGCACGGCAGATCGCGGACGCGGAAGAGTACATGCGCGCCAACGCGCACTTGCCGCTTACGTTGGGCGATGTCTGCCAGGCCGCGGGAGTGAATGCCCGCACGCTGCAGAATGCCTTTCGGCACAATCGGGGATCTACACCGATGCAGTTTCTGCGAACGATTCGGATGCAGGAGGTGCGGGCGGGATTGCTCACGCCGCATCCGGAAACCAGCGTGAGCCGCGAAGCCGCGCGGTGGGGATTTCTGCACTTTGGCCGCTTCTCGGGCGAGTATCGGTCGGCATATGGCGAGTTGCCGTCGGAGACACTGAAGCGAGCACGAAGAGTGCGGGGCTAGCGAGTGGAGGCGGTCGTTCGGAGTCAAGGTTTTCATGTCCCGCAAAGACGGCGAGACATGGGGCATCCCACGAGCTCTTTCGGCGGAGACTCAGAACGAGCATGGATCATCCGCACGTCTTTATCTTTACATTCTCTTATCCATACATTTGTGATTCTCTCGTGGCTCTTCGACGAAAGCCTGGCTTAACATCCTGCTGTACGGACGGTGATGGTGTGCGGGACGGAACGCAAATCGCGCATCAGATCTTCATCACAGTTGCGGTTGATGTCGTAGATGGCATAGCCGAGAGTGGCGCGTGTATCGAGGACCTGGCGCTCGATGTTGATACCGCGATCGGCGAGGATGTCATTGATGGCGCGAAGGATGCCCGGTACGTTGTGGTGGATATGCATGAGGCGATGCGATCCCGGCTCGTATTCCAGATGACAATGCGGTAGATTGACGCTCATCAATGAATTGCCGGTCCGTACGTAGTCGACGAGCTTGGTGGCGACGAAGTGTCCAATATTGTTTTGCGCTTCTTCGGTCGAGCCGCCGATGTGCGGAGTGAGGATGACGTTGGGTAATCCGCGCAGCGCGCTCGAGAACTCGCCACCGGACTCGGGTTCGTGGGGAAAAACGTCGATGGCTGCGCCAGAAATCTTGCCGGTTTTCAGGCAGTCGGCGAGCGCGGCGTGATCGACGACAAAGCCGCGGCTCAGGTTCACCAGGCAAGCGCCCGATTTCATCGCGGCGAATTCTTCCGCTCCGAACAAATCCTGATTTTGCGGCTTGCCGTCGACGTGAAGCGTGACGACGTCGGCGGTGCCGAGCAACTCGCGAAAACTAACTGGGCGGGCGTTGCCACGCGCAAGCACGTGCGCGATGTCATGAAAGATGACGCGCATGCCGAGCGCCTCAGCGAGGTCAGAAACCTGCGAGCCGATCTTGCCATATCCCACGATGCCGAGCGTGAGACCGCGAACTTCATGCGCGCCGGCGGCGGATTTGTTCCACACGCCGCGATGCATGTCGGTCGAGGACTGAAAGGTGCGGCGGAGAAGAAGAATGATTTCGCCGATGGCGAGCTCGGCGACAGAGCGGGAGTTGGAATGAGGATCGTTAAAGACGGCAATGCCACGATCGCTGGCCGCAGCACGATCGATCTTGTCGACGCCGATGCAGAAGGCGCCAACAGCGACGAGCCTCTCTGCGGCGGCGAGCGCCGCGGAGGAGATGCGCGTTTTTGAACGCACGCCAAGGACGGTGGCGTCGCGGATTTTTTCGAGCAGAGCAGGCTCATCGAGGGCGGATCTCAGAGAGTCGACTTCATATCCTGCGTCGCGGAACACGTCGATGGCGACAGCACTGATGTTCTCAAGCAACAAGACTTTCATGGGAACGGACAAGCACGCCTCCAAGAATCGGATAAGTAAATGATTATCGCAGAAGGAAAAGGCGAGTTCACCACGGAGTCACGGAGAACCGAGCAGCTATCGTAAGTTTCTCCCTTCACCAGGATAGGGATTCCTCGACTCGCACTCGCAGGCGCTCGTGCCCGCTCAGAATGACAGGCGCGCTCTAGTGCTCGTCTTTTTTCGGCATGACGATGCCCTTGAGCACGAGATTCACCAGGCTCAAGACGATCGCACCAATGAACGCGGCGAAGAATCCGCGAATGTGAAATCCAGGAACGAACCAGGAAGCGAACTCCAGCATCAGCGCGTTAATCACAAACCAGAAGAGGCCGAGCGTTAACAGGGTGAGCGGGAAGGTGAGAATCTTCAGCACCAACCCGAGCGTGGCGTTGATGAATCCGATTACGAGCGCGGCGATGAGAGCGGCGGCGGCGCCGCTGACGTGCACGCCGGGGACGACCTGCGCGACAATCCAGACGGCGAGGGCGCTTAGCACCCAGTTCAAGAGCAAGCGCATTTCGATCTCCTCAGGCGAGAACTATAGGCTGCCGATGGGTCAGGACGCAACCGAAGAGATGGCTGGTCGCGTCGAGGCCAGAGCGCTGCGGGGTGTCCCGCGGTCACAGAAAAAAGAAAAATTCATCGAGGGTTCGCCATTCACGACGCGGAGCCCGTGTACACTACGCAATTCACTTCACGCGCTTTCAACCGAGGAGGAATCACATGCCTGACCCCGCACTGAGCGGATCGGAATTCAAACAACAACTACGCAGCGGAGCGCCGAAGATGGGGTTGTTTCTGAACGCACACAGCCCCACAGTCGCCGAACAACTCGCGCACAGCGGCTACGACTGGCTGCTGGTGGACACGCAGCACGGGCCGATGGGTTATGAGAAACTTTCGGCAATGCTCAGTGGGATCGCAAATGGCGGCGCGATTTCCATGGTGCGCGTGGGCGGGTATGACGATCGCCCGGGCATTCAGCAGGCGCTCGATATGGGTGCGAACGGAGTGCTGATCCCCTACATCAATACGGCGGAGGAAGCACGGCAGGCGGTGAGTTGCACAAAATATCCGACGGTGGGCACGCGTTCGGTGTACTTTCCGCAGCGAAGCATGGACAGAGCGGGACTTCTGGGCTACGCGGGCAACTGGAACAAAGAGGGGATCGTGGCGCTGCAGGTAGAGACGGCATCGTGCATTGAAAACATTGCGGAGATCGCTGCGGTGCCCGGGGTGGACATTCTGTTTCTGGGCCAGAACGATTTGTGCATGTCCATGGGCCTCTACAACAAGTATGAGTTTCCGCACATGTACACGTCGCCCGAACTGGATGCGGCGACGAAGAAACTCATCGAACACGCACGCAAGAACAATGTGATTCTTGGGCTGTTTTTGTTTGGCACCGCGCGCGTGGGTGAATTTCTGGAGAAGGGATTCACGTTTATCAGCATTGGGAATGATCTGCATCATGTGCTGACGCAGGCCGGGGCGTACGTTGGCGACATGGAGAAGATCGCGCAGGAAAAAGGAAAGTCGTGGAAGCGGAGAGCGACGGCGCTGTTCTAAAGGACCGAATTCCCATGTCTCGCAAAGTCGGCGAGACACGGGGCATCCCACTTTCTTAGAAGTATCCGGGCTTTCTTAGAAAGATCAAAATCCCAGCGCGGGAACTTCTGGCTTTGTGGAGACGTACAATAACGTAGAGGAACTGTGCCATGTTTACGTTTTTGTTGTGGTGCATACTCTTCGTTCTCTGCTGGCCGCTGGCGCTGGTGGCGCTGATCATTTATCCGATTGTGTGGCTTTTTCTTCTTCCGTTCCGAATCATCGGCGTGGCAGTTCACGGAGTGCTGGAAGTCATCTATCTCGCCATCACGTTGCCATTCCGACTGCTGGCCGCGCCTTTTAGGATCTAAGTGTTCGGAATGACGAGACGAAATCCCCACTTCTGGCCAAACCGGCCAGAAATGGGGCACCCCGCCTGGATTCTTAGAGTGAGCGGCATGCCATAGAATGGACGCGGGACCGGCATGCCTCTACAACTAACGGAAATTGAAGCCCGAGTTCTGGGCGCTCTCGTCGAAAAGGACATCACCACGCCGGATTACTATCCGCTGTCGCTCAACGCTCTGGTGAATGCGTGCAATCAGAAGAACAATCGCGATCCGGTGATGACGCTGGATGAAGAAAGGGTGCGAGATGCGCTTGCGACCTTGCAGGAAAAACGGCTGGCAGGACCGGCAAGCGGCGCGGATAGCCGGGTGACGAAGTTCGAGCACCGGTTGCAGGAGGCGTTTAATTTCGACCGGCGCGAGATTGCGATTGTGTGCGTGCTACTACTGCGCGGGGCGCAGACTCCGGGAGAACTGCGCGGCCGCACCGATCGCATGTATCACTTCGAGGCGCTCGATGATGTTGTCTCGACGCTGGACCGGCTGGCGCAACGGGACCCGGCTCTGGTTCGCGTGCTTCCGCGACAACCGGGGACCAAGGAATCGCGCTATATGCATCTTTTTTCTGGAGAGCCGAAGGCCGACGTTGAGCATCCTCCGGTCTTGCCGGCGAGAGCAAGCGAGGACTCGGAAAGCGACCGCGTGACCACGCTGGAACAGGAAGTTGCGAAATTGCGCGCTGAGTTGAATGAGGTGCAGCAACAGTTGGCTGCGTTTCGAAAACAGTTTGAGTGAAATCAGATCGGGGAGACACGCAGGCTGATATCGGCGGCGTGAGGCGAGTGGGTGAGCAGCCCGATGGAAATGAAATCCACGCCGGTTTCGGCATAGGCGCGAACGTTTTCAAGATTGACGCCGCCGGAACATTCGATGGGAATGCGGCGGTCGTTTTTCTGAGAGCTGGAGCAGATTTCCACTGCTTTGCGCACATCTTCCGGCGACATGTTGTCGAGAAGGATGGCTTCGGCGCCGTGAGCCAATGCCTGATTCAATTCTTCCAGGTTGCGGACTTCGATTTCGATGGGCTGCTCACCGCGGCGATTGCGGTGTGCCAACTCAAGCGCGGGAACAATCCCGCCGGCCACGGCGATGTGATTGTTCTTGATGAGTACGCCGTCGGAAAGATCGAGGCGGTGATTCTGGCCTCCGCCGCAGCGGACGGCGTATTTGTCGATGACGCGCAGGCCGGGTGCGGTCTTTCGCGTATCGAGAATGCGAGCCTTTGTGCCGGCGACAGCTTCCACGAATTTGCGAGTGAGCGTGGCGATGCCGCTCATGCGCTGCAGGAAGTTTAGAATGACACGCTCACAAGAAAGAATGACCCGCGCGTTATGGCGGATGACGGCGACCGATTGGCCTGTCCGCAGGCGGACTCCATCAAAAATTTCGGGATGAGTCGTGACCTCATAATGAGAAGTCACGGCGCCGTCGAGGAAAGCGTAGACGTCGAGAATTTTTGCGATGCAGCCGACGCCAGCGAGAATGCAATCCTGCTTGGCGATGATAGTGGCCGCGGCGCGCTGGTTGGCGTCGACGCAGGCGTAGCTGGTAGCATCGCGCGTCGCCCGATCTTCGAGCAACGCGTTTTCGAGAATGGCAGTAAGGCGTCGTGAATTCCAATCCATAAGAACAGTTATCAGTCGGTGCCTAGCATCCCCACTTCTGGTAGAACCAGCCAGATTTGGGGCACGCATAATTATGTGGCTACATGGCGCAACCTAATTCTTTCATCTTCGCCTGCGTTTTTTCCTGCAGCACGGCCAGTTCCTGTTGCTGCTTGCGCAGGTTCTCGACAACGTTGACCGGGGCCTTCGCCAGAAATTGCTCGTTGCCGAGTTGGCGCTGGCCGCTGCCGATTCCCTTCTGAATGCGTTCCAATTCTTTTTTGAGGCGCTCGCATTCGCCGGCGACATCGATTTGGCGCTCGTAGATGACGTGCACATCGAAGCGCGCCGTGCTGCGCGAGCCGGGAAGTTTGGCCAACGAGTTCTCGACGAAGGCGATGCTCTCGACATTCGCCAGGCGCTCAACGGCGCCGCAGTTATGGTCGATCATGGCGCGAATCTGCGGCTCATGCGCGAAGACTTCAATCGGCACTTTGGCCTTGGTTTCGACTTTCAGTTCCGCACGCAGGTTGCGCACGCTGACGATGAGATCCTGCAGGATCGCCATTTCAGTTTCGGCGGCGAGATCGAGTTGCTTTGGGTCGGCTTGCGGATAGGGAGCGAGCGCGATTGATTTTTGCGCGGGCTTGCCTTCGTAGATGGCTTGCCAGATTTCTTCCGTGATAAACGGCATCACAGGATGAAGCAGACGTACTGCAGATTCGAAGAGAGTAACGAGATTGGCACAGGCCTGACGCGCGGCGGTATTGTCTTCGACATCGGCATTCAGCCGCGGCTTGATGAGTTCGAGATACCAGTCGCAGAACTCTCCCCAAAAAAAGTCATAAATTCTATTCGCGGCTTCGTGAAAACGGTAAGTGGCGAGCGCATCGTTTACGTCGGCAGCGACGCGATTGAAGCGGGAGAGAATCCAGCGGTCCTCGAGAGTAACGGTTTGAAATCCAGAGACGCCTTTCGCACCGGGCAAGCTTTCGCGGGCGACGGCGCCCGCGCCACTCAGGCGATCGACGTTCATGAACATGAAGCGGGCAGCGTTCCAGATCTTGTTAGCGAAGGCGCGATAGCCGTCGGTGCGGCTTTCGTTGAAAGCGATATCCGTACCGGGCGCGGCCATCGCAGCCAGAGTGAAGCGGGTCGCGTCGGTCCCGAAGCGCTCGATGATTTCGAGCGGATCGATGACGTTGCCCTTGGTCTTCGACATTTTCTGGCGCTCGGCGTCGCGGACGAGGGCGTGAATGTAGACGTGGCGGAAGGGGACGCTGTCATCGGAAAAAGCGGCGTCGTCCGCGCCAGCGCCCTCGGCTTCCCGACTGGCTTGCTTGATTGCGGAATCCTGCTGGTGGCCTTGCATGAAATGGCAGCCAAACATGATCATGCGCGCCAGCCAGAAGAAAAGGATGTCGAAGCCGGTGATCATCAGCGTGTTGGGATAGAACACGTCGAGATCGCGTGTCTTGTCGGGCCAGCCGAGCGTGGTGAAGGGCAGCAGTCCGGAGGAGAACCAGGTGTCGAGGACGTCGGAAACCTGCTCGAAATCTGCGCTGCCGCATTTGCAGGCGGCGGGCGCTTCGCGCGCCACAATAACTTCTTTGCAGACTTCATTGGAGCAGATCCACGCGGGGATGCGATGTCCCCACCAAAGCTGGCGGGAGACGCACCAGTCGTGGATGTTGGCCATCCAATTCAAATAGATCTGGCGGAAGTTTTCCGGGATGATGGTGATCTCGCCGCTTTCGACGGCCTGTTTGGCGCGATCGGCGAGTGGTTTGATTTTGATGAACCATTGCTGCGACAAGCGCGGCTCGATCACGGTGCCGCAGCGATCGCATTTGCCGATAGAAAGGGTGTAATCCTTTTCGGCGACCAAAAATCCTTGCTCGCGCAGATCATGCAGCACACGTTTGCGAGCTTCGTATCTGTCTAGCCCCTTGTAGGGCCCGGCGTTCTCATTCATGCGCGCGCGATCGTCCATGACGTTGATCTGCGGCAGATTGTGGCGCAGCCCGGCCTGAAAGTCGTTGGGATCGTGAGCGGGAGTGACCTTCACCGCGCCGGTGCCGAACTCAGGCTGCGCGAGATCGTCGGTGATGATGGGAATTTCGCGATTCATCAGCGGAAGCAGCGCGTGCTTGCCGTGCAGACGGGTGTAGCGACCGTCTTTCGCGTTGACGGCGATGGCAGTGTCACCCAGCATCGTTTCCGGACGCGTAGTGGCGACGGTGATGAACTCCGAACTCCCACCCAAGCCAGAAGAGGGCTTGGATGGGGCACCCTTAGCGTCTTGCGTGCCGATCACCGGGTAGCGGATTTCCCAAAGCTTGCCGCGAACGTCTTCGTGCTTGACTTCGAGATCGGAGATGGCGGTCTCGTGCCATGGGCACCAATTCACGATGTACTTGCCGCGGTAGATGAGCCCTTGCTCGTAGAGGCGAACGAAGACCTCGCGGACGGCGTGCGAGAGATTCTCGTCCATGGTGAAGTACTCGCGATCCCAGTCGACGGAGGCGCCGAGGCGCTTCATCTGGTCGAGGATGGCGCCGCCGTAATGCTTTTTCCAATCCCAGACGCGCTCGATGAATTTTTCGCGGCCGAGTTCGCGGCGCTTGACGCCTTCGGCTTCGAGTTGCTTCTCGACCATCATCTGGGTGGCGATGCCGGCGTGATCGGTTCCCGGGAGCCAGAGGGTAATGAAGCCGCGCATGCGATGCCAGCGCACAATGATGTCCATCTGCGTTTGGTTGAGCATGTGTCCCATGTGGAGACGGCCGGTTACGTTGGGCGGCGGCAGAAGGAGAGTGAAGACAGGATGTTTTTCGCCCGGCGGCGGAGTGGGAACGGAGAAGAGCTGTTCTTTAAGCCAAAAGTCGGCCCAGCGAGTTTCAATCGCACCGGGTTCGTAGGATTTGGGCAGTTCGTGCGACATAAAAGGTGGTCCGCGGTCAGCAATCAGACGTAATGAAGCGCGATCTTTTGTCGCGGATAATGAATGCTGAGCGATTCTTGATCTTACAGGCGCGAGAAAAGAGGGGTCAAACGGAGTGCGTTGGGGTAGGGATTCTTCGACTTGCGTCCGCTCGCGCTCACGCGTCGCTCACAATGGCAAAGAAAGGCGGCCGCTGTGGCTTTGGATTGGAGGGCATGGGAAATCCCCACCTCTGGCAAAAGCCGCCAGAAGTGGGGCACCCGACGCCGAACGAGCACCTGACCGCGCTCAGCAACCCGACCGCTCAGAATGACAGTTGTGTAGGCAGTTCTTGAGGGGTAAATTGTCGTGGGCCCGAAACTCATCGAGAAGGAGCGAATATGTCCGTTTCTGAAAATATCTCACTGATGAAGCGCTGGTTTCACGAAGTTTGGAATGAAAAGCGGGACGATACGATCTACGAAATTTTCTCGGCGGATGGAATCGTGCACGGGCACGCTGCCGAGCCATTGCGCGGGCCGAATCAGTTTGTGCAGTTCGCGCATCAGATCCGCGCCGCTTTCCCCGATCTCAAAGTCACCGTGGAAGACGCGTTCGGCGAGGGTGACAAGGTCGCGGTGCGCTGGACTGCGCGTGGCACGCATGATGGGCAAGGCTTCGGGCCGCCGTCAGGCAAGCCGATAGTGGTAACTGGGACTTCGATTGCCCAGTGCAAGGACGGGAAGGTTGTCGTGGGATGGGACAACTGGGATCGGCTGGGAATGTTCGAACAGATCGGAGCTTTGTCGACGAGTAAAACGGCGGCGTAATGGCCCTTAGCGGCTAGAGCCGCGCTTCTTTATTTGTGGCGAGGTCTTGGCACGAGTAAACTCTGCCCTTCCCGGGAGTGCTCTGCTTCCAAAATCCCCACTTCTGGCAAAGGCGGTCAAAAGTGGGGCACCTAAATCGCTGCGAAGGATACTGCTAGGCGACTTCCTTCTGTTTATCTCTCTCGAGCGGAGTCGGGGTGGGCGGATTCAGGATGTGCGGCAATCCCGGCGCGTTCCACTGGTTGGGATCCTCGGTCCAGCCAAAGGTACCTTCGTAGGGATTCACCCGCATTGCGGCCGCAGTGTAGCCGGAATCGAGGCCGTAGTCGTCGTCCGCAGCCCAAACGCCGCAAGCGTTCAGGTCAACATGCCCCTGCGTGGGGTTGTACCAGTAAAAGGTCTGTCCGGACTGAAGGGAGCCCGTGACCATACCGGTTTGAATGTTGATGTTCGGCGTGTTAGCCCCGGATCCAGGAGTCGAGCTGGTGACGTGCGGCTGGCCGGTGCCTTGCCAAGCGGCAGAATCCAGCCATCCCAATCCGTATGTATTCGGATCGTCCTGTATCTGGGCTAGGGTATAACTCGGACCAGCGGGCAAGCTGTAGCTGTCGGATGTGCACCACGTGCCGCAACTCTCGATCTTGAGGGCGACGCTGGTCGGGTTGTACCAGTAGAAGGGCTTGCCAAGTTCGAGAGTCCCGTCAACGTCACCGTTCTGGATGTTGATATTTGGCGTGTTGGGCATTGCGTCTCCTTCCTGTCTTGAGTGTCCGCTTGCAGAGTGGAGTGCAGGTGAGTATCGACACGCTTATTGCTGGCCTTGCCGCTACAAGTTCACGCGACGACGCTATTAAGCTACTTCAGGCATAGGCATCGGCGGATTCTGGATTTTTGGCTGTCCGGGCACATTCCACTGGTTAGGATTCTGAGAGAAGTTCCAGTTCGTAGGCGCAGACAGCAGCGTGGCTTCCTTCAAGCCATAGGTTTGTCCGCTTGGAGGCGCAGGGACATCATAGCTGCTCGCGGTGCAGAATCCGTCGCAGCCAGTCAGGCTGACCGACACGCTAGCCTTATTTGCCCAATAGAAGGGCTGCCCCTTTGTCAGGGTTCCTCCATTCGGGTTTACATTCGATCCGTTCTCCAAACTAATCCACGCATAAACAGTGTCATTGGGAGCCATAAGAAATTCCTCCTGGAAGTAATGTCAGACTAATTCTGGTGCGTCTGGTCCTGATGCATCAGGGCCTGATAACGAGGGTTGTCGTGGAGGTTGTCGAAGGGCGCGCCTGTGGCAACCACCGAACGCGAGTAGCCTGCGGCTAATGCTTTCCCCAGAAACTCCAAGGCTGGCCCCGTTTCGCGCAACTGGTTGTACACCACGGCGGCATTCAAAAGCAACTCTTTATCGCCGCGGCCGAGCTCGAGCGATTTGTCCAGATAGCCAAGTGCCTGATCCTTATGCCCTAACATGGCGTGATAGCTGGCTAAGTCGCCGAGAATGCCGGGATCGCGGGGATTTACCTTAAGCTGCGGTTCGGCCAGGGAAATGGCCTTGCGATAAGACTCGGCGGCAGCGGCCGGATTGCCGCCATAATATTGAGAATCGCCAAGATTACCCCAGGTTACGTAGTCGCTGGCATCGAGCTTTAAAGCTTCCTGGTAGTCGCGGATCGAATCTGGAAAATGGTGCAAGCGAAATTGAGCCACGGCAAGGTTGGAATACGCAGTGTAGCTTGGTCGCAGAGCGATTGACTTCTCAAACGCTTTCACCGCGTCGTCATCCTTCCCGAGAACGATGAGGGCGGCGCCTAGTCCGTTGAAAGCGAGATAGCTGTCCGGATCCAAATCCGTGGCCTTTGTAGACATCGCGACGGCCTTAGCGTAGTCCGCGCGAGTCCAGTAAAAAACACTCAGGGAGTGATACGCGTGCCAGTCCTGCGGCCGCATTGCGATCAACCGCTTATAAGTCTCTTCTGCCTTGTCAGGCTGATTCAGGTGCTGGTAAGTCAACGCCAGGTTCCGGTAGGCGACGTCATTGGTAGGATCGAGCTCAACCGCCTGCTGAAACTGCTCGGCGGCTTTGTCGTATTGGCCGGTGCCATCGTCGAGCATGCCCAGGCACATGTGGCCTTGGGCGCCGGCGTTGGCCAGTTCGATGGCCTTGTTGCAGGCCTTTTGCGCTTCGGCGATCCGCTGCTTCTGCTTGCCCGCGTTCTGGTACTTCAGCCAGTATGTCTGTCCCAGCGCGGCTTCGGCCTGGCCGAAATTCGGATCGATCTTCAGCGCTTGTTTCAACACGATTTCGGCGCTGGTCAGGTTCTCTGTCTTAAGCGGATCCTCGAGATAGCCAAGTCCCTGCACGTAGAATTGGTACGCCTCGGGAGAACTGGTCGCGTGCGCGCCCAGCGCCTGTTTTTCTTCGCTGCGCAAAGGAATGGCCAAGGCCGTGGCGACATCGCTGGTGAGCTTGTCTTCGATGGTGAACAAGTCCGAAACCGGGGCGGTGATGGTATCGCCGGCGAGATTTTTGCCGGTCTTAGCATCGGTCAAACTGTAGGCCGCGCGCACAAGATCGTTCGCCTGCTCGAGCGAAACAGTAAGGCCGAGGCTGACACCGAATTCCTTCTTCGCGTCAGCGAGCGTGGAAACCTTCTTGTCTTCGAGGGTGCGCGCGGGGACGATTTCGATTTCGTGGTTGGCGCTCAATTGCGAAAGCTTGGCCGCGACATCTTCGAGCAATCCTTTGCCGAACGCGGTGAGCTTGGGATCTCCGCCGCTCGACGTGACGGGCAAAACGGCGATGCTCTTGCGTTCGGGAATGATGGACGCGGGGGTGGACGAAGTTAAAGACAAAGCGGTGAAGCGGTGAAGAGCGCGCGGACCCCAGATCGCGGCGGCGATGATCAGCAGCAGAAGAACGGCGCCCAGCGCGATGCGAATTTTTCGCTGCGGAGTCCAGGTCGCGGCGGTTTGGGTGGTGCGGAGTTTCTTACCGGCTTCGAAATCTTTCTTGAGCTGGAGCAAGTCGTGATGAATCTCGCTCGCGGTCTGATAGCGGAGATCGCGGTTTTTCATCAGGCACTTGTCGATGATTTCCTGCAAGCGCTGCGGCGAACCGGGAACGGATTCTTTGAGCGAAACCGGGGCCTGGCCGAGGATGGCGTGAACCGTCACGGCCCACGTGGGTCCGGCGAATGCCTGGCGGCCGGAAGCCATCTCATATAACAAGACACCGAAGGAGAACAGATCGGTGCGGGCGTCGACGGTCTCTCCGCGAGCCTGCTCGGGCGACATGTAGGCAACGGTGCCGATGGCGGCGCCAGTATGCGTGAGGGGACCGGTGGCGGAGAGAGTGACCTCAGAAGAGCTGGAGAGATCGGTGGCGGTCAGCTTGGCGAGACCGAAATCGAGAATCTTGGCTTGTCCGCGTTCAGTGATGAACACATTGGCAGGCTTGATGTCGCGATGCACGATGCCTTTAGCGTGGGCTGCCTCGAGGGCGTCGGTCATCTGCAACGCCCAGTCGAGCAAGCTGGCGAGAGGAACAGAATGGTCGCCGATACGCTCGCGCAGAGTCTGGCCCTGCAGCAATTGCATGGCGATGAAAGGATGGCCGTTGTCCTCGTCGATCTCGTAGATGGTGCAGATGTTGGGATGATCGAGGGCAGAGGCGGTGCGGGCTTCGCGCTTGAAACGTTCCAGGGCACGGGCATCGCGAGTGGAACCTTCGGGGAGAAATTTGAGGGCGACCAAGCGGCCGAGACGCATATCCTCAGCCTTGTAGACAACCCCCATGCCGCCCGCACCGAGCTTTTCAAGAATGCGATAGTGCGAGACGATTTGCTCCGTCATTATTCACGCCCGGGCGCGCAAAGCCTAACTGGGTCTGATGGTCGAATGGTACTGAACTGAGCAGAGAGGTGCAATACTGCGGACGTAGAATCTCAGGTGAGGAGTGATGAAATTGTCCCGGAAAGGCAGCTATTTTTTCTTGCCCAATTTGCGGGAGATCTCTTCCACGATTTTGGGCCGCAGATCGGCAAGAACGCTGTCGACAATGCTGGCAATTTCCGCGGATTCGGGTTCGGAGGACTGGGAAGCGTCCTCGGGAGATTTTTCTGCACCCGCGGCGACGGCCATGGCGGCAGCATCGCGCGAATCCGGCGTGTCGTCGGAATGTGGGTCTCCTGATTCACGGATGCGCCGCCAACTCGCCCAGGCAGCCGCCGTGTTTGCTGCGATTTCTGATTCCTTTTTCGCCATTTCCGCCAATCCTCCTGGAGCAGGCGCGGCAGGCGCTTCGCTGGAAACGCCGGTAGAACCTGCATCATTCGCGTTCTGGTGAACTGGAATTTCATTCGCAAGATCTTGTGGCGCGGACAGCGCGATTTCTGTTTCAGAGGCTATGGGTTGTTGTTCTGCTGCGGCAGGGGGAAATTCCCCGGCAACGGCATCGGGCTGGCCCTGGCAGCTGGAGTCGGGCGCCGGTTGAGTCTGAGACGTTGGTTGGTTCTCAGCGAGAGACGTCTCGACAGAGTTGGTTTCGAGCTGCTTCGAGGCAAAGTCCGAGGAAGTTGAGGATTCCTCGGCAGGGATGGCCTCGGACTGATTCGGTGTCTGCTCGAAGGTGGATGCAGCGGTTTCAAGTTCACCGACTGCGGCAGTTACCGCGGTATGGGCGGCATCAGCAATTTCAGAGAACGTCTGTGTCAGTTCGGAGATGGGAGTTGAGAGAACCTCGGGCGCGGGTTCGGCGACAGCTGTTGCCGTCGTTTCCGCAGCAAGCTGAGGCGGAGCGTCTTGTACAGCCACGGTGGGCGGTGCAGCATAAGCCTGCATCTCCGCTTCCAGAGAGAGCGAAGATTCTTCGGGAGCGAGAGCGACAGCAACTGCAGTCCAGCGGGAAGGAGGGACGCCGACGGCCGCAGCGGCGGCCATGGTCACCGGCTCTTCCGAACGCATTTCTGCCGAAGGCGCGTACGGGAATTCTTCTGGAGTCTCAGCTGCAGTTTGGGCTTTTTGTTGTTCGGTTTCCGCTGGCTTTGCGGTCGAAGCTGGTTGAAAGGGTTCGGATGGAGCCGCACTGGTTGAGGCCGTCGTTTGAAGTGTGGCCGAATCTTGTGAGATTTGGTCAGGCTGCGCCTGCGAGCCGCTTTGAGTGTAAACCGATGAATCTGGTTGAGGAACGGGCGCGGAAGCGACCGCAGCGTTGACAAGTTCTGCGGCTGGCGATGAAGGGGAACTGTCGGCGTTCTTTTCCGCGACGCTTTTTTTGACCTGAGCAGCGGCAGCGGCGAGGGCGGCGATCTCTTCGGGAGTGACATCGGTCGGCAACCCGTGTGCGGCCAGGGCACCTACATCGACTTGGGCATTCGCCCTGGATTGCGGATCAGCATCGGATTGAGAGTGATCGACAACCGTCCGCAAGTCCTTGTTAACTGCGTTGTAGATGGCGGGATCGCTGGCGGCGTCAGCATCCGGAGCCGATTCTTTCTTACGGGACGGGAAGGCGATGCGGTTCTTCCATCCGGATTCTTCCTCCGACGACTCGGCCCGCTCGTAGCGTCCCTCTTCAATGGCGGCAATACTGCGGGCGAAACGGCCGGGCTTGGAGGTTTCCGCGCGGGGAACGATCTTGTCTTCCAGCTTGGTCAGCGCGCTGAGGAGCTCGCTGGCTTCGAAAGGCTTGACGATAAAGGAGTCAGCGCGGACCCGCTTCGCCTCTTCCGGCTTGAACGGCTCAAGCTTGCCGACGGTCAGGAGCACAGGAATGCGAGATGTTTCCTGAGTTTCCTTAAGGCGCTGGCAGACTTCCAGCCCGCTGTAACCGGGCATGTAAACATCGAGCACGATGAGATCGGGGCGGGTTTCGCCGATCTTTTTGAGAGCGGCGGAGCCATTATTGACGGTGGTGACTTCGTAGCCCGCATCCGCGAGAATTTTCCGCCCCATATTCTGGGCGGTGACGCTGTCATCGGCGAGCAGTATCTTCCTGGCCAAAATTGCCTCTGTGGGGAGATACCGCGAAGGTAACCTGCCCCTCAACGTAAGTCAATGATCCGGAAGGGAAGTAACTGGTTACTAGTGGACAACACCTACCGGAGAAGGTTTAGAAGTTTGAGGACGATTGTCTCTAGAGAACAAACTCCTTGATCGCCCAGAGCGGCAATTCCGCGAAGATCGTAAAGAAAGATCCTCTCGGTCCATCGGTGACCATGGGCATGTTCCGCGTCGCGGCAAGCCGACCAGACAACGACTCGTGGGAAAACCTGGCTAGAACGGGATGATTTTCTTCAGGCCTTTCTTCTTCTTCTTTCTACTGCTCGAAATCTCCTGATCGGTGGCTGGAGTCGAGGCGGCGGCCTGAGTAGCGGCCGCGTTCGAAGATCCTCCCGGTGCGAGTTCATTGACCTGCGGAGGCGGAGGCAGCGCCGCGTCTGGGCTGTTGGGCTGCAGGGCATTCGCGTCCGGAACGTTGGGCTTCAGCTCGTTGGGATCGGTGGTTGCCGGTGCATTGTTCGCTGCCGAACTGGGACGGGCAAACGGATTAGTCGGAGTGGCGTCGGGATTTGCAGCGGCTTCGGGAGCCGGTTGTTCCGGCTTCACGATCTCGACGCCGAGTTTGTCATTTCTGGCTGGGCCAAAAGCTCCCATGGCTTCGCTGCGGACAACATCCGATGCGCTGACCGGGTTGGGATCCTGCAGACTGGGATTGCCAACTTTGGAAGCCGAGCTGACGTCTGGACCTTTCTTAATGAGGGCCATCAGGCGCTCAGCAGCAGTGGGGCCGTGACGGCTATCCTCTTCCGCTTTGTTTTGCGCGAGAGCGGCTTTCGTCGGGCGTGGGACGGGCTGGTGCAACGCTTCCAGCCGCTTCTTGGCGTCGTCGGCGCGGTCCATGACGGGATAACGGGTGAGGATCTCGCTATAGGCCTCGCTGGCGCCTTTGGTGAATTCCTTGATGTAAGGAGTGGCGTTCGTCTTTTGGGCCTCGGTCATGCAGCCACGAGGCAATCCATGCACGTCGCACGTCGGGGAATTTTTCAAGCGAGCGATTTGGCCTTCATAGTCCTGGCCGAGCAGATAGAGCGCTTCATCGGCGCGGCTGTACAAGGGATATTTTTGGACGAGCGACTTCAAGCGGGCAATCGAAGCGGGATAGGAATCGCGCAGATAGTAAAAGCGGCCAATCTGAAATTCGCGTTCGGCAAGCACTTCCTGCACTTCCAGCAAGCGCAGCTTCGCCTCGGGGACGAGCTTGCTGTCGGGATAGGTCATGATCATCTTGCGATATTCATCCTCAGCGCGCTTGGCGTGGGTGAAGTCGCGATCGGCCTTTTCCATCTGCTGATAGTGAATATTTGCGATCTTCAACTGGGCTTCGGCTGCTTCCGGCATGTTGGGGAAGAAGGTCTCGAAATCGTCGTAGACCTGTTCAGCCTGGGCCAGAGCTGCGGTGCCACCTTCGGCGTACCAGGAGTCGCCTTCGGCCAGCTTGGCGCGGGCCACAAATTCGGAATCGGGGTAGGTGTTGATGAGGGTCTGGAGCTGCAGGCGGGCCACGTCGAACCGGTTGTGGTGCATGGCATCCATGGCCTTATCGAATAAGACCTTGTCAGGCTGCTTGGATCCCAGATTGGCGAGTGGATTAACCGCCTTCTTATTTGTGCATGCGGCGGTAAACAGCACCAGCCCCGCAATGGCTACGGATGTGATTCGACGTAACATAAGACCCCTGAAACTGCCGATGGTTAATCTTTGACTTGCATTCGACTCCGTGCCTGCCTGGTAGTGGTGGCTGAAATTGAGCAATCAGAGATATTACACCTTCTGCATGGCCGCTTCCTGGGCGGCTTGCAAAAGAGCTTCCGCGTTCTTCTTTGGATCACCTTTCCCAAACACGGCGTTGCCCGCCACCAGAATTTCTGCGCCCGCACGTACAACGTCGGCGACAGTGTCCAACGCGACACCGCCGTCGACCTCGATGCGGAAGGACAACCCGCTGCGGCTGCGGATTTCAGCCAAAGCTCGCATTTTGTGCAGGGTAGACGAGATAAACTTCTGTCCGCCGAAGCCCGGATTTACCGACATGATAAGAACATAGTCGACGATATCGAGCACCTCGGAAAGGGTTGCTACCGGAGTGGCTGGATTAATCACGACGCCGGCGCGGCAACCGTGGTCCTTTATGTGATGAAGGGTGCGGTTGAGATGGCGCACGGCCTCCTGATGTACGGAAATCCAATCGGCTCCCGCCTCGGCAAAAGCGGGGATGAATTCGTCGGGATTTTCGATCATCAAGTGACAATCGAGAGGTAACGAAGTCGCACGGCGTAGCGACTTCACCACCGGAGGGCCAATAGTGAGATTGGGAACAAAATGCCCATCCATAATATCGACGTGGACCACGGCAGCTCCGCCTTCGGCGGCGGTACTTACCTGCTCGCCCAAGCGGGCGAAATCAGCCGAAAGAATGGATGGCGCGAGTTCGATCACCTGAAGGCCTCAGAATCCGGGAGTTCGGTCGTAACTTGATCAAATTCTAGCATGGTCGGGTGGTACGGGCGCGTCGGGCTGACGTGCTAATCTCGTCGGAACGTGGCACTTTCAGCACCATTTGCGCCCGCCGCATGCAGCGTGGGGGCAGTGTTCTTGTGGGGAACGTCGGACTTCGCGGGAGGACTAGGTTCGCGACGGGCCAATGCCTTCGTTCTGACAGCGTTCTCGCATGTTTGCGCGCTGCTGCTGATGCTATCGGTAGCGCTGATCCTAAGGGACGAATTTCCTACCCGGGCGAGCGCTTTCTGGGCTTACGCTGCGGGAGCAATTGGAGGTTTTGCACTCGCCATTTTCTATCGAGCACTGGCGTCGGGACAGATGGGCCTGACGGCGCCGATTTCGGCACTCATCGGCGCGGCAATCCCAACATTGACCGACATCGGCATTGAGGGCGCGCCAAGCCGCTGGACGGCTGGTGGGTTCCTGTTGGCCATCGTGGCGATCTGGCTGATCACGCGCCCGGAAGCCGAGCCGGAGAATTCGGCGGAGTTGGATAGTGAGCGGCCCAAAGGCGTCGCAATGGCGGCGCTGGCGGGAGTGGGATTTGCCGGATTCTACCTGTGCGTGCATCAGGCCAGCGGGTCGTCGGTGTGGATTGCGACGATTTCACGTATGGGATCGTTGACGACGACCACGATCGCGGTGTTGGCGACCCGCGCTCCTCTGGCCATGGATCGACCCCGTATCGGACTGGGCATGATTGCTGGTTTCTTTGACATCATTGCCAGCTCTCTCTTTGTTTATGCGAATCAACACGGGCGGTTGGATGAAGCGGTAGTGATTAGCTCGCTTTATCCCGCGGTGACGGTGATGCTGGCGAGAATCGTGTTGAAGGAACATTTCAGTTTCTGGAAGGTCATCGGGCTGCTGGCTGCGCTGGCGGCGGTTCCGATGATCGCGGCGGGATGAAGATGGCAGCGGGATAACGGAGAATCCGTTTCATGGCGTTGCTGGAGATAGGCAATCTCACGAAAGTGTTCGCGCACGGAGAATCTCCGTTCGGCGGGAGCTCGAAGGGCGAGGTGCGGGCGGTCGATGACGTCTCGCTGGATATCCGGGCGGGCGAGACGCTGGGATTGGTGGGCGAATCCGGTTCGGGCAAGAGCACGCTGGGACGGCTGATTCTGCGGTTGATCGAACCGACATCGGGAACCATTTCATTTGAAGGGCACGATCTGCTGGCCGCGAGGCGTCGCGATATGCGCGGGCTGCGTCGCGATTTGCAGATCATTTTTCAGGATCCATTTGCATCACTCGATCCGCGATTTCGCGTGGAACAGATTATTGCCGAGCCGTTGATCGTTCACGGGAGAGACGCGGCTGAGCGACGGGGAACTGTCGATTCCGGATTACGCGGGCGAGTGAGGGAACTCGTACATGCCGTTGGGCTCGATGAGTCGGTGTTGCACCGTTATCCGCATGAGTTTTCGGGAGGACAACGTCAGCGGATCGGGATTGCGCGCGCGCTGGCTCTGCGGCCGAAATTCATTGTTTGCGACGAGCCGGTGTCGGCGCTGGACGTAAGCGTGGGCGCGCAGATTGTGAATCTGCTGGCGCAACTGCAACGCGATTTCGGGCTGACCTATCTGTTCATCTCGCACTCGATGCCCGTCGTGAGGTATCTTTCAACGCGGATTGCCGTGATGTACCGGGGAAAAATTGTGGAGTTGGGGGATGCAGAGCAGATTACGGAGCGTCCGCAACACGCCTATACTCGCAGTCTGCTCGAAGCCACGCCGCAACTTTCTTCGGGCGCGGCGGTTTAAAAGTACCGAGCTTACTTGAGCAACCAACGCGGTTCGCGGGCATCCATAATTTCTGTAGGAAGCAACGATTTGGCAGCTACGAATTCGAGCACCTTTCCGATTGCTGTTCGCTCCGAACGACGTTTCTCACGCGATTTGACGGAACTCCTCGTCTGCTTCGCGATGATCATGGCGGTTCTTTGGCTGCCGACGCGTGAGCAGTTGATATTTGGCCCGATTGCCTTGCTAGCGCCCCTGGTGTTGACGCTGCGGCGCGGCGAAGGCCGGGGCGAGCTTGGACTGAGCTGGCGCGGATTTGTGCGTTCCCTCTGGATTCTCCCGGCGTCAGTGCTGCTCACCTTATTCGGAGTTCTGGTGGCAAGGCGTTTTGGAATCTACCACGAGCTTTACGAGGCGGATTTCGGCCACGTGGCCGGCTATGTTCTCTGGACCGTTTATCAGCAATTTCTGCTGCAGGACTTCTTCATGCCGCGGCTGGCCAGCGTGCTCAAGCAGGAGAGCGCATTTGTGATAGGAGGAGTTCTGTTCGCGGCGGCGCACCTGCCGAATCCGACGCTGATGCTGGCAACGCTGGCATGGGGCATCGCTTCCTGCTGGCTCTTCCGACGCTATCGCAGCATTTGGGTGCTGGGATTGGCGCAGGGCCTGCTTGGATTGGCATT
>DATKQB010000055.1:0-5132 GCA_035523795.1 Verrucomicrobiia bacterium | reverse complement strand
TCATTCTTTGTGGAACTGCTGGCTGCCATTCCCAGCGTCATCTACGGATTGTGGGCGATTTTCGTGCTGGTTCCAATCATGAGCCAGTATGTTGAGCCTTTCCTGGGACGAACGCTGGGATGGACGGGACTATTTGAAGGTGCTCCTTACGGTATCGGGATGCTCACAGCGGGCATCATCCTGGCCATCATGATTGTCCCGATTATTTCTTCAATCACGCGAGAAGTCATGATGGTGGTCCCGCAGCACCAGCGGGAAGCGGTGTTGGCGTTGGGCTCAACGCGTTGGGAGATGATCCGAATTGGCGTGTTGCGCAACGCCCGTGCCGGCATAGTAGGCGGAATTATTCTCGGATTGGGCCGCGCTTTGGGCGAGACTATGGCCGTCACCATGGTCATTGGAAATCGTCCGGAAATCGCCAAGTCGCTGTTTGCTCCCGGATACACCATGGCCAGCGTTCTGGCCAACGAATTCAGCGAGGCCACGGGAAATCTTTACCTTTCAGCCCTGATCGAAATCGGGCTGGCGCTGTTTATTGTCACCATCGTGGTCAACGCACTGGCGCGCCTGCTTGTGTGGTCGGTGACGCGCGGCCTGCCTCGGAGCACGCATGCCTGAGGCCCACATGACAGCAGGCCCAATCAGCCTGAGACGACGGATTACCGACCATGTAATGAGCGGTCTGGCAGTTTCCACAGTCATTCTTGTTCTGCTGCCGTTGATCGCCATTTTTGGATATCTGGTCTACCGCGGATTCGGCTCCATCAACTGGGCCTTCCTCACGCAAACGCCAAAGCCCGTGGGCGAAGTTGGCGGAGGCATGGCGAATGCGATTGTCGGATCATGTCTGATTCTCGGCATCGCCAGCATTATCGGAGTTCCTTTTGGCATTGGCGCCGGAATTTATCTGGCGGAATATGGACGAAACAGCTTCGGAAACCTGGTGCGCTTTACCGCCGACGTGCTCAACGGCGTACCGTCGATCGTGATCGGAATTGTGGCGTATGCCATCGTGGTTCTCTACCAGAAGCATTTTTCCGCGCTGGCAGGGGGAGTAGCGCTCGCGATTATGATGGTTCCGACCATCACCCGGACGACGGAAGAAATGCTGCTGCTGGTGCCCACGGCATTGCGTGAGGCCTCTTACGGATTGGGCGTTCCACGCTGGCGCACCACACTTTCGATTACACTGAGGACTGCGACGTCTGGCGTCATCACCGGGGTGATGCTGGCATTCGCGCGCGTGGCGGGGGAAACCGCTCCTCTGTTGTTCACCGCTTTTGGAAACCAGTTCTGGAACGTAAAAGTTTCGGAGCCTACCGCGGCCTTGCCGCTGCAGATTTTTACCTATGCCATTTCGCCTTACGACGAATGGCATCGCCAGGCATGGGCCGGGGCGCTGGTGTTAATCATCTTGATTGTCGGAGCAGTGGCGGCTGTACGCATCGCCGTGCGCCACGGCACATTTGGAGCTGCTTAAAATGGGCGTTGGAATTCAGGTCGAGCACCTTGATGCCTGGTACGGCAAAGGGCAGGCCTTGTACGACATCAATCTGAAAGTTGCCGCTAATCACGCCACGGCTTTGATTGGCCCGTCGGGCTGCGGAAAGTCGACGTTCATCCGTTGTCTGAACCGAATGCACGAGACGATTCCTGACGCTCGCATCAGCGGTCGAGTTCAGATCGGAGAATTGGACGCGTACAACGGAACATCGCCCACACAACTGCGGCGGCGGGTAGGTATGGTATTTCAGAAGCCGAACCCGTTTCCGACGATGTCGATCTATGACAACGTGGCTTCGGGTCTGAAGTTGAATGGATTTCGCGATCGCCGCAAGCTGCAGGAAATTGTTCAGAGTTCGCTGGCGGCGTCCGCCCTCTGGGAAGAAGTGAAAGACCATCTGCACAAGAAATCGGGCGCGAGCCTTTCCGGGGGACAGCAGCAGCGCTTGTGCATCGCCCGTGCCCTGGCCGTCGAACCCGAAGTGCTGCTGATGGATGAGCCCTGTTCGGCTCTGGATCCAATCTCCACCGGTAAGATCGAAGAGTTGATTTTTCAGCTGAAAGAGCGTTATACCATCGTGATCGTGACGCATAACATGCAGCAGGCGGCGCGCGTGGCCGAGTTCACCGGCTTCTTTCTGCTGGGCAAATTGATAGAATTCGATAAGACCGAAAAGATCTTCACCAAGCCGTCAGATAAGAAGACGGAAGACTATATTACAGGCAGGTTCGGATAATGCGAACGCGCTTTCAACAAGAGCTGGACGAGTTGCGGCAAAAATTGCTTCGCATGGGAGGTCTCGCGGAGCAGGCCGTCGACCGCGCGCGTCAGGCCTATGTGGAACGCGATCTTTCCCGTTGCCAGATGGTGCTGGAAGGGGAAGCCCTGATCAATACGGCGGAGCGGGAAATCGACGAAGCCGCATTTGACTTGCTCGCCATGCAACAGCCCATGGCGGTGGATTTGCGCTTCATTCTCGCCGTCACCAAGATCAATTCCGATCTGGAGCGCGTGGGCGATCAGGCGGTTAATATCGCTGAGCGTGTCATGGACATGGTTGACTTACCGGCCGCCGATTTGCCGGTGGATATTGCGCGGATGGGCGCCGCGGTCAGCGCCATGGTTCGGCGGGCGCTCGAATCGTTTATCGAAGGCAAAGTTGAGCTCGCCCAGGCCGTCCTCGAAATGGATAACGTGATCGACCGCATGCGCGACGAGGCCTTCATCCAACTGGTGAAAGTGATGAATGCGCGGCCAGAGGTGGTCCGGCAGGCGCTGGATGCGCTGCTGGTGGCCCGCAATCTGGAACGCGTCGCCGACCACGCCACCAACATCGCGGAAGACGTGATCTTCTGGGTGCAAGGCTCCGACGTGCGGCACAACGTTCACCCCGAAGAGTTGGACGACAGCGCAGCCCGCCCAACGCAAGCGTCCGGCGTATGAGCTCTTTGGGAATTCGTGATCCTTTCAACTGAGTCATTCCGACGCCCCGTGCTTTTGCCAGAGGGGCGAAGAATCCTGCGTGGGCTATTGATATCCTGGCTTGTCATTGCTTAGCCCGTCCAAGTGTGGCGCGCCTTTTGCGCTACAAGGATCGCGCGTCTGGTTCGCTTCCTTATCAAACCAAACACTGCCGGGATCGCTTCCTTTTTGACTGCCTGCTGCGCCCTGCATTACGCTCGTCTCTTCCGCGTTTCCCTGTGAGGTCATCGTGATCACTCGTCTTCTTCGCTCGATTTGTGCAGTCTCCTTGTTATGCGTCGGACTGCTCTGGGCGCAACAGCCATCCGCCGATCATTCTTCGATCGACCATTCTTCGATCAACCTTCCCACCAGCAAGATGCTGAGAGTGCCATCTCCTGGACGCATCGGCAGCGTCGAGGGATCGCCCATGACGATGGTCGTCAGTCCCGACGGCCGCTACGCCGCGCTGCTCAACGATGGCTACGGCACGCAGGAGAATAACGAGCATCAGGGAATTTCGGTTCTCAATCTCGCGACGAATAAGATCATCGATTATCCCGACTCGCGTTTCGGCACGGATGCACATCAGAGCTTGTTCCTTGGACTGGCGTTCAGTTCTGACGGGAAGCATCTGTATGCATCCGTGGGATCGTTGACGGACGTGACTGGGGCAAAACCGGGCGACTTAGGAAACGGCATCGCGGTCTATAGCTTCAAAGACGGTAAGGTCGCACCGGAACGATTCATTTCGATCGCGCCGCAGCCGCTGCCCAGCGGAAAGAAAGTTGCCATCGGCCTCAAGCCGCCTCCGCACACGGCGATTTCATATCCCGCAGGCATTGCTGTAATCAATGCCACGACAGGCTCTGATCACGGCCGTAGTCCAGAGAACGACAAGCTGCTGGTTGCGAACAATCTCGCGGACAACGTCGTGCTGCTCGATGCCGTGAGCGGAAAGGTCCTCAAGACTTTTGATCTGAGCACGAGCAATCTGATTCCCTCGTCATATCCATACACCTGCGTCGCCACGAAGGATGGAAAGCGCGCCTGGTGCAGCTTGTGGAACGCTTCGGAAGTGGTGGAGTTGGATTTGACGAGTGGCAAGACCATGCCCTTTATTTCTCTGCCGCAGCTGAAACCGCCTGCAGATCCCCTGGCTCCTGGTTCCCATCCTACGGCTCTCCTGCTGAGTCCGGACGAGAAAGCGCTCTTCATTGCGCTCCCGAATTTTGACGCTGTGGCCGTTGTCAGCAACGCGGGACAAGAGATGAACTGGCTCTGTACCGACGCTCCCGGCCAGCGGCTCGCTGATAGCCAGCCGGGGTCTTTGGCACTGTCGTCCGATGGAACCCGGCTTTTTGTTGGGGAGGAGTCGATCAATGCGGTGGCAATCTTCGATGCGGCACACGCTGTCTCCGCTCCCCGGAGTGACAGTAAGGTTGGGCCTCTCGGCCTAATCCCTACCGACTGGTACCCATCCGCACTCGCCGTCCAAGGCAATGAACTCCTCATCGCAACCGCCAAGGGGCAAGGCACGGGCCCGAACCCCGGCATGGGCAAGACCGATTCCGAACTCAAACGTCACCGGCATCCATACATCGCGACGCTGCTCAGAGGATCGGTCGCCAGTCTCGACATTCCCTCCACGCTGAAGAAACTTCCCGAGCTCACCAAAATCGTCGAGAACGATAACCTGCTCCACTCCGATCCCGGCACGATCGCATTCGCCGACGGCAAGAATCCGATCAAGCACGTCATCTACGTCATCAAGGAAAACCGCACCTACGATCAGATTCTCGGCGATCTTGAGGTCGGCAACGGCGACGCTTCGCTCACACTCTACGGCGAAGAAATCACGCCCAACGAACACAAGCTCGCGCGCCAGTTCGGTGTGCTCGACAACTTCTACGACAGCGGAGAAGTTTCCGGCGACGGCCATCAATGGTCGACCGCTGCCATCACCTCCGATTACAACGAGAAGACATGGCAGATCGCCTATCGCGGCAAAGAGCGCACCTACGACTTCCAAGGCCAGGTCGCTGACGAATTTCCGCTCGATAACAACCAGCCGGATATCGATGACCCGGGAACCGGCTTTCTCTGGGACAATCTCACGCGCAATCACGTCAGCTTCCGCGATTACGGCGAATTCGTGAACGCGCTG
>DATKQB010000054.1:0-5964 GCA_035523795.1 Verrucomicrobiia bacterium | reverse complement strand
GAGGATTAGTGCAAGCGGGATATTTCGACAGTCAGGCTTGCACGCAGTACAATCTGCGTGAGGCATTGCGATGGGGGGGATTTGGAGCGTCGCGAGAACGATCTCAGCGCGCTTAGGCAGAACCTAAAGCAAGACCCAACGAACCTCGAATTGGCAACTCGCTACTGGACCGCTGTTGGTGATTCTCAATCTGGTGGATGCGTTCGTGACGCCTATCGTGGCGCGGCAATTGCGTCGAGTATCGGTGCTGCGACCTTCGCACGGGCTTATCGCGAGCTGTTTTTGTGCAGCGGAGAAGGCCCGCGCATGGCGTATTTTGATGAGACGTTGATTCAAGCGCTGAAAGGCCATCTCCTACAACTCACCGGAGAGGACCATTCCAATGTTGAATGGGTCTTACAAACGCTAGGCGTCCTCAATAAGTGATATCGCGATTTTTCGCCAGCTACGCACTTGCTGGCGTTGACCCGGCCTAGTTTGTGGCACAGGCTGTGCTCATGCCTCGCTGCGCAAGGCTTTTTCTCCGGATCGCATGATTTCAGCCTCAGTTGCTGGCCGAACTTTGTCCTTCATTGCCCGATGCTCATTGTCTCTGAATTCAGCAGCCCGAAACCCAGCTCTGTATGCAATGTGAAAAGCCTTTAGTCTTTCCTCCATCAGTGCTTCTTCAAAGTCTGCCATAGTTTCTCCTTACCGCTGATATAGATGGCGCTCACTTTTCGGGCGGTTGCCCCATAATGCTGAGCGATCTCGCCATATGTGAAAGTGGCCACAGCGTGTTGACTGATGAAAACAGCGATCGCACATCTTTTTGATATTCGGAGTGATCGCGATTCTGATCGCGATATTCGGCAAAGAATTCACAATTGCCGATAGCGAAGGGTTTGAGTTCAAAAGTAAGAGACCCATGCCAACTTGGCTCGGAAAACTGATTGCAGGAATCGTCGGTTCTGCGTTCGTACTCTACGCATTGACATCCCTTTGGGCGCAGTCATTCCGATAGAACGTGCTGCTATCCCGCCTGATTTTGGATTTTGAGTGAAATTGGGATGTTTCACCAATTGAGCAGACGGCACCGGCAGCCTGATTGGTTTCCTGTGCTCCCTACGCGGGGCTACGGAATGCGAATGTCAGCGACAATCATGACCGAAAGGCCGATCACGCCGCCAGCTAGACACAGAAGAAAATAAGCTTTTACGATCCATGGCCGACCGACTGGAACATTAGGAAGTCCGGGGACGCCATGATGCCAGTCTGCAAAATTCTTCATCTTGACGGCCAATCGTCGTCTTTCTATGCTCGCCATGCTTGTGCCCCCCGATGATCTCGCTCTCACCAACGGTGACCGCGCTGTTCTTCGCGAAGTCGAATTCGTAACGCCATTCGAGGCCAACTGTGCATCGCTCAAGGTTCCTGATCTCTTTCCTGCTCGCTGCCGCTTCCCTGCTCTCCGCGCAAAGTGTCAGCACCATCCTGAACTTCAACGGAACCAACGGCGCAGACCCGTTGTACGTCACCTTTGTGCAGGGCCGCGACGGACGCCTTTACGGCACCACCTACAGCGGAGGCGCCAACGACCTGGGCGCCGTCGTCAAAATCAACCTGAGCGACAACAACAGCATCGTCTTGCACAGCTTTTCCGGCACCGACGGCAGTAACCCCGGCGGTGGCCTCACTCTCGCCACCAATGGCAGTTACTACGGCACCACGGTCATGGGAGGCGCCCACGGTTTCGGCGTTCTCTACTCCATCACTCCATCAGGAACCCTCACCGTGCTGCACAGTTTTGACGGAGGCAGCGACGGCGAATATCCCTACGGTCCTCCCATTCAGGCCGTCGATGGCAATTTTTACGGCGCAACTTCCGGCACCCCCGATTCCAGCGACGAGGCCACCATTTACAAGCTGACCAGCACCGGCACCTATAGCGTCATTTACACCTTCAACTCCTCAACCACCGGAGTCGGAGTCTACGGCCTCGTCCAGGGATCGGATGGTTTACTGTATGCTGTCGCGAGCGTTGGGGGCGCCAACAACTGTGGAACCGTGGTAAAGCTCACCACTGCAGGAGTGCTAAAGGAAACCCACGACTTCAGTTGCTCGGTCGGACCGCACTATCCCGTTGCTCCACCAACTCTGGCTTCCAACGGCACCCTCTACGGCACCACCCCACGCGGCGGAGCTCACGGCCAAGGTACCGTCTACGACATCAGCGGCCTTTTCGGAGTCAACGTCCTTTATAGCTTCACTGACATTCCGGGTGACGGCGACAATCCGAATGCCGGCGTTGTGCAGGCCAACGACGGCAACCTCTACGGTGTCACTTACTACTATTCCCAGGTTTTTAGCTGGAATCTCGACGGCACCTACACCGCCTTCCCCGGCTACGTCTACGGAGATACCGTCGCCAATCTGATGCAGGACACCAATGGCCTCTTCTACGGCGTCTCCGGCGGGAACGGCGGTGACGGGTTCGTCTACTCGTTCGACAATGGCCTGAGCCCGTTCGTGGCGTTCGTCAAATCTCAAGGGGCCATCGGAGCAACCGCGCAAATCCTCGGCCAGGGATTCACCGGCTCAACCTTCGTCACCTTCAACGGCGTACCCGCCAGCTTCACCGTAAACAACGACACCTACATGACCGCTACCGTTCCCGCCGGCGCGAGCACTGGTCCTGTCGTCGTAACCACGCCGACCGCAACGCTGACCAGCAACAAGAACTTCACGGTCACCGAATGAGCCGACAACCGCATTATAGCGGTCAGTAGCGACAACCACCGCGCAGTGTCATTGAATCGTGATCTAACAGTTGATCATTCAGGCGATTGGACGATTCTGCACACCCCCAAAAACATCCGCGCTCATACCGGACCGGACTGATGATAGTCGATGAGCTTGAGGCTCGCCTGAATGCAATCGCAAGTTAGCACTGTCGGCTCTTGGGCGAGTGGCCGACCTTTAACGATCTTGGCGTGCGCCGTTCCCACGGAGGGTGCCCCATCCTTGCGTTGTCTGCAAGGGTGGGCAGCGTTGCTGCGTGCGCTATTTGATTTGTTGTGGACACGTGATCAATCCCACTCGCGCCGGCATTTCCGCAGATTTCGTCATTGACAAAACAGGCAATAGCGCAAATCTGCGCCATTCATTCGCCTTTTCGACGGTCAATAAGCGATATTGAGATGTTACGCCAAAGACCAGAATGTGACTGGTACCCCCCTCCGATTTCGGGAATGCCCGTCTCGGTGTCTAATTCATCTATGAACTTAGGCACTCGCCCGAAAACAAACGCGTGGGCTTCTCTATTGCCCTCTGCCTCGGCGATTGCCGTCGCTTGGATGCTCATCAGCTACGCTCGGTTCGTGCCGTTAACCTCGATGGACATTAGCTTCTTTGCTGCGTCCCTGAGCCCTTTTGCCCTTGCATCGACGATTATGTTGCGCAGCCGCCGCCGTATTGGATACGTGATGACGGTCATCGGAGCCGCTCTTCCTCTTTTTTGGATTTACAGGACGGAGTCGCGGGTGTTTATGAACACTTGGATTTTTCTGAATGCTTCGGAAGGCAGAGAAGATGCGGTGTATTTGCGGTACGCCCAACTCAGGATCATTTGCGCGGCGCTATTGCTGTTTGCTCTGCTGACTGCTTTGATTAGGCTACTGCCTTCACGTTGGCATGTGCGTAAGCTGGCTCTGAACCGACGTTCTTGGCCCGCGTTCGTCATTACGATTCTCGTTCTAGCGCGGTGGTTCGCAGCATTCGCCTTCCCGTACCGCCAGCCTGTCATTGTTGATGCGATGGTTCCCGAATTGAGCGTTCTGCACGTCGAAAAAAATGGGTTCGATTTCGATGAGACCCGCATTAGTGTCTATCGCGACGGCAAGTTCCTGATGACACATAACGATCGGCGTCTATTTCGCTATAAGTTCGGGGAGGTCTGGCAAGGAGGATGGCTAACGGACGCCCTGCGTATCCAACTGAAAACGGTGCTGGCGCTCCCTGAGTTGCAACACACACAAGATCGGGCACCGATGGCACTCCGAGTTGCGCATGGCGAGGGATGGTACACCGAGATGCGGCGCGGCGCGATAGCCGCATTCACCACCGAAAACGCGACCGCGCCTCCACCGGAAGTAGTTGCTCTCTTCCGTGGAATTGTAGATATTCCGACGGACGGCCCCCGTTACGACTACGAAGTGAGGGATGTGTGTCTCGGTTTTTGCTACGACCCACAGGCTGGGCTCGGCTACCGCGCTCTTAATCAACGTTGCCGCTCTGGAAATGACACCAAAGAATACTGCTACTAATATCAACTGACGAAATCAGGCGTGGGTGTTGAAAAAGTCTCTCACCAGAATGCCTTTTCATCTGCGAGCCTGCCGTCGCCGGTTTCCTTGTGTTGGTTCGACTAAGTGGTGGCCGGCAGAACCGGTGTTATCGGCTGACTGAGGAACCGCACCAGTCGCTTGATGTTCTGAGCTGCCGCTGCCAGGAAGAACTGCTCGCGTACGAACCTGAGTCTGCGCAGGCCATAGCGCTCATCTTCCCGCCGACGGTTCGCAGAAGGGAATCCTGTAAACCACGGCGTCGTATTTTGGCTTTTTGAGGTTGCCTATGATCTCGCCGCGAAGATTCTCGGCGATACGCCTGCTCGCGATATTTTGCACGGCTACTGGATAGAGGAAATTCTCTTTGCCAAAAGTTGCGTGGCCCCACTCAACAAGTGCGGCCACGACTTCCCGGCCAAAGCCCTGCCCGTGCGCGCCTTCCTTAAGCCAAAGGCCGAGCTCAGGCGAAACAGAATCTGCTCCTTCGAACGAGGCCATGCCAAGGCATTCTCTGTTGTCGAGCCGCCGGATGACGAAAGAAAACTTGTTCGGTTCCGGGGCCTGCACTCTCTTCTCGCATCGCGCCACGTACTCGCTCCACGATGGCGGCTCCCAAGGCATGAATCTGGCGATGGCAGGCGTGATGCATCCAAAGACCTCCTGTGCATCCGCAATCTGGAACTGGATGAGCTGCAGTCTTTGGGACGGGATGACAATCATGATCAGGCAGCGTCGTCCGATAGAACCTCGGCCCAAGAGCGGATCTTCTTCATCTTCTCCTCGCGTAAGCCGCGCAGTTCTTCCTCGCCGATCCGACGTTCCGACAAAAGCATTCCTAACAGTTGCGTCAGCCGAGAATAGCGAAACTGGTATCTCCGGTCGATATCCTTACGACGCTGGGTCAAGTACTGCTCCAGCTCCCACACGTCGGCAGGTTCCTTGATCTGACTCGCCTTCTGCTTTGCTTTCTGCATGACCTCGTGAAGTTCCCGCTTCAGAGCAGCGTCGAAGACTCTGCGGGCGATGACCCTTTCCGACTTCGACCAAACAGGTTCGTTCGGGTAAGGATGCGTGCTCGGGGTCGCAGATACGTTGGGCATGTTCCGAACCTCCGTGGCGGCATTCTATGCCTGGCTCGTGCGTCTGTTCCACAGCTTTGCTCGCTCGGTCCGCCGGGACCGTTTCCTCAGGTCGTGGCTCAGCTTCGCGCAGGTGCGGCGGAGGTCGTGCGGAGCAATGTGTTCCAATCCTGCTTTCTCGCAGCAGGTTCGGACCACGTACCAGACAACGTTCTGCGATAGGCCGTTGCCCCATACTCTTCCCTTTCCCGCCACCCTTTGAAAGATTTTGCCCTCCCGGGTTGGGCGAAAGCTCGAAGACATTGCCGACCCCTGCCTGGTAAAAAGTCGTGCCGTAAAGATTTCCAGCGCTGTCGAAAACAAGGGGGCCGTTGTCGGGATAGGCTCCGTCTGCGCCGGTGAAATTGTGCAGCACAGTATCAGTCCAACTTCCGTCCAGGTTGGGTGAGAGCTCAAAGACCGTGCCCACGCCAAACTCGCCTCCGAAAGTTGTCGTACCGTAAAGATTGCCGGCTGTGTCGAAAATCACTGGGGCGCTGGGATTTTCTCCGCCGGCCGAG
>DATKQB010000053.1:0-111437 GCA_035523795.1 Verrucomicrobiia bacterium | reverse complement strand
TGCTCGACTGAAAGATCCCGACCGTCTGGCAAAGAAGCAGGGTTTCCTCTTTGATGGCATGATCAACAGGAAACTTGCGATCCATCAGCCGCGCTGCACCTCCGGACTCGAACGCAAAATCGAATATCGTGTTGACCAGGTTTTGTGGGACTATCCAGATTCCTTGCTTCGTCCGGGCTATACCGTCACTAAAGACGTCATCGACTGTCGCCAGGCCTCTCTGCCAACTTGGGCCACGGGGACGCGGGTACTCGTGTATTGCGAAGCTTTACCGGGGCAAGGCGACGACTGCCTTGCGCCTGTTCGTTTCACCGATGATCGCCTCCTTCGCGTAAAGCAATGGATCGGAGAACTTGCCGGCAGGGAGGGCAATCCTGAATTGTTGAAAGTGCACTACCTGCTTCATGACTCTCTGGAATTAACGCCTAGCCGTCCGCTATTACTGATCGGTAAGGTTACCTGGTTCACGCCTAAGCGGTCGCTCGCTGTTCCGCAGACAATCTCGATGCTGCCCACGATGCGGGTTAGTGTCACCCGCCTGCTCTGGGGCTATTACAAACAGCCGGAGGTCATTGCGATTTGTCCCCACCGCGATTGCTCTGGCGTGGCTGTCGGACCGAACGTGATCGTCTATTGCCATGCGATGGGCGCTTACCGGGATACCCCTGCACGTTGCCCAGTCGTCAGCCTGGACGCGAGCGAAGAGAACGTTCATCGTGCGGAGCAATGGGCCGCGCGAGCTCGCGAGCAGCAGCGAGCCCTGATTGTCGAGAAGATCGGCAAATATGTGGCAGCGCATCCCGCCGATTCGCGCTCTGAGCCGATGGTGTATCGCGGCCATGCTACGTGGGTGGGCAAGGCCGATGACGGCCTCCCGCTGGTCCACTTTGCCGACACGACTGGACGGTTCAAGCAGGAGATCAATCTCCTTATAAACCGGCCGTACGCTACAGATGTGCCGATCCCTGTGGAAGTCGGCAAACCGATGATTACATTTTGTGTGCAGCGAGATGACGTCTGCTATAACGGCGAGGAAGCGACTGCGATCATCGAAGATTCCACCGAAACTTTCCACGCAATCGAGCAACTGATCGAAAGCTCCCACTGAGCTGGCATCCGCCATTTTGGACCTTGCTAGCTTTTGCCTTCGTTTTGACGCGAATGTGCAGACGGGCGAGGAACCCGTCAAGGTTGCCCTCCGGCTCGCTCCGCTCGACCTATGACTGAACCCTCGCCCGTCTGCTGACCACCTCTCCGCTATGAAACGAAGGCACACAATCGAAGCCCAAAACCAAAGACTTCGGTTGACATTAGACGCCTTCTCATGGAAGGAGAAAAGTACAGTAAATGAAGACGGGTCTTTCCGGAATGGAAACTTGCGCACTCCGAAAAAACCCGTTAATGAAGGATTAGCGAGCAGCCACCCAAACGCTGTCGGCGGAGTCGAGTTCGACTCCGGCGACTTCCGTCGTCAGCTTCACGTACTGCAGCGCAGGTTTTTTGCCAGGCACAGCACTGAACTCCAGGCGATACCGGTTCTCGAGGCTGTTCTGCAATTGGTCGAGATATGGCCGGAAGCTTACAGGCTCTCGAATGCCGAGAAAGAACGCCTCGCCGCCGGTTTCATCTGCCAGTTTCGCCATGGCCTTCTGGCCACTCGTGATCTGCCAGTAGTTGCTTCCTCGCCATCCCACTCTAGGCGTGTAAATGCCATGGATGATCGTTCCGTTGCGCTGAGCAACAGTGCTTGCGGAACTAACGTCTGGACTGATGGGCCCGAGTCCGCGACGGTGCTGCCAACCGTGCAGTCGATCGATACCATCCGTGATCATCACGATTTCCCGGCGATTCCGGGTCTCAGGCCAGCGCTTCATCAGATCGATCACAGTAAAGATACGGGCTGCCATAAATACCAGGCGAGCCAAAGGGAATGCGTAGTGCGTTCGCTGCGAGTCGATGATCGCCTGCCAGGTCCTGAGCGATCTGCACAGTGCCATTGCGCATGTATCCCACACCAACAGAAGTTGTCTGTGGCAAGGAGTAGATGAATTCACGCAGGTAGCCGAACTGAGAACCAACATTCGGCCGCGCCGCGTCGTCAATCAGGATAAACAAGTCAAGCGGGCTGCGATCGCCGCCGATGGGCCTCCAGCCAGTTACGTTTAAGCGGTCATTTCCCTGCCTGACGACGATGTCTTCCTTATTCACTTCGGGGATGCGTTTGTTCTTCCCTTGCACACGAAGCGTGACCGTCATTTGTACGGGCGTTGTTGAGGTTTCGTCCTGACCTTGCGCGGGAATCAGCCCCAGGACAAGGAACAGGAAAATTGGAATTCGTTGCATAACATTCTTGAGCATCATGTCCTCCTTATGGTTTCAGTCGGCTCTCTGCCGGATTCCGCTGGAGGTGCAATCGAGCATCCAATGGGGAACGTTGAAATCGAATGAGTTGGAGTCAGAGAGATTGCTGATGGCTTTGGAAATGCCGATCGATCAGAAATGCAAAGAAGTTGGAGGCAATTCCAAAACGAGAGATATTTGATTTCGCTTTGGACCGAGCGCGCAGTAGGAACAAGATCCCACTGTCTTCGTGATCGACGACGATCGCACCAGAATCCTGAACTTCGATTCGAATTTCTCCGCCGTCCTGGGATTTCGATCGGATGGTTAATGTTCTTGGCCGATCCGTAACGGTCGTCATCGCTTCAATCCCATTCATAACCAAGTTCAGGATCACCTGTTGGAGTTGAATGCTATCTCCCAAAACGACGGGCGAGTCCGGAGCGAGTTTTAATTCGAGCGCCACCTGGTTCCTCGCCGCTTGCGCCTCGACGAGATCCGCGGTCTGCTCAATGATCCGGTTGATCTCAACACGGGATTTCTGCGGTGTCGCTTTAGTGATGAGTGAACGGATGCGCGCAATGACATCGGATGCCCGCGTCGCGCCTTCGGTAGCTCGCTCCGCTGCGGCACGAGCTTCTGCAAGATCCGGATTTTCACGAGAAAGCCAGGCGACACAAGCATCAGCATTAGCGACCACGGCGGCGAGTGGCTGGTTTACTTCGTGCGCGATGGATGCTGTGAGTTCGCCGATAGTCGTTATCCGTGATGCGCGAGCCAGCTCTGCGCGGGTAGCCTGAAGCGTTTCCTCGGTGCGCCTCTGTTCGTCCATTTTCTTCAAAAGTGCTTCGTTTGCATTCTTCAACTCGACGGTTCGCTCCGCTACTCTTGCCTCAAGCTCATCGCGAGCCTGCCGCAGCGCATCGTCGGTCTGTCTACGCCACGAGATCAACTGGGTCGCACCGATTTCACACGCGACGAACGTGAGAAAATAGGGAAAGTCAGTGGGCCTCACCGCGAAACTGTGCAGTGGCGGGGTGAAGTAGTACATCACCGCCAAGGTGCTGCAAATCACCGAAAGCCAGCCGGGGCCAGTTCGGCCGAACCAGGTGCTTAGGATCACTGCCACCGAGAAGAAAAACCAGAACGGGTTGCCAAAAGAGTTTTGCAATGCAAGTGAGACCAGTAGCGCAAGTGTCACAAGGATTATGGCGACGGCGTAACGCACCATCGCATGCGCTCCAGATCGTGCGTTGTTCGTTGTTCCCATTCCCGAATGGCTCCCACAGAATGTCGGCTTTATATTACGCTGGCCTTCCGGAACAACGGCATGCTGACATATCTTTGCAGTACAATGCCGTCAGGTTGAAGTTGCGCCAAAAAAAAATGATCAAAGCGAAGCCGCGTAATGCATGAGTCCATCGACTGGCCGAGTCGTCCCTCCAACCGCCGCCGCTTTTTAGTCATCGCTGCTCTTGTCATTTTTCTGATCTTCAGCAGCGGCACGGCTCTGTCGTACTACATCAACGTGCTCTGGTTCGGCTCGCTTGGATACGAAAGCGTCTATCGCAGAACTCTGAGCCTGCAGTGGTCGGTATTCACGATTTTCTTCGCGGCGACATTTGTGATTCTCTACGGATGGTTTGTCGCCCTCAGGCAGGCATACCAACCTGACTTGCTGGATGGCGGGGTCATTTTCATCGCCCGCCAGCCCGTGAAATTGCCGGTTAAGGGCATCATGAATTTTCTGGCGCGGGTGATTTTCGTTGTCATAGCCCTGGCAACGGCAGCCAGCATGATGCAAGAGTGGGACACCTTTGCACTCTATTGGTACGCACAACCACGCGCAGGGTTGGTCGATCCCATTTTTGGCCGGCCTCTCCATTTTTATCTGTTCACTCTTCCGGTGTGGCAGTTGATCTCGGGCTGGCTGCTAACCATCGCCATCATTGCGCTCATCGTCGCGCTTTTCTTTGTGCTGATTACCGGTGCGTTCCATATCTTGTCCGCGTATCGTGGCAGATCGGTTCCGTCGTCCTGGCGCGGAGTATCGATCGCCGTCGCATTTTTGCTGGCGGTCATCGCACTCGAAGTCTATCTGAGTCGCTTCGGAGCACTCTTTGATGAGCACACGATTTTCAGTGGCGTCTCCTACACCGATGCCCACATCACGCTGGCGGGACTGCTCATTGTCTGCGCGGCACTCGTGATCGGCGCGGTTATCGCGCTCTTTAATATTGTGTCGGCGCCGCGCGTGCGCTGGCTGGTGATGGCTCCCGTTCCCGCCATCATCTGCTATGTCGCCGTGCAACTCGTTGGCTGGTACGTGGGCAGCTTTATCGTTAAACCCAACGAACTGGATCGCGAGCGACCTTACATCGCCCACAATATTGAACTGACCCGGCAAGCGTATGGGTTGGATCGCGTCTCGCGGCATGAGTTTCCCGCTGAAGTCTCGGTTGAAGCCACCGATGCCGCGAACAATCAAGCCACATTGCAGAATATCCGGCTCTGGGACTGGCGCGCGCTGCAGGACACTTTGCGTCAGATTCAGGAGATCCGCACCTATTACGATTTTCCTGACATCGATATCGACCGCTACGAAATTAACGGCAACGTGCGCCAAGTCATGCTCGCCACCCGCGAGTTGAGCGTCGACAAGCTTCCCGAGAGCAGCCAAAACTGGATCAACGAAAGACTGATCTATACCCACGGCTACGGCATCACCATGAATCCGGTGAATGGCTTCACTCCCGAAGGCCTGCCCACGCTCTACTTGAGCAATATGCCAGTTCAAAGCACGGTGCCAAGCATCCAGCTAACGCGCCCGGAAATCTATTTTGGAGAGCTCACCGGGAATGATGTGTACGTCAAGACCAAGCAACAGGAGTTTAATTATCCGCAGGGGCAGACTAACAATTTGACCGAGTACGAAGGCACGGGCGGCATTCCCCTCAACGGATTCCTGCGCCGCATCCTCATCGCTATCAATGAAGGAGATTTGACGAAGCTTCCCTTCAGTGACGACATTAGTCCGCAAAGCCGCGTTTTGATGCGGCGCAACGTGCGCGACCGCGTCACTGCTCTCGCTCCATTCCTCACTTGCGAAACCGATCCTTACATCGTCATCTCCGATGATGGCCGGCTCTACTGGATGCTCGACGCGTATACGACTACAGATAATTACCCGTACTCCAGCCACTATCTGCTGAATGGGAATGCGGTGAATTACATGCGGAACAGCGTCAAGGTAGTCGTCGACGCCTATGATGGCACGACCACGTTCTATGTCTTCGATCCGCAAGACCCCATGATCAACGCTTATCGCCAGATCTTCCCGTCGCTGTTCAAAGATGCCTCGGCCATGCCGGCTGCATTACACAAACATGTCCGCTACCCGGAACTGTTACTCAAGATGCAGGCCGCGGTATATTCGCTTTATCACATGACCGATCCGGAAGTGTTTTACAACCGCGAAGACCTGTGGACGGTCGCTACTGAAGTTGGCATGAATGCGTCTGGCGAGCAGGCCACGCAGACCATGGAGCCGAATTTTGTTCTGATGAAATTGCCGGGCGAAAGCAATGTCGAGTTCGTAAATATCCTGCCCTTCACCCCGGCCAACCGCAACAACTTGATCGGCTGGATCGCTGGCCGCAGCGATAGCGCGCATTACGGAACCTCCATCGTCTATGATTTTCCGAAAACCAGGTTGGTCGATGGACCGCTACAGATCGAAGCCCGCATCGATCAGAATGCCCAACTCTCTGGACAACTGACTCTCTGGAATCAGCAGGGCTCGCACGTCCGTCGCGGAACTCTGCTCGTGATCCCCTGCGGCAAGGCGCTCCTGTATGCCGAACCCATCTATCTCCAGGCGCAACAGAGCCCGATGCCTGAACTGCGTCTTGTCGTGCTTGCATTGCAAGACCGGCTCGTATACGGTCCGACTTTCGATGTGGCGATGCGGGCTATGTTCGGTAACGAGGCCTCGTCATTAACCGCGACAGCTCCTGCCATTGAGGAGGTTGGCAATGCGCCGGCAGCGACGAATAAGTCTGCCACCGATCTCACCACTCTCATTTCCGGCGCGGCTCAGGATCTGGCCGATTATCAGCGGCTCACCGCGGAAGGCAAGCTGGGTGAAGCAGGGCAGAAGCTGGAGCAGCTCAAGCAGAAGCTGGAGGAGCTGAATCGGCGGCAAAAATGACTGCGCCGGCCGGTTTCTATGTTGGGTTCCCGGGGATCGGGAGGGTAATGCTTCATCAACCTACAGGCGGCAGGCAACGCACAGTATCTGTAGCGCCCTGACACTCAGTCCGTTGAACTCGGTGTCGCATGGAGGGCCTCAATGAAATACCTGTTTATCTTGAATGACTCACCGTACGGTTCCCAGCGTACCTACAATGCATTGCGGTTGGCACGCTCGTTAGCAACGGACGATACAAAGGTTGCGGTTTTTCTGCTCGGAGATGGCGTGGTCAACGGCGTACGCCGGCAATCCCCCGCGGACGCTTCCTACAACCTGCAGGAGATGCTGAGAATGCTTGGCCCGAGAGCGTCCATCGGTGCTTGTCGCACCTGTCTGGAGGCGCGTGGCATTGACGATCAATCGCTTGTGGAAGGCATTCAACGCCGAACTTTAGATGACCTGCGCGAGTGGACCGAGGAGGCTGAAAAGGTCTTAGTTTTCTAGCCGTGCATGTACGTTCGATAGCTAATGGGCATAACGCGAATTTCGCTGCTGTTATGATCCGCGCAATTTTACTTGCCTAGCGACGCTTTCCAACATCGAACAGTACTCCAAACGTGAGATGAATATATACGCCCGTGCTGGGGTGCTCTCGCGAGAAAATTCCACCGAGTCCACCCTCCATGATGAAGCTGGCGTTTCCCGAGATGCGGGCGACTGATCCGATCGATCCCAAAGGAAGAATTGCCCCCGGCGGTGCCGCGTTGGTTCCTGATAACGAGCCTGTGCAGAACAGACCGGTGCAGCCATGTGAGCCCGCCACGCGAAGAGAGGCATAGTAATTCCAGGTTCGAGCGAGATTTCTGGTGCCAATGGCAGCGGCCATGTCGGCATTTACACTGCGTCCGTCGCCTTCGTCTGACGCTCCCAAGCCTGCTTCGAGGCGAAAACCAGGGGTTGCCTGGTAACGAGCGGCAACCTTGGCGGTCGCTCCGAAGCTGCTGTCGGACTGATTGTCTGCCAGAACATCGAAACCGAGATCGACGCGATTACTCAGGCCACGACGCCAGCGAGCAAGCCAGTCTGTGCCGCCTCCGTGATCGCATGGAGACGATACCAGCTCGCCGTAACCGCCGACGGCAAGACCCAACTCGGTATATCCGCGGATGACCGTGGATGGTCCGCCTAGAGTGGCAAGCGGCGGAGGCGACGCTATTAGCTTGCAATTCGGCGGAGGGTTCCCTTGTCCCAAAGCGAGGCACGGGAGCACAAACAGAAAAGCAACAACCAATACGAACGAAACGCTCGCCAAGATCTCCCTCTTTGCGCCAGTCACCTTATCCATCATTCGTTGCAGAGACAAACGACGATAGCATCTGCGCTCAGTTTATTTGTCAAGAACCAGCGACAAACGGCATCGGCGACTCCTCAGCTACTGCGATCCGTGACGGTTGTAATTCGGATACGCCGGCTTATGCGGCTCGGGCGTGGGATGCTGGGCCAGTTCTTCGAGCGCGAGACTTACCGCCTTCTCCAGTTGTGGATCGCGTCCCTCGCTCACCGGCTTTGGATCCATATCGACCTCATAATCTGGTGGAACGCCATGATTCTCCACTTCCCACTGGCCTTCGGGATTGAAGAAACCGAAGCTCGGTGAGGTCACTTGGCCGCCGTCCATCAGCGTAGGAATCCCGCCAATCCCGACCAGTCCACCCCATGTGCGCTTTCCAACCAGCGGTCCGAGCTTGGCCTGGCGGAAGTACCAGGGCATGGCATCGCCTCCGGAGCCGGAGAATTCATTGATCATCATCACCTTGGGTCCCAGGATGGAAGCCTCGGGAGTGCGATAGATCTCTCCATAGCGCGGCGCCCACCAACTCATGAGCGTGCGCTTCATTGCATTGATGATGTAGTCTGCGGCTTGGCCGCCGCTGTTGAAGCGTTCGTCGATGACAGCTCCCTGCTTGTCGAGCTGGGCGAAATAATAGCGATTGAAATTCGTCAATCCGCCCATGGCGGTGTCGGGCAGGTAAACGTAGGCCAGCTTTCCGCCGCTCAGCTGATCCACCTTGCGGCGATTCGATTCAATCCATGCCAGATTGCGCAATGCGAGCTCATCACCAATGGGAGTGACGGTAATCTCGTGGGCATCTTTGCCGCTGGCGTCGGATGCGACCTTCAGCACGACTTGCGTTCCCGCAGTGCCCTCCAGCAGCCGCTGAATGTCATCACTGCCGTTGAGCTGCTGGCCGCCGACCGTCAGAATGAAGTCACCTTCTTTCACTTTTAGGCCCGGTTCGGCGAGAGGCGCGTGCGCTCTCGGATTCCAATGTTCGCCGGTGTAGATGCGCTTGATGCGGTAATGTCCATCGGCGATCTCGTAATCGGCTCCGAGCAGTCCGCCGGGCACACGGTTCGGATGGGCGATTGTTCCTCCAAAGCCGCGTAAATGCCCAATGGAAAAATCGCCCAGCATTTCCTGGAACAGGTAGTTGAGGTCGCTGCGCGAGCCAACCTGGTCAAGATAGGGCTTGTACTTCGCCTCCTCTGCGTCGGGATTGACCCCGTGATAATGCGGATCATAAAAATAGCTGCGCTCGATTTGCCAGATTTCGTGGTACATCTGGCGCCATTCCGCACGCGGATCGACATGAACATTCATCTTCGACAGATCCAATTTGCCTTCGCCTGGCTTGATCGGCGCATCCGCAGGAACGATTAGGAACGTAGGCGCAGGCCGGTTCGCATCCTGTTGACCTTCTGGCTCTTCCTGCGGCATTTCCAACAGCATCTTTTCGCCATCGAAAGACAGATCAAAACCCGCAATATGCTCCGCCAGCTTTTCCGATTTCTTCGTTTTCAGCACGAACCGGGTTAACGTCTGGCCACGTTCTCCGCCAAATCGGTCGAGACCTTGCATGAGGTACAGCACACCCTCTTTTCCAGCCGTCACACTGGAATAAGACGCCGCCGGAATGGGCAGTGCGACGGCGCGATCTTCGAGGTGGTCGAGATCGACTTTCACCGGTTTGGGAGCCTCAGTCGCTTTACTTTTTTCTGGCTTCTCAGAGTTTGCTTTCTTGTCGTGATCTTCATCTGTTGCGGGTTTGTTTGCTGCGTCCTTGTCCCCAGAAATCCTTTTGTCCTTTTCTTTTTCCTTATCGCCCTCTTTGCCGCCCTCTTTTTCCGCCTCTTTCTTCCGTTCTTCCGGTGTCTTCTCGTCTTCGCTTTGCGGGGCAATTGGAGATGGAGTATCCGCCGCCAGGGCCAGCCCGTAAACGTATCGCGTGACCTCGAATTCATCGCTGCTCATATCGAGTCCGCTAGTTCCGGTGCCATAGTTCGTGCTCTCGGTGAAATATAAATACTTTCCGTCGCGATCGAACGCCGGACTGCGCACATCGCTCATGGCATCCGTCACCTGCGTGCTTTTGCCCGAGTCCATCGAATAGAGAAACAGCGCATGAAAGCGATTTTGGGTGCTGTGGGTGTAGGCAAGCCATTTCGAATCCGGCGACCATGCCGCGTCATAGTCGTAATCGTTCACTACTCCGTGATCAATAACGCTGGCTGTTCCCTTCGTTGCATCGAGCACCCAAGTTTCCATTTTGTTGTCGTGAAATGCGATCAGCTTTGAATCGGGGGACCATACCGGATGGAAGTAAAACGTGGCGTCCTTGGCCAGCGGAAATTTCTTTACCTCACCGCTACCGTTCTGGCTGCTGATGTGCAACGCATACTGGCCGGTCTCATCGGAGAAGTAGGCGATCGACTGCCCGTCAGGAGACCACGCCGGTTCACGCTCCATCACGCCGGGAGTATTGGTGATGTCGCGAGTGGAGCTTTCTTTGGCCGGGACGGTCAGAATGTCGCCGTGCGCTTCAAAGACAGCGCGCAAGCCGGTCGGCGAGATCCCCGCATTTTCAATGTCGTGATCGGCATCAGAAATGCGATCGCGAACGTCCGGAAGATCCGCGCTTACCTCGACAGGGACCTGGTGAGTGTGGCCGTTAGCGGTGTCGTAGAGAAAAAGTTTTCCAAACTGGTCGTACACGATGCCGCCCGGACCAGCACTGGCGGAGCGAATGTCTTCGCCTTCGTTCTTTACGACCTCGGTTACGTTTTTTGTGGCGGGATCAAAACGAAACAGCGAAACCGGGCCGTTGCGATCGGATAGAAAGTACACTTCTTTGCCGACCCAAACTGGACTGAAATCGTTGGAGCGATCGCGGGGAATCTTGACCACGTCGAGCGTATTCATGTCGGCGATTAAAACCGAGCTGGCTAATCCGCCGCGATAATTTCGCCATGAAACGTAACTCGAGTAATTGAAGGGCGAACCGCCCGCGCCTGGAGAATAGGCGAGATATTTTCCGTCATCGGAGAACTTTCCGGAGAAAGCAATCGGCAGAGGCAGTGCAGTTGGCAATCCGCCATCAATGGAAACCTTGAACAGCTTGGTATAGCGCGGGCTGAAGCTTTCGCGATTGGACCGGAAGACAACGAATTTGCCATCAGGAGTCCAGGCTACCGCCGCATCAGCCGACGGATGATAGGTAAGCCGTCTTGGAACCCCGCCCTCAGTCGGCATTACGAATACGTCTGTGTTCCCATCGTATTCGCCGGTGAAGGCAATCATGGTTCCGTCCGGCGAGAACACCGGGTCAGTTTCGATGCCCGTTCCCGTAGTGAGGCGAGTGGCATGACCGCCATTGCGATCCACACTCCACAAGTCCCCCGCATAAGAGAATACGATGACCTTTCCATTGAATGCCGGACGCTGCAATAGCGGATGTGACGCTTGAGCCACGACAAGCGAGCAGATAAAGGTGAGGAAAATGCTTTCGACGAAGCGGCGAAGGATTCGCATGTATGGTTCTCCCCGAACAGCGATCTGCAGATACTGTGCAAAATTGCCCGACTATCGTACCGCATTGACGCAAATCACGCCTCACAGTCCCCCACTGGAATGTGGACCGGAGTTAGGCGATCAGATTGCACGGTCAATAGAACGAATCGTCCAGCGCAGACAAAGGCAGTTTAGAACGGAACTTTAATGATGCGACTTGAAGAGGCGCATCTGCTCAAAATTGAGTTTGTGGCTATTCACGTTCATGTTTTCCGATAAAGATGTGGTAGGTGACTGCATCCCAGGCGTTGTGAATGCCGACGAATAGCAGAATCAGCGCAGCCGCTGCGACCCCGAACATCGCAGCCGAGGAGTACAGAACGGACAGCCATGCCGATGCAGCTAACGTCGCGTAGGCCGCCAGCGGAAGCAGAGCCTGGAAAACCCAGTCCTCGAAGACAGGCTGATACGCTTTCTGCGTGCGCATGCGTCGAATAACGATGAGTTCGTAAACCATCCCCAGCAGGCCTAGAACCCTGTAAGAAATTGCCAGCCATAGGAATTTCTGCCACGGAGCGCAGGCAATTGCCGAAAGCAACAGCACGGTTCCGAAATGAACAATTGTTGGAGTTGCGAATGCGTCGGCTCCCTGTGACCGGCCAGGTCCAATCGGCCGCGTTGCAATCAGGGTCATAACAACAAATTGCAACCCGATAAGCGCTCCGGCAGAAGAGCCGACGATCACGTAGAAGTTCTCCCATCCTGCAACCACAGACATGACCGGTCGCCTCCCTAGGCAGGTCAGATCTTTCTAAGATACCGGAACGGCGTTCTCGGATGACTTTATTCCCATCAGCACAATGAACTGCGCTGTCAAAATCAGGTGTACGCTCACTGAGGGTTTTCAGCGTTGGGGCGCGGCGCTACGAGCGTCCAAAAATAATCGCTTCTTTCTTCAGCAGACGCGAGGTCAGTATCAGCAACACGATGGCACACGCCAAAGCCGTCACACCGCCAAGAATGTAGTAACCGATCTCCGGCGGGTGACCGCCTAATACGTCCGCTGCCAGCGCGTACTGCCCGAGAATGGGGAATGGGGCCAGCCAGCGGCGGTTCGACAGCGGATACAAAGTGGAAACAACTCCCGGCAACATGGGCAGAAGGATCAGCATGCCGATATAGCCTTGCGCTTCTTTGAACGAGCGCGCAAAAGTGGAAGCAAAAACCACGACCGCGCTTAGAAGAAAAGCGAGCGGGATGACGAGCGCGAGAAGACTCATCAGGTCGGCATCGGAGACGCTGAAGCGAATTCCTAAGTCTTCCCACGGCACGCGCCTTAACACATTCACCGTCAACAGCAAAGAAAATATAACCGCGGCACAACTGAATGCGGTGGCCGCCAACCATTTGCCAGCCGCCAAGGCCATGCGCGAAACGGGGTTGAGGAGCAGAGGTTCAAGCGAACCGCGTTCACGCTCGCCTGCAGTCGCATCGATGGCGACCTGCATTCCTCCAGTGAGGGCGGCGATGACCAGTAAAAGGGTCAAAATATTGAGTTCCGTGGCCAGCCGCTCCTGCGCGCTGGAGACTTCGACTTCTTCGATTCGCACGGGCAAAGCCACGGGAGGAGCAACCCCGCGGGCAATCAGACGCAAGGCAGCCATTTCGCTCGAATAAGTCGTGACCAGCGAACGCGTACGCTCGACTTTCCTGCGGGCGCTGTCGCGCGTGGAATCGCTGACCAGTTTTACCGGCGCAGGCAGCGCGCGCGCAAGGTTCTTCTCAAAATCTTTCTCGATGATGAGGACTACATCTTCATCGCGATCCCGAACCGCCTTTTCAGGATCGGCCGGGGCCGCAACAATTGTCACCCCGGTTTGCTGCTTCAGCCAGTCCACGAAGGCAGGAGCGTTTTCCACTCCGGCGACTGGCAGCTTGATCTCCTCAGCGCTCTTGCCGCGACTGGCCATGACCGTAAACATGCCTCCAAACATGAGTGGCATGAGCGCGGCGGTAAGCACAACCGTCCTGATTGACCGGCGATCGCGCAGGCCGTCCCGCGATTCCTTTGAGAAGACGATCCAGATTTGGCGGAGTTCGTTCATGACACAGCCTCCGCGAGTCCCGAGAGCGCGACGAAGGCATCTTCCAGACTTTCGTGGCCAGTTTGGCGGCGAAGTTCATCGGGCGTGCCGTCGGCCACGACACGGCCTTGTGCGATGACGACGATGCGGTCGCAGAGTGCGGAAACTTCCTGCATGATGTGGCTGGAAAACAGCACGCAGCAGCCATCCTTGCGCAAGCCACGGATGAGATCGCGAACGGCACGAGTGCTCATGACGTCCAGACCGTTGGTTGGCTCGTCGAGTATCACGTTGCGTGGCTGGTGGACAAGCGCCCGGGCCAGAGCAACCTTCGTTTGCTCACCATGTGAGAACCCGGAGACGCGGCGATCCGCGGATTGGCCAAGATCGAGGCGCGTGATTAAGGCTTTGGCGCGGTCCGTCAGCACCGCACCATCAAGACCGTGCAGGCGACCGAAGTATTCGATGTGCTCCATGGGAGTGAGGCGCGGATAAAGTCCGCGCGAATCGGGAAGCAGGCCCATGTGCGATTGTGCGCCAATCGGATCCGCAATCACATCGATGTTATCAGCGTGAATTGTGCCAGCGTCGGGGCGCATTAATCCCGAGAGCATGCGCAGAGTTGTAGTCTTCCCTGCACCATTCGGCCCCAGAAGACCGACGACCGTGCCATCTCGTGCGCTGAAGCTGACGTCGCGAACGGCCTCGACGTTGCCAAACTTTTTACGCAAGCCACGGATTTCGATCATGGCTGTTCGGCTCCGCTGTAGTTTACGAAAAACGGCGGACGATGCTGCGTCTGGATGCACGAAGGATCGAGATTGGCGACGCTGGCCTGGTCGAGGAATTTGCCAATCAGTTCGGGTACGCAGCCATGCGGAGTCGCTCCGTGGCCGGCTCCGGGCACGATGAAATGCTTGGAGTTGGGCAGATATTGCGCGACGTGCTCTCCCCAGGAGGGCGGCGTGATGGGGTCGTCCTCGCCAGAGAGAATCAGCACCGGCTTAGTGGAGCGAATGGGCTGATAGAAATCATCGGAGACGCTGCCCTTGGGCCAGAATTCGCACGGCTTCATGCGCGTGTCAAAAAACGCCGTCCCCATGAAGCGGCCTTGCGCTTCGCGCTGAACCTCGTCGGGATGAATGCGCGGCATGTCTTCGGAGCAGACGACGGAAAGGAACATGCCTTCGCTGATGGCGCCTTTCGGCAAGTCTGAAGAAAATGCCAAGGCGAGCAGGCCTTGATAGTTTCCCTGCGCTCCGTCGGTGATGAGTTGCGGCAGCACTGACGTGAGCGTGGGGTCGTAGAGTGCGCTGAAAATGATGGACGCTACCAGCCGTTGGGTGATGGTCACCGGAACTGGCTTTCCCGTGCGCGGGTGAGTGATGGTGAGATGCGGATTCTTTGCCGCGTTTGCGAACAGTGTGTTTACGGAATCGCGGAGATGCGGATATTGCTTGCTGCACGCCGCATCTTTGGAGCAATCGTCAATCATGAGATCCAGGGCGCGTTGGCCGTCGCGGGCGATAAAGAGGCCCAGCCGCATATCCGGAGGGGCCACGCTGTCGAGGACCACGCTGCGAACGGAATCTTCGTGACGTTTTAGGTAGACCAGAGCGGCGCGCGTCCCGTAGGAACCACCCCAGAGATTGATCTGGCCATAGCCGAGGTAGTGCCGCACTTCGTCAATGTCATCCATCGCAATCTCGGTAGTGTAGAGGCGCGGGTCAGCTTGATATTTCTCCAGACATTTGTGGAAGCGGTCGACGGGATAATCATCGATGTGGGAGAGATCGTCATCGTTGTCGCGATCTTCGGCTTCGCAGCTCAGAGGATTGGAGTCGCCCGTGCCGCGCTGATCAATGAGGACGATGTCCCGGTCAACCTCAAAGCGGTGAAACATGGGCATCTCGTAGGCCGCCAGCTTGGCCGCACCACCTCCTGGACCGCCCTGAAAAATAAATAGAGGATCGGGCCCAGGGTTGCGCTTGAGTGCAGGCAGGATGACGATTTTGAGCGCGATCTGACGGCCGGTTTTCGCTGTCCGGTTTTCGAAGACACTATAGGTGCCACAAAAAGCTTCAGTGGGGCCTTCATCGATGGTGCACGGGTGAAGACGGTCGAGGGCGCTGGGCTGGTGGTGACACGCCGCCGTAACGAACGCCAGCACAAGCACCGGAATCAAGCAGGCAAATTTCACAACGCGTGATTACAACACAAGGCAGTGCGTGCAGGCCAGCACTGATTGCAAAAAGTTGACGACCTGTTGAATTGATTCCCGACAGCCTTGACCGTTTCTGCTCATCCCGCCGCAGGGATGACTTCGTAAGGACGCATCATTTCGTTGTCTTCATGCTCGAGGATATGGCAGTGCCATACGTAGCGTCCGGTGAAGCCGCTGAAAGGCACAATGATTCGCGTAACCATGTGAGAGTACGCTCGAACCGTATCTTTCCAGCCCGCCTCGCCGGGATTTGGAGGTTGCGGTGGTCCCAGGAAATGCAACTGACGCTTGCTTTGAAACTGCCATGGTTCATAAGCTCGCCGGTCGAGGATCTGGAACCGCACCAAATGCAGATGAATGGGATGAGTGTCATTCGTCGGATTGATGAACGTCCAGATTTCGGTCGATCCCAGCACCGGCTTCTCCGTGATCGGCATGCTCCAGTGGGAAGCATTCAGGAGCAGCATGGCAGAATTTCCCGCCTTGTTGACATACTCGTCGAGCGTGAGTAACCGGGTCTGCACGGCTTGCGATTCCGGAATCCTCTCCACTGGTCGCAGGGTCAAAGGCAGCGAACTTGTTTCTAATGCCTTTCTTGGTGAGACGCGAAACTGCATGATCACGAAAGCATCGCTCTTAAGAATGACTTCGGTACCCCGATGCTCGCTGAAATCGAGGATGAGATCGGCGCGCTCTCCCGGCGAAATCTCAAGCTGCGTAAGCGGAACCGGCGCGGACAGCAATCCCTGGTCCGTTCCAATCTGGTGAAATGGCACATCATTGCTTTGATTGGCGCCGCTGTTAGTGGCAAACGCTAAGTGATAGGTACGGGCATTGGACCCGTTCAGCACCCGCAAGCGATATCTTCGCGGCTCAACTTCTGCATAAGGAAACAGCTTCCCATTCACCAGAATGGCGTTGCCAAAGACTTCGGGAACCCAGGGGGCCTGCGGATCGAGCGAAGTGGGATAAAGAAGCTGGCCTTCCCGCGTTAGCAGGCGGTCATAGAGTACGAGCGGCAACTCATATTTGTCCTTGGGCAAGTTGAGTGCGTCTTCGACGCTGTCTCGGATGAAGAACGCTCCCAGCAGTCCGGCATACACATTGAGGCGATTAATGCCCAAGGCATGATCGTGATACCAGAGCATGGCGGCGTCTTGCTGGTTGGGATAGTAATAGAGCAACGATTTCCCCGGCACAATCCAATCTTCCGGATAGCCATCGCTTTCGGGCGCTGTTTTCGCGCCATGTAAGTGCACCACCATGCGAACCGCCGGTTTGTCGGCTTCCGCTCCATGAATCGTACGGTCGATGGGCAGGAAGTGTTGGTTGGGCAACGCATTGACCCACTCGACCAGCAACGGTTCACCGGCGCGTGCCTCGAATGTAGGGCCCGGGCCCAATCGCCCGAAACTCCAGAACCTGGTGTGCGGGAGATCGCGATGAACTTTGCTGCTGATGACTTGGGCCTGAAGACGGTAGAACGGAACCTTTGTCTTTGGGTCTGAAGGGCTGGGGCGGAGTCCCTGGCGCTGCGCAATTTCTGGGATGGGAAGAGGATCTACAAATTGCGACAGAGTGTTGACATCAAGCGCCGCGGGCATGGCCGTTCGTTGCGCCATTGCATTCAGAAGCCGGCTTGTTCCGGCCGATAGCGTTGCCGCCAACTGGCCCGAGCGCTGCAGAAATTTTCGCCGTGTAAGCACGAACATACATTCTGGCCTACTACATAGAACAACGGCAAGGCGGTGAGAACCCCCGCCTTACCGTTATCTTTGAATCGCTATGCCGAACTGTGCAAGCCAGTATTACTGGTTTACGGGTTCGCCCGTCGATTCGTTGAGGATGTACGGCTTGGTGCTTGGCACCTGGGTGAAATCGAACAAGGAACTGATCGAGTTCGCCAGACCATCGTAGGAGCCTTGCCCGATGCGCCTGCCTCCGAGCCAATTGTCCTCGACGAAGCGAATGACCGAGGTCTGGTCGGTGACGGTGTTATCGACGTAGTTGTGCCGCGCCCATGGGGAGATGACGAGAAGCGGCTGTCTCGGACCATATCCGCATCGGCCCTGGGCGTGCAGCGTCGCGGGATTGACGCCGGGCAATGCATTGGCTCCGCTTCCACAGGAACCCGCACCGGTCAGAGCATCGGCCGAGGTGTTCGAACCATTTACGATTTGGCCGAGTTGATGATCGTACCAACCGTCAGAATCGTCATAGAGCACGATCAACGCCGTGTTCGCCCACTCCGGTCGGCCTTGCAGGAAGTTGGCTACTTTCACCACGAAACGCTGCTCATCCAGAGGATCGGAATTCCCCGGATGGGCATCTTGAATCGCGATGGCTTTAAGGAAGCTTACCGCCGGGAAATTGCCAGCAGAAACCGCGGCAAAAAAGTCATTGACGTCATAATTGTGATTGGCGGCATCGCCCGAGTAGCCAATCGTTTGCACCGATTTCGGGCGGGCATGAGTAAGATTCGCAGTCGAAGCGTAATACTGGAAGGGCGTGTGATGGGGAACGTAATCGTTCTGCGGTCCCGCAGTAATGATCGCTGTACTCGAGGAGCGGTTGCACCCGGTCGTGCCGTTGGAGTTTACGATGCTCAGGTTAAATCCTCCAGCAAACCATCCCCAGGTAATGCCGGCCGCGTTGAGCAGATCGCCAATGTTCTTTCCGCCCATCTGCGCCGTTTCTGAACCGGAGCAGACATCGCCGTAGGGATCGGGATCGCCGATCAGGGTCAAACCGCCGTTTCCATCCCCGATGTACGCGCCAGTACCGCCCGTGTATTTCACCACGCCATTGGTCTGGCCCGAAATCAGATTGATGGCGCCCACCGTGGACGGACCAAAGTCGGTGCCGTAAGAGTTGTCGCTCATCGCGAACTGTTGGGCATAGTTCCACAATGCAGTCGTCGTGTTGCCGTCATAGTAGCCCATCACCAGACCGTTCGTGAGCACTGGTTGCTTGCCGAGTTGGTTGGGTGGAGGACCGGGGTATCCCGTATACAGTGGGAACAAATCCATTGCACCACCGTCGGAAGCCTGTTGTTCCGGCATGTAGTCGTGACTCATATCCTGAGTGAAAGCTTGCGAGCGATCGAGGCGGAAGGGATTGGCGGCGCCGGAGCCATTGGCTGGATTCAGGTTGGGGTTATTGTGCAGCAAAGCATTGCTCAGGCCGTTAACGCTGGGAGTATTGGGAAGCGGCTGAAACGGCGGTTCCCCACCGGGGTTCAGCGCGTTCGGATACGTACCGAAATAGTGATCAAAAGACTGATTTTCCCCGAAGATGATCACTATATGTTGAATCGGCGTGACGGTTTTCACATCGGAGGCGAACGCCGCAGGTGTGGCTAGCGGGCCGACCCCAATGATGGCGATCAGACACATCGACAACAATTGACGCATAGGTTTTTCCTTTCCGAAGGAGGAAACGATCCCCACAGATGGATCAAATGTTACGACATGAAAATTACAGGATGATTAAATTACAAATCTTTTCAACGCTCATAGATCTGCCTCGAATATCACACAGGATGGCCCTCATGGTGAATGGTGATTGGCTTGGGGAGCCAAATCGGCGAATTGAGTCAAGCAACTGGATTTACCATTCCTGATTTGTCCGCGGCAAGAGTGAGAATCGTTCCGCCATACAGCAGCGTATCGGCAAAATAATTGATTCCTTCCACCTTGGTCGCGGTGCTCGGATCCAATAACGAGGCGATCAGGATCGGGCCGTAAATGCAAAGAACCAGCAGTACAATCCAGCTGCCGAGATAGGTTGCCGCCGTCCGCGCCTTCTTCCCTTGCAGGATGCAAGCTCCGCCCGCTAGAAGAAGTGCGCCGGTGAAGTAACTGATGAGCTTGCGGGCGGGAATCCAAACTGGCATAAGTTTTTCCAGTGGAACACCTGGCACATTGAACGGATGAAGAAAGTGCTCGACTCCGTAGAACATCGCCGCGATGCCGATAATGATGCGGCCCACAGTAATGAGCCTGTTCCCGCCGGCCGCGCGCGATCCCCGCATGGCAGTTCCCGCCAACACCCAGCCGCCGCTGCCAAATGACAACTCACGAAAAAAAAGCGCCCAGATGATGCGGTCGTGCAGGTTCTGAATCGTCGCGGGAAGGTCCATCATGGCAACGAAAAGAAACATCATGATTCCAAACATCAGGCCCGACCACCGAGCCCCGATTTTTGTGGCAATGCTCAAGGATGCGGCGATCAGCGCAAGACCGACAAAGTACGTCCAGAACAGGTGCCATGGCATGAACTTCGGCACCAACTCCATGATGCCTTTGGCGGCCGCGAAATGCTCGGCGCCAAAGACCGCCAACGGCATGGCAAAAAACATATTGGTCAGGGCGACGACCTTATCCAGCCCTCGCTCGCGCACAACGTCGTTTTTCGCGACCCAGAACCCGATCGCGATCAGTAAAACTCCAGCAGCGCACATCGAGATCACCGTGCGTGAGACTTCGAGGAGCACAACTGCGAACAAAATATTCCCTAACGTGTACATCCTGTCGCCTCTTGAGTGGAGTCAGTGGCCCTTCACGAGAACAGAGTGCGCAGGGGCGATTCCGGGAGCCCCATCGCCACCATCCACTGCTAATACTACGGATTAGATTAGTCGGAGAAAATGACCACTTGGCCGGCAGAGCGGTAGGCCATTTTGACGAAGCCTTCGAAGATTGCGCGCCAAGAGCGTCAACTCTTCGAAGTCACACGCGCTCGCAGGGGAAACCTAAAAGCGGACTTGGCGATACAGAGCACCAAGGTCAGCAATTCTCAAACTCCAGCTTGTGCCTGGAACTCGCTTGCCCGCGTCTCAGTTCGTTTCGGAGTCGAGCGAGAGGGACCAATATTTGCTGAAACGAATCAGTCCAGCACCGATTCCGTGCAACTATCCCTCGATCACCTTGCGGATGCGGTCGAAGGCCCAGTCGATTTCGTCGCACGTGATCGTGAGCGGAGGTGCGATACGAAGGACTCTGTCGTGAGTCTCTTTGCAGAGCACCCCTTCGACTTTCAGCGCTTCGCAATACGCGCGAGCCGGACTGTGCAGCTCGATTCCGATCCAGAGCCCTTTGCCACGAACTTCTTTCAGATCCCGGCTGCGAAGGGTACGCAGACGATCGAGAAAGTATGAGCCGAGCTCCGCAGAGCGAGCAACAAGTTCTTCCTCGATCAGGACACGCAACGCGGTGCGCGCGACGGCACACGCCAACGGATTTCCCCCGAAGGTGCTGCCATGATCTCCAGGATTGAAAACTCCCAGGACTTCTTTCGAGGCAAGCACGGCCGAAACCGGATAGAAGCCGCCTGACAGCGCCTTACCAACAATTAGCACGTCCGGTTTTATCCCTTCGTGCATGTACGCGAACAGCTTGCCGGTGCGCCCAAGGCCCGACTGAATTTCATCACAAATCAGCAAGACGTTGTGCTCGCGGCAGAGCACAGCGGCCTCTGCCAAGTATCCCTCGGGAGGAATGACGATACCAGCTTCTCCCTGGATGGGCTCCACGAGAAACGCGCATGTATCGGGAGTAATCGCGTCTGCCAGAGCTGCGGCATCTCCGTAGGGGATGATTTTGAATCCCGGAGTGAATGGCCCGAAACCATCGCGATATTGTTGATCGCTTGAGGCGCTGACGATGGTCACCGTACGCCCATGAAAGTTGTTGGCGCAAACGATGATTTCAGCTTTCCCGGAGGAAATTCCTTTGACTTTGTATCCCCACTTGCGCGCAGCTTTGATGGCAGTCTCAACTGCTTCGGCTCCCGAGTTCATGGGCAGCGCCATATCGTAGCCAGTCAGCGCATGGAGTTCCTGATAGAGCAGGGGCAATTGGTCGTTACGGAAGGCGCGTGAGGTGAGCGTTACTTTGGCGGCCTGCTCCATGAGTGTGTGCAGAATCCTCGGATGGCAGTGCCCCTGATTGACTGCGGAGTAAGCCGCAAGGCAGTCGAGATAGGCTTTCCCCTCGACATCGTAGACCCAGCAGCCTTCCGCACGTTCAATCACTACGTCTAACGGATGATAATTGTGTGCGCCGTACTCATCTTCCAGTGCAATCAGCTCCTGAGCGCGCGTCATTTCTAGTGTCGACATGATGATCTCCTAAAGTTTTCGTGTTTATGATTTCTCTTTTTCCAAAAGTAGCGTCAGCAGTGCCATCCGCACGTACAGTCCATTGGCGGCTTGCTTGAAATAAAGGGCGCGCGGATCGCTGTCCACGGTCTTGTCGAGTTCCACTGTCCTGGGGAGCGGATGAAGGACAAGAGCATCCGTCTTCATTTTCTCGAGAGCGCGTGAGTTGATCGCGTAGCGCTCCAGCTCATGCCGGTTCCGAACGCGTTCCGGACGAATCCGGGTTTGATAGACGACGTCAACTTCGCCGATCACTTGCTCGATGTCGGAGGCAAGCTCATAGCGAACACCATGCTCGTTGAGATAGTCCAGAATGTCGGGTTTCATCTGCAGTTCGGGTGGACTGACAAAGAAGATTTTCACTCGCTCGAACTTTGCCAGTAGATAGGCAAGCGAGCGCGCGGTACGCCCGCGATCCAGTTCCCCGATTATGGCCACGCTCAGCCCGACAAGCGGGCGTTCGCGATAAATCGTGTACAAATCGAGAAGCGCCTGGGTGGGATGCTGGCCCCCCTCGCCATCGCCTGCATTGATGACGGGAACCGGCGACACCTGCGCCGCCCGCTTCGCTCCTCCTTCTTCGGGATGACGGACGACGATCACGTCGGCATAACTGCCGATGATGCGAATCGAATCCTCCACCTGCTCTGCCTCGACTTCGGAGGAAAATGCGCCCGCATGTTCAGCGGAGAGCACTTTCCCGCCCAACCGCTGCATCGCCGCTTCGAAAGAAAATCGAGTACGCGTTGAAGGCCGGTAAAAGAGTGCGGCCATAATCCGGTTTTGATATTCGAGCGTGCCACCGCGTGCGACTACTTTTTCCATTCCCCGCGAGCGATTGAAAAGCTCCATCAGCAGAGGGACGGTGAATTGCTGCGATTCGATAACGTGCCGCAATCTTGTCGCGGCGGATCGGAAATCAGGAGCCTGATCGGCCGCACCGTTCTTCAACTCAAAAGTAATGTCTGACATCGTTACCGCCCTTCCACTGGCACTTCAAAATCCGCGTGCACCTTGCTGGCGACCGTCTCATCATCTGGAACGATGTGCGTGCCAGCCCGTCCAGCGATCGCTTCACACAAATGCTCGTAGGAAGTGATCACTACTTCTTTTCCACCACCTCGCAAAAAATGCAGCGCTGACTCGACCTTTGGCCCCATGTTTCCAGGAGGGAAATGACCAGCGAGGTAATGTTTTTCTAACTCTGCCGCGGTGATGCAGGTGAGCGGCCTCTGCGCGGGCTTCTTGTAATCAAGATAGACATAGTCGGTATCGGTCGACATGGCAAAGATGTCTGCATGCAGTTCGGACGCCAACAGCGCGGACGCCCGATCCTTGTCGATGACCGCTTCTACTCCGTGCAGGTTGCTGCCCTCACGCACCACCGGAATTCCACCTCCACCGCAACTGATGACCAACACACCCTGTGACGTAAGCGTGCGAATCACGCCCAGTTCCACGACTTCGATCGGCTCGGGCGACGGGACCACGCGGCGATATCCGCGAGATGCATCCTCGACAATCTGCCACCCGAGCAAGCGTTTGCGCTCCTCCGCCTGCTCTCTGGAATAGAAAGGTCCGATGGGCTTGGTGGGATGCTGCATCGCGAAATCGTTGCTGGAGACGACGCTCTGCGTCACCAGGCTGACCACCGGCACATGGAGGCCCGCGGCCGCTAATTCCGCATGGAGCGATTGCGACAACAAATAGCCGATCTCTCCCTGGCTGGCCGCACCACATACGTCGAGTGTCTGACCCGGCACTTGATCTGCAGCTCGCTCCGAACGCAGCAGTTGCGCGCCCACTTGCGGTCCATTGCCGTGTGTAATCACCAGGTGATAGCCGTCGCGAATGAGTCCGATTATCGCGCGCGCGGTTCGCCGGGCGTTGGCCAGTTGCTCAGCCACGGTGCCCTTTTCCCCGGCACGGATAAGGGAGTTACCACCCACGGCAATGAGCAACGTCTTCAATTCACTCCTTACCGTCTGCGCTGACTTCGACTTGCAAAATCAGCGACGACTTTCATCCGCTCGCGTCAGCGGAGCGAACTCCGGCGCTTCACGGTACTGCATCAATTCCAGAAGAATCGCCTTCTGCGCATGCAGCCGGTTTTCGGCTTGCTGATACACGAGGGAGTGCGCCGAGTCGATCACTTCATCCGTGACCTCGTCGCCCCGATGCGCCGGCAAACAATGCATAAACAGCGCGTCGAATTTCGCGTGCCGGAACAACTCGGCATTCACTTGGTACGGCAGAAACTTCTTTCGCCGCGCGTCTTTCTCAGCTTCCTGGCCCATGCTCGCCCACACGTCGGTATAAATTACATCGGCATCGGCTGCAGCCTCGTTGGGATCGTTCGTGAGCGTGCAAGTGCCCCCGGTTTCGCTTCCCCGCTGTTGCGCCCACTTCACCGCCTCCGGCTTCGGCTCGTAACCCGCCGGAGTTGCCGCCCACACGTGTGCGCCGAGTTGCGCGCCGGCAAACATCAGCGAATGGCAAACGTTGTTTCCATCGCCGACGAAAGCCACTTTCAGCCCTGCCACTTCGCCTTTGATCTCCTGGATGGTCAGATAGTCGGCCATGGCCTGACAGGGATGACTGAAGTCAGTGAGCCCGTTGATCACCGGAATGCTGGCGTACTCCGCCATGCGCTCGACGATGTCATGTCCGTACGTGCGGATCATGATTGCCTGCACCATTCGCTCCAGATTTTTGGCGACGTCGTAGAATGACTCGCGTTTGCCCAAATTGATCTCGGCATTCGAGAGATAAAGCGAGAACCCTCCGAGTTGCTGTATGCCCACATCAAACGAAACGCGCGTACGCAGCGACGGCTTTTCGAAGATCATTGCCAACGTCTTGCCCCGCAACGCTCCGCTATGTGCATAAGGATGAGATTTGATCTCTCGCGCCAGATCGAGCAGATAGCGGATTTCTTCTGGCGTGAAGTCGCGAATAGACACAAAATTGTGGCGGCCCATGGAGCGCCTCGTTTCCCAAGCAGCGGATTTTTCCGCGCCTCAGCTGAACTGCTTCGAGATCGCTACCCTGTGGTCCACACGCATTCCCATAACGTCCTCTCGGACGTAATTCCCTCAAACTGGGGATTCTTCGAATCGGATAGGAATGCAACAGACGTGGCGTGGGATGCAGTGACAGGCGTGTGTTCGTAGCGCTGCCGCTCGTTGTAGCTCAGTGAGAACACGGCGACATCCTGTGCCAATGCTCTCTTTTCTGACACGAACGAGCAGTGAAATAGGTCACGGCTCCGGGTGACGAGGGTCACGCGCCGCTATTGCGGCGCGATCCGAGACTAAGCCGTATTATTGCTCCAAAATTCTTCTGTTCAGAACGCGAAGCGCAATGCGAACTGCATGAAACGCGGCGTCGTAATGGTCGAGGTATATGCGCCAAACTGAGTATCAGAGAACCCAAGCGAAGGCTGCGCCGTGCGGACGTCATAGCGCACCGAGTTGAGCGCGTTGAAAGCCTGCCAGGTGAATTCCAGGCTACGGCTTTCTCCCAGAGGGAAACTCTTGGAGACGCCGGTGTCAATGTCGAACATTCCTTGACCGATGACGTTGTTGCGGACGCCGGATTCGCCCGGCCACTCTGGCCGGAAAGCCGCAATCGCCGCATCCGGATTCGAGAACATGGCCGGCCCGACATAAGTACCATTCACGACCAGATTCTTGGGATTTGTCACCTTCGGAAGTGGACCGTTTGGTTCGGCGTCGCCTTCGATGTTCCAGTCGGTGGCCCAGTCCGGTCCGTTGTCAACGGTGATGGGGAAGCCGCTCGTCCAGCGGAAGACTCCGGAGACATTCCAGCCCCCGATAAATTCGTTCAAAAGAGAACCAGCATTTCCCGCCAGCATCTGACCTTTTCCGAACGGCAAGCGATAGACAAGGTTCCCATTGAGCTGGTGCCGGTTATTGAAATCGGAGAGCCCGCGGAGCGCATAAGGATCCCAAGCGTTAATCACAATTCCGCCGCCATTTAGATCGCTGCCAGTTCCACCAGTTCCCTCATAAGGACCGATTCGCTGGGCCGCGGATTCTTCGTCGATGGACTTACCAAAAGTGTAGTTGAACTGGCCTTGCAAATTCGATCCCCAGCGAGCGTTGTAGGTGACTTGGAGCGCGTTGTAGTTCGAAGTGCCGATCGTGCGCCAGGCGTAAAGTGACGAAAATTGATCATGGTAGAACTGGTACGGTCCATTTACGCCGTTCGGAGTCGTCATGCCCGTGATAGAACCGGGAAGATCCATCAGATATAGGGCAAAGGTTTCGTTGTGCAGGTAGCAGCTCCAAAGCTCATAGACATTTTGCGTCGCTGTCGGATTGGCCGGCAAGTTGCCATTTGCGCAGGCGGCGCCATCGTTGCCGAGCTGAGTCTGCGTGCCTACGCCAGCCCACGCGGGGAAGAAATTCTCGAAGAACGCGACAGGCTGGACGGTATTGACATCGGTACCCGCCGCAACCAGCTTGGAGAGCATGGTTGCCGCCTGGAAATATGTCATCTTGCTGGCGGGATCGGTGGGATTCGCGGGCTGGGCCAAATCGACCTGCATCGGCAGACGCCGGCCGACGGTGCCAACGTACGCTATCTGCAGCGCTGATCGCGATGAGATCTGGCGCGAGAGAGAGAAATTGAAAATGTGCGAATAGGGCGTTTTCAGACTTTGATCCAGTCCCCAGTTGATGGCGAATTCAGTATTGCTCGGTGTAACCGGAAATCCGCCGGGCGGCGTGGGGCCAAACAGGCAAGTGGGTCCGCTCAAAGTCGGGCAGGGCGTGGGCAAGCAGGACTGTCCGGACGTCCCAGGAGTGAGGCAGGTAAAGCGCGGTGCGCCCTGAGCCGTTACCACCCCAGCGGGATTTCCGAGATCGGTGGATAGCCCGAAGGAACCGTGCTGGTCGAAGGTGTTAACGATAGGAATGCCGAAGTGGTCGTACATGATGCTGTATCCGCCGCGGACGGTAAATTGGTCTTTCTTACCGAGAATCTTCGAGGCCAGACCGTCCCCGGTATCGGGTGACCACGCCACCGCGACGCGCGGTGAAAAGTCTTTATGGTCCCAGTTCCACATCCCCGGACCGTGATTGACCGGTCCTCCGAGAATGAATGAAATCTCTCCAGCATTGATGGCGGGCTGGCCCTGCGACATTAATTGAGCTGTGTGATTAAACCATTGGCCAAGATTTTGACTGGTGCAACTGCCGCTGGCTGCCTCGACGCAGGGCGCAACCTGCAAGCCATTTGTTTCATACGGCGGAGCTTCGAGGACCCAGCGCAGACCGTAGGTGAGCGTCAAATTGGGTTTAATGCGCCAAGCGTCCTGTCCATAAAACTCATAGTTGTTGATGGCGTAGCGGCGATTGATTGGCGTGCCCTGCGGAATCGGCGTGCCGCTCCGGTTGTAATTGTAAATGCCGTCACCTTCCGCAAAGATTCCCAACAGGATGGCAACAGCAGAATCGTAATTCGGGGCGAAATTCGGATCCACCACGGGATAAGGCTGGCCGGTTGCCGGATTGATATTGTTCGGTGGATTCAGCGGGCTCGGATTGCCGGGCCCTGATATTCCGCCGGTGTTGAGGTAGACCGGATTGGTCTGGACGTCGGAGTAAGAATCGTCTGTGCTGCTGCGATCGTTGCGGATGATAAAGAAATCGGCGCCGAACTCGAACGTGTGATTCTTACGCGTCCAGTTCAACGTATCTGTGAGCTGGTTGATCGGAACGAAGTAAGTGGTGGAGCGGGTAAAGGGCACGAGGTAGTCGAGTCCGCTCAATTCAACAGCTGGATCTTGCGAAGTGCCTTCTATCTGTCCACCTTGGCGCACCAATCCCCAGTGAAAGCTGTTGATGACCCTGGGATTGATGAGCGAGGTGAGGCCGACGGTGATGCCGCGGCTGTCGTCCACAATGGTCTGCGCAGCGGTCTGCCCGGGAAACTGCTGGAATTGTGGCTCATTAAAATTCTGCATGGAGGCGCGGGCAAAAAGAGTTTGCGAACCGCTGCTGTTGATGTGGTAATCGACGCGTGTGATGTAGGTGTTGTAGGTTGAGTCGACATTGGAGGCGAAGCGGTACCCGAGTGTGTTCACACCATCGCCAGTGTTCGAAGCATTGGGCGGCAGGTATTGATTGAGGAGGGTCAGGATCGCAGGATTATTGCCAATTCCATCGGGATCGATTCCCTGGATCTGTGATGGTGTCATGGCAAAGTAACCGGGTTGAACGTTGACGGTGTTGCCGTTTGCAGTAACTTGTCCCCCGGGGCAGGCGGGGTTCGAAGTCCCGCCGGCACACGCATATTGCAAAAAGCCCTGCCGCAAGGCTGCGCTCGGAACTGTCCTTAACTGGGGAGTGCCCTGCGCGTCGCGACGCCCTTCGTAATTCGCAAAAAAGAAGAGGCGGTCCTTCCGTATGGGTCCGCCAAATGTCGCGCCGAATACGTTGCGTAAAAGTTTGTCAGCGGTGTTTGGCTGACCGTTCTCTATTTGAGCCTCCTTGATAAACGGATCGTTGGCGCTGAAGATGGTATTGCGGTTGTATTCGTAGGCCGATCCATGAAATGCGTTGGTGCCGCTCTTGGTGACCAGAGCAACTTGGGCGCCGCTGGAATAGCCGGAATCGGCGTTGGAACCGGCCGTAGTAACGCGAAATTCCTCCACAGAATCCGGTGGCGCATTCAGAACACTGTAAAAGGAGTATCCGTAATTCTGGTCGTTGACTCCGATGCCGTCGAGCGTGACGTTGGATTGATCGCTGCGCAAGCCGTTCACAGCGCCAGCGCGGGTATCAGTCTGTTGCGTGGTCTGCGTCTGAATGCCAAGATACGACACGCCTGGCTGCAGACTCAGTAAGTAAGTGACATTCCGGTCGGCGATCGGCAATTCCGAGATCTGGTCATTTTCCAGCACATTGCCGAGCGAGGCATCGGTGCGGTTGATAAGCGGAGCCTCGGCTTCGACAGTCACTGACTCTTTGGTACCCGCAACTTGAAACTTGATATTTACCGTGGAGGGCAGTTTAACGAGCAGCGTGATGTCTGTCGCCGAGTACGGGGCGAAGCCGCCGGCGCTTGCCTGCAGATGATAGTTGCCGGGCGGCACATCCAGAAACTGATAAAGCCCTGAGCTATTGCTCGTCGTGGTCCGTTGAAATCCGGTGGACGTTTCGATCAACCTGATTTGCGCCCCGGCGACAGTCGCGCCGCTTGGATCCGTTACGCTGCCGTTCAGTTGGCTCGTCGCCTGCCCCGCTGCTAGAGCAGCCGAAACTGCTATGACAGCGAAGATCGCCAGCACTCGGCGGACTGCATGCACATCGCGAATTCCACCTTGATCTGAGCGCCGTTGCTGCGTCTTGGACCACCGCTGATTGACATGCTTCATTCGACATAGCCTCCAGGCAGAAGGCAACGCCGGGCGAAAACACGTACAGACATTCCTTCAGCTCTGCACGCGCCCGCATGCGCCTTTTTTATTCTCTGTGCTTTACCCCAAATCCCGCCGCACCGAGTGGCGCGGATTATATCGCAAGAGTGGATCGATGATCATGAAGAAAATTGATATCAACGTTTTGTTTGTCGATGCGCATTGTTTGTCACTCCGCAACGTTCAGTTCCAGTGTTCGACGTCATCTGACGGTACAGACGGAGGGCGGGTGTACTTTTGTGCCATCGAGACAGGACCGGGATTCAGTTAGACTCAGTTCCTGAAGTCCCTGAGCCGAGGTTCGTATGCCACAGAGTATTTCCCGTAGCATCTCGCTTCTCACCGTGAGCTTGTTTTTCCTCGCAGCACTTTCGGTCGCGCAGAGTTCGTCTCCGCAAGCACCATCGTCGCCGCAGCCGCAAGCTCCATCGTCGCCGCAGGCACAACAGCCGCGACAAATGCGCCAGGGGAACTTCACTCCGTGCTGGCAGCAGGCGGGGATTGAAAAATCTGTGATGGAGCAACGCTGGGCACAGGAGCGCGAAACTCATTCCCAGGTTCAGGCCATCTGCTCGAATTCTTCGCTCACGCCGCAGGAAAAAAATCAGCAGGTGCGCGAAATTCGCCGGCAGGCACGCGAGAAAATGGAGGGGCTGATCACTCCCGAGCAGGAAAAAGCTCTTACCGCGTGTCAGCAAGAGCGCGGCATGAATCATCCCGCTGCGGGACGCTGGGGTAGAGGTGGGTGCGGCGAATGGCAGAATGGCGGACCGCATCCCGGTGGTACGCCAAATGGATCTCCGAATAGCCCAGCTAACAATGGATCGGGAGCGGACAACGGCGCTCCGCCGCCAAGTTCTTCGCAGCCGAACTAGAAGAAAGGTTCAGATTCTCGTTTGTACGAGCGCCGAGAAATTGCCCGACTAGCGATTACGGGCGCTGGCGAATTTCTGCCGTCAAACCGTTCTCTCTACCAGCTGGGCGCCGCGGCGGCAACGCATCCGGCGCAACCGGTGGGCGATGTTCAATCGTTCCAATCACCGGCGCCTCGTTCATTCCATCGGCATAGGGCATCCAGGCAAGGTTTTTCTCGCTGCACATGCGATCAATCATGTGCTGCTGGCGTTTGCTGAGAACCGCATGAGGGAGAATCGGGAAGTTGCGGAACATCCAAAGAAGATAAATGCGCTGTAAGAATGAAGGCATTACGTAACGCGGCCCGATCGGCGTTTGGACTTGCACTACGCCTGCCGCGAGTTTTTCAATCCACATGCTTGGGCCCACCTGAACCTAATTTGATACTTGCAATTCCAAGGCCGTCATTATTGCACTCGGAACGATGCAATGGGAAGCCTTTTTTCACATACTTAGTCGGGATAAAACCGGGATTTCCACCGGGCACGTTTGGACCGTGCAATTTTGGGAGGGAAAACTGAAACTCGCCTCCTGAAACGGCACAAGATGGCAGATTCTTGCAGGATGAATTCGATCTCAAGAGGCGGAGCCCCAAGGCTCCCCGGCCGGTTCCACCGCTCTTAAACGATGGCTTCGGGGAGGATATCCATGCGGCGGATCTGGGCCGCCACCCCAAAGTCAGAGCCATTCTCTTCGACCCGAACGATGGTGGCCTGGCAGCAAACCCAGCACTTCTCGCCAGACGTGAGTTCTGGAGGCAGGATCAACACCAGTTCGACGTCGCTTCCCTGCTCCATGCGCGACTTCGTATACAGGAAGACACCATTGGCGCTGACGTCGCGGGTTTGCGCGGTGTGATCATCGCCCTCGTGCGTGCGTACGCGGGTCGGGACGCTTGTAGAGATTCGAGTTCCGCAGCGACGCTCCGAAACGTCCTTCATGAGCAACCTACGATACACGAATTCCGCCAACTTCACGAGAAATATCCATTGCCCAGTAGAAGGGTTTTCCCGAGTCGGTACGGGCACCAAAAAGATCTGTGGCGAAAGGGAGGGTCCTTCCACGCGCGATCGGATTGGCAAGCCAATCCAAATCGCTTGGTCGGATGACAGAGCTCTCATGCAAGAGCAGCAATCCTGAAAACGCCTTTAGATATTCGGACGCTGGCTGCGCGCGGCCGGAACCACCAGGGCTTGCTCGATGGTGGGAACGTTGGTGCCCCGAAGTTTGGCCTCGATCTCGTGCAGCTTTTCTGTCTGGTCGGTCTGATAGTAGGCCTGCACCAGCAGTTCCATGGTGAAAGGATTTTCCTGATCCTCTTCGAGCTGTGCGATGGCATCCTGGTATTTCTTCTGATCCATCAGCACGGTTCCCGCGGCGCCATGGTAAGAGGCGAGAATGACTTTATTGCGGCTGCCGTCGGCCATGGTTTCGAGCTGCTTAAGAGTCTGATCCGCGAGAGCCTGATTTCCGGCGCTAACAGCGCGCATCACGCGGATACGCAGAATCCGTGACAGCTCATCATCACGATCGGAAGCGGAGATCGTAGTGAGATGACGCAAGGAGTCTTCGGCCAGCTTGAGGTGTTTTAGAGCAACCGTGTCATCGGCCTGGTATTCGCCCATATGGCGCTCAGCCTGAGCTTCCTGCAAGTCCTGTCCCTTGGCATGAGCGGTTTCGGCAATCTCTGTGAACTCCTTATCGGCCTCGGTGTAGTTGCCGTCGCGAACGTAAGTCATGGCCTTCTGCATGGCATAGCTAAGCCGGTCTGCTTCGTTGTGGGCGAAGCGGATCGACTTGTCGTACTCAACTCGCGCCTGTTCCTGATTTCCCATCAGCGCGTAGGTATCGCCAAGTCCGACCTGAGAAGTTACGAAATCAGGATCGATCTTGAGCGCGGCGCGATAGTGCTGCAATGAGCTCTGAAAGTCGCCAGCCATGCGCTTGAGTTCGCCATAGGAATCTTGCGGGTTGGGCTCGTTGGGCAGCAATGAGACATAGCGGTCCATGGCGGCGAAGGCCTTGTCGAACTGGCGATTGCGCGCGTAGACGTAAGCAATATCGTTGAGCGCGGCGGGAAAGTTCTTATCGATAGCGAGCGCCTTGACGAAGATGCGTTCGGCTTGCTCATTGCCCTCTTCGCCGACGAGCCAGTTCCCCACAAGATAGAGTGCGTGCTTGTCGCGGGGATACATTTCCAGCATGTCGTTCATGGCAGTAATGCCGCCCAGCGAATCTCCTTCTTCCACCTTGGAGATCCAAGCGATCATGAGTTGCTCGCCAGGAGTGGTTTTTGGGGCGAGTTCCTTGGCCTTGGCGCGAGCGTCAGCGATCTCCTGTGGACTCGAGCTGTTCAGAGCAATCAGGATCCAGGCGTCGGCAAAATTAGGATCTTCCTTCGCGGCCGCGCGCCAATCGTCGTTGCAGCGTTCCAGATAGAGATTCTCGTAATCGGCGATGCCCTTGAGATAAAGTTCACGCGCTTTCGGCGAGGAAGTGGTGATCGGTAAGTTTGTGGAATCGCCCTTCTTGAGATGATGGGCGGACAACGGCGCGACCACAAACAGACTCAGCACCAGGATGGCGCAAACTTTCACGGCAGGGGCGAGGAGCGAACTGATTGAACGCATCGTGCAAGTAGCGCGGGGCATCAGGGAATCTCCGGACAGATGTTGTGGGGAGGGATAACAGACAGAAAGTAACATCGGCGTAATCAGGAAGCGAGGTGACGAAAGGGAATGAGACGAAGGAATGGGTTCGGAGCAGGGCTAAGGGAGCGAGAGGCTTATTTTTCGGGATTTGATCTTTTCTCAGAAGCGGTGAGAGATTGCGTTCCGTTTTGGGAGGGATTTTGCTGCTTTTGGGGCATCCCCCTCCCCCCTCGCTCGATCTATTGGAATCATTTATTTAGGGCGTTTTTGCGATTTAATCTATGGGGCACAATGATATAGGGGCAAAGTATTGATTTCAAATACCTTAGCCTGTCCGCGGACGAGTAGCGCCACGCTAGCGCGTGACGCGAATGATGCCCGAGCTCGTCTGTGGAAGGCAAGGGCAGAGGTCACAACGGGCTGTGGATTTCAGGGAGTTTACATACAACAGCGTTTACACACAGAAGAAAGCCAAGTCGGACAGCAGCGTTGTAGGTCAGGATGAGAGAGTTTGCACGAAGAAAAAAGCCCCTGCCGAGGCAGGGGCTGTTGAACTGCTCGTGACAGAACCTTCCGTTTCAGAACTTAATGATGCCCGCGAACTGCACGCCTCGCGGACCACCACCCCCCAGGAACGGATTGCCAATGCCGACGTCACCAGTGGCACTTAAGGCGTAGCTTCCTTCACCGCGGCCGTTAGAGTCGATCCCATTGACGCCAGGATCGGCGATATAGCCGGGAAGAATTGGATTCGAGAAGTTCGGGTGGTTCAGGAAGTTAAAGAACTCCGCTCGCAATTCCAGTTGCACGCGCTCGCTGATGGGCGTGTCCTTGAACACCGAGAAATTCCACTCCTTAAAACTGGTAGCACGAAGTGAATTCCGGCCCATGTCTCCGAAATGGCGTGTCCCTGCCAGGCAATTACTATCGCCGGAACCGCTATTCGCGGTAGTGTTGCCAAACGTACATGGCACCTGGAATGAAGTCAGGTTGAGGAAATTATCGGGAGCGCTCCCGTACTGGATCGGACCAACTACATCGGGGCGGTCGAAGCCTTCCCCGCCACCGGAATAATCGCCCTCAAAATTGTAATTGAGATTGAAAGGCTGCCCATCCTGCAAAGTTACGGCACTGTCGACGCCCCAACCATTCTTCAACCTCGCCATACTTCCTCCGAGCTTGGGCAAAGCGTAGCCGAGGTTCCAACTAAAGCGGCGGCGGATGTCGAAGTTCGAGTTTCCTCGCTCCGCAGCCGGGTCGAAGCTGTTGTTCGGCTGTGAAGCATTAGGGATGAAATCCTCGAGGTCACTGGCATTATCGATCGAGTGGGACCAAACGAAATTGGCTTGTGACGTCAGCCCATGCCAGCCGTTCACGCGAAGGCTGGTTTGCAATGAGTTGTAATTCGAGTTCGCACTCGATTCTTCCTGGTTGACGTAGAAGAAATTGGGAAATGCTGTGCGCGGTACGTTGTAGTCGACTCCGTCCGGGCCGTCAAATCCCGCGATGTAGCAATTGGGGGCGGTTTGTCCCCAGGTTGTGCACTGGCTTAGATCGAAGGCGGTAATTTGCGCCTGTGTGGGCTGATTGATATCGCGGAAGCGGAACAACTTCGTTCCCACTGCACCGACGTAGCCGACTTGCAGCACCATTTTGTTGGTCAACTGTTGCTGAACGTTGAAATTGAAGTTCTGCACGTAAGGTGTGCGGATATTCGGATTCGCACCGAAGAAATCCCCGAGCGGCGAAGGACCTGCGAAAACAGGACCTGCGCCCAGCAGATTGCCCGACAATCCGGAGGCCGAAATTGTGGCTGCCGAATAGGCAGGACCGGGACAGAAGGCGCAGTTATAGGGCGCGTGTCCGGTGAAAATATCTTGCGAGAACGCGTCGTAAAATAGTCCCCATCCCGCGCGGATAACTGTTTGTCCTTTGCCCGTTACGTCATACGCCAGTCCGATACGGGGAGCGAAATTGTTGTAATCGGGGTTATACAAGCTGCCCGGACCGCCTGAGCTGCCGACTTGGACTTCTGTGCCGCCGTTGGCGGGCGACATTTGCCAGAAGAGATTGTTCTTTTCGTGGACAACACCGAAATAATCCCAGCGAATCCCATAGTTCACGGTAAGGCGAGGTGTCATGCGAAATTCGTCCTGGAAATAGAGGCTTTGATTATTCTCGGCGGTGTGACGAAGAGTATCGCCGGATGCGATCTTTCCGCTGCTCGGATCCCCCTCCAGTAATGCTGTCAGAGAGGCGCCAGTGACCGGTATCCCAGGCCCCGCCGTGGCGGATGAGAACCCTAGCTTGCCGCGGAACGTATTGTCCTGAACGATCTGAATCGTCGTCCGCCGGAATTCATATCCAAACTTGAGATCGTGGCGGCCTGACTTCCACGAATAGTTATCGATGAAGTGCCAGTTTGCGTCCACGCGGCGACGCGGAATCGAGTTGGTTGACCCGATCGGCGAGAAGCCATCAAGTGAGACCTGTGGCAAACCGAGATCAAAAGGATTGGTGACACCCGTCTCCAAGCCAATGGAATCAGGGTTGAAAGTGTGATCCTGCGGGTAGAACTGTTCGGCGAAGCGATTCCACCCAAGGCGCGCTTCGTTGACTTGTGAAGCATTAATATTCTTCACGTACGAGATCGAAACCAACTGCACGCGGGTAGGAGTCACCGTATCGAAGCCGGGTAAGAGTCCGCCGGCTAGCTGAGCAAAAGGAAAAGCCTGCGTGCTATTGCCGAAATAATAGCGGCCAGTCAACAACCCAGAGGAGAAGTTCTGATCTACTTTTCCAATCAAGCTGTCGATTTTGTTGTTGAACAAAGTGGACGTGGAGAGATTGTTGCCGTTGGGGCAACCGTTATCGAAAGACGAGCTCGGTCCCATGGCGGCAATCTGAGCGGCGCTAGGTGCAGCTGACGCAATGTTCGGAGTTGGGAAATATCCAACAAGAGTTGAACCCACGGAATTGACGGTGCCGCCCGCTCCTGTGATTGCAGCCTCGTCGGCTGCGATCTGGTTCGGGTCCGGCACGCAACTGGTTCCGCCTTGGGCACCACTCTCGCGCTGTCCTTCGTAATCGGCGAAGAAGAACGTGTGATCCTTCACGATTGGGCCGCCGAGAGAGCCACCGAACTGGTTGTTGTGGAATGGATTCTCTCCGCCAACGCTGTTGAAGTAATTGCGCGCCCCCAATTGATCGCTGCGGAAGTATTCAAGGCCGGTTCCATGCAGCGAGTTGGTGCCGCTCTTGGTGACGATGTCAATGACAGCGCCGCTATTGCGGCCGTACTCCGCTTCGTAGTTCGAGATGACCTTCAATTCGGCGACTGCGTCGAGCGGCAGAATCGTCGCGGGATCACCGAATACTCCAGCCTCGTTAATGGCCGGATCGTTGCGGAAACCGTCATTCATGTCGGTGCCGTCGAGCAAAAAGTTATTGGAGCGGCCACGCGAGCCGTTCATAGAAAAGGTGCCGTAGGATCCGGGAGAGTCGGTGATCTGGTCAGGCGAGCCGGCGACGCCGGGGTTCATGAAGATCAGTTTCTGATAGTCGCGCCCGTTGACGGGAAGGGATTCGATAGCCTCGGAGGTCAACGTTCCGCCAATTTCGGTCGAGGTAGTTTCCACCTGCGGGAGCAAGTCGCCGGAAACTTCGACTCTGGTGGACACCTGGCCAGTTTTCAGGGCAGCGTTCACGCGACGTTCTGACGAAGTGTCGACGATGATGCCGGTAGTAATCGAGGTTTCAAACCCCGCAAGCGAAATCGTCACCGTGTAGGTGCCGATGGGGAGTTCGGGGAGGGTGTAGCTGCCGTCGGCGCTGGTGGTGGTGGAGCGCTGGAGTCCAGTGCCAGTGTTTTTGACGGTGACGGCGGCTCCGGGCAGGACGGCGCCGGAAGAATCGGTGACGGTACCGAGGATAGTTCCGCGGAAGGTCTGGGCGGGCAGCAAGGCTGCGGCAAGCAGAACAAAAGCTAAACTCAGCGCCATCGGAAGGATGCGCGATCTCATGAGATCTCCTTGATCGTCAAAATCTGATTGTTGAACTTTTTGGATCGTCAATGTTGCTGATATCTCTCGGGGAGGTTCGCGAGCGGGCAGAGCCTGGCTGGTCAGGCCTTCTGCGCTTCCTTTTTTCTATGGGAACAGCGCAATTCCTTGTTTACTAACAAGATGCGCCCCACGCGCTTACAAGTTCAGCGTCAAAAACATTATCGAATTCCGCGGACGACAGTCAACCCAAGAATCGCGGATAGTTACCATCGATTTTGTCAATGAAGGTACCGTTGGGGCAGTCAATCGAGTGCGCGTGCACGCGGGATCCGTTCGACGCGGCTCGGTGAGGTTGATCGAGAGGTGCCTGCACGCATAGGGATGTTTCGACCGCGGTCGGCCCTCGCATTCGCGAGGACCAATCCTCGTCAGCATGACAGGCGTTGCAACGTTGGTTCCCTGCTAGAAGGTGAAGGAAAGTCCGCCTCGGAGAGAGCGGGCGGCTTGCACCAGATAGACAGTCTGACCGTCCTGGGCAAGGATGGGGACGTATCCCTGGGCGAGCAGGTTACGCAGGTCGATGATGGCTTCCAAATGGCTGGGCAGAAAACCGAGCGTGGGTATGGGTTGACGGATGAAGAGATTGAAGTAGGGATCGCTCTGGCCTGGCGACGCATTGAACATGTCGACCGGCGTAAGCGCGGTGCCGTTCACCCAGCGGTAAGAGGCGATGCAGCGCGTGTGAGTGCGTGGCAAGGTCGCGTTGAACTTAGCGCCGACGGAGTGGCGATGCTCGGTCTGCAGGAACGATTGAGCCTCCTGCAAGGAGACGTCGGGACGGGCGAGATCAAGCACTCCGCCAAAAGCATAGTCCACGGTCGCGGTGAGATCGGAGTTGACTTTTCGCTGAAAAACGATGCGCAGGCCGGTCGAGTCGAGGGTCTTCCCTGCGAAGCTGAACGTGCCGGACGAAACGTCAGGCAGCAGAAATCCGCCGGTGGAGGTAACTTCGCCGGCGCCGGTGAGTGCGGGATCCGTGACGTGATCGGTGAAGACGGCGACCTGCAAACGGTTCTTCCCGGAGCGCTGCGAGAGGCTGAGTTCCTGATGATGAGCGTGCTCGATTTTTGGAGCATAGTCCAGCATGGTGACGCGCGGGTCGGCTTCAGTTAAATCGGCAGGGGCGGAGTCGAATCCCTTTTCGTCGCGGAGTTCATCTGGACGCGACGTCGCGAAGGCGTATTCGAGAACAGCATTCGGGGAAAGATGAATGTCGGCAGAGCCGTAAGGCCGGAAAGCGGTCACATGTCCGAGGAACTGGATGGCTTGCAGTTCGCTGCCCAACTTGACTTCGAGAATGTCGCCGAATGCCAAATCATCGCCGGCGGAAAGGGCCAGCGCCTGCAAAGCGGCGTTGTGCAGACTGGGATCGGACTCGGCAAAGCGTCGCACGGTCAGCGCCATGAAAGGAGCGGAGCCATTGGGCAGTTGATCGGAATAGCCGGCGCGCAAAACGGCGGCGGATCCTTCGCCGTAGCCGACGTTGCCGCTGAAGTCCAAAAGTCCATCGGCGAAAATCGAATGCTCAAGGGTGAAGCCAGTGCTCATGTCGGAACCGGCGCCGTAACCCTCGGCAGCGGAACCGGCAACAAAGGAAAGTGTGCCGCGGAGATCATGATCTGGCTTATCACCAGTGAGCGCCGGATCATTGAAGATGCGTAGAATCGGCCGATTTGCGGCGGAGCGCAGAGTCCACTTCCAGTCATCATCGTCAGAGACGGGACGAACCGGACCAAGCTGCATCACGTCCAGCAAGGTGCTGAGAGTGACATTAACGTTAACGGTCGCACCAGGGCGTATGCCAATCTTCTCGCGAAGGCCGGGAAGAAATGAAGGCGCGCTGACGCGGAGTGAGTAGAAACCAGGGATCAGGCCGGTGGCGGTGTAGTAGCCCTCGGTATCAGTGAAAACGGTGAAGCTGCGATGCGCGGCGCCGAAGATCTCGACAATGGCGCCGATCTGCGGCTGGCCGGAGGAGCTGCGTACGAAACCGGAGATCTCTCCCGGGCGGTCTGCTGCCCAAGCGGGAAGCGATACCGCGAACGCGATGGCCCAGATGCTGAGCTTACGCAGTCTCAAACTTACCCACCCCCTGGGAAATTAGCAGGCCGCTACTCTACTGCAAATACCGCGGACGGATCAACGGTCTGCTTGGAAATATTGTCACTTACTTTGATTTCGATCTTATAGACGCCGGGCTGCAGGACGCCCGAGGCGATCGACTTCTGCAATGTCACCTGCTCGCCCACATTCCCCATGGTCTCAGTCGATTCGGTCTTCTTCACGATCGGTTTGTTGGTCGACATGTCGGTGATGTCGTACTCGACGGTGGCCGAAGGCTTGTGGGTTTTGTCGTCGACGCCGAGATTGTAAACCTGCATCCAGAAATTCAGCTTCTGATCGCGGTCGCGATGGAATAATGGCGGCTTGCCATCAGAGGGGGCGACGCGCGGACGAACTTTCGTAGCGCCGATCACGAAATTTCCCGTGCCGACTGCTTTGGTGGGAACCGGCTCCATTTCGTCGGCTACGATTAGCGACGAGGTCGCTAGCTTGTCGTCGGAATAATCCGGAACAACCAGGCTGCGCTTCCAAACACCCCGACGATCGCCATTCACATCCTTCACAGCAACATCGAGTTTGTAGCGTCCGGGGCGCAGCGGAACGGCCTTGTAGTAAACCTTGGCATTATCCGCCGTAGCTGGAAGCAGTTCGGCAGGCACATCAACCTGGACGGTGTCTTCGAAGGTCTGGACTACGCGATCGGTCAAGGTAGACAGGCGGCCAAAAATGTTCACGGTTCCGCGCTGCACTCCGTCCTTGTTGACGAAAGTGATATCGCGGTTCTTCATCTGAATCGTGATGGGAACCAGAACCGTATCATCGGTGACCTTCACGAAATCCCAATGAACATCGAAGGGCATGGGATTGAGAATGATCTTCGAACTGACAGCTTCTTCGAGATCCTTGAACTTGATGGGCGGAGGCGCCTGCAGTTTTGCGTATTGCTCGAGACGGTCAAATTCCTTGCTGGCGACCATGGCGCTTTCCGGACCGGCACCCAGGCGCTCGATGCCATTGCCCGTGAAACGCGATGTCTTGCTGGCCATGCCCATCTGTTCCCACAAGGTCAAGCCGGCATTGGGAGTGTAAAGGAGGGCATCTTTTTCCGAACGGTCCATCGTCATGTGATATTCGCCGCACATGCAAGGATCGACGAATTCAATGATGACTTCCTGGCCAATACCTTCGATGTAGCGATAGCGCCAGTCTTCAAAGGGGAAGGTTGAGGTTTCGCCACCACCCTCTTCCATGGGACGCTCGTAAGTTCCCCCAGAGGGGTGGGATTCGACTTCATCGGCCGGTCCGTAAATGATGTAGATGCGGCCGCGGTCGGTTTTCCATCCGGGGATGCCGGCGGCAAAATGCTCGTTGGCGTAAGCGATGCGGCGGTAATGCTCTTCCTTGTATTCGTTCTCTTCAGTGTCGGGAGTGGGGTCGCGACGCTGCCAGAAAGCTTCGATGAAATTGTCGCGCTCCTCGTCGTTGGAGAGCTGCTTGAAAGCGGCGCGCTCTTCGTCGGTGATGATCCAAGCCACGTCTTCATCCAGCCACTTCTTATAGGGGCCTTTGATTTCCTTGGAGAAATCTTTCTGTTGCTGCTTCTTCTTTTTCGAATCGACCGGGCGTTTCAAAGGATCTGAGGTTTCCTTAGAAGGTGCGGCCTGCGTCTGGGAGGATGCCGAAGAACTGTCGGCAGATTTCGCGTCAGGATCGTCAGACTGGGCGGTATTCTGAGCCTTACTTTGATCTTTGCTGGGATCTTTACCTTGATCCTGGGCGCGCGCCGGGGCACTCACGGCCAAAACGCACAAAGAGGCGCAAAGGACTACTGCAAAAAATTGACACTTCTTGCCATACCTAGAAACCCGGAACATGAGAGGGACTCCTGCCAGACCGCCGTCGTCTCCACATTTTAGGCCCTGAATTGCCCGAAATCAAGGCTAAGTCTTGCCCCGAGAACGAATTGACACTTGCCTCTGCCGTATTTGTTAGAACCGGGGAAGGCGGCTTCGAGTTGCCTCGGGTTGCAACGGTTGTTAGAGGTTGTGTGGGGTTTTTCACTGGATGGGCGAGATATAATCAAGGGTTCCGGGGAGTTGGTTGTTCCGTAAGAGTCATCGGGTCTCATTTTCATTTCCTCCTCTCCTGACCGGGAACTTTTCGGGCGGCGAAATCGTAGCAAGGATTGTGCCCGCCGCCTGGCTGTGAGGTGTGCAAGAACTCACCTGCAAGTTTGCGGTATCGGGGGAGATATCCCTCCGGAATGCGGCGGAAAGCATGAAGCTTTGGAAAAAAATTGCCATAAGCGTGTGTGTGCTGCTCGTTCTGTTGATCGCGGTTGCGATAGCGGTTCATCAGAGCACGAAGGGTATCGTTACCGTTCAGACCGCGAGAGTACAGCGGGAGGATTTGGCGACGGTCGTGAGTGCCTCCGGTGAGATCAAGCCAAAGACGTACGTGAATGTGGGCGCGAACGCGTTTGGCAAGATTACCCATCTGTATGTGAAAGAGGGGGACCGGGTCAAAAGAGGACAGTTGGTGGCGCAACTGGAGAATGTGCAGTCCTCGGCCGATGTAAACGCGGGAGAAGCTTCTCTGCAGGCGGCGCAGACGGATGCCGTAGCGGCCGATGCCGGGATGAAGACTTCGCAAGCCGATCTGCAACGGGCGCAAGCGGACTTTGACCGCAACAAGCTGGATTGGGAACGGGCGCAGAGTTTGTTCAAAGACGGACTCATTTCGAAATCGGATTTCGATAGCCGGCAAGACGCCTGGAAGACGGCGGACGCAGGGTTGGTACAAGCGCAGGCGCGAGTAGCGCAGGCGAAGGCGCAAAAGGAATCGGCAGATAAGCATGTGACACAGGCCCAAGCCAATCTGACGCGGGTGACAGATGTGTTGCACAAGGCGAGCTACAACGCGCCCTTCGATGGCGTAGTGACGAATCTGCCGGTGCGCGAAGGCGAGACGGTGGTGATGGGAATTCAGAATGCGCCAGGTAGCACACTGATGACAATCGCGGACATGTCGGTGATCACGGCAGAAGTGAAGGTCGATGAAACGGATATTGTCAACGTGCGACTGGGTCAACCCTCAGAGGTAACGATCGACGCCATTCCGGGAAAAGTTTTCCACGGAACTGTTTCGGAGATTGGCGATAACGCGATCGTGCGGTCCAGTGGAGTCTCAACTTCACAGCAAGCGACAGCCAGCGAAGAAGCGAAGGACTTCAAAGTGGTGGTGAATCTGACGGATGCGCCTTACGATCTGCGGCCGGGACTTTCGACGACGGCAAAGATCACGACTGCGACGCGCAGCAATGCTCTCGCGTTGCCGATTCAAGCATTGACGCTGCGCAGCAAGGAGCAGATAGAAGCGCAAAATAATCCCCCGGGCTCAGTGCATGCCGCAGCACCGGCTAACGGTGAAGTCGCATCCAAGAAGAAGAATGACGAAGTGCAGGGAGTGTTCGTAGTTCGCAATAAGAAGGCGATTTTTGTTCCGGTAGCGACCGGGATTACTGGGACCACCGATATCGAAGTGCTCGACGGGTTGAAAGAGGGTGACGAGATAGTAACGGGAAGTTACAAGGTTCTGCGCACGCTGCGCCCGGGGGCGAGCGTCAAAATAGATAACGCGGTTCCCAAGAAGGAAGAAGAATCGTCATAACGTTCGTAAAACTGGCGCGTCCAAAGGGAAAGGCGGTCGTAGGAACGGAGCGGGTCTCGGAAGGCCAAGTTGGGGAAAGAAAAAAAGCCGGAGTCACGAGACCGGGGATCGAAACAGAACGAGATCGGAGAAGGTCCGTGGCACCGGAGCAGGAGAAAAACATGGCAACCGCAGAACTCATCAGCATGTCCAGCCCCATCACGTCGGCGCCGCCGGAATCGTACATGATCGCGGCGGAAGATTTGTGGAAGACGTATGACATGGGGTCGGAGCAACAGGTGCACGCGCTGCGCGGCGTAAATCTGCGCATTCAGCGCAATGAATACGTCGCCATCATGGGCCCCTCGGGATCAGGGAAATCGACGCTGATGAACCTGATCGGCTGCCTGGACACTCCCTCGCAGGGAAAATATTGGTTGAACTCGCAACTGGTTAGCGAGTTGGATGACGATGAACTGGCACACATCCGCAACAAGGAAATCGGGTTCGTGTTTCAGACGTTCAATCTGCTAGCGCGAGCGACGGCACTGCACAATGTTGAGTTGCCGCTGATCTATGCCGGGATTCCAACCGAGGAAAGACTGGAGCGCGCGCGGGGGGCGCTGACGGCCGTGGGCATGGGCTCGCGCATGACTCACAAGCCGAACGAATTGTCCGGCGGTCAGCGGCAGCGCGTGGCCATTGCCCGTGCGCTGGTGAACAATCCATCGATCATTCTCGCTGACGAACCGACGGGCAACCTCGATTCGCAGACTGGCACCGAGATTATGGCGCTATTTGATCGCCTGCACGGCGAGGGAAATACGATCATTCTGGTCACGCACGAGGGCGATATCGCCGAATATGCGCATCGCGTGATTCACATCAAGGACGGTGTGATCGCGAGCGATGAGAACAAGGACCGCGATTAGACTTGGAAGTTGGAAAGACGACCCCGCCCGGCGTTGAGCTGGGCGTTTTTATTTTTCGGGAGAAACGAAATAGCTATCTACTTCCCGGCAGTGATGGAGATGGCAACGCCGGTACGAGCTTCTTCGGGGCGAACCTCCGGGTTGCGAACTTCCGCCACGACGACGCGGTCGCGACCTTCGCGTTTCGCGCGATAGAGAGCGGTATCAGCGGCGGCCAGCAGTTCTTGTGTCGAAGTGCCATGAGTTGGAAGCGCAGAGATTCCAATGGAAGCCGTGATCGTCCCCAAAGACTGACCGTTGTGGAGTACGGCAAGTTCACCAAGATCAGCGCGGATGCGCTCGGCGCGCATGCGGGCGGAATTCAAGTCCGCGGTCGGAAGAAGAACGACGAATTCCTCGCCACCGAAACGACAAGCGACGTCCTCGGCGCGGATGCTACGCGTGAGGAAGCTGCCGATCTCGCGCAGCACGGTGTCGCCAGCCTCGTGGCCGTAGGTATCGTTAAACTTCTTGAAGTGATCCAGATCGAACATGAGCACTCCAAGGGAGTGGGCGGCGCGAACGGCGCGGCGAATCTCGCGGTCGAGCGCTTCTTCGAGATAGCGGCGATTGTAAAGACCGGTCAGCGGATCGCGAATGGATTGAAAACGCAGAGCATCACGGAGCGCGATATTGGAGATGGAAAGTCCCAATTGCGCGGCGAAACTCATATCGAACGAAACCTGCCAATCGTGATAGTCAGGATACACGTCGGTAGTTTGAATATGAAAAATGCCCAAGGTGCGTCCCTGCGCCAGGATGGGAACACAGAGGTAGGAATTTTGGCATCCGGCGGCGTGAGCACAGGGAGCGGCTACATCTCCCTTGGGAACCAGGTTGGGGTGGCCGGTCCGTAACGCCCAGCAATCGGTAGGCTCGAAGACGGAGAGGGGCGTAGGGCAGTCGTTCCAGGAACCGATAACTTCGGCTACTTTTCCGCCGGCGTTGAGCATGATGATCGAGCCGCGGCGCTGGGGGAAAATCTTCGAAGCAAAGCCTAAGGCTGCGGCAAAGACTTCCTCGCGCGTGATGCAGCTTTGCAGAATCTGCCCCATTTGCGCCAGCAGAGTCGAGCGACGGGTGCGCTCAGTCAGTTGTAGAAGGATCTGTTCAGTCTTCAGGTCAGCTTCGCGGCGAACGACATCCTTCTGTCGCATTTCTTCCTGCAGCTTGCGGTTGGCCTCGGCCAGTTGCTGAGTCCGAATGCGAATTTGCTCTTCCAGAATCTCCTGGTAATGCTTCTGCTGTTCGATGTCGGTGCAGGTGCCAAACCACTGGCGGATCACACCAGAGTCATCGCGTAAGGGCACGGCACGATCCAGATACCAGCGATAGCCCTTCTCCGCGTCGTGCAATCGATATTCAATTTCGAAAGTTTGTCCACTGCGAACACATTCCGTCCATTTTTGGTAGCAGATTTCGCGGTCATCGGGATGAACCATCTCCGACCATTCGCTGCCCAATCCGCGGCTGCGATCCATGCCCGTCATTTCATACCAGCGTCCATTGATGTAGTTGGTTTTGCCGTCCGGTCCGGCGGTCCACACGATCTGCGGGATTGCTTCGGCGAGCGTCTGGAATTGAGCCTCGGCATTGCGCTTGGCATCGGTTACGCGCTTTTCCGCCAGAAAGAGGCGCTCCAGGAAGGCGGTCGCCACAGTCAAACTGAGGACGAGCAAAGTAGACGCCACAATCGCTGTCACGCCGAGGCGTGTGACTTGAACCGTCCACCGGACGTCATACGGTTGATCGGCGGCGTAGAAACGAACCGCCCACATCCCCACGTAATGCATGAGCGGAATGCCCGCGCCCATTGCGGCCGCGCTGAGGAATTTGCTGCGGGTTGACTTATCCTCTTGACGAACACGGAAGGCCAGCCGCAGGGCTACATAGGAAATTGCGATCGCCAGCGCCATCGACAGGCCAAAGAGACTCCAGCGATACTCCATTACGGCGGGTAACCGCATGGCCATCATGCCGACGTAGTGCATGGTGGCAATCCCCATGCCCATAACCAGGCTGCCAGCAAGGTAGGAGAAAGCGCCAATCTTTTCGCGGGTGACGGTGAATAACGCCACTAACGAGGCGAGGATGGCGGCGACCAGTGATACCAACACTGTGGGGTAGTGGTACAGAACCGGGACCGGCAAGCTGAAGGCGAGCATGCCGATGTAATGCATCGACCAGATTCCGAGACCCATAGCAGCAGCGCCGCTGCCCAGCCAGAGTCTGCGCGGCCATCCGCGCGCGGCCATCACCCGTCCGGTGATGTCGAGGGCTGCGTAAGAAGCAAACATCGCCAGCACCACCGACAGCGCCACCAGGCGCAGGTCGTAACTCCCTTGCAGTAACGCGTTCGGCGGCATAGGTACGTTGGGTAACACGCGAAAACGTGCGGATCGCTGTGGAAGTTATCGGCAAACGAGAAGGAATTCTTCTGGTGTGAATGCGCTAATGTGGAAATGCGGTGGAGCGGCGGGAAGAAGGTGGACACGCCTTCGGTGGAACAAGGAAGGAGTTCGCAGGCAGCGGTAGCTGCTGCCCAGGTGCAAGTTACGGTCTGGTGCTGACGGGGTCGACCGTGGCCTGATCGTGCAGAATGCTGGGACCGGCAATGAAGAAATTGTGGTCGTACATGTTGCGATACATACGGCCCGCGATCTCGGCAGCCTTGGGACCAAAGGTGGGACGTCCACCTTCGAGGAAGATCACAACCACAATGCGCCCGACATTCGTATTCGCATAAGAAGCGAACCAACCGAAGCGCGTGCCATCATGCGAGCAGGTTCCGGTTTTGCCGAGAATTTCTTCTTCGTTGAAGTTCAAGCGCAAGCTGCGGGCGGTGCCGTATTGAACCGCGCCCGCCATACCGTCAGAAAGTTCGGGAATAATCGGGGCGATGTCCAGGTGACGCTTCACCCGCGGCTCGAAATTGGCAACTTCCTCCGGCGTGGTTGGATGCTGGAGGTAATAGAGCGTGCCGCCATTGGCGATAGCGGAGACCATGGCGCCAAGCTGCAGTGGGGTCATGGAAACGCCTTCGCCGAACGAGCACATCTTGCCTACGCCGCCAAGCTTTTCTGGAATGACCGCGTCAGGATATTCGCCGAGTTGTTCGCCCGGAATGTCATAGCCGGCAAGTTCGCCGAGGCCGTATTGATGGGCGTAATACGCGACTTTTTCGAATCCGAGCTTGCGGCCCAGCGCTTCAAAATAAGCATTGTTGGAGTGGGCCAGCGCCTGCGTGAGATTCATGCGGTAGTGGCCGCCGAGCGAAACCGCAGTTTCCTTGGAAATCAGGCCTTCACTGAGAGCGGCGAGCGCAACGGAAAGCTTGATAGTCGAGCAGGGCTGAGCACCGCTCGACAGCGCCAGCCTCTGATTGACCATAGCAAGAATGCGCCCGCTGGTGGGCTCGATCGCTACGACGGTGCCGTTCATGTTGCCGAGCGCGTCGACGGCAGCCTGGCGCACCACGGGGTCTTCACCGGTCGTGATGTCTCCCGTAGTGTCATCTTCAGAGAACGAGCTCATATAAAAGCGCTCGTAGTAGCGATGATGATGCGCAGTGGCGGAGACGCGCCTCACAGTGGTCGGATGCGCAGCCCGGCTGCGCGCCAGGTGGTGCAGACGGCGGCGCGTGTGCTGGGTCTCACTGATCTTTTGCGAATTCTTTTTCGTAGGAGTATGGGTCGCGATGTGAGCTGCCCAACTAAAACCTGTGAAAAGCAGGCAGACCAGCGAGGCACTCAAAATACCGGAAAAGAGACGAAGAAAGCTTCTACCCTTGGACATCGTTTCCCTTCACTCCCCAGAATCTAGGTACTTCAGATGCACGCGTGCTGCCAGGCGGGCAGTAACCCCGCGTATTATCGCTCAACTCTGCGATATTAAGGGAGTTAGAGCAAACTGGCAATGACAAAGTTTAAACAGAACTAAACATTAACTTCTTCTTAAACCATTGTTAGACAAGTACATATAGCGGAGTTACTTCGGTTCTAACGCTTTCGGTAACACATTACTTAGTTACTGGAAAGATACTTCCCGGGCTGCAAGAATTTTCCGTTCGTCGAGTGCCGCGTCCTGAGTTTCCGAGGCAATTATCCGCAACGTCGGAGCATTTCACTCGCAACGCAGGACTCGCCGCTCTGCGACTCTACATCACCTCGTTGCGTTTGCGCAGAAACGCCGGGACGTCCAGATCATCGGATTGAAAATTCGATCCCATGCTGGTCAGCACAGTGTTGCGCATGTTGTCGAGCGAGACAATTTCCGCTCCTACGGGTTCACAGGAAGCAGGAGTTGCCGGAACATCATCGAAATCCGGGTCGATTCTTTCTTGCTGGAGCGGCTCCGACATGATGTGCTTGGGCGGCTCCGGCATCGGCTCGCGCACCGGCTCGGGAAAATCCATAGCCTCCTCGTGCATTTCTGCGAACGAGAGGCGACTCTCGTTTCTGCGATGGCGCGTGGCCGGGACCTCGCGAAAACCAGTGGCGATGACTGTAATCTTCACCCCGTCTTTCATCTTCTCGTCCATCACAGCGCCGAAGATGATGTTGGCATCTTCGTGAGCAGCGCTCTGAATGATCGAGCAGGCTTGTTGCACTTCGGCCAGCTTGAGCGATGAAGATCCGGTGATGTTGATGAGGATGCCGCGAGCGCCGTCGATCGCTCCAGCCTCGAGCAGTGGCGAGGCAATGGCTTTCTGAGCGGCGTCGACGGTGCGCTTCGCGCCGGCGGCCGAGGCGGTGCCCATCACGGCATATCCCATGCTCGACATGATCGTTTTCACGTCGGCGAAATCGCGGTTGATGATGCCCGGGATGGTGATGATGTCGGAAATTCCCTGCACGCCTTGACGGAGAATATCGTCGGCGATGCGGAAGGATTCGAAAAAGCCGGCGTCCTCGGCGACGGCGAGCAGTTTCTCGTTGGGGATGACGATGGTGGTATCGACTGATTCCATCAGCTCAGAGATGCCACGCTCGGCTTGCTGCATGCGGCGTTTGCCTTCGAAGGAGAACGGCTTGGTAACCACTGCCACGGTGAGCGCGCCCATTTCGCTGGCGAGGGAGGCAATGATGGGAGCGGCGCCAGTTCCCGTGCCTCCGCCGAGGCCGGTCGTCACGAAAACCATGTCAGCGCCTTCGAGCGCTTCAATGATTTTGTCGGAATCCTCGAGGGCAGCTTTGCGGCCGACCTCGGGATTCGCGCCCGCGCCGAGACCGTTGGTGAGCTTTACGCCCAGCTGCAACTTGACCGGGGCATGCGACATGCGCAATGCCTGCAGATCCGTGTTCGCCACAATGAACTCGACGCCCTCCACTCCGGCGTCGATCATGCGGTTCACAGCGTTGCCCCCGCCTCCACCCACGCCGATGACTTTGATCTTGGCGTCGTTGCGGGCCTCTTCGTTAAAGCTGATGCGAATTTCGTTGCTCATAGATTCACCACCTGTTTTCTAATGTTTCAACATTTCAGAGTTTCAGAGTTTCAGAGTTTCAAAGTTTGCGCCGAATTTTAGAAGCCTAGACTTTCTCAACGATCCTTGAAACCTTGCCACTTTGAAACCTTGAAACTTTGCCTCACGCTCCCACCAACATGGCTTTCAGTCTCGTTCCCCATCGAGTCTCTTGCAGGCCGCGCGCAATGCGAGCGCGCTGACCGTAATTGACCATGCCCAGCACAGTCGCAAATTCGGGCTCGGAGAGCGTCGAGGGCATCTTTGCCAATGGTGCCGGCCACGACAGCCGTACGGATCGCCGCAGCACAGATTCGGCGACATCGAAAATTCCCGGCAGGCGCGATGCACCTCCCGTCAGCACGATGCCTGCGATGCAAACGTCGTACATGCCGCTCTGGCGCAGCGTCTCGCGCATCATTTCGAAAAGCTCGCGCGCCCGGGGTTCAAGAATCTCCGCGACGAGGCGCTGCGGCAGCAGACGCGAGGGGCGATCGCCGACAGAAGGGACTTCTACCTCGTTGCCCTCGGGGATCAGCGTGACGACAACATTGCCGAAAACTTTCTTGATCTTTTCGGCGTCCGCGAGCGGAGTGCACAGGCCAACGGACAGATCACTGGTGAAGTGATCGCCGCCAACCGGAATCACTCCGGTGAAAGCGACGGCGCCTTGCTGGAAGACGATCAACTCGGTCGATCCCGCACCGATATCGGCGAGACAAACGCCGAGTTCGCGTTCGTCAGAGCGAAGAACGGAATCAGCGGCGGCCAGCGGCTCGAAAACCGTGTCGTCGATGTGGACTCCGGCCTTGTTTACCGCGGTGATCACATTTTGCGTGGCGCTCGTGGCCGCGGTTACCAGATGCACGCGGACTTCGAGACGGGCTGCCATCATTCCCAGCGGATCGTGCACACCGGGCTGATCGTCGAGGATGAACTCTTGTGGAAGCAGGTGAAGAATTTCGCGGTCGGCGGGAAGCGCGATAGCGCGGGCGCGTTCGACAGCCTGCTTAATCTCATCGCGTGAAATTTCGCGCGGACGCGTGCCGAGACTGGTGCCGCCATGGCTGTTCACTCCACGAACATGGGCGCCACCGATACCGACAATGGCGTGCTCAACTGGCGCCCCGGCCACGTCCTCGGCGGCTTCCACGGCTTTCTGAATGGAGGCGACGGCTTTGTCGAGTTCAAAAATCACGCCCTTGCGGGAGCCGCGCGATTCGGCCAGGCCATGTCCGCGATAACGCAGCCCGGCATCGGTAACCTCGGCCATCAAAGCGCAGGTCTTGGCGCTGCCGACATCAATTGCGGTCATGAAATGTTGCTGCGGGTTCGCCATTATGAATAGGTACTCGATTCCTAATTACTGGTGCTTGCGTTCGCTTGCTTCACAACTCCCGGACTTGGCTTCGGACTGGGCGTGCCGGCCGCTCCTGGGGCTGGCTTGTTGCCTCTGTCGGATTTGGTTTTGTCAGATCCGATCTTGGAGAAGACCGGTATTGGCGTTTTCGGCGTCGACAGTCTTGTCTTCTGTGCCGCTAATTGCGCGGCCGGCTTCGCTCTCTGCCTGACCCGTGCGGGATGTTTCGGTTTCGCTACCGCTGCTCTAGCAACGGCCTTCCTAAGCTTCGGCTTGGCCGCAGTTTTTTTCGGGGCGACCGACTTCGCATTCAGCGTTTCCGGCGCCAGCTCGAAAACCGGCTTTGGAACCGCGCGATCGTTCAGATTCATGCGTTGGTTCAACGACGCTGGCTTTACACCAGACGCGAATGCAGGCTTGGACGCAGCCGGCGACACTGCCGGCGTTCTTGACTTAGCTTCGATCTCGGGATTGACGATGACCTGGTTGTCGTAACGCAGATTAACCGACTCGAGCTTCTGAAATTGCTGGCGCCACTCCTGCACATGCGCGATATAAGTTTTGAAGCGCTGCAGATAATCGGAAGATCCGAGCTCGAGTAAAACATCGCCTGCGGGGTCATTCACCCGCACCTTCAAATCATCGAGATCGGAGAGGTCCACTTCGCTCAGGTCTTGAGAATAATGGGCGCCGTCGGAGTCGAGCTGGCGAATCAGTTCGTTGTAGGCCTTCATGCGCGGCGCGCGCGTAGAAATTGGCTCACCGGGGTTCATGCCGAGAATAACCGGAAAAGAATATTTGTGATTGTGGGGCAATTCCATCAGCGTGCCGACGCGGTCAATCAAAAAGATCCTCGGGCCGACGCGCGCGAAAGCTACGGGCATTCGTTCGTGGATTTCGACCTTCAGGCGATTGGGAACGAAACGCATGACGCTGGCGGATTCGACCCAGGGAATCTGCTCGAGTTGCGCTTTCTGCTGGGCGAGTGGGATAAAGAAAATGTTGCGGCCGATATCGGCTCCCATGACTTCCATGATTTGCGGCTTGGTGACGTTTTGCATCCCAATGACGTCGATGTTGTCGCTCGATTCGATGCGGAAACGCCAGGAATGCTCGCCATAGTGATAGAGGGCAGCGGCTCCGACGGCTCCAAAACCGAGAATCGCAAGCACGCTCAACGTCCACAGAAGACGGCTGGCAGTTTTCTTGGGCAAAGTACTGCGGCGGGCGGAAACGCGTTTTTGTCCCCGGAGAAAGGGAGATTCTTCGTTTACATCGAGGTCAACCAGACGGGCATCATCGATCTCTTCGCGGGTGGATTCGCGATTAGAACGGGCGCGCGCAGTTTCGTCGCGACGTGGGTCGACGTCAGGCGGGTACAACTCCTCCTGCAGGATGGTGGGACTATCTTTCCGCGCCATCAATTCAGGCAGTTGTCGTCAGGGAATCGCTGAGCTTTTTCACTATATCCCGAATTGTGGAGTGGGCATAGATGAAAAATACATCGTTTTGCACAGACGGGAACCGAAGTAGGAATCAGGCGAACGCTGGACATGCCAACAAGGCGAAAAAAAAGGAGGTAGTGTCCTAAGTTAGGACACTACCAAAAAGGACGCGGCAATTGGATTTGCCGCGCCCAACTCCAGGAGGCAATCGTCGATTGAGCAAGAACTTCTAAACCGGTCCAGCAGTTACGGCATCCACGCGAACGGCTGGGATCTTCACGGCAGGAACTTTCGGAAAAGAAACCCGATCCCTTGAACACTCTGGAAACTTGATCTGGCTGAATTCGCTGGATATCCGGCGTAACACACCCTGATCGAAGCTCGCCGAAGCGTCTCGAAAATGACTGGACTGCTCTGCCATCTGAGCCTGCAAGCGAGCCCGGAGGACCTCAAGATGCGCACGAGTCATCTCTTGTCGGACTTCCGCCTGAACTCTCTCCGATTGATATTCTTTGACCGGTTGGATGTTCGTGAAGTGAGCAGGAAGATCGAAGCCCGGCTCAGCTTTTGCCAGTTCCGCTACCTCAACTCCTACGGGTTCCTCCGCCGCACAGGGATCCTTGGGTACGCTGATGGTCAGCAAGCGGGCCTGCGCCAGAAATTCATCCGCCCGGCCGGACGCGAGGGCGATTACGGCCGCGGAATTGTGCTCGACATCCTGCGCGATTTGATGCGCCCAGCGCAGACCACCCTGGTGGAAGCTCGCGTTCAATCCGGCTGCCACCACCCCAGCTACCAGCCATCTCCATGCTTGCGTTTTCATAACCTTAACCCCTTATGCCAGATAGACGAGACGCACAGAAATCGGTTAGCAAAGGAAAGACATAACGAGGCTGGTAATTTGTTTCAGTTTTTTCCACAACGAGGGTGTATTTGCAGTTGATTCAACTGACCTACAATGCTTCATCCGTCGCTAATGACTTCCAACGCAAAAGGATATTTGGCCACGCTGGATGGTTGGCGCGCCGTTGCCATCCTCGCCGTGATTGCGGACCACGGGACGGCCAACATCTTTCAGCACCGCTTTCCCAAACTGTTCGAGATAACGCGATTCGGCCCAAACGGAGTCAGTTTATTTTTTGCGATTAGTGGATTTCTCATCTGCTCACGGCTTTTGGAAGAGTACGACGGAGCAGGCCGGATTAGCCTGCGTGGCTTTTACATTCGGAGGGCCTCAAGAATTCTTCCGCCCGCGCTGCTCTATCTGGCAGTTGTCGGCGTACTCGGCGCCGTAGCCGTGATCGAGATGAGTAGTCGTGAGTGGTGGGCTTGCATCTTCTTCTTCCGAAACTATCTGCCTCCAGACGTCATTACCCGCGGCTGGGGCGGCTACACCATTCATTACTGGTCCCTTGCGGTGGAAGAACATTTCTATCTGTTGTGGCCCGGAATCTTAGTCCTGCTTGGCCCAAGACGAGCGAAGTGGGCGGCGTTGGGTGGAGCTGTGATGGTCGCTGGCTGGCGCTTCTGGGACTTTCGTCACCTGTTTGTCGAAAAGTATTTGCCCGGATTGCTCTTTGGCTCGAGGACGGACGTGCGTCTGGACGGACTCCTCATGGGCTGCTTGCTGGCCCTGCTTCTCTCGGAACCTCGCTGGAGAGAGCGCCTGTTGCGTGTGTTGGGAATGTGGGGCTGGGTGGCCTGCGCGGTCGGCTACCTTTCGCTGCAGCTGTATTATCGCCACCACTATTACACGCTTCTTGAATCGGTGCTGCTGGCAGCGATGGTCGCAGCCACTGTCATGCACCCGCAAACTCTGATCGGAAAATTTCTTGAACTGGGCTGGATGCGGTGGCTGGGGCGACTTTCCTACAGTCTTTACCTCTGGCAGCAATTGTTTCTTGTGCCGGGGGCAAAGTATCCGTGGTCGCTACTGCAAAGTTTTCCGGTTAACTGTGGGCTTCTGCTTCTGGTAGCGGCCCTGAGCTACCGGTTTGTAGAGCGTCCGATGATTCGTCTCGGTCATCAAATCGCGCCCCCGCCGAGTCCTGGCCGCATAGATATTGGGGACGCCGCGAGAGAACCGGAGGTCCAAGCTGCGGTACTAGCGGGCGAGCCGTCCCAATCGCTGACGTAGCCTGCGAACTGAAATTGAGTTTCGCGGAAACGAGGATTTCACCAGCGCGGTCAGGAGCGAGTCTTAGTGAGCGGATGAACTTCCCGCGTGCCGCGCAAATTTTCCAGCAGCATTGGCCCTAACTGTGAAACGCTGCCCGCGCCCAGCGTGAGGATCATGTCGCCCTCGCCGGCGGCCGAGACGGCCGCGTTGATGGCTTCTGCGAACGAACTGACGTAGCGAACCGGCTTGCCGCTCTTGTCTGCAATTCGCTGGGCGAGGATTTCTCCCGTGACGCCTTCGATCGGCTTCTCGCTGGCGGCGTAGATATCGAGCACGAAGAGAGAATCGGCATCGCCAAATGCCGTAGTGAATTCTTCCATCAGGTCGCGCGTGCGGGTGTAGCGGTGTGGCTGGAAGACGACGTGAACCTTGCGAAATCCGCACTGTCGCGCGGCGGCCAGCGTGGCTTTGATTTCGGTGGGGTGATGCCCGTAGTCATCAATGACGGTGACGCCGGCGGCGCGGCCGCGCAGTTGAAAACGGCGATCCACTCCACGAAATTGGTCGAGCGCATGAGTGATGGCATCGATCCCGATTTCAAGCCCGATGCCGACCGCAATGGCCGCCGTGGCGTTAAGAATGTTATGCACTCCGGGAACGTGCAGGGTGAATGCGCCGAGATCTTGTTTTCCGTATCTCACGCGAAAGCGGCTGAGTGGAGCGCCTTCTGCGGCAGCTTGTGAAAGCGGTAGATCAAGAGTGATCTGGAAGTCCGATCCGCGCCTGGTGCCATAGGTCACGGTTCGACGTTGCACATCAGGAAGCACGCGGCGCAGAAGCGGATCGTCATTGCAGGCAACGATCATTCCGTAAAAGGGCACGCGATCCATGAACTCGAGAAAAGTTTTTTTCACGTCGCGCATGTTGCGATAGCAATCCATGTGCTCGCGGTCGATGTTGGTAACGACGGAGAGAATGGGCGACAATTTGAGAAAGCTGCGGTCACTCTCGTCCGCTTCGGCCACAAGATATTGCGACTTGCCGAGCCGCGCATTCGATCCCATGGCGTCGACGCGGCCACCGACGACAACTGTGGGATCGAGTCCGCCAGCGGCCAGCACTGCCGCGACCATGGAGGTCGTCGTGGTTTTTCCGTGCATGCCGGCGATGGCGATGCCATATTTCAGGCGCATGAGTTCGGCCAGCATCTCAGCGCGCTGGATCACGGGAATGTGCAGCTTGTGCGCGTCGGTGACCTCGGGATTTTCGGGAGCGATGGCGGAGCTGGTGACAACAACTTCGGCCCCAGTGATATTTTCGGCGCGATGTCCTTCGAAAATCGTCGCGCCGAGGCTGGCGAGCCGCTGCGTGACCGCGGAACTCTTCAGGTCGGAGCCGGAAACCTTGTAGCCGAGGTTCAGCAGGACTTCGGCGATCCCGCTCATCCCGATGCCGCCGATGCCTACGAAATGAATACGTTGAATTTTGGCAAACATAAATTAGTTGTGAGTCGCGAGTCCTGCGTCATCGGCGAACTACCATGCCGCGGATTCCGCGCGGATCAGCACGGATCAATCCAAGAAGGAATTATCCGTGAGAATCTGTGAGATCCGTGGCCGTTTCTTGTTCGATGCCCGCGATTCGCGCGGCCATCGTTGCAATATCGCGGGCGGCATTGGGATGCGCCAAAGCCTTCGCCGCTGCGCTCATGTGCTGCAGCCGGCGCGAATCCTGTAACTGCGTGCTGATCGTCTCCGCCAACCATACGCCTTCCAGTTTCGATTCTTCCACAACGACCGCGGCGCCATGTTTCGCTAAAGCCTCGGCATTTACGCGCTGATGATCGTCGGCCGCGCGCGGAAAAGGAACGAAAACGGCTGGCTTCCCCGCCGCTGCGATTTCGGCGACCGTACTGGCCCCTGAACGGCAAACGACGAGATCGGCGCGGGCGAAGGCAGACGGCATGTCATCAATGAACTTGAAAATCTCAAACGTAAAGCCAGGTAAGGCTGAAGGTGCGGCTGCGGCCAGATTCTCATAGGCCGCCAGCGCGCCATTATAGTCGCGCTCACCCGTCTGATGAATGATGTGGATGCCCGGTGCTTCCCGCTGCAGCACCGGCAAGCAACGGATCATGGCGTCATTGATGGCGTGCGCGCCCTGGCTGCCTCCGAAGATGAGCACGGTCGGAGTTCCTCCGCGCTTGGTCGGAATCTCGAAGAAAGCCTGCCGAACAGGAACGCCGGTGACTTCCGCATGGCGGAAATATTTCGCGCTTTCTTCAAAGTGGACCGCAGCCGCCGAAACGAACTTCGCCACGAGACGATTCGCGAAGCCGGGCACAACGTTCGGCTCGAAGGCGAGCGTGGGAATGTGCTTGAGTATCGCCGATAACATCGCCGGACCCGAAGCGTAGCCGCCGACGCCGATGACGACGTCAGGCGCGAATTCGTTCAGCAGGCGGCCGGCGTCCCAAAGAGCGCGAGGCAGATCGAAGGCGGTTTTGGCGCGGGTCATCAGGCTGACATTCTTCAGCGCGCCGACACGCACGAGTTGCAGCGGATATCCTGCCGCGGGAACAAGGCGGTTTTCGATTCCGCGGGCGGTGCCGATGAAGAGGATCTCGGCATCGTACGATTTCCTAAGCTCGTTAGCGATGGCGAGGGCGGGAATGACATGACCGCCAGTGCCTCCGCCCGCCAGGATTGCCCGCATGAGGTGAATATAAACTACAAGCCAATTTCGTCGGCGCTCGCTCGCCCTCATAATTTGAACGCGTATGGCGATAAGCCTGATGCAGCGTCGATCGCTGCCGCGTATGCCTTCGGGATCGCCCGCAATCATCCCTTTCTCGACGGCAAGAAGCGCACCGCCTTCGTGGTGATGGAATTGTTTCTAAGTCTGAATGGCTGGCTGCTCAACGCTGACGATGCAGACTGCATCTCGCGGATGTTAGCGCTTGCATCTGGAAGTCTGAATGAGGAAGCGCTCGCCGACTGGTTACGCGAGCACATTGAATCTGGTCACCGCCGGAGATAGTCGTCACTCTGCTTGTTTCGTTATGTTGAGCAAAACGCCGACACAGGCAAGCGTCACAAATAACGACGACCCTCCGTAGGAAACAAGCGGCAGGGGAATGCCCTTGGTCGGCATCATGCCGAGCACGACGCTCACGTTGATGAAGGCTTGCAGCCCAACCATGCTGGTAATTCCGACGGCGAGATAGCGTCCGAAAGGATCACGCGTCAGCGTGGCGGCGCGCAATCCTCGCCAAAGAAAAATGGCGAACATGATGACGATAAACATCGCACCCACCAGGCCCAACTCTTCCGCAGTCACGGCAAAGATGAAATCAGTATGCGGTTCGGGCAGATAGAAGAGTTTCTGCTTGCCCTCCATCAGACCGGTACCGGTGAGACCGCCGGTGCCGACAGCGATCAGCGATTGCACAATGTGGAATCCGGCTTTCTGCCGGTCAGCATAAGGATTGATGAACGCCAGAATGCGGTCGCGCCGAAACGCAACGTGAAAGATCAGAAAATACAGGGGTGGCAGCGAGGCGGCGAACGCATATCCGAAATAGCGCATCCGCATTCCCGCAACGTAAAGGATGCAGGCGGAAATTCCAGCGCAGGCGATCGCCGTGCCGAGATCCGGCTGCAGGACGATGAGTCCAAGAAAAACCAGCACGGGCGCCGCGGCGGGCAAGAGCGTGTTGCGGACATCGTCAATGGTTTTGGCGCGGCCTTCCAGAAAATACGCGAGAAACAGAATCAGCACCGGCTTGGCGAGTTCGGATGGCTGAAAAGAAAATCCCCCAGCATGAATCCAGCGATGTGTATTGTGAGAGCGATCGAGAAAGAAAACCGAGATCAGCAGCAGGGTTGTCACGCCCATGGACGAAAACACAATCCCGGGAGACTTGTAGCGCTTGTAATCCAGGCGCATGGTGACCACCATCGCGGCGAGCCCGGCGATGGCCCAGATGAGTTGCTTGGAAAGGAAAGCGTAAGGTGAGCCGAAGCGCTCGCGGGCCATAACTGCCGATGCGGAAAAGACCATCACCAGGCCGATGAAAACGAGAAGCATAGTGACCGTGAACATCCAGCGATCGACACTGACGCGCTTCGCCATGGGACATTTATTTCACCACGGAGCCTAACTGAGGAATGGGATTGTCGAGTAGGGATTGTTGATTGTTTTGGTTCAGCAGGAGCTTTACCACGGAGGCACAGAGACACCGAGAAAGAGCTGTTTTTCGATTGATTCTTCTCCGTGACTCCGTGTCTGCGTGGTGGAAGGGGTCTTACGTAAGACTGGAAACTATTTCCTTGAAGACTTTCCCGCGGTGCTCGTAGCTTTTGAATTGGTCGAAGCTGGCGCAGGCGGGAGCAAGCAAAACCACGTCTCCCGGCTCAGCCACTGCATTCGCCCTGCGAAGGGCGTTTTCCAGTGTCTCGGCATGGAGCAATTCCGGTCCGCCGTTCTTCGCGGAGACGATCTGCGACTCGATTTTGGCGGCCGCAGCTCCGATGGTGTAAACGCGTTTCACCCGCTTTCGCAGAAGATCGTTGAGTACAGTATAGTCACTGCCCTTGTCTTTGCCGCCGAGAATCAGGTGGATGTTCGCCGGAAACGACTCGAGAGCCTTGATGGTCGCATCGACGTTGGTGGCCTTGGAATCGTTGTAGTAGTCGACACCGCGAATGGTAGCCACAAATTCCAAGCGATGTTCGACGGCCTTGAAGTTCATCACCGCCTGGCGGATTTTCTCCGGAGCGCAGCCCATCAGAACGCCGGCGGATACGGCAGCCAGTACGTTTTCGAGATTGTGCGCGCCTTTCAGCGGGATTTCGGATACTTGAAGGATTTCTCTCTGCCCTTTTTGATCGCGAAACACGATCGCACCGTCGCGGACCCAAGTCCCTTGCTGGGCTTCTTTCTGGCGGCTGAACCAGAAGACCTGAGCGCGAGTTTTTGCCGCCATAGCGACACAAGTCGGATCGTCGGCGTTTAGAACGGCGAAGTCACTGGACTGCTGATTCTCGAAAAGACGCGCCTTCGCGCTGGCGTAGATTTCGAACGTACGATGTCGGTCGAGATGATCGGGAGTAACGTTAAGGACGACGGCCACTTTCGGACGAAAGGTCTGAATTGTTTCCAGCTGAAAGCTGGAAACTTCCAGCACGATTGCATCTTCGGGCTTGGCCCGTTCGGCCAGCGAGATGGCTGGCGTGCCGATGTTGCCACCCACCAGAGTGGGAAGTCCGCCGGCCGCGACAATTTCCCCGACCAGCGTAGTGGTGGTGGTTTTTCCGTTCGATCCGGTGATGGCAACGATGGGCCCGGGAAGAAATTGCGCAGCGAGTTCGACTTCGCCGATGACGTTTTCGCCGAGCGAACGCGCTTGCACGAGCGGCGGCGCATCGACCGGAACGCCAGGGCTGACCACAATTAAATCCTGCCCACGGAAGGTGCGCTCGCCATGGCCTCCAGTCTCGACCGTGATGCCATGGTCGAGCAGCACCGGAATTTCATTGCGCAATTCGTCGCCGCTTTTCGTGTCAGACACGGAGACGAGCGCGCCATGCTTCTTCAGGAAGAGCGCAGAAGCTACCCCCGATTTCCCGAGGCCGACCACCAGCACGCGTTTTCCGTTCAATTCCATCACGTTCATCTCACCATGAGATTCATTTCACTACGAACGCCGCGAACAAAAAACTTCATAGGCTACTAATTAACGCAGATTCTCGCAAATTCTGAAGCGTAGATTAGGGAAGTCCCTGTTCATCCGTGTGAATCCGCGGCAAGAAATTTCACCTCAGCTTTAATGTCGTCAGCGCGAAGAGCGCGAATACCAGCGACGCAATCCAGAAGCGCACAATGATTTTCGATTCCGACCATCCAATCAATTCGAAATGGTGATGGATGGGCGCCATTTTGAAAATACGCTTCTTGCGCAGTTTGTACGAGCCAACTTGCAAAATGACGGAGAGAGCTTCAATCACAAATACCCCGCCGATGAATGGCAGCAGCAGTTCCTGCTTGATAATCACGGCAACCGTGCCGATCGCGCCGCCCAGAGCGAGCGAGCCTACGTCGCCCATGAAAACTTCCGCAGGATGCGCGTTGTACCACAAGAATCCGATGGAAGAGCCGACCATCGCTCCACAGAAAATCGTTAGTTCGGCCACCTGCGGCATGCGTTGCAATTCAAGGTAAGTGGCGAAGGTCGCGTGACCGCTAACGTAAGTGAGCACGGTCAAAGCGCCAGCAGCGATCACGGTGCATCCGATCGCGAGGCCGTCGAGGCCGTCGGTGAGATTTACCGCGTTGCTGGAGCCGACGATCACAAGCGCGACAAATGCCATGAACGGCAGAAAAGCGATTGGCCACAGATGCGGATGTCTTTCTAGCGTGCCGACGACTAGATCGGGATGAAATTGCTTGAAGAACGGCACAATCAACTTCGTCGAGTACATGCCGTAGGTCTGCATTGCAATCAGCATCGAGGCCACAACGATGCTGGTCGCGATCTGCAGGCCGAGCTTGGCGCGACCGGTCAGGCCAAGATTGCGGCGGTGCGTGACTTTTGTGTAATCGTCGGTGAATCCGATGGCCGCGAAAGCGCACGTCGAAAAGACTGCAATCCAGATAAAACGATTGCTAAGGTCCGCCCAAAGCAGCGTTGGGACGATGATTGCGATCACGATGAGCAGGCCGCCCATGGTGGGCGTGCCGGCTTTTTTCTGATGCGCTTTGGGGCCTTCCTCGCGAATGTACTGGCCGATCTGAAAATCGCGCAGCCGGCCGATGACAAGCGGACCGACAATCAATCCTGTGAAAAGCGCGGTAAGACTGGCGAAGGCGGTGCGGAACGTGACATAGCGAAAAATGCGAAAGGGCGGAACGTAGTGCTGCAGCTTCAGGAACAACAGCCAGTAGAGCAATCCGCCTCCGTTCCGTTCAAACCAGGTTCCACCACCGAGACACAGAGGCACTGAGGAATGCGGAGAAAAGAATCAAGCTCTTTCCGTGGCTCCATGTCTCTGTGGTTAGAAAATCATTTTGCATCGCGCTGTGCTTTCCAGATTTCCAACGCCTTTTCGAGTTTCACGCCGCGTGAAGCCTTCAGTAAGACCACATCGCCGTCGCGGGTCTCACGCGCGAGCCACTCGCCAGCCTCTTCGGGCGTGGCAACGAATTCCGCCTGCGTTCCGGCGTCCCGAGCCCCTTCGACCATGGCTTTCGCCAAACCGCGCACGCCCAGCAGCAAATCGATCTTCCGCGTGCCCGCATGGCGACCTGCATCGTGATGCATCTGTTCAGCGGTGGGCCCGAGCTCCAGCATCTCTCCCGCGACAACAATGCGGCGGCTGGCCTTCATTCCAGCCAACGCATCGATCATGGCGGCAAGCGCCTTCGGATTGGAATTGTAGCAATCGTTGACGACCGTGATGTTACCCAGTTGGAGAACCTGCCCTCGCTTGTCACCCGGAGCAAGGGTTGCTAGAGCGGAGACAGTGTCGGAAAGCTTCATCCCCTGGCTGACTCCGACGGCTATGGCCGCAAGAGCGTTCAGAATGTTGTGTTCTCCGACCAGTTGCAATCTGACCGGCTGCCGTTCGTTCGCTGTCACCACATCGAAGGACGAGCCCTCGGTTCCCTGCGATTGAATATTTTCGCCACGAATTGCGGCCTGCTGCTTGATTCCGAAGGTCAGAACTTTGCCTTTAAAGTCGCGGCCGAATTGCGAAACGTATTCATCATCGGCGTTGAGCACCGCTGTCCCATTGGCAGGAAGAGATTCGATCAACTCGTATTTCGCCCGGGCAATACCGGCGATCGAATCGAAAAATTCCAGATGGACGGGGGCGACGTTGGTGACGACCCCGATTTCCGGTTGCGCGATTTTGGCCAGCGCTCGAATCTCGCCGGCATGTGACATGCCCATTTCAATGACTGCCAGATCGTGCTCGGGTTCGAGCTTCAACAGCATCAGAGGCAGGCCGAAATGATTGTTGAAGTTACCCTCGGATTTCAACACGCGAAAACGCGAGCTGAGCACGTGGGCGACGGCTTCTTTCGTCGTTGTCTTTCCCGCCGAGCCGGTGATTCCGATTAACGGCTTGCCCCAGAGCTTTCGCACAGCGGTTGCCAAGGCCTGCAAGGCGAGTAGCGTGTCATCGACCACGAGCACGCGTTCGGTCCAGGAGTAGCGATGCCACTGATCCTGTCGGACAACGGCCGCTGTCGCGCCTCTTTCGAGTGCCGCGCTGACAAAGTCATGGCCGTCGAAGCGCTCGCCCTTGACCGCGAAGAAAAGCTCACCTTTGCCGATCGTGCGCGAATCGATGGAGTAACCCTCGGCAATGTCGTCGGCAGGAAAATCGCCTTCTGCTCCAGAGAATTCACCGATCTTGCTTAGCGTCAATTTCATATATTCAGAATCACGCACGAAGCCGCTCTACCCGCAGATAAACCCGGCCGCCTTAAGCGCATCGCGAGCGACTTGCACGTCATCAAACGGTACCGAGCCTTCGCGGGCGATTTGTACTTTCTCGTGTCCCTTTCCTGCCAGCAGAACGATGTCACCGGGGCGCGCTTCACTAATCGCAAGCGCAATTGCTTTGCGGCGGTCGGGCTCTACGGTGTATTTCGCGCCCGCTTTCTGAAGTCCTACCAGCGCGTCATTGATGATCGAAAGCGGATCTTCGCTGCGCGGATTGTCGGAGGTCAGCACCGCGAAATCGCTTCCCCGCCCTGCTGCCTCTCCCATTAGCGGTCGCTTGGCGCGGTCGCGGTCACCGCCGCAACCGAAAACTGTGAGCACGCGCCCATTCAATCCGCCACGCGAGACGAATTCTCGCGCCAACGCTGTAAGATTTCGCAGTGCATCATCGGTATGAGCGTAATCGACGACAACTGTAAAAGGCTGGCCGCAATCGACGCGTTCGAATCGTCCCGGCACATGCGTCAGCGACTCGATGCCCCGGAAAACCGCCGAAGAATCGCATCCTCGCGCCGAACAAGCGGCTGCCGCCGCCAGAATGTTGTAGACGTTCACGCGGCCGATAAGTGGAGAAAATACGGCAATCTTGTCTTGTGGCGCGACCAGATCAAAGCGAGTTCCGCGCGGCGTGATGTCAGCGTTGCTGGCATGGAAGTCCCCCTCGTCCCATCCGTAGGTCAGCACGGTGGAACTGCGCTTGCGGCTGAACTTGGCCAGAGTTTTCCCGAACGCATCGTCGATATTCGTAACCGCCACTCTCGGCGCATCGGTTCCGCAGCCTTCAAACAAAATGCGCTTGGCGGCGGAATATTCGTCCATGGATTTGTGATAGTCGAGATGATCGCGAGTCAGATTGGTAAAGACGGCAACATCGAACGGGACCCCGTAGACGCGTTGCTGCACCAACGCATGAGAAGAGACTTCCATGACCGCATCGCTTGCGCCCTGCCCCAGAGCCTCGTTGAGGAAGCGATTCAGTTCCAGCGACTCCGGAGTCGTGTGCGGGGCGGGATAAAGGCGACCAGCCACGTGATACTCGATCGTCCCGATGAGCGCGCTCTTGTGCCCCGCCGCGGTGAGAATCGATTCGATAAGGAACGCGGTCGTACTCTTGCCGTTGGTGCCCGTGATTCCGGTAATGGCGATGCGTTCAGCGGGATGCTTGTAATAATTCGCGCTCACTCGCGCCAGAGCGCGGCGTCCATGCGGCACCAGTGCCCATGCCGCGCCTTCGCGCGGTTTTTCTGCACTCGAATCTGTAATGACCGCTACGGCACCGGCGCGGATCGCCGCATCGATAAAGCGATTCCCATCGGAGCTTTCCCCGCGCATAGCGACGAAGGCGCATCCCGGCTTCACGCGACGAGAGTCGTATTCGACACAACTGATCTCTGGATTACCACTTGAGGCGAGGATCTCGGCGCCATCCAGCAGATATTGAAAAGTCATTGCAGGAATTATAGCGAGCAAGGGGCAGGAATCCGTCGCCTGTGGTTGGCGCGAGCGGTCATCTCGATTACCACCGTCATGTTCTGTCCATTTTCCGATTCCGCTACCATGATTCTATGAATACCGGAACCGGTCCAGCCAAATTCCGCTGCGCTCAATGTGAACAGCCCGAAGGCAACTGCGAGTGCGAAAAATACTGCTGCCTGTGCCAATCGGTGGTCGACATCCGTCTCTGCGCCGATGGCTTGATGTATTGCGAGCCCTGCCGCACCGCCTGCGAATATCAAACTTCCGACTCAACCGAGTGACGGCAACTTAATTCCTCCGCAAGTACTCCTAAAAACTGGCGAACATCCTCATCGCTGAAAGTCAGCCAGGAGTTTCTCCGATTGACAACCGCATTGTGATCGGATTCCTTGGCAAGAGGAGCTTTTTAAGGCAGAATAAAGCGTTTTTGCTGTGTTCCCGTTTTTGGGGCTTCGGAGGCCGAATGGCTACTACCATGCACGTCAGCGACGTAGCCGAGTTGCTGAGCGAAGGCAGGACCCACTTTAACCTTTCACCAGCACTTCTGGTCGAACATGCGGTGCGCCGCAACGAGGCCAAACTGGCATCCAATGGGGCTCTGGTGGGCTACACGAATCGCACGGGGCGTTCCCCGAAGGACAAGTTCCTCGTTCGGGATGAAACCACCGAACACGCAGTCGCTTGGAACTCCAATGCTCCCATTGAGCCGGAGAAGTTCGACGAACTGTATGCGCGTGTCATGGAACATCTCCGCGGGCGAGAACTTTTCGTGCAGGATCTTTATTGCGGCGCCGATCCCGCCTATCGTCTGCCGGTTCGTATCGTGAACGAATATGCCTGGCACAATTTGTTCGTTCGGCAGTTGTTTATCCGGCCGAGCGCTCACGAGCTAAGAACGCATCGTCCAGAATTCACGGTCATCTCTGCGCCGGAGTTCAAGGCGGATCCCCGCCGTGACGGAGTCAATTCAGAAGTCTTCATTCTGCTGAACTTCACCCGCCGTACCGTGCTGATTGGAGGAACTTCGTACGCCGGTGAGATGAAGAAATCCATTTTTAGCGTAATGAACTTTCTTCTACCGCCGCGCAATGTCTTCCCTATGCATTGCTCGGCAAACGTCGGCCATAATGGCGTGAGCGCGCTCTTCTTTGGACTCTCGGGGACGGGCAAGACGACCCTTTCCGCCGACCCGTCGCGCGATCTGATTGGCGACGATGAACATGGCTGGAGCGCCGACGGCGTCTTCAACTTTGAAGGCGGCTGCTACGCGAAGTGCATCAAGCTTTCGAAGAAAAACGAACCGCAGATCTGGAATGCATTGCGCTTCGGTTGCGTGCTGGAAAACGTGGCCCTTGATCCTGATACGCGAATCCCCGATTACAACGACGACAGCAAGACGGAGAATACGCGTGCCGCGTATCCAGTGGACTTCATCGAGAATGCCGTCATCCCAGGCATTGGGGGACATCCAAAGAACGTCGTGTTCCTCACCGCCGACGCGTTCGGCGTTCTGCCTCCGATCTCCAGACTCACTCCGGAGCAGGCCATGTATCACTTCTTCTCCGGATATACGGCGAAAGTAGCCGGGACAGAAGCGGGAGTCAAGGAACCGGCAGCTACGTTCTCCACCTGCTTTGGCGCCCCGTTCCTGCCGCGTCGCCCAAAGGTTTATGCCGAGATGCTCGGCCGGCGTTTGCGAGAGCACGACGCGCAATGCTGGCTGGTCAACACTGGTTGGCAGGGCGGGCCGTATGGCGTGGGCAGGCGGATGGAAATTCCCTATACGCGCGCGATGGTCGACTCAGCGGTCGAAGGCCATTTGATTCGCGAGGAATTTGAAATCGAACCGACATTCGGCTTTTCCATTCCAAAGGCTTGTCCGGGAGTTCCGCCGCAAATTCTGAATCCGCGCAATGCCTGGTCTGATAAGGCCGCATATGACAAAGCGGCCGAGGATCTGCGAAACCGTTTCGCAAAAAATTTCGAGAACTTCGATGCTCCGCCTGAGGTGAAAGCGGCCGGGCCGAAGGCACAACGGGTTTAGAGCCTCAAGGATTTCCCAACGCTACTTGGAATGAGAGATTGAGAGAACTTTTCCGTCTCTTTCGGGCAGCTTCAATTCCGCTACACCTCCGGCACATCTTTCATCGCAGGTTCTCTCCCCTTTATTTCCGGGACAGCACAAACTTCCGTGGATGTTCCAGATTCCATTTTCCAGGGCGGCTATTAGCGGCTTCTCGTAATCGATTTGCCGTTTTCCATAAACCTTGACTAGAGCGGGTTCAGCAATTGCAACGGCCGTCGCCGCATCCGGGACGCGAATGCTTGACGGTGTCTGGGAGTGCTGCGCGCCCTGCACAAATCCCGCAAATAATGCTGCCGCCAAGATTGTTTTCATGATTGCACTTGCACGTCGTCCAACTGCCCATTCTATATTCGAAAACTACGCCTTCACGGACCAACGACATCACGTCCGTCTGCAGTTTCTCGATCATGTCGTTCAATTCATTCTGGGAGATCGAAATTCAAGCTTTCTTCAACAAGCGGCTGATCCAGATGAGGAAAACAGCCCCGATGATCGCTACGACGATGGTGCCGATCAGTCCGCCCGCGTGCAGTCCGAGCAGCCCGACAAGCCAGCCGCCAACGACCGCTCCCACGATACCGAGCACGATGTCCATGCCGGCGCCGTAGCCGCTGCCTTTCATGATTTTTCCTGCGGCCCAACCGGCGATCAATCCGACTACAACCCACCAAATCAGCGCAGTAATCATTTTCGTCCTCCGAGGATCAAGAAAGAGGCATTGATCTTCGCACAATTCGAGCTCGATGGAAGGTAATATTTTGCGGGTATTAATGGGGGGTGGAATTAAGCGCTGGCGGTTTTTCCAGCGGCAGAGGCGTGTTCGGATGGGCTGGCCAGCTCGATTTCCATACCCTCCGCTGCGGCGCGAACCTTGGGATAGTAGTTGCGCGCATCGGTCACAACTTTGTCAACGATAGCGTCGGTATGCTCCGGATCGTGGTGATATAGAATTAATTCCTTCGCGCCGCTTTCCATCACAACGTTCACCGCTTCGCGCCAGTGGCTGTGTCCCCAGCCACGCCGCCGCGCTGCGTACTCCTCGGGAAGATACTGCGCGTCATAGATCAGAATGTCGGCGCCCTCCGCCAGCTTGCGCACATTCTTGTCGAAATGGATATCGCCGGGCTCATTATCCGTGGCATAAACAAGGATTCCGTCTTTTGTTTCCAGGCGAAACCCGAGGCATCCCTGGGGATGATTCAAATACGCAGTCTTGAGGGTGACACCGTCGCCCATTTCAAGACATCCGTTTTCGATTTCGTAGAAATGGCGCTTCGCCTTCATGTGCGCAAGGTCGACCGGGAAATAAGGCGCGGCCATCTGCTCGGCCATGACTTGTTCCAAGCGACGTGTGCGCGCCGAGGAGTGAAACACAAATTGATTTCCCGTGTTCTCGTACAAGGGTCGGAAGAACGGCATGCCCTGGATGTGATCCCAATGGAAGTGCGAGACGAAAACGTGCGCGGCAAAAGGCTTGTTGGCGAATTCTTTTTCCAGTTCGTGCCCGAGCACGCGAAAACCGGTGCCGCAATCAAAGATAAAAATCTGATCGCCCAGGCGGACTTCCACGCAGGAGGTATTACCTCCGTAGCGCATGTTCTCGGGTTGTGGAGTGGGTGTGGAACCGCGCACACCCCAGAACTTCACGCGCATAGGATTCACCGGAAGACTGCACTCTGCGCAGCGGCAAAGATCCAGACGGCAAGCCTTGTTGCCTACGGCACAGCCTACTCCGGAAGTTCAAATTTTATCTTGTGGTAACAGACCGGCAAGGTGACCAAAGTTTGGCTTCGTTTACGCGAAAAAGACCCGGCCATGCGGCCGTTCTACGAGTCCCCTATAATCTGGGCTTCCGTGCAATCGCGGAAAATGCATGCTGCAGCCCGATTACCAACAATTCTCCTATCTGTCGCGCAAAGCCACGCTGATTCCCGTGGTCAAGTCGGTCAGTGCCGATCTGATGACGCCGGTTTCTGCCTTCCTAGCCGTCGCAAAGCATGAGCCTTACGCCTTTCTGCTGGAATCGGTCGAGCGCGGCGAGCAGATCGGACGCTATACCTTTCTTGGCGCGCGCCCATATATGCGGGTGCGGGCGCAAAACGAGTCGATCGAGATTATGCGCGGTCGCCAGCGGGAGATCCGGCAGGAAGACGTCTTCCAGATCGTGAAGCAATTATTGCGGGAACATCGGCCTGCCGATCTGCCGGGACTGCCTCCATTTACGGCAGGAGCAGTCGGATACTTCTCCTACGATGTCGTTCGGCAGTTGGAAAAAATCGGCGACCATGCGAAAGACGATCTGCATCTGCCCGATGCCGAATTGATTTTCTTCGATCGCCTGCTGGCCTTTGATCACCTGCGCCATGAGATTCATATCGTGGCCTGCGCCGATGTAACTCGCGAAAGTGCGCGGCATGCGTATGATCGCGCTTTACGGGATATTGCGGCGATCGAACGAAAATTGACGCGCGGATTGACCGCAGCTGCCTGGCGCAAATCTACGAAAAATTCCGCGGGGAAATTGGAAGTACGCGCAGGAACCAAGCGCGAAGATTTCTTGCGCAGCGTCGACCGCTGCAAGGAATACATCGCGGCCGGCGACATTTTTCAGGTGGTGCTCTCGCAGCGGCTCGATTTCACTCCCGGCGTTGCCCCATTCGATTTGTATCGCGCCCTGCGGCAGGTGAATCCCTCGCCTTACCTTTACTTCCTTCGCATGGACGACATTCATATTCTCGGCTCGTCGCCGGAAATGCTGGTGCGAGTTACGGGACGCAAACTCGAATATCGTCCGATTGCCGGAACGCATCCACGCGGACGAGATGAGGCCGAGGACCGCCGCCTGGAAGAACAAATGCGCCACGACGAGAAAGAGCGCGCCGAGCACGTCATGCTCGTCGATCTTGGCCGAAACGATCTGGGTCGCGTGAGCGAGTATGGTTCGGTAAAAGTCAAAGATTTGATGTATGTCGAGCGCTACTCGCATGTCATGCATCTGGTTTCGGCGCTCGAAGGAACGCTGCGCAAGGAACTGGATGCGCTGGATGCGTTCGCCGCTTGCTTCCCTGCTGGAACGCTTAGTGGTGCACCGAAGGTACGGGCGATGCAGATCATCGAAGAGTTGGAACCGACGCGTCGCGGCACCTACGGGGGTTCCGTGCTTTATGCAGATTTCGCGGGCAATCTCGACTCTTGCATCGGCATTCGCAGTATGCTGATGAAAGGTAAGAAAGCATATTTGCAAGCGGGCGCGGGCATCGTTGCGGACTCCGATCCGGCCAGCGAGTTTCAAGAATCAATGAACAAGGCGCAGGCTCTGCTGAGAGCGGTAGAGAAGGCGAGAAGTCGATAACTCTTTGATGACCGATGCTCGTCCGATTACCTTTCTCCTCTGGTGTAATCTCAACTGACGAGCCACATGGTTTTTGTTCTCGACAACTACGATTCGTTTACCTACAACCTGGTCCAATACATCGGAGAACTGGGCGAGGAGGTCGAGGTTCGTCGCAACGACCAAGTCACGGTCGGAGCGGTTGAGAAAATGCACCCGGACCGCATTGTCGTTTCTCCCGGGCCGTGTACTCCGGGGGAAGCCGGGATCAGCATCGAGTTGATCCGCCACTTCGCCGGGAACATTCCAGTTCTCGGCGTGTGCCTTGGACATCAGGCCATCGGCGAAGCGTTCGGAGGCAAGGTGATTCGCGCTCCGCATCTCATGCACGGTAAGACCAGCGAGGTGGTGCACGACAACAAGACGATCTTTCAAGGTTTGCCCATGCCGATGACGGCAACCCGGTATCACTCGCTGATTGTTCAGGAGAGAGATTTGCCTGGCGAACTCGAGATCAGCGCCTGGACCACCGAAAAAGACGGTACACGAACCATCATGGGTGTTCGTCATCGGCAGTATGCCATCGAGGGCGTGCAGTTTCATCCGGAGAGCGTGCTGACCGATGCGGGAAAGATGCTGGTTGGAAATTTTCTGAAGCTGACTGCTGGTCAGACTGATTAGTCAGCCCCAAACTCTCCAGAAATCCCGCTCTAATGCCTTATCCCCCAACGCTATTGCACACATCACTCCCTGAATGTGCCACGGGCTGACCCAAGGGTGGTATTGACCCTGCAATGGCAACTTGGCATTCTCTTTTTATTAGTGCTGAGCCACTTCGTGCGCTGCCACTCCGCGCACAGCAGGAGAAACTCATGGCCGAGCCCCAGCAAGAAAAGCGGGCCGCAAGAAGATTCGCGCTTCGCGTTCCAGTCACGGTGGATCATGGTGACAACTCCGCCGGGAATGAAATCGCCCAACTCCGTGATGTGAGTGCACGGGGCATCTGCTTCTATCTCGAGTCGGCCATCGAACAAGGCTCGCCCATCGGCTTCACGCTCACCCTTCCGCCCGAGATTACCCTCACCGAAAGCATCCGCGTTCAGTGCAAGGGACACGTGGTTCGCGTGGAGAATGGACGCGAGGATGGAAAACTCGCCGTCGCTGCCGTGATCGAAGAATACGAGTTCCTGCCTGAAGCCTAAACCGGCTCCCTGATCCCTAATGAGTCACTGCCTTGCCGCCTTATTCACTGGCGGTTGCCCCCTTCAGGCTGATATCTTTGCCTCAAAGCCCTTTGAGAATAAGTTGTTGCGAACCGGCTCCAAATTTTTCTGCACTTTTGTCCTGACGACCCTGATCACGCTGGGAGCGGGCGGACAGACATTTGGTCCGCCGCCTACCGTCACCAGTGTCAAGATCGTCAATGAGAAGGGTGTTCCTTCAGTCGAAATCGTGACTCGCGGCGGTCCGGTTATTCCCGAAGTCCAAACCCTCGCATCGCCGCCGCGACTCGTGATTGATTTGCCCAACTCGAAGCTTGGGCTTCTGCAGAAAAAGATCACCGTCCAGAAAGAAAACGTTCTTGCCATCCGCGTCGATCAATACCAGCAAACTCCTCCAGTCACGCGAATCGTCCTCGATTTGAGCGCGCCTTATAGCTACTCTTGGGATGGAGCGGGAAACCGCCTGATGGTCCGCCTGAAGCCGCCCGACAATCCGGAGACCGGAAAACCGCCGCAGGAGGCTCCGACTGTCGCGGATTTATCGCTGGCCCCCACTCCGGCCGTTCTTCCGGTAACTGGCGGCCTGGGCATGGTAGTTGTTGCCGGCAAGCGATTCGCTGCTGCTTCTTCCGTCTCAGCCGAAGCAGAAACTGCCGTCTTGCAACTCGCACGCGGAGGCGAAGTGCGGGTATGCCCGCACACCACACTTTCGATCACGCCCTCGAAAACAAAGCGCGACCTGATGTTGGGTTTGAGCACGGGAGGAATCGAGACCCACTATTCGCTTGGCGCATCTGCCGATTCTATTTTGACTCCGGACTTCCGCATCATGTTCGCCGGACCTGGCCACTTTCACTTCGCCATCAGCGCCGACTCCCATGGCAATACCTGTGTGCGCGCGCTGACCGGCAACACATCCTCCGCCATCGTCTCGGAACTGATGGGTGATCGAATTTACCAGGTCAAACCAACCGATCAGGTCGTCTTCCGATCCGGTCAGATCGACAAAGTGGACTCCGATATTCCGCTAGACTGCGGATGCCCCGCTCCAGTTCCAGTGCTACGAGCCAATCTCGACACGCCTCCAGTACCGGACTCGAAGTTGCCTGACAAAGTGAGTCTGGGAGGGCCATCATCGACGACAGGTTCGCCAGCGAATTCTAGCGGCGGCACGACGGGAACATCCGAGGCGTTGTCGAACGGACCTGAGACTGCTCCGCTGCCGCCCTCACAACCCAATGAGGTTCACGTTCGGGTCGATGCCCCGCTGGTTTTTACTGGCAGGAAACACGATGCGAGCACCGCCCAAACGGCGGCTTCAATGAACACTGCCTCGATCGAAACAGCAAAGAACTTGCCGATTGAAACTTCGAGCGAACGGCAGGTTCGTATCGACACCGTCATTCCGCCGCCTCAAGACCGCAAGGCTAAAGCCGAGCATCATGGCTTTCTGCGGAGGGTCAAGAACTTTTTCGCTGGAATCTTCAGCTGATCTGGATGTGAAAACCGCGAGCCAAGCTAGCTGCGATTGATCGCCTTGCGCAGCGGTTCAACTTTTTCCCGCGCGGCGTCGCGAAGATCCTCGGCCACGTCGGCCGCCAGATCGGCGCCACGATTTGCGATGTCACGGACTCGGCCTCGGGCATCATCGGCCAGATCGCCTAAACGTTCTCGGGCGTCGTCGGCCCAGTCGCCAAGTTTTTCGCGGGCATCACCGTAGCCGCGCTGCAGATCGCGTCGTAACTGCTTTCCGCTTTTCGGCGCAAGCATCATTCCAAGCAGCGCTCCCGCACCCAGTCCAATCAAAAGAAAAGTAATTGCGGTGCCGACATTGTTGCCTTCTGAAGATTCGTATTTACCAATGCGCATAAGAACCTCTCTCCACCCGCAGGCAGCAAGCGATGCATTCAATTCCAAGATTCTAGTCCTTCACCGGAAGGTTTGCTTTAATTTTGCCGCAAGTCTCACGTCGGCCGCTTTTCCTTTACCCGCACCCGCGTGTAAAATAACAATTTACCCGATTCGTAGCGGCGGAACTTGTGGCCTACCCGCCTTTCCGCCGGCTCCGCGAAGTGTCATCGTAGAGGAGACTTTTCAAGCAATGTCGATCCCTGCCACACAGCTCCGTCCCGGCATGATCATTAAGCATAACAACGATCTGCACTCCGTCTTCAGCGTGGAGCATCGCACTCCTGGCAACCTGCGCGCCTTCATCCAGGCCAAACTGCGTAATCTGCGCACCGGCGCCATGTTCGAACACCGCTTCCGCTCACCCGACCCCATCGAGAAGATCAATGTTGACGAGGTTCAGATGGAGTATCTCTACAACGATGGCGACAGCTACTACTTCATGGACACGTCCAACTACGAGCAGACGCACCTGACCAAAGATACCCTCGGAGACGCCGTCGACTACCTGATTCCCAATCTCCAAATCAAAGTCGAATTCTTTGACGGCAAGGCTGTCGGAATCGAATTGCCACAGACGGTCGAGTTGACCGTGATCGAGACCGAGCCCGGACTGAAGAGTGCCACTGCCTCGAGCGTGACCAAGCCGGCCAAGACAGAAACCGGCCTCATTGTCCAGGTACCCCCATTCATCAACGAAGGCGAGAAGATCAAGGTCGATACATCCGAAGGCGCGTACCTATCGAGAGCGTGATTTTTGTTGTCATCCTGAGCGAAGCGGCGTTTTCGCGAAGCGAAATTCCCGTGTAGTCGAAGGACCCCTAGCCTGTATGTGCTGCCTGCGGCACAGGAGGGTATTTTCCTAACGATCTTGGTTGAAAGTTCCCGGCAAATTCACAAGCACGGAGAAACAATAAATGGCATCGCTTAGGATGCTTGCCGAAGCATTCGGGATTTTCGCAGTATCGATCATCCTACTGTTTGTCGCCTATACCGTCACCGAGAAACGTGCCACCGGTATCGGTTGGCTTCACTGGAAAGGTATGTGCTGATGTACGTAGGAGCACTTTACATTGTGCTCGGAGCGATTTTAACGCGAGTAAAGTAAAGTTGGGCTGAAAGGGATCCTTCGACTGCGATTTCGTCCGCATGCCGACGAAATCTTCGCTCAGGATGACAAAGTCAGTTGAGCATGACTCCCTCCGAAAAACCGACTGAAGCCAAGCGCTATATCGTTCGCGGACGCGTGCAGGGCGTTGGCTTTCGCTGGTTTGTGGAGCGAGAGGCGCATCAGCTCGGTATCGCCGGTTGGGTTCGCAACAATCACGACGGCAGCGTCGAAGTGCTCGCGCAGGGCACGCGCGACCAGCTTTCCGGATTGCATTCGCGTTTGCGCGAAGGTCCGCGCGCGGCTCGGGTCGATGCGGTCGAAGTCTCCGATGCGCCTCCAAAACAAGGACTCAGTTCATTTCGCATTGAAGGAGCTTGGTAAGACGAAAACCCAAGCTACCGAGCGGCAAGGTCGCAAGAAAAACGAGCACACGTCGCGTCCTCGGAATCTGATCCATCGACGTTGCCACTTTTCACATTGTCACTTCGTCTTGCACTTATCTTCAGTACCCAATCGACGTACATCCCGATTGCGTGCAAAAGCCGATCCGAGATCAAGATGACGATCACGACGGCGTGTTTTAGGAAGTCTTTTTCATGCTGGCGAGAGCCTCGGGGGGCTAAAGCCCGGTCTTGGTGGCTCCTCAGCGGCACGGCTAACGCCGCGCCCTTCCCAAAGACGAATTGGAGATCAGAAGGCGGCACTCTTCGACTCCTCCTCTGCGCAATTTCTGACGCTCGCTCAGGATGACAGCTGCAAAGAACACAGGGAGTGTTCGGGGCTCGATCCCCATGAGAACCGATTGAAATGGTTGGCGTTACAGGTTCCTGTTACCAACGTTCATTGCCCCCCACGAAAGTGGTGCATATAATTTTTGGAACTACCACCCCGTCCAGTGAGGAACATAGAATTCTGCATGCCTGAGGCCGGCACTCAATTGACTCGCCAGAGCCAGGAATTAACGATTTTTCACGACGTGGCCAAGGCGCTGACGTCGTCGCTGGACCTTGACTCAATTCTGCAAACGATCATGGACAAAATGGCGGAATATTTTCGTCCGGATACGTGGTCGCTGCTGATGGTGGATGAAGCGCAGAACGACCTCTATTTTGCGATCGCCGTTGGCGAGCGGGCCGAAGCGCTGAAGGATGTGCGGTTGAAGATGGGCGAAGGCATTGCCGGATGGGTCGCGAAAAACGGAGAGGCGCGAGTGGTACCGGATGTGCGCAGCGATCCGTTTTTTGCCAGCCGTGTGGATGAAACGACGAAATGCGAGACGCGGTCGGTGATTTGTGTTCCGCTACGCTCGAAGCTGCGGGTGTTGGGCGTGATCCAGTTGGTGAATGTGGAATTGGAGCGGTTTGGGGCGGGAGAGTTGTTTTTCCTGCAGGCGCTGTGCGATTACGCGGCCATTGCCATTGAGAATGCGCGCTCGGTGGAGCGGATCCAGGAACTGACGATCACCGATGACTGCACAGGTCTCTACAACGCGCGGCATCTTTATAAAACGCTGGAAACCGAAGTGTACCGGTCGTCACGATTTGGCTATGAGTTCAGCGTGTTGTTCATTGACCTGGATCACTTTAAGACGGTCAACGACACGTATGGACACTTGATTGGCAGCAAATTGCTCGCGGAAATCGGATACCTGATCAAGGCGCAGCTGCGGCTGATCGATTTTGCCTTCCGCTATGGCGGCGATGAATTTGTGGTGCTACTGCCGCAGACATCGAAAGATCAGGCGGTAGTAGTGGCAAAGCGACTGCTGGAAGCGCTGCGGATGAGCAGGTTCTGCCGCGATGAAGGATTGAATTTGAATGTGCGGGCGTCGATTGGGCTGGCGACGTACCCGCATGACGCGCGGACAGCACACGACGTAATCCGGCAAGCAGACGGGATGATGTACATGGTGAAGAACTCGACTCGCGACAATATTGGAGTGGCGCAGCGGGGCGTTCTCAGGCAGGTTCCGGACGTAGTGAGAGAAGATTAAGAACAAGGCTTCAAGGCTTCAAGGCTTCAAGGTTTCGAGCCGCAAAGCGGTAATGTGGCAGGGTTAAAGCGCTGCCGGACTTTCCGAGCCTCAGGGCTTTGAGGCCGGCGGCGAATTCGAAGTTGTTGGTGGAGTTTTATCCGGACGCCAGGGATTGGGATTGTCGGGCGCCTTGGAATTGACGCCGAAATCCCAGAAGTACAGATTCATTCCTTCATTCCCCTTCATCTCAACGAGGGCATACTCGCCGGGAGCGAGGCTCTCGCTGGGAGTGATTTTCAGCCAGCCTCCACTGACGCGGGAGATGGTTGTCTTAACGGACTGCTGCTCGGTACTGGTTTTGCCGGTCACTTGGCGCTTGAGGCCGCCGACAATACGCTTTCCGTTTTTGACCTCGATGCGCAAGATGCGGAAACGGTCGAAAGGAACGACCGGACCCTCGGGTTGTTGAGGCTGCTCCGGCCGCTGGGATGTCGTGGCTTTTGTATTCGTGTTGGAAGCGGGCTGGTCGGGAGCCTCGTCGAGGTTGATGTAAATAGAGGGAACGTCGACGTGGGCCTGGATGGCGGCGTGGGCGCCATCGAGTTCAATGGTCTGCTTGTTGCTGGCTACTGGGTTGATCACGCCACGAAAGATGTTGGCTTTGGTGTTGCGATTGACGTCGCCGAGAGTTTGCTGCATTTCAACGATCTGCGGCTCTCCTTGAAAATTGTCGAGGAGAAATACGCCTGAGTCTTCGGGAAGGCGCAGACCGGGCGCGACGACAGGAAGCTGAGTTTCTTCGAGTTCATGCTCATGCTCAGCTTCTTTGTCGAGCTCTACGGCCTCGGCCGACGGAGCGCCGGATTGAGCCTCTTTCTCATATTTTTCCGTAGCGGGCCAGTCGACAAGATTATTGGGCAGCTCTTCCCACTCTTCGCGCTCGGAGCTGAAATAGCGGACGCGGTCTCCTTTGACCTCATATTTCGTGACCAACTGATAAGAACCGTCTTTAAGGATCAGGCGATGAGCGAGTTCCTGTGACGAGGAATGAACGGGAAGCACGAAGAAAATTGCCAAGAGCGACGCGAGCATGATCCATACGGGAACGAATCGGTGGAGATCACGAGGTGGAAGATGCGGCCTGAGCATGGGACTTTTTTATTATCTCTCCTGATTGTGTGGGAAGGGAAAGCTTTGTGAGCGAGCGACTAGGCAAGATTGCAAATCGGGGTATTCAGGGGAATGCCTGATGAACACGCGAGCGGCGATTGTAGTATCCTTATGCCGCCACGAATCCACAATGAAACGTACATACATTGTCGCAGTCGCAATGTGCTTTTTGCTTTCTGCAGGTTACGCCCAATCGGGTCCACCGCCAGCACCGGCCAATGCTGAGCAACAAGGTGGGGTCCCGGTTTCCTATGCCTCGGTATCGCAGTTGAATGGAATGCTCGGACAGCTGGAGTCCACGTCGAAAAGCGCGCAGGGCGATCTGGCCAAGCTGCGGATTGAGAAATGGAAGACGGATAGCGCCATGAAGAAGCAGGCGCTGGAAAACGTGGAGTCGATTCAGCGGAATTTGCAGAGCGCGCTGCCGGAGATCATTGGGCAACTGAGAGCTGCGCCGGAGGATGTTCCGGCGAGTTTCAAACTCTATCGCAATTTGGACGCGCTGTATGACGTGCTGGGCAGCGTGGTCGAGTCGACGGGAGCGTTCGGATCGAGGGATGATTTGCAGTCGTTGTCGAACGATTTGAACAGTTTCGAAACGACTCGGAAACAACTTGCGGATCGGATTGAGAACTTATCGTCGTCGAAGGAAGCGGAGATTGTCCGTTTGCGCACGGAATTGAAGACAGCACAGGCGGCGATTCCGGCGGCTCCTCCAAAGAAAGTGATTGTCGACGATACTGAACCGCCTAAAAAACCGGCTCCCAAGAAAAAGTCCACCGCGAAGCCTAAGACAACCAAGCCGCCAGCACAGGCGCAGCCGCAGCCACCGCAGAGCAACCCACAGTAAGGAAATCTGCCGCCTGGACGGCGGCTGGCGGGTTTATCGGCTTGGCGGAGGCTGAGGCCCGCACTCCGAGCACGTGCCGCATTCGTTCGCGGCGAGAATCTGATAACCTTCCCTGCGCATCTACAATTCACCTTCCGACCAGGCCCGGGGGATGAGTTCTGGAATCTGAACTTGCTTCATCACATGCACATTGCCGCGATTGTGTTCGGGATCGTCATAATTTGGATGATCCTGCTCGACGCATTCGAAACGGTGGTACTGCCCAGGCGCGTATTGCGGAATTTTAGGCTGACCGCATGGTTTTACCGGCGAACATGGGTTCCGTGGCGACGGGCTGCATGCTTCATCAAGAAGCCGTCGCGGCGGCAGAATTTCCTTGGGTACTTCGGTCCGTTATCGCTGATTCTTCTGATGGGTGTCTGGGCGCTGGGGCTGATCCTGGGTTTCGCCTTGATCCAGTATGGGATCGGAGGACATGAGCAGCTAAGCGGCGAGCCACTGACATTCGGGAAAATCTTGTATCACAGTGGCGAGACTTTTTTTACGCTGGGGTACGGCGATATCGTGCCGACTTCGGGTGGGGCACGTGCGCTCTCCGTGTTTGAAGCCGGAATGGGCTTCGCTTTTCTCGGCATCGTAATCGGATACATACCCGTGGTGTACGCATCGTTTTCGAGACGTGAAATTCAGATCTCGATGCTCGATGCACGCGCGGGATCGCCTCCCACGGCGGTGGAGTTGCTCGTACGGCTGGCGGGGCGAACAGACGATCCGGGGGTAAGCCAAAGAATTCTGGATGATATTCTGCGCGACTGGGAACGGTGGGCGGCGGAAGTATTGGAGGCGCAGATTTCGTATCCGGTGCTCTCGTTCTTTCGCTCGCAGCACAGCAATCAATCATGGCTGGCGGCACTAACCACGATGCTTGATGTGACCTCGCTGGTGTTGACGGGAATTGAGGGAGTGAACACGGGTCAGGCGAAGTTGACCTTCGCGATGGCGCGGCATGCGGCCGTCGATTTAGCACAGGTGGTGAACGCCAGGTACGACGCCAGCGCGCCCGAGCGGATGAGCACAACGGAATTTGACGGGATACGCGAAACACTGGGCGCCGCGGGGTTGAAGCTCCGATACGATGAAATGGGGCGGGATAAGCTCACGAAGCTGCGATCGATGTACGAACCCTACGTGCATTCAACAGCACAGCGTCTGATGCTGACGCTGCCGCTGTGGAAGTACACGGAGAAGACCCGCGACAACTGGCAAGCGGGGCCATGGGACAAGCTGATCCAGGCGAAGGGATTGGCAATCCTGGGACAAAAGTCACGCTTACCTGTCGGGGAAGTGGATCATTTCTAGAGTTAAAGTGGCGAGTAAACGGGTAACAAGGTGGCAAGGATGAAGCGCCGTTGGTCGTGAGGATGAAAAATACAGGCGAAAATGTGGTGCGCATTGAAGCCGAAGCGCTGCGAGCGCTGGCAGACCGAATTGCGGGTCCGATGGCGGCCGCGTTTCAGCGTGCGGTCGATCTGATGTTCTGCTGCGCAGGGCGGGTGGTCGTGACCGGGATGGGTAAGAGCGGACTGATTGCGCGTAAGATTGCCGCCACGTTAAGTTCGACGGGAACGCCCGCGCTCTATCTCCATCCGGTGGAAGCGCTGCACGGAGATCTGGGAATGGTGGTCCGGGGGGATGTGGTGCTGGCCCTTTCGGCGAGCGGGGAGACCGACGACATTCTCGCGTTGTTGGCAACGATCAAGCGATTGCAGGTACCGCTGATATCGATGACGGGAGATGAGATTTCTGATTCCCACATCTCGCAAAAACGGCGAGACGTCGGGCATCCCATTCAAGAAAGGAAGGTTTCAACTTTGGCTGCGGCGGCCGATGTGGCGTTGGATTGTTCGATCGCGCAAGAGGCGTGCGCGCTGGGATTGGCGCCGACGGCTTCGACCACAACCATGCTGGCTCTCGGCGATGCTCTGGCAGTGACTCTGAGCGAACGGCGCGGATTCAAGGAAGAAGATTTTGCGAATCTGCATCCGGGCGGAAAGCTGGGCAAGCGCCTAGCGCGAGTTGAATCATTGATGCACACGGGCGAGGCGCTGCCATGCGTGTCTCCCTCCACGAAAATGCCGGATGTGATCTATGAAATGTCACGCAAAAAGCTGGGCGTGACAGCGGTGGTCGATGGGAAGAAACTGGTGGGGATTATTAGCGACGGAGACTTGCGCAGGCTGCTCGAGAAGCGCGGAAAAGATGTGATGGACTTGACGGCGAGCGAAGCGATGACGCGGAATCCAAAAACAATTGTGGCGGAAGAGTTCGCGGCAACGGCGCTAGCAATGATGGAAGAGAAAAAAATCACGTCGTTGATGGTGGTCGATGCCGACGGCAAACTCGAAGGAATCGTGCATCTGCACGATTTGTGGGGCACAGAAATGGTTTAGGCCGGCGGATGCAGCGAGCGGATGAATTAGACTGAAAGAAGGAGTGGAACCATGCCGGTCAGCGAACAGGACGTGTTGAGCGCGCTGAAGAGTTGTTACGATCCGGAAATACCGGTGAACATCGTGGATCTGGGCCTGATCTATGGCGTGAACTTCACATCTGTTCCGGACGATAAGCAGGACGTCACGGTGGAGATGACGCTGACCGCACAGGGCTGCCCGGAACATGTAAACATCAGCGCGCAGGTAAAGTCACGTCTGGAACAACTACCTGGGATTCGCAATGCCGCGGTGAACGTGGTGTGGACTCCGCCCTGGACTCCCGAACGTCTCAGCCCGGAGGCAAGAAAACAACTCGGAATCGATTGAAGAGAGTCCCTCAAGCCTGATGCAGTTTCATCCGCGGCCGCAGAATTAGGCGCGCGTGAATTCCTCCCACAGATCGGCGGCGCTCTCTTGCGCGCCCGAGGTGATTTGACGCCCAGCGCGGCTTGCCATTTCCATGATGCGCATGCCGCGATCGAAATATTCGGGAAGCGAGCGGCGCACCTTCTCAAACTTATCGGGGTATTCCGAAGCCAGTAGAGCGAGCCCCACGCCGCTGGCGAGCACGCCAGCCGGATAGCGCTTCTTCATAAACAGCAGGCCTGCGGCCCCAATCGTTCCCAGCACTAAAGCCTTCTTCCAACCGTCCATTGCTTTCTCCTCAGTTGCCCCGCTTGCGATTGTAACCCGTGAATAGCAACCGGCGGTTGGATGCAAAATGGCTACCGAGATTTGCTGCCGAATGGGAAGAAAAGCGGAAGGTTCGATCCTGTATACTGCCTGCTTTCCGGAGGACCCATGCCGAGGATAAGCCAAAAGTTGATTTCGGTTTCAACCGTTTTCGTGATCGGGAGTTTCGTCTTCGCCTCGTTGCTCGCTGCGCAAACCAAACCGCGAGCGAGAGATCTGGGTGTGCCGTTCGATGGAAATCCTGGAACGAACAACGCGATCACAGATGTAGCCGGGGTGGAAGTCGGACAAAGCACGCTGATTTCGGGCGAAGGAAAGCTGGTGGTCGGCCAGGGGCCAGTGCGCACAGGGGTGACAGCCATCCGTCCTCGCGGAAAAGACAACGACGCCGTCTTTGCCGCCTGGTTCACACTGAATGGCAACGGGGAGATGACCGGCACGACCTGGGTCGGGGACTCGGGATTTCTCGATGGCCCGGTGATGATTACCAATACGCACAGCGTTGGAGTGGTGCGCGACGCCGTGATTGCCTGGAAGGTCAAGCACGGCTCCGCCGACATGGAAGGTTATTGGTGGTCGCTTCCGGTAGTGGCGGAGACCTGGGATGGCTGGCTTAACGACATCAACGGATTTCACGTAAAGCCCGAAGATGCATGGCACGCGCTGGACACGGCGCACTCTGGACCAGTCGAGGAAGGAAACGTGGGCGGCGGGACGGGCATGATCTGCAACGAGTTCAAAGGAGGAACCGGGACTAGTTCGCGAGTGCTGCATGCAAAAGATGGGGGCTATACGATCGGGGTTCTGGTGCAATGCAACTACGGACGGCGCGATCAGCTGCGGATTGCCGGAGTGCCGGTGGGAAAGGAGATTCCGGAGCATCCGGCTTATGGGAGTGACACTGGGTCAATCATCGTTGTGGTAGCGACGGATGCGCCTTTGATTCCGACGCAATTAAAGCGAGTGGCACGACGAGTATCGCTTGGCCTGGGACGGGATGGCAGCTACTCAGGCGATGGATCAGGGGACATTTTCATTGCGTTTTCGACAGCCAATCCGGGAGCGGTTGGATCGAAAGGACTGCATCAACTCACCATGCTGCCGAACGACTCCCTTGATCCGATCTTTCTCGCGACGGTGCAGGCGACAGAAGAAGCAGTGGTAAATGCGATGGTGGCGGCGGAGACGATGACGGGGATCGACAATCACACGGTCATAGCGCTGCCGCACGATCGTCTGCGGGAAGTGTTGAAGAAATACAATCGCTTGGCGAAGTAATCTCAGAAGTAGTTCATCGACAAACCAGAAAGGCACTGCATTATTTAGGAATCGAGACCCGCGCCACGCTTAAAGTCGCGCGGCTGGATTCCGAAGCGCTTCAGCATGGATTGCAGAGTGGTGCGCTTGACGCCGAGACGGCTGGCAGCACCTTCATCGCCCGACAGAACACCCTTGGTTTCCCGCAAAATGCGAATGATATGCTCGCGCTCCATTTCGCTGAGACTGTCAAAAGGAAGCTCTTGCGATCCTTCGAGTTCGGCCGGCGGTTCGGCAAGGACTGATTCCTTGCTGAGTATCACCATGCGTTCGATGACGTTTTCGAGTTCCCGAATATTGCCCGGCCAACTGCAGCTTTGAAGCAAGTCCATGGTTTCACCGGGAATGGTCTCAATCTTCCTGCCCATCCTTGAGGCGTGCTTCTTGACAAAATGTCGAACCAGCGCGGGAATGTCGCCACGGCGGTCGCGCAGCGGAGGAAGCTGAACGGGAAAGACATTCAGCCGATAAAAAAGGTCTTCGCGGAATTTCTTCTCGGCAATATCTTTCTGTAGATCGCGGTTCGTGGCCGCGATAATGCGCACATCCACTTTGATGGTACGGACACCGCCTAGCCTTTCGAACTCGCGATCCTGCAAGACCCGCAAGAGCTTGGGTTGCAGTTCGGGAGGAAGCTCGCCAATTTCGTCGAGAAAGAGCGTGCCCTTGTCCGCCAGTTCGAGCCGCCCGGCCTTCTGATTCACTGCTCCCGTGAAGGCTCCTTTCTCGTGACCAAACAACTCACTTTCGAGCAACCCGGTGGGAACAGCAGCACAATTGAGCTTGATAAAATTGTTGTTATTCCGCGCACTCAGCGCATGGATGGAGCGGGCCACTAATTCCTTGCCAGTTCCGGTTTCACCGAGGAGCAGAACGGTCGAGTCTGTGGGAGCGACGACTCTGGCCTGCTTGAGTACCTCACGGAGACCGCCGCTTTGGCCGATGATCTGTTCAAAGCCAAGCTGCTCCTGGATTTCAGTCTCGAGGTATGACTTTTCCTGAACGAGAATTTCTTTCGCGGTCTGCAGGCTGTCCGCCAGTTCGCGCAGGCGCGCGATATCCATTAAGGCTCCGGTAATTCCAATGACGGTGTGATCGGCGTCGAAAAGAGGTTCGATCGTGACGTCGAAGGCGTGGCTGGCGCCCTCATAGGGAATAACAAGCTCTTCACGAATGGGCGCAGCAGTGTCAAGAACCCGCTGTTTGATCTCGTGCAGATGAGCGGCGGTCTTCAGTCCGAGGATTTCTTCGTCAGTCTTCCCGACGATCGATTCCTGCCAGTGGAGGCGAGGATTGTAAAGCCAGGTATAGCGCAGCTCTTGATCCTGATTGAAAACGGTGATGGGAGAATCCTTGAGCGAAACGCGGAAGCGTTCTTCATTCCTACGAATTTCCTCTTCGGCGAGTTTGCGTTGAGTAATGTCGCGCAGAAAAGCCTGCAAGCGGCCATCGGGCAGTTTTCTGCTGGCGACTTCCCCGGGGAAAGAGGTCCCATCCTTACGAACGAACTTCCATTCAGCGATGACAACGCCGCAGGTCGCAGACCTGGCGAGCTCCGCCGGAACTCTGACGATTTCGTCAGGGGCGACGATGTCGGCGATCTTCAGCTGCAGAAGCTCCTCACGAGAATAGCCGAGCATCTCGGCTCCAGCAGAATTCACATCGACGTATCTGCCTTCGGCATCGCTGACGAAGATGCCATCAGATGCCTGCTCTACGAGAAGACGAAAATGTTCTTCGCTCTTTCGTAGAGCCTCCTCCGCCTGCTTGGCCTCGGTAATTTCATAGTCAATGCCGACCAAGCGAATGGGCGCTCCCTGATCATCCTTCCATACTCGCCAACGGCCAGTAATCCAGTGGACCGAGCCATCGGGCCAAATCACCCGCCATTCGCCGCTCGCTTCGCCCGACGCTATCGAACGTTGAATTAATTGCGAAATATGCTGACGGTCATCAGCCTGAATGAGATTCACGAACTCTTCGAGGGTTCTGGGGAACTCGCCGGGGCGCAAGCCGTACATGTGTTCCATCTCCGGCGTCCATCGACTCTCTCCGGTGACAAGATTTCTTTCAAAAGTGCCGATGCAAGCGATCTGCTGAGCAAGCCGCATGCGTTCTTCGCTCTGGCGCAAAGCCGACTCGGCCCGCATGCGTTCGGTGATGTCCACGGCTGCTCCTACTACGCCCTTCACCATATTGTTTTCATCCAGCAAGGGGGTAGCGTTGCTCAGTTCATAACGCTCGGTTCCGTCTGGCAGGACCATTCTGCTTGCGAAATCGCGGACCGGAAGGCCAGTGGCAGCAGCACGTTGCATGGGCAACTGATCAGCTGGGATTTCGCCCGCATCGTCCACGAAACGGTGCCGAGGCCTTTGCTCAGAAGGAGCAGAGAGCGAGGCATTGCCGTTAGCGGATAATCCCAGGAATTCTCTCGCTGCACGGTTGGCGGTCATTTCCCGGCATTGCGGGTCGTGCGAGATCAGAACCGAGATCGGAAGAGTATCAAGGATCGTCTCAAGCTCGGCAACCCGGGCACGTTCGCGTTTTTCGCTCGCTACCAGAGCTTCTTGGGCGAGCTTGTGCTCGCTGATATCGATGGCCATGCCAAATAAGCGGTCGATAGTGCCGTCAGATTTGCGGACAACACCAATAGAAACTTCGCAATAAAGAGTCGACCCATCTTTGCGGATAAAGCGCTTCTCCAGCGTGTATTCATTGAGTTCGCCAGAGACTACGCGATTGAATCGTTCTATTTCATCAGCCAGGTCATCCGGATGCGTGAGGCGGGCGCAGTCCATTGCTGCCAGCTCGTGCCGTGAATAACCAATCATGCTGCACCAGGTATCGTTCATATCGATCCAGCGCTTGTCTGGTGAAGTGATGACCATGCCCACAATCTGATGATGGAAGAGGCCCCGCAGGTGCTTCTCGCGTTCTTGCAAGGCCCGCAACGCATGAGTGCGACTACTGCTCAGGAACGCGAGACAGAGGCCCACCACGGCAAAGAGAGCAGGAGCAACCACATCCCCGGTCGAGCGGATGACGAGGGAGTATCTGGGTTCAATAAAAAAGTACGCACCCGAAATCGCGGACAGCACAGTGGCCAAAACTCCTGGCCAAAATCCCGCCCACAACGCTACCAAAACTACTGCCGGGTAGAACAGCAGGAAAGTCGTATGGAGCGGCCCCAGGAGTTGGAAACCAAAGCGAAGTGTGGTGGCCAAGGCCACAACCACTACCGCAAAAGCATAGCGGGCTGCGGCAGCACTCAACCGTTCAGACTCGATCCATCCCTTAAATTCAACTTTACGCATGGCTGGACAACAAAGTGTCCAGCATTATGCCATGAGCGGAGTTAGTCTGTGATAGAGATCACACTGCCAAAATTAGTTGTCCCAAAAAGAGACTGAGGCCGTGCGGGTAGCAACTTCAATCCTTTACGGCGCGATCCGTGATCTCCAGACCTTTGTCGATGATGGCGAATGCTTCGCGAAGCTGTTGCTCGCTGATGCAGAGCGGTGGATTAGTGAAGAAAGTGTTCCAGCGAACGAGCGTGTAGAGACCTTGTTCGCGGAAGAACTTGCCCAACGCAGTCATTTCTTCGGAAGCTCCGTTGAAAGGCGCCAGAGGCTGCATGGTTTTGCGACTACGGACCAGCTCGAAAATTCCGAACAGTCCGATGGAACGCACGGCGCCGACGGAAGGGTGTTTCGCCTGCATTTCGGCGCCGAGTTGCTTCAGGATTGCGCCCATTTTCTTGGTGTTGTCGATTAATTCGTCTTCTTCGTAGACGCGGATCGTGGCGAGTGCGGCAGCGCATCCCATGGGGTGGGAATTGTAAGTCAGACCGCCATAAAAGACCTTGTCCTGGAAATGCTGGGCGATGTGATGCCGCATGCCGACCGCGCCCAAGGGCAAATAGCTTGAAGTTAATCCTTTTGCCATACAGATAAGGTCGGGAACAACTTTCCAGTGATCGATGGCGAACCACTCTCCCGTGCGACCGAAGCCGGCCATGACTTCGTCAGCGATCATGACGATGCCGTACTTGTCGCAAAGCTTGCGGACGCCCTGCAAGTATCCGTCGGGAGGAATCAGAATGCCGTTCGTTCCGGTCACGGTTTCGAGGATGAAGGCAGCAATAGTGTGCGGGCCTTCGAGCTGGATGGTTTCTTCGATCATGGCGAGCGAAGCTTCGGACGAGTCCCATCCGCGCTCAATGCCGTGATATGGGTCGAGAACGCGAACTACGCCCGGAATGCCGGGCTCGGCGGGCCAGCGGCGTGGATCACCAGTGAGAGAAATGCTGCCCGCGGTCGCCCCGTGATACGAACGGTAACGTGCGATGATCTTGTGACGACCAGTGAAGAAGCGGGCAAGTTTGATGGCGTTCTCATTGGCTTCGGCGCCGCCGTTGGTGAAAAAGAAAGTGTCGATGTCGCCGGGAGTAATTTCAGCGAGTTTTGCACCAAGGCGCGCGCGCGGTTCGTGCGCCATGAAGGGATTGGCGTAGCAGAGTGTCTCTGCCTGTTCTTTGATCGCGTTGATGACGCGCTCGTCGCCGTGGCCGATGTTGACGGACATGAGTTGGCTGTTAAAGTCGATGAAGCGCTTGCCTTCCGGAGTCCAGAAGTAAATCCCCTTCGCCTTGGCGACGGGAATGGGATCGACTTTCGATTGGGCGGACCATTCGAAAAGAGTGTGCTTCCTGGTGAGGTTCACCATTTCCTGGCCGGTCATTGCGGGAGTAGCAAGAGTAGTAGTCATAGCGTCCTCAATTTTAGAATGCGAGGTTGTACCGGATAATTTGGTAATGGGTAATTTGTAATTTGGTAATTGATAACCGAAAGATACCGAGGTTTCAAATTGCCGCTTACAAAATTACCCAATTACCAATTCAGAATTTCCGGCTGTGCTCTTTCGCCCAGCGTTCAACAACCACTTTCTTATCGGTGTAGAACTCAATCGAGTCGCGGCCCTGGCCGTGAAGATCGCCGAAGAAACTATTCTTCCATCCGCTGAATGGGAAATAGGCCATGGGGGCGGCTACTCCGATGTTGATGCCGATATTTCCTGCAGGAGCGTCGTAACGAAAACGTCGTGCAGCCGATCCGCTCGAAGTGAATAAAGACGCCTGGTTGCCGTAGGCGCTGCGTTCCAGAAAGTTCAACGCCTGATCAAGATTGTCGGCGTGCACGAGACTCAGCACGGGACCGAAAATTTCCGTGTCAGTAATTTCGCTGGTCGCCGGCACATCATCGAGAATCGTTGGCTTCACAAAATTTCCCGATTCGTGTTTCGGAACTTTTGCTTGGCGCCCGTCGAGCAGAACTTTTGCTCCCTGTTTCTCGCCTACGCCGATGAGATGCTCGACGCGCTCTTTACTCTGGGGCGTAATCACCGGTCCCATCTGCACACCATCTTCGAGGCCATTGCCGACTTTCAATTTGGATGCAGCATCGGCGATGGAATCGCGAAACGTCTTCTGCGCTTCTCCAATCGTGACCGCTACAGAAACTGCGAGGCACCGCTGACCCGCGCAACCGAACGCGCTGTCGGAGATGATTTGCGTCGCCATGGGCATATCGGCGTCAGGAAGGACGATGACGTGATTTTTCGCACCTCCCTGGCACTGACAACGCTTCCCTTGCTCGGCGGAACGCGCGTAGATGTAACGGGCGACAGGGGTTGATCCGACAAAACTGATGGCGCGAACTTTGGGGTGATCAATCAGCGCGTCAACAGTGGGCTTGCCTCCATTCACCAAATTCACTACACCCTTGGGCAGCCCGGTTTTTCCGAGCAGGTCATAGATGTAGCGCATGGTAAGAGGCACACGCTCGCTCGGCTTCAGGATGAAAGTATTGCCGGTAGCTATAGCGTAGGGCAGATACCAGAAAGCGATCATGCCCGGAAAGTTGAAGGGGACGATGGCGGCGACCACGCCGAGCGGCTGCCGGATCATCATCTCATCGATGCCGCGGGCCACATCTTCGAGATTGTAGCCTTGCATCATCATGGGAATGCCGCAGGCAACCTCGACGTTTTCGATGGCGCGGCGCATTTCGGCTTTGGCCTCGGCAAACGTTTTGCCGTTTTCCAGCGTGATGGTGCGGGCGATTGCGTCAACGTGCTCTTCGAGCAGCATCTTGAGCTTAAACAGGGGCTGGATGCGGTCTTCCGGTGGAGTGCGACGCCATTCGGGAAATGCCGCCGCGGCGGCCTTAACGGCGGCGTTTACTTCGCCAGCATCGCCCAACGGAACGCTGGCCAGGGCTTCGCCGGTGGCGGGATTCACAACATCGCGCCATTCCGAGGCACGCGATTCGACCCAGTCTCCGTTGATGTAATTCGTAAGCCGAGTGATAGGAGGTGCAGCTACGCTCATGGGTGCCTCTTGGTCCAGAAGACTTCTGCGGAAAACGAACAATTACAAAAATTATGAACTCACGGCCGAGGGCTGACAACTGGCCTCAGACTTCGCCGAGGACTTGGCCGCAGCCGAGGCCAGCGCAGATTCGAGAACGTCAAGGGCCTCATTCATCTGCGAATCGGTGATGACGATTGGCATAAGCAGCCGAATCACGTTGCCATAGGAGCCAGCGGTGATGGTGATCAGTCCGTGCTCGTAACAGAATTGCGAGAGTTCTTTGGTTTCGGTGTCTGCGGGCTGGCGCGTGACGCGGGAGCGGACTAATTCAAGCGCCTGCATGGCGCCCAGGCCACGAACTTCGCCCACGATTTCCCAACGCCGCTGCCAGTCGGTAGCACGCTTGCGGAAGATCTCTCCCAGATGGTTCGCGCGAGCATTGAGATTTTCTTTTTCGATTAAATCGAGCACGGCCAGGGCTGCCTCGCAGGCCAGGGGGTTGCCCGCAAAAGTGCCGCCGAGCTGGCCAACTCCGGGAGCGTCCATAATTTCGGCGCGTCCGGTCACTGCGGCTAGAGGCAAGCCGCCGCTGAGGGATTTCGCCATGGCGATCACATCCGGCTCGATGCCGAAACGTTCACAAGCGAAAGTTGCGCCTGTACGAGCGAATCCGGTTTGTACTTCGTCGGCGATGAGCAGAATACCGTGCTTGCGGCAAATCTCGGCGAGTATCGAATAAAACTCGGCTGGCGGAGTCACGAAACCGCCTTCGCCAAGAATGGGTTCGACGATCACCGCAGCTACGGATTCTGCCGCTACCACGCGCTTGAATGTGTCTTCGATATGGCGCGCGCAGTGCACTTCACAGCTGGGATAACTCAGCGAATAGGAGCAGCGATAACAGTACGCGTATGGGATGCGATGGATTTCGGCTGGAAACGGCTCGAAGCCCGCCTTGTAAGGATGCGTCTTGCTGGTAACGGCCATTGCCATGTAGGTTCGTCCGTGAAATGCATCTTCAAAGCAGAGAACGGAAGGACGCTTGGTATAGAAACGGGCGAGTTTTATCGCATTCTCCACGGCTTCGGCGCCAGTGTTCACGAAAATGGTTTTCTTGGCGAATTTTCCCGGAGTGATGGCGTTGAGCCGTTCGGCCAGCGCAATATAGCTTTCATACGGCAATACATTGAAGCTGGTGTGAAGAAAACGGTCCAACTGGCGGCGAATTGCGTCTGTGACAGAGGCGGCGCGATGGCCAGTGTTCACGCATCCGATGCCGCCGGCGAAGTCGATGAAGCGGTTGCCGTCGACATCTTCGATGACCGCACCTTCGGCTTTATCGACAAAAACCGGAGTCGCATGGAAAGCAGCCTGCGGGACGGCTGCATTACGGCGTCGCATTAACTCACGCGAGCGAGGCCCGGGTATTTCGGTTCTAAGTTGAATATTGGACATAGGTAGTTCTCTTTGCTTCTCGCTCGCAACTCACGGCTCGGGACTGCTCAGTACCAGCCGATGGGCGCTTCGTTCAGATTGATATGCACCTGCTTGGTCTCGAGATATTCTTCGATGCCCCAGGGGCCGAGTTCGCGGCCAAAACCGGACTGCTTGAAGCCTCCCCAGGGAGCTTCAACGTAGGTCGGCTGCATGTGATTCACCCAGACGATTCCAGCGCGCAGCGCTTTGACTGCACGCATGGCCTTGAAAATGTCACGCGTCCACACAGCAGCAGCTAAACCGTAGGGAGAATCGTTAGCGATGCGGAGCGCGTCCTTTTCGTCGTCGAAAGGAATAACGGCCGCCACCGGACCAAAAATTTCTTCGCGGGCAATGCGGGCGCTGTTGTCGACATCATAAAAGATAGTGGGCTGGACGTAATAACCCCTCGCGAACTTCTCCGGACGACCACCACCTGAAGCAAGCTTCGCTTCTTTCTTGCCGAGAGCGAGATATTCGTTGACTCGATCGTACTGCTCTTTGCTGACAAGTGGACCCATCTTGGTTTCGCGTTCGAGCGGAGGGCCCAGTTTGATTCTTTTCGCTTTTTCCGTCATAGCATCAACGAAGTTTTTGTAGATCGATTTCTGCACAAGGATGCGGCTGCCAGCGGAGCAGACTTCACCCTGATTGATGAACACTCCAAAGAGTGCGCCATCGATGGCCGCTTCGAAATCGGCATCGGCGAAAAAGATGTTGGGCGATTTTCCGCCGAGTTCAAGGGTGACGCGCTTCACGGTATCGGCGGCTTGCTTAACGATGATCTTGCCCACCGCAGCACTGCCGGTGAATGCGATCTTGTTGACGTCCGGATGCTGGACGATCGGAGCGCCGCAGGTTTCGCCGAAACCGGTAACGATATTGACGACGCCCGCGGGGAGGCCACAGTCCGCGAAATGCTTAGCGAGTTCTAGCACGGTCAGTGGGGTTTGCTCGGCGGGTTTGAGTACACACGTACAGCCGGCCGCAATCGCCGGCGCCAGCTTCCACGCTGCCATTAAGAGGGGGTAATTCCAGGGAATGATCTGACCGGCAACGCCGACTGGCTCTTTGAGTGAGAGTGACATGGCATTGTCCGGGACGGGATTTACCTGGCCGATAATTTTTGTCGCCAGGCCGCCATAGTACTCGAAGCAGGTAGCGACATCGTTCAGGTCGTATTCCGCTTCGACGATGGGCTTCCCAGTATTGCGGCATTCGAGTTCGGCGAGCGCAGGCAGGTCCTGGCGAACCTTGTCAGCAAGACGGAAGAGGACGCGTCCGCGCTCCTGCGCGGTAGTGGTGGACCATGGACCTTCCTCGAATGCAGCTTTTCCCGCGACGACGGCACGATTGACATCTTCGGTACTCGCGTCGGGAACTTGGGCGATGACTTCTTCTGTGGATGGATCGTAAACCGGGAAAGTCTTTGACGATTGGCTTGCGACCCATTCGCCATTGATGAACATTTGGTAGGTCTTCACGTCTGTCTGAACTCCGCTGGGCATGGTGGCCCTCCTGTGAAACACATCTCGCCTTTCTTGCGGATGCTAAATTGCCGTCCCTGCGGGACTCGTTCCCGTCTATTTAGACAACCCCGGGCTTACGTCCTGGGCTAAGGTATATCGCTCCTTCGGAGCTTTTCTGCGGCCGTAAACGAAGAAGAAAAAGGCAGCGAGGCCGATGAAAAATAGCGTGCCGCCAAACATCCAGATTTCGTATCGCAATAGCGATGTGATTTGTTGCGCCGGGAAAAATACAAGCGCAATGCCGAGAATGGTCGTGAGCAGTCCGCCGGTTCCTGCAAGCAGCATGGTGCTTTTCCCATACTGGCCCTGCGGCGTGGCTTCTGTTACTGCGAACTTGATAAGCGCACCGAACATGTAAAGAAATGGTACTAACTGAAGTACGACCGCAAGAGACAGCAGCTTCTGAAACGTTTCTTGCACTCCAGCGCCCGCAAAATTAAGAATCACCAGAACCGCCGAGACGATTCCCTGCAGAATCAGAGCCGCATGGGGAGTGGCATAGCGCGGATGAATCTTACCCAGCCACGAGGGCATGTAGGAATCGAGTCCGGCGACGAATGGGATGCGAGCGGAACCACCCATCCACGCGGAGCCGATGCCGGCGATCGAAAAACTGAGCAGCAGCGCGAAGGGAATTGTGATCCAGCCGATTCCAATGCGAGCGGCCATATGTGTCAGGGCCTGCACAATTCCCTGCAGCACATTCACGTCTTTGCCGATGGCAACCAGCAGAGTCAAGGTGGCGCCGATGTACAGTGCACCGGAAAGAACTCCGCCAAGAGCTACCGCGCCCGGCAAGGTGCGGCGTGGGTCCTGAATCTCATCGCCCATCACCGAGGCAAGTTCAAGTCCCACCAGACCGAAGCAAATCACTCCGAACGAATTCAGGACGAACTTGGGATTGGCAGGAATTTTGAAATCGGCAGCGACGAGCGTGGTTCCGAAGCGATGCCAGATAACCACTCCCAAGCCGATCAAGACGGCCGCAGCGACAAAAGTTCCGATTGCGCCGAGGTTGTTCACCCACTTCCCTACACCCAAGCCGCGAATATTCAGATAGGTGAGCAAGGCAAGCAAGGTAAGAGATGCGGTCGCGGCGAAAATTTTATTGTCGGCCAGCCCCTGATGGCCGGGCCCTAGCGCGTAGACGGATACGCCGACGAAATACAGCATGACCGTCGGCACGTAAAGCATGTTGTTGGTCCAGTAGCACCAACCAGAGAGGAATCCGTGGAAATCGCCAAAGACTTCCTTGGCCCAGAGATACACGCCGCCTTCACCGGGATAACGGTGCGCCAACTCGATGACAGCAATTCCTTGCGGCCAGAAGAAAAGAAGCAAAGAGATGATCCAAAGCCAGACGGTCACTCCGCCATTGGCGGCGATCGATGGAACGACATTCAGATTGAAAACCGCAACGACGAACAGCAGCACGAGATCGCGGCGCCCGAGAGCGCGGATCAGGTGCGGCTGAGCGTCGGATTGTGCGGCGGTAGACAAGATTCTTCGGAAGTTGGGAACTAGAGGCTAGGGGCCACGTTGCCGGCAAGTAGCCTAGCGTTTGACCCTGGTCCCTAGCCTCTTTTTCTAGTGTGCAACTCCGGCCGGTTCGGCGGCGCCACGCTCCTGCTGGGCTTTCGCCAGCGAGGCAGCAATGTCGTCGAACGCAGCGATGTGCTTGTCGATGTCAGCCTCAGTGTGCTGGACCGAAATCGTCCATTGCTCATCCCACCAGTAAGGCTGCGCCATGACGCCACGATTGACCATGCCGAACCAGTAATGGCGCCACAAATCGATGTCAATGGTTTCCCAGTCGCGATAGTTGACGATCTCCTTGGGATAAAGCATGAGCGCGCCGTTGGCTCCAGCCTGGGCGATGTATCCTTGCAGACCAACTTTGGCGATGATCTTGCGATATCCGTCGGCAAGTTTCTTGCTCAGCTTCCCTACATGCGTGTAATTGTCGCGCGTCAGGACTTCACGGAAAGTGGCAAGACCAGCAGTCATGGAAACCGGGTTCGTGTTGTAGGTTCCGCCATGAAAAACCTTGTGCTGGCTGATCAGATCCATGACAGATTTGTGCGTGCCGAATGCCGCTAGCGGCAGACCACCGCCAATGGATTTTGCGAGGCAAATCATGTCGGGCGCGACGCCGAAATACTCGCTGGCACCTCCCCAGCATAGCTTCGCTCCAGTTTTCACTTCGTCGAAGATCAGTAGGGCGCCGTTCTTGTCGCAAATATCGCGCAAGCCTTTCAGGAAGCCGGGGCGTGGCATACAGAGACCGACATTCATCAGGATCGGCTCAAGAATGATGGCCGCGATCTGGCCGGGATTCTCCTTGAAGCGACGCTCGACGGTGTCGAGATTGTTGAACGTCGCAATCTTGACATTATCGAGAGAAGCCTTGGGAACGCCCAAACCGCCAGTGACCGATGTCGGCGCATTGATGTCTCCATAATCGGGAGCATGCGGCTTAACGCTTACCAGCGCGCTGTCATGAAGTCCGTGATATGCGCCTTCGAACTTCACGATCTTGTCGCGTCCCGTAGCGGCGCGGGAAAGGCGCACGGCATGCATGGTGGCTTCCGTTCCGCTGTTGCCGAAGCGGCACATTTCCACGGGAAAGCGGTTGCAAATTTCTTCAGCTAATTCCCATTCCATGTCGTGCGGCATGCCGAACATGGTTCCGGTGGACAGACGCTTTTCGACAGCCTTCATCACCGCCGGATGGCAATGTCCCGCCATCAACGCACCGAACGTTAGGTTGTGATCGATATATTCGTTGCCGTCGAGGTCGCGAAACTTGCTACCGCTGGCCTCTTTCACGAAAATGGGCCATGGATCATAAGCGCGGTAGTTGCTGGCGACACCGAGGGGAATGCGCTTCAGATTTTTCTTGTGCGCTTCAGCCGATTTCGGCGTGCGGCGCTCGAAGGTCGAGAGTTCTTTCTGTAGATCGGGGTACATCGAATTACTCCGGGATGCTCAAGCCCACGGATTTGGATTACCGCTGGGCCATTAGATTGCCCGAACGGATGGAACCGCCCGGGTTGTAGAACATGCTTAAACAACGTTGTAAGACGCTCTCAGTTTACGCCTCTGACTGCTTCAGGAGCGCGACAGATGCGCCTTCCGGCCTAGTTAAAAGTAGAACTTCAAAGCGAACTGCACCAGACGGGGATCCTGCGCCTCGGTGACCTTTCCAAATTCGGTTGGACCATCGCTGAAATTGCCGTCTGGGTTGTAGAAGTTGGTCTTGTTAAAAATGTTGAATAGCTCAGCCCTGAACTGGAAATACTTGTCCTCGGTGAGAGAAATTTTCTTGTGCACTGCGAAATCCCATTCGTTGAGGCCCGGTCCGCAGCAAATCGAGCGCTGCGTGCCGTTGTTGAATTGGCCGAGTGGCGGGCCGGTAAGTCCACTTGCATTCGGAGATGCCGCAGTCGCGAAATCATTGGGGTCAAACCAGAAGCCCCCGTTGGTCTTTGGATTCAGCTTCTGGAACGGTTGCACCAGACTAGGCGCTTCCGTACCCAGGAAGAATTGGCTGGCGATGAGTTCGGTATCATCTTCCGTATTCAGGCGAATAGGAAATCCGCTCTGGAATTGGGTAATACCGGAAACCGCCCAATCATCGAACAGTTTTTCTTTGAAGCCTTGATATTTGCGAATCGGCAACTCCCAGTCATAGCTGATGACGAAGCGCTGCGCGGAATTGAACAGCGATAACGCGCGGCTGCGGGCGTAATTAAACGGATCGAGCGTTTCTTCAAAGGTAGAGCCGTCGTCGATGGATTTGCTGAAAGTATAAGAAGCCTGGAACTGAAGACCATGCGAGAAGCGTTTTTCGAGCATGGCTTCGAGCGCGTTGTAACTGGAACTGGCGATGGTGTCTTCGGCAAAGATGCTGGAGAAGATAGGAATACCATCCACCGGGCATCCAGTATTCAGGGTCAAGGCCGGCAGCGACGAATTGCAATTTGGCGATGAATATGGCCGCAGTCCGACGAGATTGATCTGCTGACCGGTGCCCGGGAGAATCGTGCCGTTGGGCATGTGGAATTGGAATCCGGTAGGGATGGTGACACTCCACTGCGAATCCTCGACCGTGGGGCCGCAACTGTACTGGCTTCCGTAGGATGTGACGTTTGCGGCATTCATCGAAGCGATGCTTGCGATATCGAGACAGGTCTGCGGATTGGACGGATTGATGTCATGCGATGCAAGCAAACGGTGTCCCTGCGATCCGACATAACCAACCTGCAGCATCAAGTCCTTGGCGAATTCGTGTTGGACGGTCAGGTTGTATTGCGCCGTGTACTGCGTGCGCAGATGCGGCTGAAATTCTCCGTAGAGCAGCAGCGGACGGAACAACGAGTAGTCGACCGGCTGGCCCTTGGTGGGCGTCAGAATTCCGTCGAATGGGTTGGGTGCAATGGCACCGCCAGCCTGATAAACGAAAGGCGTGTTGAAGAACGTGTCGTAGATGTAGGAACTGCCCCCGAATGGTGGCTCAGCTCCGAATTGGGCCAACACGAGTTCTTCGATCGGATTGTAGAAAAGACCCCAGCCTGCACGAATGCTAGTCTTACCCGAGTTGCCCGGGCTGTAGGCAATTCCAATACGCGGCGCAAAGGCCTTGTAGTACGTACTCGTCATGCCTGCCGGGATGCCTTTGTCGCCGGGAACAACCAAGCCAGTCGGTGTCACTCCCACGGCATTGCAATCGCTGCTGCTCACGCCGAAATAACTTTGACTAAGTGCGGACAATCCGCACGGGTAGACAGTTGAGTTTTGTCCGGGCCGGAAGGTCTCCACGTGGCCCGCGATATCGGTGGGCGGTGTGTCCAGCTCCCAGCGTAGCCCGTAATTCAGTGTCAGATTCGGTTTGATCTTCCAACTATCTTGTACAAAGGGATACACCGAAGTAGCGCGAACATCTTCGCGCTGACCTGAGCCCTGTCCGTAAGTATCAACCAAACCGAGAAGAAATCCGGCGTAGTTGTCCCCATCGCCGGGGATGATAGCGTTTGGTCCGGAGCTGTCAATGCCGAAAGATCCATTGATGTCATAGTAGTAGTACTGGTCAAAGCGCTGGCGGCGAAGATCAACACCAAACTTGATGGTGTGCGTGCCTTTCACCCAAGTCAACTCGTCAGACCACTGAAAGCTGTTGCCCACTTGCGGCAGAATGCCTTCGGAGTTGTTACCGAGGATCGCGCCGCCTCCGATACTGACGAATGGAACTCCGGTCAGGCTGGTTGGGAGGCCGGGAGTGATGCCGGCTTTCCCGGTGGGAATTCCAGAGCTTGCTATCAGTGAATTGATTGCGCTCGAGTCGGACATGCCAGTAAAGCAATAAGCAGCCGCGGTACTGTTACAAAACGAAGTAACTGCGCCGGTCGTTTGTGGCTTCAAAAAGCCGAGCTGGCCTTCGCGCATGTAAGTAAAGTGCGCTTCATTAACGACGGAATTATTAATCGTCCAGTCATGCGTAAGGTTCCACTGTTGGAAGCGATTGTTGTTGAAATTGCCGAATCCAGGAACATTGGCTCCCGCCTGTTCAAACTGATTGAACGGCTGAAGCTGGCGCAGATCGTTGAAGTAGTAATAAGCGGTAAAGTTCTGGTGGTCATTGATCTTGTGATCGAAACGAACCGTGAACTGATCTTCGTTATCCGTGCTGACGGGAACGGTTACGGACGAAGTTGGAATGTAGCCCATCAGGCTGGATGCAACAGGGTCCTGGCACGCGGCAGGAATCATGCCGGTAGGAAACACCGTCGACCAGTCGACCACACCTGTATTTGGATCGACCGGCAGGCTGGCAATACCACCGGAAGGCAAACCAAGAGCTGAATCGCATCCCGCTCGCCCATCTAATGCTTGAGCGACAAACGTGTTCGAAATTCCGCCCGCGAACCCTCCAAGAGAGGAAAAATCTCCAGTTCGCTGCGCCGTCGTTGGCACATTCACTGCTTGTCCGGTGATCCCTTCGCGAACGCGGCGCCCTTCATACGAGACAAAATAAAAGGTGCGATCCTTGATAATGGGACCGCCGAGCGTTCCACCGTACTGGTTCTGATTCCATTGGGGGCGGCCGTTCACGTCGAAGAAATTCTTCGCATCCAAGACAGTATTGCGGAAGTACTCGTAGATATCCCCGTGCAGACCGTTCGTGCCAGATTTGGTGATCACGTTGACCACCGAACCGGAATTGCGTCCATATTCGGCGTCGAAAGTATTCGTGAGGACGCGGAACTCCTCGACACTATCAGGGGTGGGCTGAACCGTCGGCAGGTTTACGAACTGATCGTTGGCATCTCCGCCGTTCACGCTGAAATTATTGGCGCGGGTACGTCCGCCATTCACTGAGACCGAGCCGGTATCCTGCGAGCCGTAGAAAAGGCTTCCGTTGCCGTTGCCCAACTGCGCCTGCACGCCGGGCTGAAGTTGCAAGAACTGATAGGTGTCGCGGGAGTTCAGCGGCAACTCGTTGACCGAGCGGTCGTTGATCACAGCACCGAGTTGCGTACTGGTCGTATCGACCTGAGGAGCTTCCGAGGTGACATCGACAACCTCTTGCGTGCCGCCGATCTGCAATGTGGAGTTCAGCGTGACGACCTGATTCACATCAACCGTAATTCCTTTTTGTACGTTCTTCTTGAAGCCCTGGAGTTGAAAGCTCGCCTGATAGGTCGCGGGCGCGACGTTCACGAAAGAATAATCGCCGCTTTCGTTGGTAGTTGCCTCGCGGCTGACCCCAGTCGCCTGATTGGTCAGCGTGATCCTCACGCCGTTAAGTACCGCGCCTGAGGGGTCAGAAACTCGTCCGATTACGCGACCGGAGGCGCCTTGGGCTGCAAGAAATATCGGCAGCAGGAGGCACAGTGCAACAACCAGTCCGAAAGCGGTCCAGCGGGCTCGAAATGACATGGAACCTCCAGACATCCTGGGAAAAACTTAGGTTTTCGTTTGAAAACGGCCGCCCAAAACCACAGCTTGAATAAGGACTGAACCTTGCTATAATCCCGCAAGGTTAGAGAACTGCGACAGTAACTGTCAAGGAGAAAAACGCAGCGTTTGAAATTGAGATTGCTGCGCGTGTGGCGCTTTTCTTTCTGGCGGGTGGGCAGAGCTAAATGGCGAATGTGGGACACGCCGAAATGAACACGGGGAGCAGCCACGTTTATTTCAAGATCGGAGATGTTGCGCGCAAGGTCGGCGTGTCGCCTTCCGTCATCCGTTCGTGGGAAAGTCTGGGGCTGGCGCGTCCGCAACGCACGAAGAGCAAATATCGCCTTTACACGGCCGAAGATATCAAACTTCTTAAGCGGGCGCGTTTCTTGCGAAAAGTGCGCGGATTAAATGCCGCCGCCATCGTTCAACTGCTCAAGAGAGAAGGAAAGGTACGGGGTGCGGGCAATGGGAATGCGGGCGCTATCGGCGCGCACTTGCGGCAATTGCGAGAACGCCGCGCACTCTCTCTTGCACAGGTATCGCAGGCAGTGGGCATCTCTGTGGGATTCCTGAGCGCTCTCGAGCGCTCGCAGATGAGCGGTTCGGTGGGAACCCTGCGCAAGCTGGCTCGGTTTTATAAAACCAACATTCTCGATTTCTTCGATGCTTCGGACGCGAGCACCCGCCGAGTTCGTCCGGCAGAAAGGAAAATCCTCGAGGCTGGCGAGGGAGTGCGCATGGAACTGCTGGCGTGGGGCAATACGGTGATGGAGCCGCATTTATTCCGTATCTCCCCTGACGCTGGCAGCGGGGATGCTTACACTCACGAGGGTGAGGAGTTCATCTATGTGCTGCGCGGTGACTTGGAAATTGCGGTCGATGGGCAGGAGTATTGTTTGAGGCCTGGCGACAGTTTTTATTTTGAGAGCGCCACGCCGCATCGCTGGCGCAATCCCGGGCGCAAAGAGACATGGCTGCTGTGGGTGAATACACCGCCGACATTTTGACGGGGAGCTGGATGCGAAATCGATTTGGAGGAGAAATGAAGCTGCGCAATTACGCGCGCCTTGCTGCGGTGTCCATAGCGATTCTTCTTTGCGCCTCCTGTTCGAAGAAAACGCCCGCGCTGAATCTGCTGGTATGGGAAGGTTATGCCGATCCATCATTTGTAAAGGCATTTGAGGATCAGAATCACTGCAAGATATCCGCCTCATACATGGGGTCCAGCGACGAACTCATGGCGAAACTGCGAGGGGGCAGCGCAGGAAATTACGATGTCATCTCACCTTCGAGTGACGTCGCGACTTCGATCGCGGCCGCGGGACTAGCGGCTCCGCTCGATTTGTCGAAGATTCCTATCTATAGCCAGCTTTCCCCGCAGCTCACTTCCCTGCCCCTGGTGCGCATGAATGGACATGTTTATGGCGTACCGTTCATGTGGGGTCCCGATCCGATCATTTACGACACCACGGTGTTCTCGCAGCCGCCTGATTCGTGGAACGTATTCTGGGATCCGAAATACAAGGGCAAGGTCGCAGTGTGGGATGATCTCTCGACCGTCTATATGGCAGCGCAGGTTTTGGGCTACGACAAGCCGGATCCTTCGCAACTTTACAACCTATCTGACGCGCAACTGGACGCTGTCAAAAAGAAATTGCTCGAGCTGAAACCGAATGTGCGCAAGATGTGGGCAACGGGCGGCGAACTCACCAATCTTTTTGAGAATCACGAAATCGTGATTGCCATGGGTTGGCCGCTCAATACAGCCGAATTGAAAAAAGCAAACTTCCCCGTTGGCGAGATCATTCCAAAGGAAAATACTACGGGCTGGATCGACCACTTGATGATCACCGCGGCCAGCGACAACAAAGATCTGGCGTACAAGTTTCTCGATTACATGATCGAAGCCAAAACGCAGAAGGAAGTAACTGACATCACCCACTATGTGCCGGCAAACCCGCAGGCAGCTCAGTTTATGACGGCAGATGAAGCGAGGGCCCTTCACCTCGATGATGTCGACAACTATCAGAAGAGGCTCTACTTTTGGCAGAACGTCCCGCGGCGGCAGAAATACACCGAAATCTGGAACGAAGTGAAAGCAGCGCAGTAACCGTCTCAGTTCTTCGCGAATCTACCCATGAATCCCTCATCAGCGACCACGACGGAGGCGGCAACGCCGGAATCGGCAATTACGAAACCGACGCTGCTTCGGATTCGCAACGTGGCGAAAAGTTTCGGTCGAAATCTCGTGCTGCGCGATATCTCGCTCAACGTTGCGGAAGGAGAATTCCTCACCATTCTAGGCGAGAGTGGATCGGGAAAAACAACGCTGTTGCGCATTGTCGCGGGATTTGAATCAGCAACCTCCGGCGAACTATGGATGGGGAAGGAACGCTTAGATTCGCAGTCGCCATATCGACGCCGAGTCAACACGGTTTTTCAAAACTATGCTCTGTTTCCTCATTTGACGGTTGAGGAGAATGTGGCTTATGGGCTACGTGTTGCCAAACGGCCACCGCAGGAGATCCAGCAACGCGTAGCTGAGGCGCTGGATAAAGTGAAGATGACGGCTCACGCAACTAAGAAGCCATCGAAGATCAGCGGAGGTCAGCAGCAGCGGGTAGCGCTGGCACGGGCGCTAGTTAACCGCCCGGAATTGCTGCTGCTCGATGAGCCGCTTTCGGCGCTGGACGCCAACTTGCGCCGCCAGATGCAGGTCGAGTTGAAATCGCTGCAAAGAGAAGTTGGTATCGCATTTCTCTTCGTGACCCACGATCAGGAGGAGGCGATGGTCATGTCGGACCGTATCGCACTTTTGCGATCGGGAGAACTCGAACAAGTAGCGACGCCGCGTCGAATTTATAGCCATCCCGCGACAGCTTACGTTGCGCAATTCATCGGCTATACCAACCTGCTGAAGGGAGATGTCCGTGACGGCATCGTGCGATGCGGGACGCTTTCATGGCCCACGTCGCTTCCTAATGGGCCTGCTCTGTTTTCCCTGCGCCCCGAGAACATTCGAATCGGCGGTGTAGATTCTCCGCCGAGCGAAGTCCGGGTGCGCGGGCATCTTCTGCAGCGGGCATTTCATGGAGCGACAGAACTGATTCGCGTGGAATGTAGCAACGGACTCGTTCTGACAGCGCGAACACAAAGCGCGGATTCTAAGACTTCAGAATTGGAACTGGCGTTTTCTCCCGAGCAGGCGATCCCTGTACGCGAATCTCCAGAAAGAAGCTGATGTTTTCCCGTGCTTACAAATTTGTTGTGACGGCGCCCCCGCTGATATGGGTTAGCATCTTTCTGCTGCTTCCCTACTTTCTGATGCTTTGCTACAGCTTCTGGGCGGTTTCACCGTCGCAGACCATTGTTCATTCCTGGAATATCGACAATTACAAAGAGTTGTTAACAAAAGGAGTCTATTGGGAGACGTTGCTCCGTTCGATGTGGATTGCGGTACGCGTAACACTGTTTTCCCTGAGTCTGGGTTATCCCATGGCGTATTTTCTTTCGTTCTACGCCGGACGGAAGAAGGAGATTCTCTACCAGTTGGTGATTATTCCGCTCTGGGTGAGCTATCTGGTGCGAGCCTATGCCTGGAAGACCATCCTTGGCTCCGATGGAGTGCTGAACACGCTACTGCAGTACGTTCATCTGACGAGCCATCCACTGGACTTTCTGCTATACAGCCCGTTTGCTGTGGTTCTTACATTGACACATATCTATACGCCATTCACCTTTTTGCCCGTTTATGCCGCACTGGAACATGTCCCGCGCAATCTGATCGAAGCCTCTCACGATTTAGGCGCAAGCCCAGCGCAGACTTTCTGGAAGATTGTATTTCCGCTTTCCCTGCCCGGAGTGGTGGCGGGAGCAACCTTTGCGTTCGTCTTGAGCCTGGGAGATTTTCTCGCACCCCTGTTGCTAGGCGGTCCGAGCGGCATCATGATCTCGAATATTGTGGTGAGCCTGTTTGGCGCCGCCTACAACTGGCCGCTGGGCGCCGCCATTTCACTCGGGATGCTGGCGATCGTAATCAGTCTGCTTTTCTTCTCCGAGCGACTGGAGAAGAAATGGAGCTTCTCATGAGCGATCAGGCGAAGGGCAGTCGCTCAAACTGGCTTCTGGCGCATGTGTTAGTAGTGTTCGCGTTTCTTTATCTTCCCATTGCAATTCTCATTCTTTATTCGTTTAATGGGGAGGGTGTCGGCGGATTTCCGCCGCACAATCTGACTTTCGGCTGGTACAGAACGCTCTTTAGCGATAGTCCCATCTGGGATTCGGTGCTCAACAGTTTGGAAGTGGCGTTCGCTGCGATGGGCATCTCGCTCGCGTTCGGTATTCCTGCAGCATTGGCGCTGGATCGCGCTCAATTTCCGGGCAAAGCGGTCTTCCGCCGCCTGGTGTTGCTCCCGCTGATATTGCCGGGCGTTATCACAGGGCTCTCGTTGTTGATGCTGTTTGATTTGGCGGCTGTCAGGCTCAGCCTGGTAACAATCATGCTGGGGCACGGCACTGCGCTCATCTCCGTGGCAACGACGGAAGTTTTCGCGGGCCTCCAGAAGCTGGATCGGGCCCAGGAGGAAGCGTCGCTCGATCTCGGAGCGAATTATTGGCAGACATTCTGGCGAGTAACCGTACCGAACTTGAGGCTGCCCATCATTGGCGCGGCGTTGCTGATTTTCACGCTCTCGATGGATGAAATTGCGGTGAGCTTCTTTCTGATCGGACGCGACAACACGCTGCCGCTAGAAATCTGGGGACGGCTGCGACGCGGCATCACCCCGGAGATCAATGCGGTATCGACGATCATCTTTCTGTTCTCGCTCGTGGCGATTGTGCTGTGGTACCGGCTGCGCGTGAAAGCGGAAGGAAGCGCCGAAGTGGGCAGCGAACTGATTGAAAGTGCTGCCTAATAGGAGGGATGCCTCCATCCCTCCCTCCTCGTGCCCTTCGTAATTTAATTTCGTCATAGTAAAGTGATAACAGGGCAAAAATAATAAGGAAGGACCTCTTTTGAGTTCAGGCATTCGCAACATCGCGATCATTGCGCACGTCGACCACGGCAAGACTACGCTGGTCGACGCCATGCTCAACCAGAGCGGTACGTTCCGCTCCAACGAACATCACGTCGAGCGGGTGATGGATTCGAACGAACTGGAGCGCGAGCGCGGCATCACGATTCTGGCCAAGAACACTGCGATTTTTTATCACGACGTGAAGATCAACATCGTCGACACGCCCGGTCACAGCGACTTCGGCGGCGAGGTCGAGCGCGCGCTCAAAATGGTCGACGGTGTCATGCTGCTGGTCGATGCCAGCGAAGGTCCACTGCCGCAGACGCGCTACGTCCTCGGCAAAGCGCTCGAAGCCAAGCTGCCGCCGATCATCGTGATTAACAAAATCGACCGTTCCGACGCGCGCCCGCAAGAAGTGCTGAACGAGATCTACGATTTGTTTATCGATCTGGACGCGAAGGAAGAGCAACTCGACTTTCCCGTGCTCTACACCAACGCAAAGATAGGCACGGCAACGACCGCTATCGACAGCCCCGGCGAGAATCTACGTCCGCTGTTCGATGCCATTCTGAAAACCATTCCTCCACCGAAGGGCGATGTGGCCGGACCGTTGCAGATCCTCGTCGCGAATCTTGATTACAGCGATTATCTCGGCCGGCTCGCCATCGCGCGCGTTTTCAACGGCAAAATGTTTACGGGAGAGGAAGTCGCGATCGCCAAGCTTGACGGATCGCTGCATAAAACCAAGATCACGAAGCTATTTTCTTTCTCCGGACTCAAGCGTACCGACATCACCGAAACCGAATTGGGGGACATCGTTGCAGTCGCGGGTGTGGAAGGAATCACTATCGGTGAAACCATTACCGATGCCGAGAATCCTATGCCGCTGCCGCCCATCGCCATCGACGAGCCAACCATCGCGATGCTGTTCACTGTGAACACGTCACCATTCTCGGGAAAGGACGGCACTTACGTCACCTCGCGCAATCTCCGCGAGCGGCTGGAAAAAGAATTGCTGACCAATGTGTCATTGCGAGTAGAGGACACCGGATCGACGGATTCGTTCAAAGTCCTCGGACGCGGTGAATTGCAGCTTTCCATTCTGATCGAAATGATGCGGCGCGAAGGTTACGAATTGATGGTTGGCAAGCCGGAAATCGTTACCAAACGAATCGATGGCAAGCTGATGGAACCGGTGGAACATCTCACAATCGATGTCCCGGAAGAATTCGTTGGCGTGGTGATGGAGCAACTCGGTTCGCGCAAGGGTGAAGTCACCGACATGCACAATCACGGCTTCGGCCGCGTGCGGATTGAGTTTCGGGTCCCCAGCCGCGGGCTCATAGGCCTGCGCAGTCAACTGCTCACCGACACGCGTGGAACGATCGTCATGAATTCGCTTTTCGACGGATATACGGAATGGCAAGGCGAAATCCCGCATCGGCTGACCGGCGCATTGATTGCCGATCGCTCCGGAGTCTCCACTGCGTATGCTCTGTGGGGATTGCAGGAGCGCGGCGAACTGTTCGTCGGGCCCGGCGTCGATCTTTATGAAGGAATGATCATCGGCGAGAATGCAAAGGACAACGATCTCGACGTAAACGCCGTTCGCGAGAAGAAACTCACCAACATGCGTGCGTCAACTGCGGATGAGGCTATTCGATTAGTTCCGTTCCGCGCTTTAAATCTCGAGCAGGCGATTGAGTTCATCGCCGACGATGAATTCGTCGAAGTTACGCCAAAATGGCTGCGCCTGCGCAAGAAAGTTCTGCAAGCCAACAAGCGCAAGAGAAGCGCGCTAGCGGCCGTGGAAGAGTCGTGAAAAATGCAAACTAAGTCGGAGAAGAAAGCTGCAGCGAAGATTTCCCTCCGCATGTTTCTGGTTCCGTGCAGTTGCGGCACAACGTTTGCCGTGGCTGAAAACTATGATCGCCAGGGAACAACTTGGAGCCGATATTTGATTTGTCCGGGATGTGGCAAGCATCACGATCCCAAGAATCGGCTGTTGCAGATGGGATTCCACCTCGAAGGGTACTGGAGAGTGGATGAGTGCTGATTGGTCTGACGGCCAAGCCACTGCGAGGACATGGAGCGGAAAGCAATTTGACAAGCGATTTAATACAAACCTGCTATACTTCTCGCCGCATTTGACTGTTCGCCAGCTCCGGTTTCGATTTTCAGGACGGCCCGTCCGGCCCTGCTTGTCCGCCGAATTGAGCTCGCACTTCGACAGCTCAATGCAGGGGCAAACGCGTGAAGAATATTTTCGTGGGGAATCTCAGCTTCAACACCAGTGAAGATGAGTTGCGGCAGGCCTTCGAAGCGTTCGGACAAGTGGACCGCGTAAGCATCATGACCGACCGCGATACGGGGCGTTCGCGCGGGTTCGGCTTCGTTGAAATGGCCAGCAACGAAGATGGAGAGAAAGCCATCACCGCCTTGAATGGAACGCAGATCGGCGGACGCACGATCAACGTGAACGAAGCCCGACCGAAGGCCGAACGCGGAGGAGGCGGCGGCTATGGCGGCGGACGCGACCGCGGAGATCGCGGTGGACGCGGAGATCGCGGCCGGCGGCAGGATCGCTGGTAATCACAAACCTCAAAACTCTATTCCGATTGCGCAGCGCGATTGAGCGCTCCGGCGCTCACGTGTAAACTGTTGTCATTAGATTGTGTGCGCCCGTAGCTCAGCTGGATAGAGCGGTTGCCTCCGGAGCAACAGGCCGGGAGTTCGAATCTCTCCGGGCGCACCACTTTTCCGCAAGACCCCGACCACCAAGATCCTTCGCCGTGTCGGCTCGCACGCCGAAATGCTATTCAACCTCATCATTTCAGAACGTAAGCCGGAGCGCGAACTGCATTTCACGCGGCGTACCCGCTCCGACAGGGCTAATCGGCGTCGTCGTATTGACGGTAGTCGTGATGCTACCGAATCCGGTGGTGTTCGACGGGTTGAAAGTGGACTGGGGCGGACCCAATTGAGGATGATTGAAGATGTTAAAGAACTCGGAGCGAAATTCGAGACTCGCACGCTCCGTAAGCGGGATCTGTTTTTGGAGGCCGAGATCGATCTGCCAGGTACCCGGTCCGCGAATGAAGTCGCGCGGAGCAGTGCCGAACTCGTAGTCGCCGGCTGCATTAGTCGTGGGGGCGGCAAACGCGGCGGGATTGATCCACTCCGCTACGCTTCTTCCCCCGGGCGGAATGACGGAGACCCCCGTAGCCAGATTAGGACGCAACGTGCCGGAGGATCCATCCACCGCGGTGGCGCTGCTGGGCATCAGCACGTTCACCGGGAAGCCTGTGCGAGCCAGCGCTGTCGTCGTCAACTGCCAGTTGCCCGCGATCGCGCCTGCAATCCCTCCGTTATTCAGCAGTGACTTGCCTTTGCCGAAGGGCAGCTCATAAACCGCATTGCCATTGACCACATGCGTGGCGTCCCAGGTACCGCTGGCGGTTTCACAGGCTTGGCACATCGCATTCTGGGGATTGATTTCGTCGCCATCGCCGCTGCCGTTGGAGCCGTTATCGATCTCGTGGGACCACATGTAATTTGCCGTCACCAGTAGGCCATGAGTGAACGAACGCCGTAACGCTAGGGAGAGACCGTTATAAGAGCTCATGCCGATCGAGCCGCGCCAGGGGATGGCAGGGGAAGAAAATCCATACACAGCATATTGCGCAACCCCCGTCGCCGGATTGATCAGGTTCACCACGCTCGTCTCCAGCAGATGCACGCCGTGACTTCCCAGGTAGGCGACAGTGCCTACGAAGTTCGCAGGCAACTCGCGCTGTAGCGAGAGGGTCCACTGCTCAACATAAGAGTCCTTGCGGTTCCGTTGTTCGGCGTTCGGTGAAAGAGTTCCGGATGTGAAGTACGGGCCAACTGGATACGTGAGTTGCAGGGTCGAACTGCTTTTCACTAAATAGGAAGGCACTTCGTTCTTGGCGGGAAGATTCTGGTCGTCCAGCTGTCCGTCTTCGTGGTAGATGCCCAATCCGCCGCGAATTACCGTCGGGCCTGCACTCGAGGGCGACCAGGCAAAGGCGATGCGGGGGTCGACATCGCCGTAGTTCTGGTGACCGAAACTGGCGCCTACGCCGCAGAATCCCTGCGGGCCGCAAGTGGAGAAATCGAACGGGTTGGCCAGCCCGTTCTCCTCGTGAAAGAGATCAAAGATGGTGTAGCGTACGCCCAGGTTGAGCGTGAGGTTGGGGCTGAACTTGTACTCATCTTGCGCGTAGCCATAATAGTCATTCTTGCGCAGGTGATTGACCGGCAACGCTCCTGACAAACTGGCTCTTGTGATCAGATTCGAGGCCAGCGCCTCCGCCGTAGAAAATGTAACTTTTCCGTGTTCCCCGGATTCCTGATTCAATTGAACGCGGCGGATTTCCGCTCCGAACTTGAAGGTATGCCGGCCTCGAATCCAGGTGAGGTTGTCGATTCCGGAGAACGTGTTGCCCACGTAGATGCTGTTTTCATTGTAATTCTGAGAGACAAATCCTGGCCCAGGACCGTTGGCAATCGCAATCTGGTAAATGGTACCGTTTGCGCCGGTATTGTAAGTGTTGGAAGTAGAACGATTAAATCCAAACTTGGCCTCATTCACCAGGTTCGGACTGAAGATGTGCAGCAACTCAAGGGCGCCATTGACCGGCGCGGAGACCCTCTGCTGCAAGTCAGTTGCAGAGGCCGAAACCGGCTGCGTATTCACTGACCGGTCGTAATTGAATCGCATGAAACCCGTGGTGTTTGCCGAGAAATGCTGATCAAGGCGCACCATCGCCGAATTCTCGTTAACCGTCTGAGTGCATGAGCAGGTCAGCAGGTCATAGTCCGCGTAGTTCGGGTCGTTCGGGTCGGTAATTGGTGTCCAAGGCGTCAGAATTGTCCTTGGACCCACTCCAGGATAGGAGGTGATGATTGGGTAGATCGGCGATGAGGTGGGGACGGTTGCAATAAGCGCCGCGCTCGGCACGTCGCCGCTCACCGGATAGCCCCAACGTTGCCTGTACGCCTCCGAAGCGACGAAGAAGAATGTTCTGTTGCGCTTGATCGGGCCGCCCAGCGCTCCGCCGAACTGATTCAGACGAAGCGGCTGCTGCTTTTCGCCGTTGGAGGCCCATTCCGGTACGGGGGCGTCAAAAACGTCGTTGCGCAGGAACTCGAAAAGGCGCCCGTGTATGCGGTTCGTCCCGGAAGGGGAGGTGACGTCCAGTTGCGGTCCGCCGGTAGCTCCTTCTTCGGCGGAGGCCATTAACGTATCGACGCGGAACTCCTGAATCGCGTCCAGCGGAATCGCGAGTCGCACCCAGGGGCGCTGCGTCTGATTCACGATGTTGGTTGCGTCCACGCCATCGTAGGTCCAATTGCTGTCGTCGAGGCCGCGTCCGGCAAACCGAATCGTCCGCTGGTTGCTTCCGCCAGTGTCAATGGCGCCGGGGACAAAAGCCGTCAGCGAGGCCCAATTACGGCCGTTCAGCGGCAATTCATCCGCCTGCTCTCTTTCGATCAAACCTGTTACCGCGCTGGTGTTGCGGTCCACCAAGGCCGAACTGGCGGACACTTCGATGCGTTCGTCGCGGCCGGAAACTGGCAGAGTCACATTGAGCGTGCGCGTGCGGCCCACGACTTCTTCCACGCCGACAAAGGTGAGCGACTTAAATCCTTCGTGCTCAAAGGTGATCGTATAGACTCCGACCGGGAGGGCGGGGACGTCATAGACTCCAGCTCCCGAGGAGACAGTTTGACGGCGGAGTCCAGTGCCGCTCTGAACGGCGATTACGGTTGTCTGAGGCAGAACGCGGCCCGAGGAATCAGCCACCGTGCCGGTGAGGGCGGCGCGATCCACTTGCGCGAATGACGCAGAGGACGCTGCGGCGAGCAGCGCCGCTATCAGAACAGACAGAATGCCGCGCGGGCCGGTTTGGCGGGCAGAGAGCTGTAGGTCCTGATTCGTTCGAAGCATACGAACCCTCCAAGATTGTGCGACACTGGCATGGCAAGTAATGATGGGGTTTCAGAATACAGGACATCTTTTACTACTACTAGGGCTCGGATTCACTTGAAGGACGTTACATTTGTTACTGATCGTTTGATCTGTGCAAAAGAATGTTGCGATTTCACCGCCCGATGAGCCGGTTCTGATAGGGCCTAAGGCAAACCATGAATTTCGATGCGATCCTGGTTGTATCCTTCGGCGGCCCGGAATCCCGCGAGGATGTGATTCCTTTCCTCGAAAATGTTCTGCGCGGACGGAACGTCCCTCGCGAGCGCATGCTTGCGGTTGCTGAGCACTACTATCATTTCGAAGGCAAGAGTCCGATCAATCAGCAGACTCGCGAACTCATCTCAGCACTCAAGCATGAATTGGAGCAGCATGGGCCCAAACTGCCTGTCTATTGGGGAAATCGCAACTGGCGGCCGATGCTGGCTGACACCCTGCACCAGATGCAACGGGCCGGGATCCGTCGCGCTCTGGCGTTTGTAACCTCTGCCTACAGCTCATATTCCGGATGCCGCCAATATCGGGAAGACATTGCGCGCGCGCAGAAAGAAATCGGCGAGGGCGCACCGGAGGTCGATAAGCTGCGGGCATTCTTCAACCATCCGGGTTTCATCGAAGCGACGGAGGAGCGGCTGCGGGAGGCGTTGGCAGAGGTTCCCGAGTATGCGCGAGAAAATATTCAGGTCGTCTACACCGCGCACAGCGTTCCCGTCTCGATGGCCAGCACCTGCGATTACGTAAAACAGTTGGAGGAAGTGCGAAAGCTTGTCTCAGCGCGACTTGGAACCGCGAATGATGCGCTGGTCTATCAGAGCCGCAGCGGGCCTCCGGGTCAGCCATGGCTCGAGCCCGACATTCTCGATTATCTCCGTGAGGTGACGTCGCGTAACCTTGCCAGCGCCGTAGTGCTCGCGCCGATCAGCTTTGTCTCTGACCACATGGAGGTGCTCTACGACCTGGATATTGAAGCCCGTGCTCTTTGCCGGGAACTGAACTTGCCGATGGCGCGCGCGAAAACCGTGGGAGTGCACCCCAAATTCATTGGGATGATTCGGGAATTGATTCGGGAGCGTATGGATTCAAATGTTGAGCGCCGTGCCCTCGGATCGCTGGGCCCGCGTCCCGATGCATGCGCGCAAGATTGCTGCCCTGCTCCGCCGCATTCGGGCAGACCACAAAATGCGATGGCTCGAGCTGGGAGTGGGCACTCCACACTCCCGTGAGGATCTGCAAGCCTGCAGCGTTGCCGCCCTTCAATCAGTGAGTTGAGGCAGGGGCTTTCGGAGTTTCGTAGTCGGTTGCCTTGGGCCGGCCTTCGACCAATCGCATGGTATCGAGAATCGTCTGGATTACGGGTTCGTTGCCAACCGCGGTGTTGATCATTAAGTGATACAGCGAGCGTGTGGGCCAATCCGCATTGAAGTAGTGCTTGACGTAGGCCGCGCGCTCGCGATCGACCGAATCCACCATCTGCTCGGCTTCCTCCGGCGAATGGCCGTCAGCGATGGTGCGACGAATTTTTTCCGACCGCGGCGCATAAAGAAAAACATGGAAGGCGTCAGGATTATTCCGCAATAAATAAGGTCCGCCGCGACCGATGATCACCGCATCCCCTTCCTGGGCGATGCGATTCATGATGTCCTGCATCATGGCCATCATGCGGTCGGTGTCGAAGATTTGGCCGCCGAGAGCTGCACTGCGCTCATAACTGCCACGCCAGAAAGTTTTTGCGAAACGATGGAAGGGGCTGTCCATGCGCTCATCACAGCGCTTCACGGCAGAAGGATCTACTTTTGCGGTGCGCGCAATTTCTTCGGTGAGCAGGTGATCCCAGGCTTTCCACTTCAATCGTTCAGCAAGTTGTGCCCCGATGGCTCCGGCCCCACATCCATACTCGCGCTCGATCGTGACCACGCGAAACATGAAA